>CALOEW010000049.1:0-97693 GCA_942492445.1 uncultured Gammaproteobacteria bacterium
TGCCACCCACAGGGGCATTGTCCTTAGTGTACAAAGTATTTCATTTTGTGTACAATGCGTTCCGCGAATTAGCAACAATTCTTTGTCCAGAATTTTTCTGCTGAGGAATCTCTGATTAATTATATGATTAATAAGCGGTTACTTCATCAATAGGTAGCGGGCATCACCGCCACCAGAATAAGAACAATAAATCCAGAACGCACCTGGAAACCCACATTATTAAATTGTGTACTAATTTATTTCTGAGGATTAAACGCGACAACGCACTATGAATAAAGAACCCAGGAGCATGACGCTCCGTAAACCGGTCAGTACCGATGGCGCCCGGGTTCACCGCCTGATTGCACAATGCCCACCACTCGATACCAACTCGATGTACTGCAATCTTCTCCAGTGTTCTCACTTTGCGGAGACATCCGTTGCAGCGGAAATTGACGGTCGACTGGAAGGATTCCTATCCGCCTACCTGAAACCACAGGAACCGGAAACATTGTTCGTCTGGCAGGTTGCCGTAGGCAAAGCTGCCCGGGGACAGGGTATAGCCAGACGAATGCTTTCCCATGTCCTGACACGCCCCGTGTGCCGCCGTGTTGCCCAGCTTGAAACGACTATCACCGACTCTAATCAGGCATCCTGGGCACTCTTCAAGTCTCTGGCCGACCAGCTCGGAGCAACCCTGGAGCGCACTGCTCTGTTCGACCGGGAGGCTCATTTTGACAATGCCCATGAATCGGAGTTTCTGGCACGAATCGGCTCCTTCAAGTTTGCACCTGAGCACGGCAGCGACCCATCTCAATAGTGGCCCAGACCGGCCACGACTTTTCATTCCCTGATCAAGGAGAACGGATGATGAAGATATTTGATGAAATCGAATCGGAAGTACAGAGCTATGCACGCTCCTTTCCACGCGTATTCAACAAGGCGCAGGGAGAGTTTCTGTATGACGAAGATGGCAACCAGTACCTGGATTTCCTGGCAGGTGCGGGTACTCTGAACTACGGCCACAATAATCCCTTGTTCAAGGAAAAGCTGATTGATTACATCGCCAGCGACGGAATCACTCACGGCCTTGACATGCACACGCGAGCGAAAAGGGAATTTCTGGAAGCCTTTGACAAAAAAATTCTGCGCCCCCGCGACATGGACTACGTCGTGCAATTTACCGGGCCGACAGGGACCAACGCCGTGGAGGCTGCCCTGAAACTCGCCCGAAACGTGACCGGGCGGGAAAATATTGTCTCTTTCACCAATGGCTTTCATGGTGTGACTCTTGGCGCTCTTGCCGCAACTGGCAACTCTCACCACCGAGGCGCATCGGGAGTTTCGCTTAACGGTGTCAGTCGAATGCCATACGATGGGTACCTTGGAAAAGGAACAGACACAACCGCATACCTCGATAAGGTACTTTCCGATTCCAGCAGCGGCATCGACCTTCCCGCCGCTGTACTTGTGGAGACCGTCCAGGGCGAGGGCGGGATACAGACAGCGTCATTTGACTGGTTGCAAAATCTCGAACGGGTGTGCAGAAAGCACGACGTATTGCTCATAGTCGACGACATTCAGGCAGGATGCGGCCGCACGGGCACTTACTTCAGCTTTGAAAAAGCGGGCATCAAACCGGACATGATTACCCTGTCCAAATCCCTCGGCGGGTATGGGCTGCCTTTTGCTGTCCTGTTGTTCAAACCCGGCCTTGACCTCTGGAAACCAGGAGAGCACAACGGTACATTCCGTGGCAACAACCTTGCCTTCGTAACCGCCAAAGCTGCCATCGATCACTACTGGAGCGATTCCGGTTTTGCTGACGAAATCCGAAGAAAGGGCGCGATGATTTCCCGGAAACTCGAGAGTATCGTGAACAAGTACGGCGAAGGGAATTTCACCACCCGGGGCCGCGGCATGTTCCAGGGCATCAATTGCGTCAACGGCGAACTGGCCGGCTCGATTACCAAAAAAGCATTCAAACGTGGCCTGATTATAGAGACCAGCGGCGCCGATGATCACGTGGTCAAGATACTCTGCCCGCTGACAATCAAAGACGAGCATCTCATGGAGGGGCTCGACATCCTCGAACACGCCATTCGGGAAACCTGCGCCGGAGAAGACACGATCCCTGAACCGGTAGACCACCTGGGATCCTGGAAAGCGAGGAAACCGGAGGCTGGAGCGCGGGGCATCGCTTGAGATAAATCGCAGTCAGAAACGAATTCATTAACCTGGGGAGTAACAGCACATGATTGTCAGAAACTTGAATGAGGCGGAAAAGACCGACCGTCGAGTTGTGTCACCTGACGGCAACTGGGAGAGTACCAGACTGCTTCTTAAGGACGATGGCATGGGCTTTTCGTTTCATATCACAACCATATACGCCGGGGCCGATTTCCAGATGTACTACCAGAATCACCTGGAATCTGTTTATTGCATTGCGGGCCAGGGGGAAGTTGAAACGGTAGAAGATGGCAGAACCTACCCCATCGCTCCGGGCACGCTGTACAACCTTGACAAGCACGACAGGCACATACTACGCGCGTTCAGTGAAATGACGATGGCCTGCGTCTTCAATCCGCCGCTGAACGGCAAGGAAGTACACAATGCTGATGGCGCCTATGAACTTGAGGCTGAAACAGTAATAGGTTGAGGACTATTTTTTTTATGAGCAATACCGCATTACGACAGCCACAACCGCGGGAGGACCGTTATCCATCCCGGGGTAAACTCACAGGCCGGATACTGGAACGGGAGGATCCGGTCGTCTATGAATCCTCCCATTTCTGCCCAATCGACCTGGAGCTTGTCCACAGCTATCAGGAAAAGGGATACATGATTCTTGACGGCGTTTTCAATGAGAGTGAAGTGGCCCTTTTTGAAAAGGAACTCGATCGCTTACGGTCAGACCCGAAGATCAGAGATTCAGGTGAATTAATCAGCGAACCGGACAGTGGTGAAGTACGGTCTGTCTTCAGGGTTCATGCTGGCAGCCCTATATTCAGAGAGCTGGCAGCCGACCCCCGACTTGCGGACCTGGCCCGCTACATACTGGGTGACCAGGTCTATATTCACCAGTCCCGGGTCAATTACAAGCCTGGCTTCAAAGGCAGAGAGTTTTACTGGCACTCGGATTTTGAAACCTGGCACGTCGAAGATGGTATGCCTGCCATGCGCGCACTCAGCATGTCCATTACACTGACCGGTAACTTCGAAACCAATGGGCCACTTCTGTTGATTCCAGGATCACACCATAAATACGTGGTATGTGAAGGAGAGACGCCGGCCGAACATTTTCGCAATTCCCTTAAAAAGCAGGCGTATGGAGTGCCGGATGAAAGCAGCCTGCAACGGTTGGCCCGGGAAAATGGAATCGTTGCCGCCACCGGCAAGCCCGGCAGTGTCATTGTATTCGACTGTAATGTTCTTCACGGATCAGGAAGCAATATCACCCCGTTTCCACGATCCAATGTGTTTTTTGTTTATAACGCACTGAGCAACCGGGTAGGTGATCCCTACTGCCGGCAACCACCCCGCCCAGAGTACATCTGCAGCAGAAAACACATCGTTCCTCTCAAAGAGAAACCAAGACCGGGCACCGTCACACCAGGCCCGGGAATTCACGCAGGGAAATACCCAGAAATTGCTGATGAAAAGTAGTGAGCTCAACACTTTGAAACGGCGGATCAGCGAACGCATCGAAACCCTTGAGGCCTTGCTGTTCATTGAACAGGCCGACGGCGAAAGGCAACCCGACGACGAATCAGCCAGGATGGACCTGAAGATCAGTTCCGCCGTCAGGTCAAGAATTACGCTGGCAGAAAAGCAGGAGCTCGCCAGGTTAAAGGCAAACCTGATGTGGCTGGAGAGCGATGACGCCGGTCTCTGCGAGAACTGCGGTTGCGAGATACCCTTCCTGCGCCTGAAAGCGGTTCCGGTTACCCGGCTGTGTATTGAATGCGCCCAGTAGTAATAAAGGAAACCACAGAATGAAAGTGAACACTCACAGTGTTGAAAAAATTGGCGGTACGTCCATGAGCGACTATGGCGCGGTAAGAGACAATATTTTCATGAATCCAGGTCGCAGGGGCACGTTTTACCAGCGTATATTCGTAGTCTCGGCTTATGGAGGAGTGACGAATGATCTGCTGGAGCACAAAAAAACAGGCAAACCCGGCGTTTACAGTCTTTTTGCCAGTGGTGAAAACGACGAGGGATGGCAGGAATCCCTGCAGAAGCTGAGGGCCAGGTTACACGCTCTCAATGCCGATCTCTTCCCTGAGTCATTGCTGCAGAAGCAGGCAGATTCGTTTATCGACAAGAGATTGCAGGCGGCCAGCGAGTGCCTCGTGGACCTACAACGACTTTGCGGCCACGGCCATTTTTCCCTCGAACAGCACCTGAACAGTGTTCGGGAAATGCTCGCCAGTATCGGCGAAGTGCACAGCGCATGGAATACGGCCCGTCTGCTGCAACGGGACGGAGTCAATGCAGTTTTTGTTGATTTAAGCGGATGGAAGTCAGGCCGCCACATGACCCTGGATCAGCGTATCCGGCTCGCATTCAAGGATATCGACCTGACCAGCCAGGTTCCCATCGTTACCGGCTATGCACATACTGAAGAAGGGTTGATGACCACCTTCAATCGTGGCTACAGCGAGATGACCTTCAGCCGCATCGCGGTAGTCACCGATGCCGCCGAAGCGATCATCCACAAGGAATATCATCTCAGTAGTGCCGATCCCCGGCTGGTGGGCCGGAAACAGGCCGTTCCCATTGGCCGAACCAATTACGATGTAGCCGATCAACTGGCCAATCTCGGCATGGAAGCCATTCATCCGAAGGCTGCCAAGGGTTTGCGTGAAAGCGGCATTCCGTTGCGGGTAAAGAACACCTTTGAACCGGAACACGCCGGCACAACAATCACCGCGGACTACATCAGCAGTACACCCCGGGTTGAGATCATTGCCGGCCGTACGGGAATTTACTCGCTGGAATTTTTCGATCAGAGCATGGTTGGGCAGATCGAGCAGTTCGATCGGGAAATCCTCGCGGTACTGCAGCGTTTCAATGCCCAGATAGTATCCAAGGACATTAATGCCAACACTATTACACATTATCTGGCGGCCAACCTGAAGACCATGAAACGCATCCGCAGAGTGCTGGAACAGACTTTTCCCGAGGCGGAAATCAATCAGCGCAAGTCTGCGATCGTATCAGCCATCGGCAGTGACATGCAGGTGCCAGGCATTCTGGCCCGGGCAGTCACAGCATTGGCAGATCGGAAGATCAATGTGCAGGCAATGCACCAGTCCATGCGCCAGGTTGACATGCAGTTTATCGTCGAAGAACAGGACTACGAAGCGGCGGTGAAAAGCCTGCATCAGGGACTGATTGAGATCCATAACCATGGCAGCGCCATTTGCGCCGCCCAGCCACCGATTGCCGCAATCTGACTACAGGACCGGATTTTGTTACCGACTGTCGTCGCTTTTATCGGATTTTTACTCGGGTTTACACTGATCGGCCTGTCGTCGGTAAACAGGAGCCGAGGCACCCGGCACGACTACTACCTGGCCGACAGTTCAATCAAACCCTGGCTGGTGGGCCTGTCCGCTGTGGCAACCAATAACAGTGGTTACATGTTCATCGGGGTCATCGGCTATACCTATGCTACCGGGCTTGCTTCGATATGGCTGATGTTTGGCTGGATACTTGGCGACTTCCTGTCTTCGTTATTTGTACACCGGCGTCTGAGACTGGCTTCGGCGGCCACTGACGAAGTGAGTTATGCCGGTGTTCTTGCCAACTGGTACGGGGGCAACAACCGGCAACTGCAACGTGTGATCGGTCTGATCTCACTGCTGTTCCTGCTGACTTATGCTGGCGCGCAACTTGTCGCTGGAAGCAAGGCGCTGCAGGTGTTGTTTGGCTGGCCAGGCTGGGCTGGCGCGGTCATGGGTGCCGTCATGGTGACCCTTTACTGCTTCGCTGGAGGAATTCGCGCCT
Organism: uncultured Gammaproteobacteria bacterium; assembly: GCA_942492445.1. Taxonomy (GTDB): domain Bacteria; phylum Pseudomonadota; class Gammaproteobacteria; order Pseudomonadales; family Pseudohongiellaceae; genus NORP240. The sequence continues at coordinate 5,995 of CALOEW010000049.1, forward strand.
CGATATGGACCGATGCCGCACAGTCCATCGTTATGATGACCGCCATGTCGGTCCTGCTTTACGTCGCAGTTGCCGCCCTGGGCGGCCTTGACGGGGCAATGGTTCAGCTCGGCGCCGTCGACGGATTTCTCAACTGGTTCCCTGATGACCAGAGTCTCGTGGCCCCGGGCGCCATCGGCGGTTTCCTGTTCGCCGCCGGCTGGCTATTCGCCGGCCTTTCAGTCATCGGCCAGCCACACATCATGGTCCGCTTTATGGCCCTTGAAGACGCAGACGAGATGTCCCGCGCCAGGCTGTGGTATTACCTGTGGTACCTGGTTTTTTATTGCCTGGCTACCGGTGTCGGTCTCCTGTCCAGGGTGTATCTTCCCGACAGCGGCTCCTTCGACGCCGAGCTGGCGCTGCCGCTGATGGCGCTGGAACTGCTTCCGCCGGCGCTTGTAGGTCTGGTACTGGCTGGAATTTTCGCAGCGACCATGTCCACTGCCGACTCTCTGATTCTCAGTTGTTCAGCGGCCATCACCCACGACCTGTTGCCCCACCGCATCGAGAAAACCCGGCTGATCAAGGTCACCACTGTCGTCACTACCGGCTGTGCGCTGGGACTGGCGCTGATGAATAATGAAAGTGTCTTCAGCCTGGTGGTGATGGCGTGGTCAGGTCTGGCGAGCGCCTTCGCACCGCTGCTTATTGCTTTCTGCCTGGGCTGGCAACCCGGCCAGTTGAAGAGCCTGGCAGCCATCTTTCTTGGACTGGCAGTAGCCCTGGGCTGGCGCATTGCGGGTCTGCAAGATGCAGTTTATGAGGGGTTTCCCGGAATACTCACCGGCTTTGCGCTGTTGGCACTGTTCCGGGTTACCGGTCGCGAAACCAGTCTGAAGACTGCCGCCTGGGCGCGGGAAAGTTCGCCCGACTGAACGCCCCTTGCCATCTTCTTCCAGGTATTCGCGTACAGTCACATCTTTACGCCTGTTGAGCTGGCGCCTTTGTGGATCTGCAGGACCTAGCTTCCACTTCATTGCTGTGGAAATTATCAGGGGCCACTCGTCAAATACTGGCCCACCAGCCGGCATTGACTCTTCTTGACTGCGAAACCGTCATCGACATTGGCAGCCAATTTCATCGAACATCCTGAATAAAGCGATTCGATCGCTGCATACCGGCTGCTACTTATTCCGCAATCGCAGGGCATTGGTCACCACTGAGACCGAGCTCATGCTCATGGCCACGGCGGCGATCATTGGCGACAGCAAAATGCCGAAGAATGGGTACAGAACACCGGCGGCGACCGGCACACCTATACTGTTGTACATTAACGCGAACAGCAGGTTCTGCCGCATGTTGGCGACTGTCTGTTCCGAAATGATGCGCGCCAGGCTGATGCCACGTAGATCCCCCTTCACCAGTGTCAGCTGGGCGCTGCTCATGGCCACATCGGTTCCGGTCCCCATTGCGATCCCTACATCGGCTCTGGCCAGGGCCGGGGCATCGTTGATGCCGTCGCCTGCCATGGCTACACGCTCCCCGTTACTTTGCAGCGATTCGATCAAGCGCAGCTTGTCCTGTGGTGTGACCTCGCTGTGTACCTCGTCGATACCCAGCTGATGAGCGACAGCCCGTGCTGTCACCTCGCCATCGCCTGTCGCCATGACCAGTTTCAGGCCGCGTTCGTGTAGCGCCTTGATCGCATCCCGGGTGCTTTCCTTGATCGGGTCCGCCACTGCCAGGAGACCGATAAGCCTGCCGTCGGCGGCCAGATAAATCACGCTGGAACCACCTTCTCGGAGGCTTTCCGCTTCAGCCTCAGCCGCGGAAATCGTGACACTATTCTGATTCATAAGACGTAGTGTTACCCAGCAGCAGGGCGGTTTCACCCACCCGGCCGGACACTCCGATGCCCGTCGAAGAGTCGAAGTCCAGCACCTGCTGCAGGTTGTATCTCCGTTCCCGGGCAGCAGCGACAACCGCCCGTGCCAGCGGGTGTTCGCTGCCCTGATCGAGACTGGCTGCCAGCTGCAGCACCTGCTTGTTCATTAAAGCCGGTCAGTGGCCGGACTTCCTGGAGTACCGGCTTCCCCTCGGTCAGGGTACCAGTCTTGTCCACCACCAGGGTATCGATGCGCCGCATCGCCTCGATTGCCGCGGCGTCCCTGAACAGCACGCCCTGGGTGGCAGCCTTGCCGGTGGCCACCATGATGGACATCGGCGTTGCCAGGCCCAGCGCACAGGGACAGGCGATGATCAGTACGGCTACCGCATTGATCAGTCCGTACACCCAGCTGGGTTCGTGGACCCAAAAGTCCCCAGGCGAAGAAGGTCACGACGGCGATGGTCACCACAGTCAGCACGAAGTAGCCGGCCACCACGTCGGCCAGCGCGCTGCATGGGTGCCCGGGAACGCTGGGCCTGGGCGACCAGGCTGACTATCTGCGCCAGGGTGGTGTCCGAGCCAACGTGCTCCGAGCGGATAACCAGACTACCGGAAGTATTTAGCGTTGCGCCGATGACCCGGTCTCCCTTGCTCCTGGTCGCCGGAATGGGCTCACCGGTGAGCATGGATTCGTCCACCGAGCTGCGCCCTTCAACGATCGCCGTCCACCGGGATTTTCTCACCGGGCGTCACCCGCAGGCGATCGCCCACCGCAATGTCATCGACAGGCACATCCTCCTCACTGCCGTCGGCGTCGATGCGCCGGGCGGTTTTCGGTGCCAGGTCGCAGCAATGCGCCTGGATTGCCTCGGAAGTCCGGGCCCGGGCTCTCAGTTCGAACAACTGGCCCAGCAGGGTCAGGGAAATAATCACTGCAGCCGCCTCAAAATACACACTGACCCGGCCATCCATCACGAAGGACGCCGGGAAACACGCCGGGCGCCAGGGTGGCGACCAGGCTGTAGAGGTAGGCCAGCGAGGTTCCCAGACCAATCAGGGTCCACATATTGGGGCTGCGATTGATTACCGACTGCACGCCACGGATGAAGAATGGCTGACCGGCCCACAGCACCACCGGCGACGCCAGTGCCAGTTCGATCCAGTTCTGCCAGTCACCCGGCACCCAGCCCCTGCCGTGCCCGAACATCGCCAGTACAAACCGCCTGCGGTGAAAGGCAGGCTCCCCAGAAGCGGCGCCGGAAATCAATCAGCTCCGGATTTTCCACTTCCTCCAGGTGGGCGTCTCCGGCTCCAGTGCCATGCCGCACTTGGGGCAGGTGCCGGGACCGCGCTGGCGCACTTCGGGATCCATGGGGCAGGTGTACCAGGCATTCTGGTCCTGAGCTTCTTCCTTCCTGGGCACCAGGTATTTTTCCGGATCCGCGGAAAATTTCTGCCGGCAGCCGGCACAACAGAAGAAATAATCCATCCCTTGATAGGATGCCTTATGGTCCGATTCACTGGTCACAGTCATCCCGCAGACTGGATCTTTCAATTCCCCGCCGGCCTGATGACGGTTGTGATCTACAGTTTTCAATTGAGGCTTATGACCGGTAGTTTTCATAGCGAACGGCTCCTGAATAAACGTGACAGCCTATTATGACTGGCCTGTACAATTGACAGCTTAAACCTTAGGAACCTGACAGTCGATCCTCCGGTCCGGGATTATAGGGCCGTTACATGACACCGGGGAACCGTGGTGGGATACTGCCTGACAACAACGCGACCGAAGACAAACGACTTCGCCAGCCGCCGGGTCCTGTAGAGGGAGAAAAATGTGATTCTTGAAACAGCCATACTGGATGTGAAGCCGGGACTGGAGAATGAATTTGAGGCGGCATTCGTAACTGCCCGACGGATAATTGCCGGTATGCCCGGCCACGTGTCCAACCAACTGCTACGCTGCCTTGAAAATCCGGGCCGCTACCTCCTGCTGGTCAACTGGGAAAAACTGGAAGACCATACGGAAGGATTCCGCAAGTCTGAAAAGTACCTTCAGTGGCGTGAGTGCCTGCATCGATTCTATGATCCGGTGAAGTGGAACACTACCAACAGGTATCACCAGGCTGAAACATGACGACAACATTACGGTGTCTGCAGGATTGATTCAGACCAATCCCTGATGTTGTCTCGTGGACTTGACGGTGCCCCCGTGACTCAGGGTCAATGGGCAGAAGCTCCGGATAAACCACTTGCTGGCGGCTGGGTCTGGACAACGACTCGGGCCAGCCCTGGAAGCTGGCCCGAAGTGTGGTAAATCACCGTGCGGGACGGTGATTGATCTGCTTGTTCCTGATGACTACTAGTGACCGTCATACAGGATGCCACGGGCCATGGCACGGTCGTCTACATCCAGTTCCACAGTGACAATTTCGTCTTCCGCGATGTCTCCCAGGGAATCAGACAGAATCTCGGTCCTGAATTCGTCATGGATTACCACGGATTCAGGTATTTTGTAGGTCTGAATCGAGTTGACCGGCTCATCGACATTTTCACCCACTTCGATTAGGTGAAGAGTCAGAGTCCTTGCATTGGTGTCAACGTCCAGTACCCTGCCGCGCAGTTCATCCGCATCCACGTCTGCAAAAGCCGTGTTTGCAGTTAAGAGTAAGAGTCCTGCGATCAACAGCTTATCGAGTTGTATCATCCTCATTGAATCCTCCTCTGAGTTTAGTTCGTTGCTTGTGACGGGACTTATCATCCCGACTTATCTGGCCAACGCCTCTAAAGCGGAAGAGTCCCGATACCGCTCCAGAATCCAAAGCACCTCACCGTTTGAATCCCATTCGCCCTCCTGAGAGCGAAAGTTCCCAGCGGCGTCTGTCGGGAAAAACTCGTCAAGGGCCTGACGGCGATCCTCCAGGCCGGTACAGAGCATGGCGTGGATTATGAATGCTGCATCCCGAAACCAGAACCTTTTATAGGTATAAGGCCCTGGATAGACATCCGGGGTGAATGTAAAATCAACGAGGTTATGGCCGCGTCATAAAAGGTATTGATACTTGGGGTCGGGGCACTGCAACCGACATGCCGAATACCTTTCATCTTGCCAACCCGGGACTGTAACTTCCGCAGGGCGCCCGTTAAGCAATGGAATCGTTACCTCCAGGCTCCTTCTGCCTTTAAGCCGGAACAGTGCTGCCGCGCTGGCAAGCCCCGCCTGACAACTGATAGAACCCACCGCTTTTTCCTTGCTCCGTTCCAGAAGACGGAGATATACGTCGCCATCCGCGTAATTCGACAACAACTGGCGTTCAGCGGGTGCGCTGAATCGAACGTCATCCTTTCCGTTAATCCGCCAGCAATTGCCTGCATCCTCCAGTGCCACGGAAGATACGAAACTCATTCCCTCAGGGTTGTAGGGTCGGGCGCTCACTACCAACCACGTACTACCCTGGCAATGGTCAGAGGCCTGCCAGAGTCCCCGCAACGCGGCCGACCATCCTGAAGCACTACTGGCTCCGCAGCTCATTTCCCTTATCGCCGCTAACTGTTTCCACTGCGACTTGCGGCTCCATCAGGTAGACCTGATGGACTTTCTGCTGCCGGCAAGGCAGAAGCCGGTCGCCCCTTTCATCAACCACCCAGGCATCCAGCGACCAGCCATCCAGCAGCGGCGTTAACAGCCCCCGCGGATCCACAACCGGGTGTTGGTCCAGGTCAGGCATTCCTATGGCTGTCCAGTTCCGATGCGTCTGATTAATGTGAGTTATGGCGAAGGCCCGCGGTGTGAAGGAAATATCCAGCGGGTTGTACTGCCTTTCCACCCAATAGGGCCAAAGCCAATCCAGATTGTGCTGAATGATTCTGCTGTTGATAAGTCCGCGGGCATGAAAAACCACGCCGGCCCTGAGCAGCTCAACCGGTTCTCCCACTTCCGAGGGCTGGGCGAGGGCCCGTAGTCTCGCAAATAATTGGATAGGATCAGAGAAAACCCTGGCTGGTGCCGCCTTGCGTAGAATAAAGCGAAGCGGGAGCCAACCAAAATAATTTCATCTGGTTTTAAACTCCTTGGAATCCGGTGACGAGTACCCTGCCAACGTTCTGGCGCGCAATATGGTTCAGATACCAGACCGCCAGCAGCGTGGCCAGAAACCCCAACAGATAGATCGACCATTCCAACGGAGTGCGTGCTCCTCTCCCGACTCAAGATTACCCAGACTGGCTGCCAGCGACCCCAGGTAAACATTATGGAGCGAGAACGGAATCAACCCTATGAACGTACCGGCAAAAAAACCACGCAAAGTAAAACTGGTTATTCCATAAAAGTAATTTGACAACTTTCCCGGGAAAAACGGAATCAACCTTGTCAGCATGACGACTTTCAGTTCGTGCCGACGCATCTCTTCGGTAATCTGGTGTATTCTGGAATGACGCAAAATCAACCTGCGGCCGGTTTTGCCAAGCAGATAGCGGGCAATGAGGAAAGCTATCACTGCGCCAATGGTAGTTCCCGCTACAACATAGATTGTTCCGTAAACAACCCCGAAGACGAAACCCGCTCCCGTTGTGAACAGTACTCCTGGCAGAAGCAACACCGTAGCCGTGGCCATAATCAGGATGAACCAGAATCCTGCCCACAGCCCCTGGCGGTTAATCCACTGCAGCAATTCAATCAGTTGCTGGTCGACATCAAACCAAATCAGCAATCCAACAAGAACAGCGACGAAGGTCGTGCTGGCAAGTACAGCAGCAAGTGGTGACTTCATAGTGGGCAAGGCTAACATGGACAACCGGGTGAGCGCCGGGGGCTTGTCTTCTTATAAAAACGCTCTGCCATTAAAGGGAACCTCTGATTAAGTCCCACAACGCTCCGGCTGTTTCGCAGTCAAAATGACTGAAATGCCGGGCGAGTCAACAGGAACCCGCCCATTAGAACCAGCGTCATACCAAGTAACTCGATGACCCTGAAAGCCATACCAAGCCAATACCACTCCATCACCAGTGTCACTACCGGCGCCAGGCTCATCATCGCTGCTGCGAGTGCGGCACCTTCGATCTGCATCGCCAGGTACAGCATGTTGATTCCAAGACTGATGGAGGCTGCAGAAAGGAAAACCCACAACCAGGTTTCGCCAGTCGGCCAGGTTATAGACTCAACGCCGGGCAGGAAGATCAACAGCAATACCAATGTCCCGAAGAGGAATCTTCCAAGAGCCACCCATTGAGGAGTCAATGTTCCAAGCGCTGCTTTCGCCCAGGCATCGCACAAACCCATCATTGGCAGGGTTAACAACAGCAGGATGTCGCCTTTGACAAGTTGCCAGTGGAATCCACGGATGCTCATAAGGATTACACCCGCTGTCATTGTGGCGATGACCACGTAACTGATCCCCGGCAATCGTTCACCGAGCAGTTTGTAGGCAAATACTGCTGTCGCGGCCGGGTACATGGCCTGGAACACGCTGCGATGGGTTGCGCTTGTCGTCTCCAGCGCCCACAGATTCAAAAACACAACCAGGCCGGATGCCAGGCTGCCAACCAGCAACAGGCTTGTCCAGCGGGATGCAAGCCGGCTGGGACGATGACGCCAGCCAGGCAGGGCCAGCAGCATCACAGTTATCAGATTCATGGACAGTACTATGCCCGGCAATCCATTGCCGGTCTCAACGGCAAGCTTTTCGAAGATCGGCGTCAGGCCCAACGAAAAAATAGCAACCAGAGACGCAGCGAGAAAGTGGCTTCGCGATTGCATGAGTTCCTCTGGAGCTCTGTGCCGAATCCGTCGAGTTGACTGACAGGACGATTGGATCAGGGAAACTACCTACGACCTGATGGTATGGTATTATCGCTCACGAGCCACTCCCGTTTTTGACCGGCCTGTCGTGTTCACGATGTACGGAAGGATCCAGCTCTTTCGCTCTCCTGCGACCCCGTTGCTCCGCTTTTTCTGCCTCCGCCTGATCCTGCATCCCAGCCTTGCGGGCGGCCTCATGGACCTTACCGGAGTTGACAAACCTTCGGGTTCGCTCCCGGTATACTTTATCGGCGTCCCGGTTCCCTTCGCCCGCGACGATATTTTTCTGTTTACTCATAATTCAACTCCTCGCTTCTACTGGTAACTTCAGGAGAGTCAAATGCATCAGGCAACGGAATTGTTCAACTCCTGATTTCCGCATCGACATACTTACTCAGCTTCTCCCTGGCACGGTAAACCCGTGAACGGATTGTACCAACGGGCACATCAAGCTTGCTGGCAATATCGCTGTAGCGGCAATCTTCGAAACAGTAATATTCCAGGGCCTTCTTGTGCCGCTTGTCGAGCTTTTCCCAGGCATCCTGCAATTCTGCACAGCAGGCGTAATGAAATTCCCGGCCCGGTTCGGTGACCGAATCGATGATAGGCTGTGGATCGAGAATGCTGCCGTACCGCCGATTCCGCCGATATCTGGACACAAACAGGTTGTACATGATCTTCGAACACCAGCCTTTCAGGTTTGAGTTCGATCTGAACCTGTCATTGTTTTCTATCGCCCTGGTCAAAGTTGCCTGTACCAGGTCGTCGGCATCATCCGCATCACGGGTAAGATGCCGCGCAAATCGTTGTAAACCTTCCATCTGGTCGGTCAGTTCCGAATCAGTAAACATGGCTCCTCGCTTACTTTTAGAATTTCTGTTGATGTATTGACAACAGCGCTCAGTGTACCGGTGTAAAGTAAACAGACCTGCTCAGGGATGTAGACATTTGTTTATAATTTTGTTTCAATTTTGTAAACAGAAATGCCACGACGATCATGAACCACACTATCCTGGGAATCGATAAACGGCAGGCAACCTGGGAGCGTATCGAGCCGCACCTCAGTGCCAAGGGTTTCAGGTTTCTGTTTGCTTACAGTGAGCCTCAGGGCCTGCAGACCCTGCAATCCGAGGCAGTTGATCTGGTGTTACTGAACAAGGGAATTGCCGCGACAGATTACCTCGAGATCATCGCATCCATTCGAAGCCGCTTCGTTATTCCCATCGTGGTCCTCGCCGAGGACAGCACATGGTCAGACCGCGTTACCGGCATTGAGTTGGGTGCGGACGACTTCATCACCACTCCCTTCGAGCTGGAGGAATTGTCCGCCCGCATCAAAGCCAATCTGAGGCTGGTGGACAGAATCCGCCAGGATGTTGAACAGAAGCAGCAAGGGGAGAGGCTCTCGGCAATCTGTTTTAAAGGGTGGCGCCTGGATCTTCTCAGGCGCCAGTTAATTGATGAGAATGGCGAGGTCGTCGATCTGACACCGGGAGAATTCGAGTTGTTGGAGGCCCTGGCCCGATCTCCGCGGGTCGCCCTCAGTCGTGATCGCCTCTTCGCTGCAACCAGAGAGCGCGAAGCCATGGAATTCGACCGCGCCATCGACGTACAGATATCCCGCCTGAGGCAGAAACTCGGAGATGATCAGCAAACCAACACCCTGATAAGGACCGTCAGGGGGTTCGGTTACATGTTCGACGTAAAAACCCGCACCATCCGCTGAGTCACTGCGCTTCATATTCTCCTGAACCAACTGCGATTCCGGGCGTTGGTATGTAAGTAATGTAATGTACTCCATCTACCATGATGACTGACCTTCAAAGCCAGTCAATCTGGCAATTGATTCAAACCCAGGATCGCCCACTGGTCGGATATGTCGATCGTGACCGGGTGCGAACACTCAGTGTAAGAATGTTGCAGTGCAGCTTCGACGGGACGCTCTGGTTTCCCGTAATCTGGCATGACGTGATCGCACGTGACCTGTGCGTCAACGATTCCGTTTGCGTCGTCTGTCGCAATACTGAACTGGATCTCGAAGTGTGCCTGAACGGATCCATCAGCTTTACAAGGGACCGGCAGCTATTGAAGAGTCTGTGTCTTCAGGCACAATCCCGGGCTACCTTTGTTTATCCCGAAAATCTCAACCTGAGGCAAGACGGTGTTCTGCTGGAAGTCCACGTGGATCGAGCGGAAACCTGGGACCTTACCACCGGCTCACATCAACTGCTCTATACTAACGACCGTTGATCGGGTTCATTCATCGTGTTCCAGTCGGTCTTACCGGTTTTCCGGCAGAAACTGAGTAGCTCCAGTTGAAAACCGTCAGCGACAATCTGCTCTCTCACTCGCAGGACAATGGTGGCCGCCCTGAACGCGGCCACAGGACTGTGCCTGACATGATCATGGGATGCTGCCTTGCGGCCGGGGAATGGCAGGGGCTGGGATTGCTGCTGGTTTCAATGTTTTAAGGAACCCGAGCAAATGCCGCAGCACCTTTGCGGCGCTTACTCAGGGTTCCCCTGTGACAATTGCCTATTTACTCGTGACCACCAGCTGGTTATCCAGCTCCCTGTTCGAAACGCTGTTCCTGGCAATCTCTTCAGCCAGCATGCGTTCCGACTCAGTGGCCACCTCACCCCGCAACGTGATTACTTCACTGTCCGTATCCACGTCTATATTGAGCCCCTCGGTCTCCGAATTTGCCAACAGGCGGGTTTTTACCGTGGCCGTGGCGGTCGCATCATCCACCCATTGCATCAGGTTCTGCCCGGACTCCCTTACCTGATCCGCGCCACGTTGCAGCAATCCCGGCTCGCCAGTGACGGTCAGCTGGTTATCAACAGCATCGACACCTTGAACGCCAAGTACCAGTTCCGCCGCCAGGGCCCTGTCCACTTCGCTGGATACATTGCCCGACAGAGTAACGGTAGCGCCGCTCACGTCAGTATCGATAGCAAACGGATTCAGTTGTCTGTTCAGAGTCAGAACCGTTTCAACCTTACCGGTGATCCATGCCTCTCGCGCCTGACCCTGAAACCTGTCAAAGCTGCTCTGCGCCAGCACCGGACCGGCACTGAATACCAGGGCAATCAAGACCGTGAAAGCGTTCAGATACATCATGTTCCTGTTCATTGAGTACTCCTCTTTAGATTAATAAAAAACGTAGAGCTGCAGACACCTGGCTCCACACTCGCATTAGCGAACTCAAAATTCCGTGCCTGCTGCAACCTTACGGCATCCAGAACTTGCAGAGACGCCAACTGCCTGAGGCTCACCTGGTTCCGTTCTGCCGGTTCCCCTGCCTGTCAATGCCTGCGGGCCCAGGAGTCAATCTCTTTCCTGGCCTCTTCGCGGGTATGTCCGTAGTGTTTCTGAATCAGTCCTGCCAACTCCTCAGCAGACCCATCCATGCGATCCAGTTCGTCGTCACTGAGCTTGCCCCACTGTTGTTTCACTTTTCCCTTCAGCTGTTTCCAGTTGCCTTCCAGAATGTCTCTATTCAACATGGTGGTTTCTCCTTTGCTCGGTTTATTGACGGTGCTTCCTGCCCATCGGTCGGTACCCCTCAGTTTTGCAGATCCACAAGCTTCACTGTTCACAGCAAGTTTTCCATCGAGGCTGTCAGCCATAGTGATCTGAAAGCGAAACAGGAGTGCACCCTGGAGTAACCAGGAACTACCGATTCGGGCGTTTTGATCAGGCTAACGGGTGTGGAGAAGAAAAGTTTCAAGAGATCTGGAAAAAACGGTTTGCCCGTGAATATCAGTCTTGCAGTCGACAGTTCCTGCCGAATTCGCCGTTGTTCAGCGGGAGGGACCACGCGCCACGTTCAGGCGCCGATACTCCTTCGGTTCCACTGTCTGCACTCACAAAAAAAGCGCCGACCGGCGGTAGCCGGTGGGCGCTTTCGAGTTCGGGGTAACCCGTTCCCAGCAACTATCTGTTGCGGTAAGACGATGTCGGCGGTAATTGCGCACCGCTCAGGTTATCCGGAATGCTCTGCTCCCGAACAACTTTGTGGGTCAGGGTGCCGATCCCTTCGATGGAAGCGGTGATGGTTTCACCATCGACCAGGTAACCGGAACCGGTGGCCCGCTCGACGCGCCCGGCGCCCGTCCCGCCTGAGGTTCCGCTCTGCAATACATCGCCCGGGAAGACGGTGATCAGCGACGACGCGTACTCGATCAACTCTGGAATGTTGTGAATCATGTCGCCAGCGCGGGCTGACTGTACCGTCACGCCATCGACCACGGTGGTCTGGTGCAGTCGCTCCATGGGGTCGCCGTAAAATTCTTTGGGCACAATCCAGGGGCCGTGGGGAGCAAAAGTGTCATGACCCTTGCCCACAAACCAGTCGGACTGGCCAGGGTACCCACCTGGCGGACGTCCACCCCGGTCGGAGATGTCCATGGCTACCATGTAGCCGAATACGTGATCGTAGGCGTCCTGCGCGGGAATGTACTTGCCGGCCTTACCGAAAACAATCGCCATCTCCACTTCGTATTCGATCTGATCGCGCCCGTAAGGCATCAGGATTTCGTCTCCGTCACCAATTACCGCACCGCGGGTCGGCTTGAGGAACAGGTACGGAACGCCGCGATTCATCTGTCGATCACGAGTCCGGGCCTGCAGCTCTTCCGGGGTACAGCCTTCACAGGCGTGGGTGTAGAAGTTCACGGCGGCATTCATGATCTTGCTGGGATACTGAATCGGCGCCATGATGTCCACGGAATCCACAGGGTGTACCCACTCTGGACGATTGCGGCCACTCAGCAGGTTTTCGTCGACCAGCCAGTTGACCACTTCGTAAACACGGTACTTGAGCCCGTATTCGTACTGTTCGATGAATCTCAGCATGTCATCGGGCATTTCCATCCGGCTGTACTGGGGCACCAGTTCCATGGCGCGGTTGGCTGCTTCCAGCTCGACGATTACCTGATCATCGCGCATGACAAGGCCAACAGTCGGGATATCGTTGATGGCGAAGGTTCCAACCTTGAACGGTTCGGCCGACTCCATGGCCTGAGCGGAGACCTTGTCAGGGCCGGCGAAGAATGACAACGCCGTGACAAGTGTCAGGGTAAACAGGGAATTTCTTATCATATTTCTCTCCCGTGCAGGGCACTGCTTATGAGTTATGAGGTTGACAGGACAAACAAGATTAATGGTTTTGCAGCTGATGTTAAAGGTATATGACCTCCGTGAAGGACGAAAGATATCCCGCGGCCGGTGAATTGTCCAGATTCAACGACTCCGACCAGGGCGGCAGGCGGGTCAGCCGGCCACCTGCAACAGAGGCCGGCGACAGGCCTGCTGCAAATACTCGCTCAAGTGAGCGCTCAGTTCCCTTGCGTCGTCTGCAACCCCGTCGATAAAGACCGACTTGCGTCGCCGCAGGAAGGGAAGCCCTATCACGTAAAGGCCGGGCAGATCCACTACGCCTCCATCATGTAGCAGACAGCCCTTACTGTCCAGGACCGGAACCTTGAGCCAGGAGTAATCCGGCCGGTAACCGGTGGCCCACAGTATTGTGCGGATCTCACCGCTTCCCAGGTCAACTTCCAGTCGCGGATTGCTGTCAACGCGGGCAGGTTCCATCTCGGGAACGGGTGGTAACCCGTCACCCAGACCTTTCTCGTCTATCCACCTGTCAATGACCCGCAACATCCTGTTCATCTTCAGGTCAGCCATTTTGCACAGGTTGGCAAGCGAACCGGAAAACAGAGCCCGATGCCCCTGAATTGAGGAAAGCCTGCCAACAAATCGTACGCCTTCCCGGCTCAGGCTGTTGATATCCAGGTTTCTGGCCGGGTTGCTGCCCACAAGCTGCAGCGAGGCAACACGACGTGCCCGGGTCAGCTCTTCCACCTCGGTGTACCTCTGGTCCAGGACGCCACACCTGTCCAGCCACCACATGATGTCCCTGCCCCGGTAATGACGGGGCATGCGCACCTGTTCACCGGCCGCCACGGTTACCTGCCGACCTGAGTGCTGAATTTCCTCCGCCAGTTGCAGACCTGACGCCGATGCGCCGACAACCAGCACTCCGCCATCCCGCAACTGTCCCGGATTTTTGTACTGCGCTGTGTCCAGGCAGTCGATCGACGCCGGCACGGCCCTGGCAAACCCAGGCACCCGGGGGACATTAGAGGCACCGGTAGCAATTACCAATGCGCGGCATTGCCACTCACCGGTATCGGTCAATACCCGATAACCGTTCTGAGTCCGGGTAACCTGATTAACCGTGACCCCGGTATGGACAGGCGCTGAGACAGTCTCGCAATAGCCGTCCAGGTAGGTGATAAATTCATTAACCGACATAAACCCATCCACATCATCACCCTGATAGGAATAATCTATCAGTCTACTTTGCCAGTTTGGAGACAACAGGCGCAGGGAGTCCCAGCGCTCCCTGCGCCAGGAGTTCCCCACTTCGCCTCGTTCCAGAATTACGTGATCGATTCCGGCCCGGGACAGACAGCGACTCATCGAGAGCCCTGCCTGACCGGCACCTATGATCACGGTACTGACGAAGCTGCCCGGTATGGGCCGCCGAAACAGTGGAGCCGCATTCATCGTAATTCCACTCTGATATTGGTCGGGTTGGCTATCACATCAAACACCGCCGAGCGCTTCTGCGACTGTGCCACCACCGCCTCGATTTCCTCCCGTGTCGCATCCGCGTCGATTTCGAAGACAACCCTGATGTTGTTGAACCCGTTGCGGACGTCCCGGTCGATCCCCAGAATTCCCTGGATATCCATGTCACCCTCCAGGATCGCCGTGACCCGGTTGAGCTGAATTTCGCGATTCTGGGCAACCGCAGCGATACCGGCAGTCAGGCATCCGGCCAGCCCCACCAGCACAAATTCGACCGGCGTCACGCCATGGTCCCGGGAAGCAAAAATCTCCGGGTGGTCCGCGTCAAACGTGAATTGACGACGATGGCACTGTTCCGCTCCCAGACCGAAGAAATTTTCCACGGTGGCCCGGCTGTGAGTGCCATCAATCCATTCACAGGCGGCCCGCCATTGAAATTGCGCCGCTTCAGGCGCCTGCGTCAGTGCCTCCCTGGCCTCCAGCAATGCACCCACATTGACACCGTTTTCTGCGATTTTGACTTGTACATTCATAACTTTCCCCTTCCTTACTCTCATGAATCGGATTTGAATTACCGGTATCAAACCGGATGAGGCAAGAATGGGATCGTTACGTGGAATTGAACGTGGAATACTGCGTGGTTTTTGTCGCAGAAACGTTGGACCGCTGATCGGGTCCATCGCCTGGCCACTGCTGACGCCGGCTGTCAGCTGAACAGGTTTTGTGGCGTCAGGTGCAGGAACGACCAGACACCACTGAATGGCATCTGCGCCTTTAGCTGGGCCATGCGCACCGCCTCGGCATCGGGTGCCTTGTAAAGACAGACCATCCGCTTTCGATCCCGTGAGAAGAATGTCTTGACGAACAGGACATCGTGCGCCTCAAGACACCAGGCACCCCGTTCTTCAATCGCTGCCACGTCGTCGAAATTCACCGCTTCAGGGAAAATCCGTTCCACCACAACATTGAATTCGCCGGGCTCGTCGGTTTCGTGAATGGAAACCGGATAAACCAGTTTGACCGGATTGTTTATGTGCTGGAACGCGTTTCGCAGCGCTTCGGCATCGGGCGCCTCGAAATGGCAGAACATTTTTTTTCCGCCCTTGCTCAGTAAACTTTCCTTCCAGGTTATCCCATAGATATTCATACAGGAGGAAAGATCCAGCGCCATCGACCTGACGTCGTGTCTGGAAATCGGATTGTCGAAGGTTCTCTCCAATATCAGATCAGACATCGCTATGCTCCCGTAAACGCCGAATCAGATCGGCTGACCGATGCCGCGCCCATATTGCACCTGAATCCTCCGGCGTAGCAAGTAGCGCCTGAACCTGCCGGTCGCAATTCGCCGGGTCTGGCTTCAGGCGATAGGCATCCGCAAGTATTGTCCTGGCGATGAGGATTTCACTCCCTCGGTCCAGTATTTTTGCATTCTGCAAAGCTTCTTCCGCCCGCCGGATCGCTCTTTCGATGTTTCCGTTCCGCAGATCGAGGTCAGCCGAGCGATTCAGCAGATAGGCCAGGCGTTGCTTGGCATCGACTTCCCGCAATTCCTCAAATGCGGAATCAATGTCACAGTCCTGCCCTGTCAGCGCCTGGCTGCAAAGCGACTCAAGCCCGCGTGCAAAAGGGTCTTCGCTACCCTGGCGCAGTTTCTCCCCGATTTCCAGAAGTGCCTGGCAGCGGGTCGCCGCGGCCTGAAAATCGTTTCGCTCTATTTCGAGCATGGCAAGGTATTCGCCTGCCTGAAACTCCAGCAGCCTGTTGCCACTCGCCTTGGATCGCATCCGGGCCTCCTCAAGCAGGCTTTCAGCTTCATCGAGCTCGTTCTCATAGTATTTCAACATCCCCCGCGCAGCTGCCAGCGTCGAGCCCTCTACGCCTCTGTGCCTTGACCGCGCCCGCACCTCCATCAGCATGGCGTCGGCCTCGGGCAGGTCCTTTTCCAGAAGTATCAGGCACCGGGCTGCTTCCGCCATACCGATAATGTGCTCATCCTCCGAACCCCCCCGGGTTACCCGTTCGGCCTGAAGAATACCCCGCTTCGCGCCCGACCAGTTGCCATGTGCCCAGCGTAGTTCACTGGCCATGTGATAACCCAGCCGGGCATGGCCTAAAGCGCCATGATCGAGCGCCTGTTCCGCCAGGGCCTCGTATTCCGTGGCGGCAGTCTCCCAGTCATCTACGGGGGCTGCCTGAAGCTGGACTTCTTTGAGGTCAAGGATAAGACAGACTCTGTTGGCTCCCGACAGTCTGTCGGCATATTTCAACCCCCGGCCGGCAAGATCGCAGGCATCGTCATTGGCAAAAAAGCGCAGGCACAATCGCGATGCCAGCACCAGCGATCGCGCAGCCAGAGCGGGATCTCCACTCTGCGAAGCGTGACGGGCAAGTTCAGCAGCCAGCTTCAGGTCCACGGTGGCCTCGATTTCGAGGTATTCCGCGATGCGTCGGTGCATGTATCTGACCCGAGACGCAGTGATACCCCGGTAAATCGAACGCGTTACCAGGTCGTGGGAAAACTGATAACCTTTATCGGCCACCAGCAGAATGCCACTGTGCTCCGCCTGATCCAGTGAACCCTCGATCGTCGGGCCATCGAATCCGGTCATACGTTCCAGAATTGTCAGATCAAGGTGGGGTGACAGAACCGAAGCCCACTGCAGCAAGTCTATGGCTTCCGGTCCCAATCGGGACAGTCGCTCGTTGACCAGCTCAGTCAATGTTCCCATGAATTTACCATCGGCAACTGCCCTGGCGAGCTCGATGGCGAGCAGGGGGTTACCCCGGCTTTCCCTGCCTATCAACTGGCTGTCGACACCCGGAACCTGGCTTTCAATCAGGCTGGAGATATCCTCATGTTGCAATGGCAGCAGATTGATGGTGGAAAGCTGGTGGTCCTTCCGCAGTCCACGCAACAAACTGGTAACGGCAGGATTGGACTGGACTTCCTGATCCCTGGCGGCAAGCACTACCCACAACGGGCGCCCGGCATTCATGCGCAGTATATAATGCACAGCGGCCGCGCTGGATTCTTCACACCACTGGATGTCATCAAACAACACAACCACCGGGGCGGATTGTGACTCGTTAAAGATCAACTCGCTCAGGCTGCCAAAAAGTCTGTCACGGTCTATGCGTTCACTGCCGCTCAACAGCTCAAGCATCTCCGGATGGTTTGAATGACGAAATGCGTCATTCCATAATGCAAACGGCCGCACGATCTCCGACTCAAAGGCACCGGCAGACAGCACCCGGGCCCTGCTTTCAAGTGCCATGGCTCTGGCATGGGACAGCAGATGACTTTTGCCGATACCGGGTTCACCCTGGACCAGGACGCAGCCCGCCCGGCACTGTCCCTTAACCCTGTCAAATTCCACGCGGAGCTTCGCGAGTTCAATTTCGCGACCGACCAGTGGCTTGAATTGCTGATCGGGAAGCGCCGCAACACTCTCTTTCCGACCCGCCTCTGCAACGGATCGCCCGGGTACGCCGCGTAGCGCATGGCGAAGCTCCAGGTCATCCTCTCCTATTTCCTTTAACAGACTGCTGCCCTGGTCGAACTGTTGTTCTGCTTCCTCTGCCGCGACCGCTGGCCACCATCATTCTGATCAGGTTGGCCCTGGCGGCTTTGTCAAAGGGGGACTTGGTGACCAGCCTGCGGGCATAGTCGACCCCCTGGTCCAGCTGATCGTCGAACCGCAGAGTCAGTTCGCACAGAAGCTGACATTGCAGCTTGTTGATGCGTTCGCGTTCAGCCGTGCACCAGGAGCTGAACTCATGAAAATTGGGAAGTTCAAGACCTTCGAGGAACTCGCCCCGAAATCTTGCCTCTGCTTCCACGAGACTGGCGGTTTTCTGTGCCGGGAGACCCGCTGCGACAAGGCTTTCCAGATCACTGACATCGACACTGGCGCCGTCGACCTGAAAAGCAACCTGGCTGCGATCGGCAATGATGCGGGTGCTAACTTCGTCGTTCACCAGCCGGCGCAGTTTGGAGAGGCTCCAGCGCAATGAACCTCTGGGATCGTCAGGTATCTCCCACAGCAGCTCACAAAGCCGCTCACGGCGGTGGCTGCGACCGGACAGGGCAAGGTAGGCCAGCAAGGCCCTGGTTTTTCTGGAGGGCGGAAGCGGCTGCTCCTTCCCTTCACGCAGAACCTGCAGTTCGCCCAGAAAATGTAGAGCCAGATCGGACATGGCCGGAACCACCAACGGATACTCCGCGTCGATTATAGGCAGTCCCGCCTGGCCAGTCTATTCAGTCCGGAGCAGTGAATTCCACGGTACTGGTCAAAAAACCACGCAAACTCTAACGGGAAATTACCTGTTCCCCTAACAGTATGGCAATCAACGAAGCAGCACATCGCTGCTTTACCAGTCAAGCAAACAGGAGAAGGAACATCATGGCCCGATTCAACAACATTCTGGAAACCATTGGCAACACTCCCCTGGTGAAGGTCAATAAACTGGCTCCCGACCATGTAAACCTGTACCTGAAACTCGAATACTTCAATCCCATGAGTTCTATCAAGGATCGCATGGCGCGGGCGGTAATCGAGCAGGCTGAACGGCAGGGAGATCTCAGGCCCGGCCAGACTGTCATCGAAGCAACCAGCGGCAACACCGGGATCGGCCTTGCCATGGTGTGCGCCCAGAAAGGTTATCCGCTGGTCGTAACCATGGCAGAGAGCAACAGCATCGAGCGGCGCAAATTGTTGCGTTTCCTCGGCGCCAGGGTAGTCCTCACCCCGGCTTCCGAAAAAGGCACGGGGATGCTCAGGAAAGCCGAGGAGCTGGCTGAGAAGCATGGCTTCTACCTGACCCGCCAGTTTGAAAACGAAGCCAATGCCGAGGTGCATGTCCGCACCACCGGCCAGGAGATCCTTCGTGATCTGGAAGGAGAGGAACTTCACTACCTGGTATCCGGTTTTGGCACCGGCGGTACGTTAAAGGGCATCGCCCGGGCGCTGAAATCGGCGCGCCCGGCTGTACAGATCGTTGCCGCCGAGCCCGACAACGCGCAATTGCTGGGTAGCGGCGTCAGGCAGACAAGAGATACTGCGGGCAGGCCCCGCGCGAGCCATCCGAATTTTCAACCCCATCTTATGCAGGGATGGAGCCCGGATTTTATCCCGGCGCTGATTGAAAGCGCGGTCAATGAGGGCCTGATCGACCGGATCATACCGGTAGAGGGGTCCCGGGCCATGCAACTTGCGCGGGACCTCGCCAGTCGTGAGGGTATATTCGCCGGAATAACCAGTGGCGCGACGCTCGCTGCAGCGCTGGAAATCGCCGCAACGGCTGAGCCTGGCAGCACTATTGTTTGCATGATTCCCGACACCGGAGAGCGGTATCTTTCAACTCCGCTGTTCGATCATATCAGGGAGGAAATGACCGAGGAGGAGATCGCCTTGTCCGAGTCCACCCCGGTATGCCGATTTCAGATGGACGGTATACCGGAAAGAACAGAACTACCTGCCACTAACGACATGGATGCAGAAATTGACCTGCTGGTTAATAACATGATTGACAGTGATCCTGTGGTCATGTTCGCACTGGAATGGTGTGAGTTCTGCTGGGCCGCAAGGAAATTCCTGGACTCTCTCCAGGTGCCTTGCAGGGTAGTGGAAATAGACTCGAAAGCGTACCAGCCGAACGGGATTGGTCTGGCAATTCGTGCCGCCGTCGGCCGCAGAGCCGGTGTCACCACCATTCCGCAGATCTTTATCGGCAGCCATGCCATCGGGGGTACCAGTGATCTGTTCAAGGCCTACGACAGTGGCTGGCTGTCAGCCCGCCTGGCCGAAAGCGGAATCTCAATCGGCACTGCGGGCCAGAGTGACCCCCGACGGTTCCTGCCCGGCTGGATTCAGCCGCGAAAATCAGCTTGATTCCGAAAGAAACATCACCAACAGGAGTAATACCAATGGCTTACATCGACACCATAGAAAATGACCAGGCCCAGGGTGCTGTCCGCCACATGTATAGACAACAGCAGGGTAGCGGAAACTTTGTTCCCAACTATGCCCGTGCGTTCTGTCATCGGCCCTCCATTATGAGCGCCTGGGCGTCACTATTGCAGGAGATCAGAAAGCCCGTGGAGCGCCGGCGCTACCTGCTGGTTTCTCTCGCGGCCGCACAGGAGCTGAGAAGTTCCTATTGCGCCCTCGCGTTCGGCACCAGGTTGCTGAAAAGCGGCTACACCAGCGAACAGCTGCTGGAACTGATCACCGATATCGAGTCCGGGACCCTCAACCGCAGCGACAAGGCAATAATGCAGTTTGCCAGGCAGATCGTCCGCGATTCCGCGTCGATTACCGCGGAAGATATCGGGCAATTGCGGGCACTGGGCCTGGTGGATGCAGAGATATTCGACATAGTCGTGGTGGCGGCGGCGCGATGCTTTTTCGCCCGGATTCCGGACTCACTGGGGTTCAATCCGGACAGTGAGTATCACCAGTTGGACGAGCACCTGAAGCGCGCGCTGGTCGTGGGCCGGCCTATTGCCGAGGCAACTGAAATTCCTGTGGAGCAATAAAGAACCGGACGTCGAGAATGCCACAGATGCCTGGAATGCTTGTCTCCTGTTATTGGCATAGAGCCAAGACTTAGAGAATCATCGATTGAAAGTACTGGCACTGATCAACCGGATCGACAGCCCGGTCTGCAGCGGCAATCACAGCGTGTCTCTGATTTTCGTATTGTGATTCTTTCTGTTGCCACTTCCCTGTTCCCAAAACGGCAGCAGGATAGCAAAAGGTTTCAAAACCAATGCGTGAAGGAACCTCTGATTAATTAGTAAAATTCTCTGCGGGAGCAATTTAATGAATCAGCGGTTCCTTAGGGAACCTCTGATTAAGTCCCACAATGCTCTGCGGGAGTCTGTCGGGTGTTGCTGTAAGGCGCCGTGCGCCGGGAATGGCCACTCCCTTGCCAAGCACGGCAACGAAGCAGCGACGCCCTACAGGCCCCGCCCGAAGGGGCGTTCAGACCCGGGCAGAACGCTGGATTACCTGGAGACTCGGGCAAACCTACTTTTCGACATGTTGGGCACTCCCACTCAGGACAAACGGCAAGTACTGTTAGATCAGGGGCACTCCCGCCCGCCAAGGAATATCCCCAACAGGGAAGTAGTAGATTGGTCTGATAAAACCGAAAATTAACGGTGATTCAAAAAAGTTTTGACTTCCGCTATTGGCCGAGCTTGTGTCAAAGTATTTCGCGGATTCAAAGTGTTCCAAAAACGTCTTTGAGAATGCAAATCTAACCGGTTTCGGTCGCAATTTCTGCAACAGCAGCACTCTCGAACGCAAAATTTATCCGGCGCTGGACTTTTCACACAGCCTCGGCCGGAAGCAGACCCTCGGCAGCCATAGATAAACCTTTCCAAGAGTACTGACAAGTTCTTCCTCATTCTGGTATAAATGGAGCTGTGACTTTAGCTCATTTGATGTCACTATTTCATGAATCGCGATTAGGGTCACTGTCCCCGAAACTCACCGACGGACAAAACCCAGGGACGTAGCAAATGGCATATCTGATAAAGCACACCGACCGATTCAGAGTAGTGCTGCTATGCACCACTCTGGCATGTTCCAGCGCGCTGGGACAAAACACAACGCGGCCTGATTTGGAAGGCGTTTGGTCCAATGCATCGTTAACCAATCTCACGCGCCGGAGAGGATTGGAATCACTGGTGGTGACCCCGGAGGAAGCCCTGGTCATTGCAGCCGGCATACCGATTGGTGGTATAGAAGGAGGCTTTGATGAAGGTGATGGTATAAATAACACACCTGCGGTGGGCGCAAATGACTTCGGCAGTAGGGCGTACAATCATTTCTGGGTCGACCCCGGCTCCAACCTGGCTCTGGTCAAGGGTGAGTATCGTACGTCTTACATAATTGATCCGGAGAACGGACAAGTCCCGCTTCTGGAAAATCCTACCACAGATTTCAAGCGTACTAGTTTCGGCAATCGATACGTATCCGGCGTCGGTAACGCTGACGGCCCCGAGGCCCTGCCCCTATCGGAGCGTTGTATTCTTTCTGAAGGTAAAGCCGGTCCGGCGATGCAGAGCGGCCTGTATAATAACAATTATCAATTCGTACAAACCGATGATTACGTGATGATAAATGTGGAACAAATGCATGATGCGCGAATCATCCCCACGTTTAGTTCAGCCGAAGAAGCGCGGGCCAATCGCCGACCGGAGGTCTTGCAGCAATACATGGGAGACTCTGTAGGCTGGTACGAAGATGGTGCCCTGGTAGTGGAAACTATCAATGTCAATCCTCAGCAAATGCAACAAAGCTCTACAGCAATCACGAGAAATGGCAAAGTAACTGAGCGTTTTAGTCGTTATTCTGACACTGAAATTGTTTACCGCTTTACGGTGGAAGATTCTGACCTATACAGTCAGCCCTGGACGGCGGAGCTTAGTTTTCACGCCATAGAGGGGCAGCTTTATGAGTATGCATGCCACGAAGGTAATTACTCTATGCCGGGAAGTCTAGCTGGCGCCCGCAGACTAGAGGTAGATAACAATTAGAGTTTTGCTAAAATCAAATGTCTGCTCTTGGCCCAGATTGTGTGAAAAGTCCAGCACCGGATATATTATGCGTTCGAGAGTGCTGCTGTTGCAGAAATAGCGACCGAAACCGGTGAGGTTTGCATTCACAAACGCGTTTTTGGAACACATTGAATCCGTGAAATACTTTTGACAAAAGCTCGGCCGTAAGCTGAAGTAATAAAGATATATGAGTAATGAGAAATTACAATAATGGGCACTTATAGCTGAGATTGTCGGAGGGATAGCAGTAGTTACATCTCTGCTACTGTTAATAGTTGAAATAAATGAAAACACTCAAGCCGTTCGTGCAACAACTTATGACTCTTTAGCTGCAAATATTGCCCGCATTAGAATGGATGTAGCCACTAATGATCAACTAAGTGAAGTTGACTTTATTGTTGCGAATGATGGGCGGGATAATTTCACCCCGGAACAGAGAAGATTGGACTATCTTCATGTTCAGTCTCTTTTTCTACATTACGAGAGGGCATTTATACAATGGCAGAGTGGAAATCTGAACGAAGAAGGATGGAACAGATTTAAAGGAGTGGTATGCAGCGCTACGGGTATCCCAGATTTTGAAGAATACTACGGAGCAGATGTGGACCGTTTTACCACACAGAGCTTCACGGAATACAGACATACCAATTGCTAAATTCTGACTATAAAGAGTGGAAACTGGAACAACGGAACATAATAATCGAGCGTGGTGTCAAACAGCTGAATTTCAGTTTGGAAAAATTGAGTAAAGGTCCGGGTTATGGCCGAATTCAGAAATTGTAATAAAGAATGAAGAGTGAAGAATTACAAAAGTAGGCATTGGTAGCTGAAATTATTGGTGGCTTAGCAGTTGTCTTATCCCTTGTTTTCGTCGCTTTAGAAATCCGGCAAAGCTCGGAGGAAACAGCAATAAATACTAAAGCAATTTCCGTTTCAGCCTATCAGGATTTAATTGCCCAAATCATTGATATCAATAGTGCCGTGATGAATGACGAAGAGTTGGCGGATATTATACGCCGAGGGCAGGAAGGAACAATCGATTCAAGCGCCGAACCAAATGATGCTGAACGTTTTCGGCGATACAGAATTAATGTCCGCCGTCACGCGGATCTAGCATGTTTTCAGTTTCGACAAGGTATTATCGACCAAGAGAGATTACGCGCGACATTAGGTATTTTTCTGGCTGAAGTCGTGGGGCGCGATCGAAACGGGCTGCCCGCTCCTGATAACCCATCTTATCCTGGTCTGAGAGACTGTACAGATATTGCCATTTCGCTAAGAAGATCCGGTGAGCAATGAAAAGTAATATGGATACGCACTCAATAATTTAGGTCGGGCTCTTGGCCGAATTCAGTCGAACCGGACAAGCTGACTATCACTCAATTTTGGTCTGCTATTGAATATTGGTCTGACAATACCTGCACCATCAAATCTGAGTCACTTCATTTAAAGAGATGGTCCGGTGTGGACTGAAAGCCGAGGGATTAGATGTCCCTTCGCAGAGTCTGGCATCGATACACCGAGCGATTCGGAGCGGTAATTCCATTGCAGGATGATGGAAAAACAGCGGAAACCGGTTCACTGCCTGAGGATGTTTACCCCCTAGTAAGCAAGCGTCGAAGAAAACAACGAGCTAGGGTACACGGGGTTCGGAAAGTCGGCGCCTGGCGAAATAAACGCTCTTGACTGTTAAGTACTGAATCTAAATCAGGGGCAGGATACTTAGACTCACAGAGGGGGGGATTTGGGGGACCAACCAAAAAAATATTTTCTATTTTATAATTCAATTAGTTATATTGATTTATTGGCGGAGAGGGGGGGATTTGAACCCCCGGCACGGTCGCCCGTGCTCCTGATTTCGAGTCAGGTCCATTCGGCCGCTCTGGCACCTCTCCTGAGCGGCCATTATAATGCAACAGCTCAGCGTCGGTCACCGTCCCGATCAGGGCGACGGTGGTTGTCGGTCCTGGAGTCTTCCTGACGGTCCCGCCGACCATCCCTGCGGTCATGGCGGCGATCACTTTTGCGTTCTTCCTGCCGGTCCCGAAAGCGCTCCCGGCGCAGATCCTGGCGCAAGTCCTCTATACGGTCACGTTGCCGCTCGATACGATGCTGTTGCAGCTCGACCACTGCCCTGCGGTTGTCGTGGCGACCGTCATGCCTGGTCTGGCGGCGGTTGCGATCGTCAGACCATTGCCTGCGATCGTTTCGATGGACGCGCGGTGGCGACACATTGCGGCCGTTGAACCCGTGGCCGCCCCGTAGCCAATGAAGTGCCAGTCACCACCGGTCCATTGATACCTCTCGCCCTGTGAATTGATCACCCAGGGACTTCGGGAGTTGCCCCCCAGTTGCACGCCCCGGCCCGGCATCCGGTACCAGCCACCTCGCGTCCAGCGATAGATTTCGTAGCCACCCTTGCGATAGTCCCCCCCGAGGCGCCAGCCCTGCACGCTGACAGCACCATAAATGCCGGGCCCTCCACCGCGACGGAAATCGTCTGCAAACGCTTTGGTGAAAGGCAGGGCGAGCAAGACGATCAGAATCACCAGGCTGCCCGTTTCAAACGTTCGCTGTGTGTATTTGCCTATCCGGGTTTTGACATAGCTCATGGTTACTCCCTCCTTTACTTACTGTGTAATTCCAGTTTAAGGAGGAAAGCTGTATGGAAGATTAACGAAACCCTGGAAATTCGGGCCGCTGGCGCGTTTTAATCCAGCGCGATCATGACGCGTCCGTCCCGCCCGGCGAGTTCATAACTGGCATCGACGAACCCATGGCGGTCCCGTGATCGGTTTATTAGTCAGTCCCGGACAGTAATGCCACGCTCTGCCATGTAGCGTTTTGCTTCCTGGATAGTGTGCTCACCGAAGTGAAAGATACTGGCGGCAAGCACGGCATCGGCATGGCCTTCCTTCACCCCATCAACCAGATGCTGCAGGCTGCCCACGCCCCCCGAGGCAATCACGGGCACGGCCACCGCGTCACTGATGGCCCTGTTCAGTGCCAGATCGAAGCCGGCCTTGGTACCATCGCGATCCATGCTGGTCAGCAGAATCTCACCGGCGCCGTACTGCACCATTTTTCTGGCCCAGTCTACGGCATCGATACCGGTGGATTTGCGCCCCCCAGTGGGTAAAGATCTCCCACCGCGGTTCCCCCTCCTCGCTGTTTGGCGGCGTCTATGGCGACGACGATGCACTGGGACCCAAACCGCTGCGCGGCCTCCCTGACAAATTCCGGATCCTTTACCGCAGCGGTGTTGATGGAAACCTTGTCGGCACCGGCATTCAGCAGGGTACGGATATCATCCAGGGTGCGGATTCCTCCTCCCACAGTGAGCGGATAAACACCTGGCCGGCTATCGCCCGGACGGTCTCGACGGTAGTGTCCCGCCCCTCACTGCTGGCAGTGATGTCCAGAAAGGTGATTTCATCGGCGCCGGCCTCACAGTAGCGGCGGGACACTTCTACCGGGTCACCGGCATCGCGAATGTCGACAAACTTTACGCCCTTGACTACACGGCCCTTGTCACAGTCCAGGCAGGGGATAATGCGTTTTGCCAATGCCATTGTTTATTCACCTCGAATGTCCCGGCCTGGATGCCCGCTGCACGTGGGCCTGGTGTAACCTTCGCCGGGACTGTGGTTGACCGGAACAGCTGCCATAAAACTGGAATCGTCACCAACTGAAAACGCTTCCTTCTGCCCGCATTTCTGAGTGCGGCGCCCTGCAACAGTACCGATGCATTTACTCACGAATCAAGCAGTTGTTGCGCAGCCCTCAGGTCCAGCGTGCCTTCGTAGATCGCCCGACCTGTGATCGCTCCCAGGATGCCTGCACCGGTGGCAGTCCTGCCAACCGCTTTCAACTCGGCGATGTCCTCGATGGTGGTAACACCACCGGATGCGATAATCGGGATTGAAGACTGTTCCGCAAGCCTGACGGTGGCTTTTACATTGACACCCTGCATCATGCCGTCGCGATCGATATCGGTGTACACAATGGCACTGACGCCGAAGTTGCAGAACGCCTCCGCCAGCTCGGCCGCCGAAACGTTCGAAACCGAAGCCCAGCCTTCGGTGGCCACGCGGCCGTCCTTCGCATCCAGCCCGACGATGATCCGCCCCGGAAATTCCTGGCAGGCAACCCTGACAAATTCCGGCTCCTGCACCGCTCTGGTACCGATAATTACCCAACTTACACCGGCTTCCAAGTAGTTCTGTACCGTTGCCAGGTCCCTTATTCCGCCACCAATCTGCAGTGGCAGATCCGGCAGGTCCCTGGCTATTGCCTTGACGATTTCACCATTGACCGGTTTACCGGCGAATGCGCCATTGAGGTCAACCAGGTGCAGGCGGCGCGCCCCCTGCTGGTGCCAGTGCCTCGCCATCTCTACCGGATTGTCGGAAAATACTGTGCTGTCCTCCATGCGCCCCTGCTTCAGGCGCACACACTGCCCGTCTTTCAGATCGATAGCGGGGATGACGATCATGCCATGTCTCCTTCCCAATCGAGAAAGTTCTTCAACAGGCGGAGCCCGACATCCTGGCTTTTTTCAGGGTGAAACTGAACGGCGAAGATGTTGCCTCTGCTCAAGGCGGCTGCAAATTCAATTCCGTAATGAGTGACACCCGCTACAGCTTCGCCAGGCGCTGCTTCGATGTAATAGCTGTGGACAAAATAGAATCGACTGTTGTCGGGTATGCCCTGCCAAAGAGGATGGCCAATGGTCTGTTTCACACAGTTCCACCCCATGTGAGGCACCTTGAGTCGTTCCCCGTTTTCACCCGTCAGCCTGTCACCGAAGTACCTGACTTTGCCATGGGCGAGGCCAAGGCATTGAACGCCATTGTTTTCCTCGCTGTAATCCATCAGTGCCTGAAAGCCGACGCATATGGCCAGCACCGGCTTGTTCCGGCTGACCTCCTCCACCAGCCTGTCCATACCCAGACGGCGAATTTCAGCCATACAGTCGCGAATCGCGCCTACTCCGGGAAAGATCACCCGATCGGCCTGCCGGATTATCTCCGGGTCAGCTGTCACACTCACTTCGAGAACCTGGCCCGCTTCATTGCCAACGAACTCCACAGCCTTGGAAACCGAGTGAAGATTCCCCATACCGTAGTCGATTACCGCTACTCGTTTCATTAACTCAATTCGGACCTGTAGTGGCTGTTTTTCGGTTGGAACGCCGCAGAGGCAAGTACAATCGGAAATTCCCTAGAGTGTCCCTTTGGTGGACGGGATGACGCCGCTGGATCGGGAATCGATTTCAACGGCCATGCGCAGCGCCCGACCGAATGCTTTGAACACGGTCTCGATCTGATGGTGGGCATTACGGCCGCGAAGATTATCGATGTGAAGGGTCACTAAGGCATGATTGACAAAGCCCTGGAAAAATTCATAGAACAGGTCGACGTCGAAATCGCCCACGGTGCCCCGGGCAAACGGAATATTGTATTCCAGCCCCGGCCGCCCGGAAAAATCGATCACTACCCGTGACAGAGCTTCGTCGAGGGGTACGTAGGCATGGCCATAACGGCGAATCCCGGTTCTGTCCAATGCCTTGTTGAACGCCTGACCCAGCGTAATACCCAGGTCTTCCACGGTGTGGTGGGCATCGATCTCCAGGTCTCCAGCCGCCCGCAGCTCCAGGTCGATCAGACCATGGCGGGCTATTTGCTCCAGCATGTGCTCCAGGAAAGGCAACCCGGTATCAGCTGTCAGCTTGCCGCTGCCGTCCAGGTTTACAGAAACTGTTATCTGGGTTTCCCTGGTATTGCGCTCTACACTGGCGGATCTTTGGTTCATCGCACGAGGCCGGCGTCTCCAGATACGGAAACCCACTCCATCAGATTAAAGACGCGCATTATAGAGCCCCACCTGCAGCAAGAAAAGCCGGGATGAAAGTCCGGAGGGCATCCGGTACACTAGCCGTTACCCGATTTGGCGTCAGACGCCACAATTCTCCTGACAGCGAACGGTGCTGGAACTCCAGTCTTACTCCTGAATCAGGCCGATGAGAACACTTGCAGAGATGAACACCCTGCTGCGTAAACTCCTGATACTTGTTGCCGCCGTCGTGGCAGTGATCGCAATCATCACGGTGACACTGCTGGTGATTATCAATCCGGATGAATACCGGGAGACCATCGAAGACGCCCTGAATGGCGCCACCGGCCTGCAATTGGAAATTGCCGGGGGCGTTGCCGTGACCCTGCAACCTTATGTTGGCCTGATTCTCAACGATGTGCGCCTGCGAAACCCGGGCCGCCCCCAGGAACTGGCGTCCTCGTCGCAGGTCAGCCTGCGGGTCAGTCCAAGGGAACTGTTGTCCGGGCGGCTGCTGATAGAGGAACTGCAGGCTGACGACTTTCACTTCAATCTGTACGTGGACAGCGACGGGAACTCCCTGTGGATGACGGACCGGCTGCGGCAGCGGACACAGGCTGCCGATTCTGAACTTGAATCGGACAATGATGCGCCGCTGACTACCCGGTTCAATTTTATTTCCATCGCCAATGCAAGCATCGATATCCAGAATCTGCAGCAAGGCTACTATTACACGATTGACGACCTGAACCTGAGCAGTCAGAACACCAACGCCACAGGTAATCAGTTCCCCGTGCAGGCCAGTTTCCAGCTGGCCGCTCCCACGGCGCCGGCGCCGTGGCCGATTACTCTGACGGGCAACTCCCGTGTCGACCTCAAGTCCGGTTCTATCGCCCTGACCGAGATCCAGCTGGCGTTGACACCTGCTCGTTTTGAGGGGGAGATCCTGTGGCAGGACCTGTTCGAAGAACCCGGCTGGCAGGTCCAGTTCACCAGCAGCGAGTTCGCCCTGGACGACCTGATGGATAACCTGTTGACGATCCCCGGGGAGAACCAGCGGCCCCAGCTGCCCGGGATCAGTCTTGACCGGGCCTGGCAGGCGCGGATCGAGGCCAGCCTGCGTGGCGATTCACGGGGAGCGGCGTTGACGCAACTGGTTGCCACCCTGGGCGACATGCGCCTCGAGGCCGAGGCGGACATACGCTACGCAAACGGCCTTTTGCCCACCAATGCCCGGTTCACTATCGAAACCGGAGCTCTGGACCTGTCGCCCTATTTATCACCCGAGCAGGAGTCCATCGAGCCATCGCCGGGAAGCCCTCAGGCCATCACCGGCGACACCCGGAGCAGATCGCTGTTGGATCTCGAAATTCCCTCCAGGCTGCGGGCCGACATGAACACACAGGGTTCTATATCCCTGGGCTCCCTGTTTCTGGGGGGAGTTCAGTTCGGCAACGTCAATTTGTTTGCCAACCTGGAAAGCGGCGTTCTCGACGTGGAACTTCAGCCGACCGAGGCGCTGGATGGCGTGGTCCAGGGAAACCTGCGCATCAACAGCGTTTCCGCCCGCAGCGAGCTGGCCCTGGACCTTTATACCAGCAGTATCGATATCGCTGATCTGAAGCTGCCGCTGGTTGTACCTGGCACGTTTACCGGCCGCCTGAACCAGGAGTCACATTTTTCCGGAACTGGAAGAACTGTGGGTGAATGGCTCGAAAGTTTTACTGGAGCAACCAGCTTCTCCGTAACCGACAGCTCGGTGGATATCGGTATTATCAAACAGGTATTTTCTTCCATTGCCGCACTCAGCCCCACGGGAGGCACGATCCAGACCTGGCCTGATGCAATACGGGTGGGGGAATTCAGCGGTTATGCTATTTTCGAAGGCGGTGTGGACGACAGCCAGCAGGTCAAGGCACGACTGGACAACTTCGACATTACCGGGTCGGGGGTTTTCAATCTGGCTGAACAGCGTTTCGACTACGACCTGCTGTTCACCGTGCTGGGAGACCCCTTGGCGCAGACTATCCCCATCAATCAGCGCTATCACAACGTCTCCTGGCCAGTCGACTGCAGTGCCGGGTTCAACGAACCGGTCAACCGATTCTGTCGTCCGGATCTGGTACAGGTGCGGGAGATCTTCGGCCAGCTGGAAAGCAACATCCTGCCGAGCTCCATGAACGAAATCATGCCCGATACGATGCCGGAAGCGTTGCGGGGATCCAATCCGGCGCTGCTGCAGAACCTGTTCCCGCCTCCGGCGCCAGCGGCCACCGAGGATCCGTCGCCTGACCTCACTCCCCAGCCGGGCCAGGGCATTTTCCAGCCGGCTCGTTGAAGCGTTCCCCGTCACCATGGCTGCATTCGCCGACAAACTCCTCAGCTGGTACGATCAGCACGGCCGCAAGGATCTGCCCTGGCAGCAGGACGCCACCCCGTATCGGGTCTGGATCTCGGAAATCATGCTGCAGCAGACCCAGGTCAGCACGGTAGTCCCCTACTACCGGCGTTTCCTCTCAGCGTTCCCCTCGGTTGCCACGCTGGCGAACGCTGACCTGGATCACGTTCTGCACCTGTGGACCGGCCTGGGTTACTACGCCCGGGCGCGCAATCTGCACCAGGCCGCCGGTATACTGATGCGCGACTACAGCGGGAGGCTACCAGACCGGGTGGAGCTTCTTTGTGAGCTTCCGGGTATCGGCCGCTCCACCGCCGGTGCCATCGTCGCCCTGGCCCACCGCCGTCGGGCGACTATCCTCGACGGCAACGTAAAACGGGTTCTGGCCCGCTGCTTTGCCATCTCCGGCTGGCCCGAGCACAGCGCCGTGAAGCGGACCCTCTGGGGACTGGCGGAGAGCCTCACGCCGGCCCGACGGATCGGGGCGTATACCCAGGCCATCATGGACCTGGGAGCGACTGTGTGCACACGCGGTAGTCCCGCCTGCGATGCCTGCCCCTTTTACGAGCAGTGTCTGGCGAGGCAGAACGGCACCGTTTCCAGCTATCCGGGCCGCAAACCTGCCCGGGCAATGCCGCAACGATCCACGGCCATGCATATTCTCCACAATGAACACAACCAGGTGCTGCTGGAAAAGCGCCCCGCCCGGGGGATCTGGGGTGGGCTGTGGAGTTTTCCGGAATCCAGCCGTCCGGACCAGCTGCCACCGATCGAAGATACGGCACTGCCCATCGAGCCGCCGGAGCACTGGCCCACGGTAAACCACACATTCAGCCACTTCCATCTCGGCATCACTCCGGTTTACCGAAAGGTAGGCTCCAGGCCCAGCGGAGTCATGGAATCCTCGCGCTGGCTGTGGTATCCATTGGAACAACCGACCTCGGTGGGCCTGGCCGCTCCGGTCAAGAAACTGCTGCAACAGCTCAAGGACCGGAACCGAAATTCCCACTGAGAAGTAAACCTGAGAGGATTACCATGACCCACACTGTACATTGCCGCAAATACAACAAAGAGTTGCCGGGACTGCCAGTGCCACCCTATCCCGGTCCCAGGGGACAGGAGATCTACGAAACCGTTTCCCAGAAGGCCTGGACTGAATGGTTGCAACAGCAGACCATGTTGATAAATGAAAAGCAACTGAGTATGGCGGATCCAGGCCACCGCAAGTACCTGCAGGAGGAACTTGAGAAGTTCCTTGCCAACGAGGAACACGATCGGGCCGAAGGCTACGTGCCGGAAAAGTGACATGACCGGCCCCTTGACTCTAAAAAGTGTTGGGGGTTTAATACGCGGCTCGCGCATGCGGACAGCCCGGACTTTCAGAGGGTTCGCCCATGGGTATCTCTCGCGTTATTGAGCTTCGCGAGAACAGGAGAGACGAACCGACAACCAGTTCAGGGGAAGGGCTTACTGGAGTAAGTAACTTCGCCAGATACTGGTGTTTGACAAGCCTTCTCCGAGCCCAGCAGCTCAAATGCCCAGGTAGCTCAGTCGGTAGAGCAGAGGACTGAAAATCCTCGTGTCGGTGGTTCGATTCCGCCCCTGGGCACCACTCATAGGTGAATACACTTACGCAAAGAACTGGGATCCGGATGAAGAAGATTATGTAGCCTTTGATGAAGAAGACTGCGATTTTATTGGGGACGAGTCTGTTGGAGGTGATGCGTTGATCTGCCTGGATGGCAACTGGGAGGATGGTGAAAATGTTCTCGGCGACATGGGCTACGATGTGTATGACGTGGCTGAGCGCGGCATAGTCATGTTGGCGGACCCGGCCAAGGGTGAGTTCTACGCACAGGAAACTTATCCTGATATAGCCGAAGACATGGGCAAAGTATTGAACTTCAAGGACGTACATCCATTATTCATCGAGAAACTTGAAGGTCTCGGATTCGAAGAGGAAGATTTCGAGAGATGTCTGATGACCAAGGAGTGGAATCCGTTAGATCCCGGCGGCATTGAACACAAATACTACTGCTACGGAATCGGCCTGATTCAGGTAGAGGAAAATGGTGGTGGCAAGACTGCCTGGGAAGATGTGCTTTATACCAATGTTTCACCACCGGCACCTTGAATTGCCAACACAAGGTTCTCATAAGAAGCAGTATGGCATTAAAACTTGCTGAGTAGTCTTAAGCCAGTGTCATAGGGAACTTAACACCGGAAGTAGTGGTTGTGTAACTGCTCGACTTATTTACATACTACTGTTTCCGGTGTGTTCCGTCAGGTGTACAGGGGCAGTTTTACCGCTTTCAATGGGAAAGCTGTAAAGGTTTAGGGTAACTTAATAATAATCAGAGGTTCCTGAATCAGAACGAAAGCTTCGCTTCGAGCACAGTCTGGATAGATTTGCCGCCGGGGATATTGGAACCCAGCGGATAAGCCAGATCTACGTGAATGACCTTGCCTTTGTCCGATTTGCTTGGTGCTAGGCGCAGGCCCAGCCCGACGTTCTTGAATATACGGCTCGTTCCGGCTGCCTCGTCACCGTATATTCTCCCCGCATCAAAGAATGTGGCAAAGCCAAGTCGAAACAACTGCAGGATATGGTAGTTGCTGAAATACCGTTCTTCCACCGAAAACCCCACCCGTCCAGCTCCATTCAGGAAGTGACTGTCAAACCCTCGCAATCCGGTGCTGCCACCCAGCGTAACCTGAGTGCCATCGAGCAAATTGTAAGACTTACTGGCAAAAAGCCCAACGTAAAGGGTCCCCTTTTATCCGTCTGCCCTCGGTGGTAGTCGAGGTTCAGGTTAAGAACCGCATCCTCCCAACTGGAATTTGATTTGTTCCAACGACCGTACCAGTCAGTATTTAACTGCAGGAGTATTTTAGGATCGGAAATCAAGGTATCGGTGTATCCCCCGGCCAGAATCAGCCTACTGTCAGCCGAGGGGTCAAACCCAATGCTGCCCGAAATTCTCTTTCCCAGGAATAAATCCTCTGTTCGATAGATCTGACTGATGTTATACGCGACTGCAAAATTATTCTCGATACTTTCAAATTCAATGAATGGATATAGAAGAGACATGTCGGAAGGAAGTCTCACCGGAAACGGTAAATCAGTGCCTTCCCCGTAATCATGACTTTTCATACCGAAGACCGAAAGTGTATCGCTTCGACCAGCCGTTTTTCAGTCCCGCGGAAAAACCTTTGGATAACTCCGCAGTCCTTTTTTCATGGCCCAGTTCCGATAACCGCCTCCCGAGCCGGTACTGGGTCACTATTTCCTTGGTCGATTCATAGCCCATATACCACGCATTGCGTGACTCCAGGGAATAGAATGGCAATTGATATTCGAAGTGATAATGGTGACCGTCTGAATTGTCGGCCGCCTGGATCTTAATCGATTTACGGGTATCTCTTATGTTGGGGTTTTCGTATTGAAGCGCGTAGGAGCTGCGTTCGGCATTGTTTTCAAAAAAGACTGAAAATCGCTGACCACTGCCAAGAATATTGGCTTCTCGAACGCCGATACGACGCTTCGTGTCACCATAGCGAGTGAAATGAAAATCCGGGAACCGAATGTCCACACTTCCCGGGTGACTATCGAGTCAACTGTATCCCATTTCTGCAGCACCGGATTTTGACTCAGCCACACATGTTCCACCTTTGACGAAGTATCCGTTCTGATTCTGCCAGGATTTGAGCAGTGACCTGGTCCCTGGATTGAAAAAGCAGCTGATTGCGTATCACACCGGGCCTGGTATCAATATGGAACCGGTTTGCCCAGCGGTAGGCGTCATTATTCTCACGCCGATTGGATTCATCAAAGATGGGCAGGGTATTGACTACGATTGTACCGACAGAATACGGCCGGCTTTCAAGATCAAATGACTCCTTGCTGCCCCAGCGGGACTCAACCTCCTCCGTGAAATCAAAGCTCGAAGTAAGCTGGTAAACTGACACGCTTCCACAATCGAGCACTTTCCTGAGCCTTAACAGCAGAAAATGACAGTAAAGCACAGACCAGGATTGCGCACTCACTCCCGAAAGCAACACCAGAAGCCATCCTGCGGTACCCCAACAAGTCGCAGCGTAAGGCAATACAGTATCCGGGAATTCTTAAGACTGCCTTACGGATTTTCGATTGGGTTCGGCCCAACATTCCGAGTCACCGGGACGAACTCCAATGAAGGAAGCCCAGGTTACATAGGAATGTATCCTGCGGAGAGCTGACGAGCGCTCCCAGACAAAGCGTGAAGTCCTCACCAGTCCCTATAACACCACGGTAGAGTCCGCCTCGGAACCGGGCGGGTTCAACCGGCGATGGCCATCTCCGGCTCGGAAAACTGCGCCAGTAACAGTTCGTGGAACAATCCCTTGCGCGCTATCAGTTCGGTATGGGTACCCTGTTCGATTATGCTGCTTTTATTTAGCCTGTGTATTGTAGTTGGCGCTCCGAATCACTCAATCCCGATTCTTAACCAGGAGCTCCGTACTGGCGAGGATATCCTTGTCGCTGTCGTAGAGGCTGGTCTGAATCTCCATCAGGCCCAGCACGGTGTGAAAATAATTATCGTGAGACAGTGGCTGGTGGCGCAGATTATTCAGCGCTTGTCTTTCGACCGGGAAACTGTCCCCCAGCCACATCAGTGAAGCAACATGCTTCTGGTTGTCCGGAGCAAACAGGTAGGGCAGGCCGTGCAGGTAAACGCCGCTTTCCCCCAGTGACTCGCCATGATCGCTCATGTAGTACATGGCGGTCACAAATTCACCTTCGTGACGCTCGAGAAAACTGATCACCCGGTCCAGAAAATAGTCGGTATAAAGTATGGCATTGTCATAGGCATTGACGATTTCCTGCCGACTACAGGACTCCAGGCGTTTTGACTGGCAGTAGGGCTGGAAAGTGGCGAACTCGGGCGGAAAGCGCTTGAAATAGGCGGGGCCATGATTTCCCATCTGGTGCAGGACAATCACTATATCGCCGTTTTTCTGTTGCCCAATATACTCGTCGAGTCCATTCAGCATACCCATGTCACGACATTCCTCATCGCATACCGGATTGTTCTCCGGGTACCTGAAATCTTCAAAAGGCGTGGCATGGGTAACCCCTTTGGAGCTGGAATTGTTGTCCCGCCAGAGTACGTTGACCCCCGCATGTCCCAGCACATCCAGCAGGTTTTCCTGCAGATTTGCCTCATCCAGGTCGAAATCAATCCGCTCCTGCAGCGAAAACATGCAAGGCACGGAATAGGCGGTTGCTGTGCCACAGGAATACACCTGATCGAAGCTGACCACGTCACGGGCCGCCAGTTGCGGCGTGGTCTGTCGTGCGTAATCATTCAGACCCAGGTGATCGGCCCGCACCGCCTCGCCCACCACCAGGACGATGAGTTCGCGAGCCTTGTCCGTGGCTGGAATTCTGGCATCCAGCCCCAGCATGGTGATTTCCGTGTTGCCTTGATCGAAGGTGGCTTCGGCAAAGCGCTCGGCCGAGTAGAGCACGGTGACCGGATTCGCGTAGTAACGCAGAATTTTGTGTTCGCGGAAAAAGCTGGCGTAGAACGCAGAGAATGGCAGCAGACTGACTACCATCAGCAGAACTGCGGCCCCCGACAACCTGGCACGATTCCAGATTTCCCGCCCGAAGCCGTGGCAGACAATCCGGGTTTTCAGGATCAGCAGGGCCGGGAACACTCCCAGCACCAGCAACGACAGCAGCATCCCGGGATTGACCAGGTCCTGCACTTCGCGGCTGTCGGTCTCCGCCACGTTGGTCAGCATGGTGGTATCGACGACGATGTTGTAGCGGTTCATGAAGTAACTGGCACCGGCTGCCGTGATTATCACCAGGATCAGAACCGGCCTGGTGAGGTAACGAATGCAGAGCAGACACAGCACCAGCACCGTAGCGGCAAAAAGAAAGACCGCCAGTGAGCCCATGAACAGGAGGCCACCGGGCTGCTCCACGAACACCTGGTAGCTGTTGCGAAAAAACGCCAGGTTGCAAAAGACTGTAAAAAACCCGGCAACCAGCAGAATCAGTCTGCTGATTGAGATCACCAACCAGGGTCGTGCCAGAGACATCGAGAGTACTCTCTCAACAAGGTTAACTGTTGACTGAAAAGCTTTTGACTGTACAGAACCAATTTAAACAGCGCAGCTTAGGATACTCTTATGGAGCATGCAGCCCGACAACTGTCAGATTCAGCAGTCAATGCACGGGAATAGCGACATTTTGCATCCCATTAGATGTCTTCCTGGTCGAAAAAATTCCACACGGGACCTCTGTTTCAGTATAAAAATCCCTTAAGACTGCCTTAATACCGCTTCACTAAGCTCACAGTATGTCCACAACCCGCCTCACCCCCGAGTTCCTACTCTGGCACCTGTACCTGCCCCTGGCGGTGCTGATACTGACATTGCTGGTCGTTGCCTGGTCTGGCCTGGACCTTCATCTGGCGGACCTGATATACCGACTCTCCGGTAACCAGTGGTCGTTGCGGTCTGCCTGGATCACCAATGACCTGATTCATGAGGCCGGTCGATCCCTGGTTTCCCTGGCGGCGCTGGCAATACTAGGACTCTGGCTGGGAAGTTACCTCGTTCCCGGCCTGCGGTCCGGTCGCGAGGGCTGGCAGTTCGTGCTGGCTGCCTCCTTGCTGGCGGCCCTGGCGATCAATCTGCTCAAGCGTGTCACCCACATGGACTGCCCCTGGGATCTGCTACGGTACGGGGGTGAAGAGCCCTATTTCAGTCTCTTCACACGCCTGCCGCCGGGAAAGGATCCAGGCAGTTGTTTCCCCGCCGGCCACGCCAGCGCCGGCTGGTCCTGGCTGGCACTGTATTACTGGGCACTCGAGTATCGCAGTAACCTGCGTAAATATCTGCTGGCACTGGTGCTGACGGTCGGATTCGTGTTCGGTTTTTCCCAGCAGCTGCGGGGCGCCCATTTCATCTCCCATGATCTCTGGACGCTACTGATCTGCTGGACCCAGACCACCGGCGTCTACCTGCTTTTCTTCCATCGCCCTTATCTGACCAAACTGACACGGAACACTGCCCGCCGGTTCGCCCTGTTGAAAAGTTCTCAACGGGCAGACGACCAGCCAGGCGCCTGAACGGCCATGCGGATTGGCTGACAATCTGCGTTCCTGAATACCGTGATTTCTTCTTTTTCGTTCTCCTTGCACAGCTAGCGTAAGCCGGAGAACTCCAATTAGTCAGGCACCGATTCCAGGGGATGGTTACAGTTTGCGTCGATAAACACCGGAATAACTATAGCCCCCAATTCCTTGGAATCAGAGAGACGAATGGCTCTATCCCCTCCCTTGACAGGGATCCTCTGATTAAGTCCCGCAGAACATTGAGGGGCCTGATCAGAGGTTCCCTAGTGCTCGACCCAGGAAGAACACCGGACTTTGCGTCAAGCCGAGACTGGTAATTTTTGGAAGCGGTTGCACCTTGTAAACTGGCCGTTCAGGGTGTATGTTTCGAGCGCTCTGCTGGTTTGTATGTTGAAAGTGTTTTTTCGTGGGTGAACCAGCCACGCTCGATCTTTGTATACTGGTCGTTTCGCATTCAACAGTTACCATGCGTCACTTTATAAGAGGACTGATTCTGTTGAAGGAATACATTTCAGCTGGTCGCATTCGTGGGGAAGGCGTTGATAGAATTCACGACGAGGCAATCAATAGTGACGTTTCGAATTGGCGCGTTACTGAATGCATTTTTGATGCACCCGAATTCGGCTCGAGTACTGAACCGTTAGAAAACTTGTTCAACAATAATGATCAGGCAACTGCCTTACTATATTCTCCCGAAATCCTTAATTGCCTGGATACGACGCTATCTGCTAGTGCCCGCGAGACGAAAATACGGCCGCCAGATCCCTGTCGCCATGATCACAGGAACCTGCGGGAAAACCACGACTACTCGTATGTTGGCCTATATCCTGGCTGCCAGTGGTCAGAAAGTCGGATTCACTTCCACTGATGGCATCGTGATAAATGGCGAGCAGATCTGTCACGAGGACTCATCCGGCTACAAAGGGGCAAAAAGGGTTATTAATGACAGGAATATTTCAGTGGCAGTGCTGGAAATTGCCAGGGGTGATCTGATTCGATTCGGGCTTTATCGGGATAGATGCCAGGCAGCGGCAATGCTGAACGTAGGTCGAGAACAGATTGAAATTGATGGCATCGACACGCTTGAACAAATGGCACAATTGAAAAAGCAGGTAATCGATGCATCCACTGGAACTGTCGTGCTGAATGCCGATGACCCGCAATGTGCCCGTTTCGTGGATCTTTATCCCAGCGATCGACTGACGCTGTTCTCCATGAATGAAGACAACACCATTATCACCCAACACCTGGAAAAAAATGGGACCGCCTATGTTGTGAGTCAAACCGAAACCGGAGATATCATTCAGCGCATTGATGGCAAAAACAGGGAGACCCTGTTGGCCATCAGCGATCTGCCCGCCTGTGCAAACGGCCTGTTTCGCCAGAACATTGCCAACGCCATGGCGGCTGCCGCACTTGCAGAAGGGATGCAGGTGTCCCGCAACAATATTCGCAAAGCACTTGGGAATTTTGACAGCAGCCTGGAACTTTCATTTGGCCGATGCAACCTTATCAATGGCTACTCACAACGTATTCTCTTCGATCGTGCTATCTCGGTACCCGCCTGCGAGAGTATCGTCTCATGCCTGCGGAATGTTCCCGTGGATGGCAACAGGATCTGTATACTACATGGCGTCGGTAATCGCCCCGACTGGACTTATCATGAAATGGGCGAGTTACTGGGCCCCTGTTTCGATCTGGTAATCTGTTTTGATTCAGAATTGTATTGCCGGGGTCGACTACCCGGAGAGGTACCCCAGGCGCTCAGGGCCGGTTTTCTGAAAGGCGGCGTGGCGGCTGACTGCATTTACGTCACTCCGGATAGAAAAAGCGCATTCGATGCTCTGTCCCGGATCGTCAAGGAGAATGACCTGGTAGCCATATTCATGGCTGAGCACAATCAGGAAAAACTATCGTCTCTACTGGAGAACAGTCTTGCGCAGTTTGCGGTCAAGCACTGACAAGGCACCAAGTAGATCAGTAAGAAACTGGAATTAGTGCATGCTGATCAGTGAAATTCAGATAATCCGCCATCCTGCCTGCATTTATACCAGGGCCAGCATTGGCGTTTACCCACTATGGTTTCGCCATAGCGATATGTCTGCAGATACTGAACGCTGAATGATGCATCACCGTTTCGATATCAGCACTCCGCCTGCCATGTTACTGGTGAAGATATCGAGGTTCACGATAACTACACCGTGTCTGAGAAGCTTCTGCAAACTATCCCGGAAATTCAGATCATTTTCAATTCCTGGAATCCAATTTTCAAAATTATCAATATACAGGCAAAGGGCGCCAGTAACGGAACACCGACAGCCGACTCTGCCACATTCTTTTCGGCCGGTGTTGATTCGCTTTATACCGCGATCAAGCACAGGGATTCGCTGCAAGCGTTAATCCTTATCAACGGCTTTGACTTCAATATGGAGACCGACGTCTGGAGCAGCATGGTTGCCAGAAACAATGAAATCGCGCAACTGCTGGGCAAGCGATTGATTCTGGTTGAAACCAATCTGAAGGAATTCACTTCGTGGTTTAACATGGCGCGCTATGTCAATTTCGGGGCTTCGCTGGCGACAGTCGCCCAGTTACTGAATTTTGGAAGAGTCCATATAAGCGGCCATGATACTTTCGAAAAAATCAGTCCTGCCGGCGCGCATCCTGTTGTTGATCCCCTGTGGTCTACAGAAAAATGCGCTATCTGCCACACTGGCCTGGAATCGGATCGAACCGGAAAAATTGCGTTAATCTCGAAGCAACCCGAATTGCTGGAAAAACTGTGGGTCTGTTGGAAAGATCCACGTGAAAACTGTGGCAAATGCTCCAAGTGCATTCGTTCCTACGTGGCAATGAGATTGTGTGGAATTGATGATTTCAAATTCAGCAGCCAGATTCATCTATCTGACATCAGCAAGCAGGTCATCGAGGATGATGAAAGACTGTCATTCTTCGAGTATTTCAGAAGGGATGCCCAGGAACGGGAAATGCCTCAACTGGTCCGGGCTCTTGATAAGGCCATCATGAAATACAAGACAAGGCGGTACTTTCTTGAAATTGATAAATGCCTGTTCCGCTCAAAGCTAGGCCGACTGAGAAATCTGATCAAGCAGGAAGACAGTGACCTTACCGATATTAACCTGTTTCGCAGGCACTCTGACCAGAAGATGCTGGACGCGTTGCTGACACGTCATCAACAGGATACCCCTGTTGAAAGCCAGGAACTTATTGGCTCGGTCTTAACCGACACTGTTCAATGACAGTTGTTAGTCAGTTTCAAACTCAGCGGCAGCCTCAATAACCTTCAGGGGAACCTCTGATCAAGTCCCACAATACCCTGCGGGAGTCTGTGGGACGTAGTCACAGGCTCCCTGGATTCTTTCCATCGATCCACTGACGGTAAATATCTGGAAATCGTGTCGCCCCCATGGCGACCCTGCCCGGTCGTTCACATAAAATAAAGCCAAAGGTAACCTGGGTTTCCACGATGACCGGACCTTCTTCAGTTATCCCCACATCCCAACCCAGAAAGGCAAATTTCCCGTCAACCTGTTTGTGAGCGGACCGTACAAGATCCAGTGTTTCCTGCCAATAGGGCAGACGCTTTCCGACAATTATCGCCCCGGTATCAGGATGTTCGGTAAATTCCTCGAAAGATTTGTATTTGTAAACCGCACGACCCAGTGCGCCGGTGTCGAGGTCAATACCGCTGGCCAACCCTCCCGCGCCAAAATTGTCGGCGACATTTTTCCCGGTCGGCATTTTGAATACCGCCACAATCACCTCCACTGCACTGGACGTCGTAATACCGGTTATAATTCGACAGGTACAAAATTGTCCGGTAGCCAGTTCCTGAATGGAATGGTGATTTGTCATTCTAGGCTGCAGCAGAAGGACTTCCTGTTGACTCAATCTCAGCAGGTGGCGCTCAAGCTGGTCGCGTGTAAACTGTTCCCCACCGGCACTGCGATACTGTCCGTTTCCCGACCAGTCATAACGCGCCAGGCCACGACCTTCCAGGCCAAGCACGGGTTTGGCAATAAAGTCGTACTCTGGTAGTTGCAGTATTGCCCCGTTAACGTCACAGATACGCCCACTTTTGACCAGTCCTAAATCATTGATTACCGGAAAGCCCTTCTCACCCATGGTGTGGTTAAACTCGTGCTTGTCCTGTATGTGACTATCGCTCTTACCATTGTTGATAACTCCCAGCAGAGCGGTCATGGAGTTTTCCAGCAAATAGGTATTCGCCTGCCTCACATCCCGGTCACGGAACAATTCAAACAGGTAATATACCTGTGGGCTGGTCCAGTATTGAATTCCAATCCGGAATAGAGATATCAGCTGCCGGGTACGGGGCACATGGAAACGATTGCATATTTCCGCTGCGTGCTTTCTGTATTGGCTGATGCAGATCAGAACTGCCCGAAAAGGCCACATCAACAGCATTGGGAAGTACAGCAGCCTGGCCAGTATCAGCTGCTTACCGCCATAGGAGCCGGGGTTATAATACCTGGACTCAATCTGCCTGATAAATTCCAGGTTCGTTCTTGGCTGGCGCCATATCCACACAACCGGAGTTCTGCCCCAGGCGACCACGATGGGAGAAAAGAGTCGGTTCAAGAACCTTTTCATAGCAACAGCCAGTTATGAATTGTTATTTCAACCCACCCGACGCCAGAGGACATACGCGCCAGCCGGCGCCGGGGAATTGCAACTCCCGCCTTGTTTCAATTACCACTCTGATTTACATCCTGCACGCGGGCGCCGGCGAGAATGCCTGATAAGGCGTAATTGCCTTCATGGCAGGCGTATTCGTAAAG
Organism: uncultured Gammaproteobacteria bacterium; assembly: GCA_942492445.1. GTDB lineage: Bacteria > Pseudomonadota > Gammaproteobacteria > Pseudomonadales > Pseudohongiellaceae > NORP240. The sequence continues at coordinate 49,023 of CALOEW010000049.1, forward strand.
TTTCTCCTCGGTCGGTCGCATCGAGACTTCACCGCTCCAGGGCTGAGTGTAGGCCTCATCGTCTTCAATGGTGAACTGGTAGACGATCTCGTCGGCGGACACACGGGTAAATCGTTCGATCACTCTGGCCTCGGGGGGGACATACAAAGTGTGTTGAACCGCAAGTCGAAAACTTTGAACCGGATGAAAATTGACTGTCTCCACTACCAGAGTATCCCCATCCCAGTGGCCGATGGAATCTCCCATCCAGGGATTGTAGATTTCATCGAGGTGTTCACTGTTGAGACGGATTATGCGCGCATCGTGATTCATCTCCGCCAGGATCATGACATAATCGGGAGTCTGCACGATCTGATAGTGATTGTTGTAAAGAACCGGCAACATGGGTGGCCCCGCGGTTGAACCAAAACCAACCAGGCATCGTTCGGCCAGGGGTCTTTGTTCTGGGCCGTCATAATTTCTTAATCCGGCCAAATAGTTGGCAAAAGCAGTCGTGGCTTCCGGAGTATAAGGAATCTGGCCATCCTCGGGGCTGACTATTATAGAGGTTCGATACTCGCCTCTCACCGTCATTAATCTGGTCCCCGGATCTATCCAGAAAGTATTGTAGCCGGCATTGGAATTGCCATCGGTAGGCGCCCCCCGGTTGGGGTCACTGGGCCTGCTATCCCGCTCACCACCGACGTTGAGTGGAGCGGTTCGTTCCAGGCGGCCTGCTTCATCTGAATTAACAATCAATTGCTGACCTAGCGCCTGATTGCGTTCCAGGGTGGTAATAGTGGCGTTAGTCCAAACGCCCTGCAGATCGGGAGCACCGTAACTGGTGCGAGGCAGACCCATTTCGTCTGCGGCAAACAGTGGGTTTCCCGTTAGCCCGGCCGACATGACAGCTATTAAGGTGAATGCCTTAACTGTTTTTTTGGTCATAATCATTGCTCTCCTGTTTTTGGGTTGGATCGCTGGTCGGATAGTTTTTCAATGGATAGTCTATGGAATCACATTCTAAGGAACCTCTGATTAAGTCCATACGGCCCGCATAAGCGGAGGCGGTATAACGTTAATTCTGTAAACTCCCTGGGGTTCGACGTGCCAAGCCATCGGGCTATTCTTCTAAAAGCAAAAGTGACGTCTTGCAACCACGAGAAAAGGCAAAATGGTTCAGCACCTTGAGAATAAACCTATTGGTGACGCAGTGGAACTGCTGAAAGCAAATGGAACTGATGGATTGGCAGCGGCGGTGACTGCACTGATCAATTCGGCAATATCGGAGAGACTATGACCCCGTTAGACACGGCCAATGCTTACGACCAGATTACTTACCTTTGGAACAATGAGACCTTCAACCGGAGGAATGGAATAGAGCAGCATAAAAAGGCGATTGGATTCGTACAACGACGCACGGCGGCGCTTGATGTCGGGTGTGGCTGCACCGGGAGGTTTATCGATCTTCTTCTGTCTGAAGGGTTTACTCCCGAGGGAGTTGATGTATCTGAACAAATGATAAGGCTGGCACGGGACAGGCATCCAGAGATCAATTTTTATCACCAGGATATCTGTGAGTGGGGGCCGCCTGGAGAATATGACTTCATTTCGGCTTGGGACAGCCTCTGGCATGTCCCCCTTGACCAACAGGAAAATGTGGTCAGAAAGCTGATAAGTAGTCTGGGTGACAACGGCGTGCTGATATTTTCTTTTGGTGGCACCGATTCGAAAGGTGAAAAGACAGACGATTTTATGGGCCCTGAGATGTACTATGCATCACTTGGAGTCAATGGGTATTTGAGCCTGTTAATCCAATCGGGGTGCCTGTGCAGGCATCTTGAATACGATCAGCATCCTGAACAGCATTCCTACATCATCGTTCAAAAAGCCTGACAACCCAATGCTTTTTCTGGACCGCCAGGCGAGGTCTCCCGCCAGCAAAGGCTTCGGGAATCGGGTTCACAAAGTGGTGCTGGTGCAGGTTTTCCAGGAATTAGCTTGTAATCGCAGAGTAAATCTGCAAAAGTCACTGAATTCGCAGCAGGTAAGGGAACCTCTGATTAAGCCTGAAAGATTCTCAATAAGTCTTCGCGATTCTTTTATCATTTCAGAAATAGGGTAGTACTTGAATCGCTGGATCAAGATACTGGCGCATGCCGGTATCTTTCATATGGCTGAAACGTAATCGGCCATTACAACAATAATATGGAGAATCAAACCATGAAGTACAAATTCTTAAGCGCTCTCGCCGGAAGCATTTTGCTGACCTTTTCCATGACTGCCGCCGCCCAATCCCTGGTGGGGGTTTGGGAAATGTACGAACAGGAAGCAATCGGCGGACCGGATGCGGGTATCATTACCGTGGCGAACCCCAGGTCCAGGATTCTGATTTACACCGAGACCTATTTCAGCTGGGTATTCGATATGTCTCAGGAACCGCGCCCAATGCTGCCGCCGGCGGCGGAGACTTCGGATGCTGAATTCGGAGCGGTCGCACGCTTTATGAATGTTTCATCTGGCACCTACCAGCGAGTCGGGTCAACGATTATCTACAATCGGACTTCCGCCGTCGCTCCTAATGCCATGGCACCCGAGAATCAGCCCTTCATTCGAGAGATCCGAACCCTCACGCCTACGCGGCTGGAAACCCAGGTCACGAATGACCAGGGTATTACCCAGATACTGCGCTACTATCGGGCTGAGTAACGCAGCCGACCCAAACCGCTGTATCTGATCAGTATCGGCCGGGAAGGGGCAGCAGGAATTCGCTCCTTCCCCGGCCACCGCGCCGTATCTCTACTCTACCCATCGGCATCAGCGCCAGCCTGTTGGTCGCGGTGTGCGGCTGCGAGTGACCGGAGATGCAAGGTCATTTTCAGAGCGCTTAAACCGGCCACGAAGCAGAACAGGCTTTGCCCACTGTAGCCCTGCAAACCCTTTAGAACAGCAGCGTCAGATTGCGTACAAAACGTGACAGGACAGTCACGTGCGGGTTGCTTGCGATGACAGTGCCAACCGCACGGATATCCACCGACGCGTTCTGCAACTGTTCGTAGGCAGCTCCCCCCAGGTAACTCAACTGCAATTCTACCAGGCGGTTGCGCTGCAGGTTCTCGACACGGATGCGTACCTGGCCACCCTGGCTGCTGTAGTCCACATCAGGGGATTGACGCCGCTCAGCGCTGGCGACGATGTCTACCGTATTGCTGCTGAACCGCGATGGTTCCGGCGCATTGTACAGGCTGACTTCGATTGCCGGCTGGGGATTGATTCCGGTATTCCCCAACCTGATCCCATAAACCGTAAGGCAGTTTGTGGAGGGACCGGCGTCTCTGCGCAGCATTCCGGCGCACGTCGTCGATTGCACGCCAGCGCTGTAGGACAATTCGTCCCTGGCAGCGAACAGTAGGTTGTACGCAGTGGGAAAAATCAGTGCCAGCGCGACAACAATTCCCACCCAAAGCAGAGCCTTGGGGACAGGAAGTTTTCCAGTCAGAGAGCTCATGGGCTTCTTATCGGCCCTCGCCGTGGTAACTGCAATCGGGCAGGAATCCGTAACGCCAGGACACGGGCTCGGACCGGGAAGCTGGACTTTTCACCAATCCAGAGATACCTTTTGCACCTCTCCTGTAGTTCCAGTCTTGTACCTACAGGGAAAATGGGCGTATGGCCAGCAAGAAACCACGTGAACACAATAAGAAGAAAATATGATGGACGCATTGGCACAACTGATTGACGGCAGTTTTCTGCAGAACGGTGCGCTCTGGGCACTTAACACAATCCCCGGCTTCCCACCTATCATCCAGACTGTGCACATCCTGGGGATTGCCGTCGTCATGGCCACCGCAATACTGTTGAACCTGCGCATTCTGGGCCTGGCCATTCCTGCCATGAACATTGGCGAACTGCTGGAACGCGCCTTTCCCTGGCTTTGGATTGCACTGGTCAGCAATGTAATCTCCGGCGCCTTTTTTGTCTTCGGCCGGCCCAACCGGTATTTTGCCAACCCCGTTTTCAGCAGCAAGCTCGCTTTTCTGTCTGGCGCCGTTGCACTGGCGGTCCTCTTCTATGTCATGCAGAAGCGCAAGCCCGGTTACTGGGAAATACCACGGCACATCTGGGCGGCCCGAGGCCTGGCTGTGTTGTCGCTGGGCCTCTGGTTCATGGTGCTGATGGCCGGTCGTTGGATTGCCTACCTGGAATATCTGCAATATCCGCTGTGGAGCATGGAGGCCTTCGATGCCGGCCCTCAAGCCACTGTGTGGCTTGCCATGGAAAACTGGCCGCTATCCCAGGCCATCGCCGCCACCAACTGGTTCCCGCTGCTGGAGTCCATCCACGTCATTGCCATTACTCTGGTGCTGGGCAGCATTCTCTGGGTAGACCTGCGACTGCTGGGCTTCGCGGCCCGCCAATTGCCTCTCAACATCCTCAATCGACAACTGATTCCCTGGACCTGGGGCGCTTTCGTGGTCGCCGTTATCACCGGAGTGGGCATGTTTATAACCCGCGCCTCCGCGCACGTCGACAATCCGGCCTTCCGCTGGAAGTTCGTGCTGCTTGCCCTCGCGGGCATCAACATGGCTTATTTCCATTACCGCGTCTACCGCCAGATCGACCACCGGGCAGCGCTCGCCGAGTTGCCTGCGCCGGCAAAAATAGCCGGTGGCCTGTCGCTGTTCTTCTGGTCCGGAGTGATGCTGGCCGGGCGCTGGATTGGTCACATAGTCTGAGGAACCTGTTCAGGAATGTTCAGCGCCTTTGACACGGCGATATTCCTTCCGAACCAGCGACTCCTTAGTGAACTGTCCTTTACGCTGAGAAAAGTTCTTCCTGCTTTACTTTTTCCACTTCTTTCAGGGGCACTTGGCCCCTTACCGTGGGATTCCCCGGGCCGTATATTAGCCAATCGGCACATACAGGGCTCCCGTCCATCACAACACCACTACGTCCAGCTTGCGGGTCTTGTATGGCAGTTCTCGCGACCTGATCCTATTGCCTGATAACCAGTTTCTGCACTCGCCAGGTGGTCAGCTCGCCAACCCAGATCTCGTTCTCCGACGGGCACGCTATGGCGTGTATCCAGCCGAACTCACCCAGATTTCGCCCGGCGTTTCCATAAACCCCCAGCACGTCTCCCTGCAGGCTCACTTTGTAGATGCGCCCCGGGTAAAGGTCTCCCACAAACAACACCGGATCCGGCCCCGGTGTCATACAGATAGCATCCGGCGCGCCAGGCGCCAATGTGCCCCGGGTAAGCTGGGGGCCGCCGGGCCCGTATGGCGGGTGAGCCTGGCTGTGGTCCACCGGCACATCAACGGTGAACTCACGAATATAGTTCCCCTCCTGGTCAAAAACCTGGATACGGCGATTGCCACGGTCAGCGACGTAAATTTCATCCTCGGGGGAGACCGCAATACCGTGGGGAGTGTCAAATTGCCCCGGCCCATCGCCCAGCGAGCCCCAGCTGGCTATCCACTCGCCCCGGGCATTCACCTTGCCCACCCGGGAATTGATGTAACCGTCACTGAAATACGTATTTCCTTCCGAATCCCACGCCACATCAGTGGGCTGATTGAATTCGTTATCCCGATGCACCGGTGGCGGTGATCGCGGATTCAGTCCATTGGGAACTTCCATGTCGACCCCCATGGCTTCCATCATCCGCGCCATGACAGTGACGTAATCGGGCGGGACCGCCAGGTGGGAAGCCTCTGCCTTGCGCCCGAAAACCCAGTCAACGCGCCCCTGTGGATTAAAACGCAGAATCATGTTGGAACCCTTGTCCACCACCCAGATGTTGTCCTGGGGGTCGATCCTTACCATATGGGCGTAGGACCAGGCATGCAGGTTTCTGCCGATCTCCCGTATGAAGTTGCCGTTGGCGTCGAACTCCAGCAACTGTGCCGCGGCCGCCATGTAGGCCGGCCCCACCGAATTGCCCCGGGAGAATACAAACACGTGACCGGCTGAATTGACGGCCACTCCTGCAACTTCACCTAGGTGAATATCATCGGGAAGGCGCAGGGGATCCGGCACCGATTCAAAAGGTAGTACCGGCACGTTCTGGGCAAACACGGCTATATCCGCGTTTATGAGTAAAACAAGAAAAAGAAAAATCTGCTTCATGGACATTACCCCTGGGCTTGATCGATGGTAACCAGGAAACCTCTGACTAATTCTGCTCCCGGGGCTCCCTTCTGTTAACTCCGACCAGCTTGTTGTTCTGGTCAATGTGTATTTCGAACTCGCCATAAACTCCCTCGGACGTAAGGAATTTCCTGACTGCGCCCGCTGGAAACCTGATGCTTCGCCCATCGTGACTTCGCGCCTGAACGAACTGAACGTGACCTTGATAATAAGCCAGGTATTTGTCAGCCGGTAATCTCAGGCTGACATAAATAGTGCTGAATTTAACCACAGGGGCGGCGGGCTTGTCTGAAGGCCGGAGCGTTGCGGGACTCCCTAGTCTTTCAGCCGAAACACATACAACGCATTGCCAGAGCGAGGATAATGAATCTCGGGCGCAAGTGACGCCGGCCCCAGTCGCGGGCTGCCGCCGCCGAGCCCTGTCGGCACGGCTACATACTGTTTTCCGTCTACCTGAAACGAGACCGGAAAGCCCTGCACCGACGTGCCGAGCCTGGTCTGCCATAGCTGTTCACCGGTTTTCACGTCGACGGCGCGAAAGCGGCGATCGAGATCGCCGACGAAGGCGATGCCACCTGCCGTTGAAAGTACGCCGGTCAGAAACGATGCCCGTTGTTCGAAGCTCCAGACTTCTTCCATTGTCTCCACGTCATAGGCGGCGAGTTTACCCAGGTTGCCATTGGTTCCCGGCATCTCCAGAAAGGGTCGCGAGCGAATACCGACTCCGCCCGACCCTTCTACCAGGGCGATTTCTGCACCAGTCATCTGCATGCAGGTCTGGGCCAGGGGGATAATCAGGATTTCTTCACCCGGGTGATAACTCATGGGATGCCAGTTTTTGCCGCCGGCGGTGCTGGGGCAGGCTGATATGGCTTCGTTGATTCCGGCGTTCTGAATATCAGCGCGATAAGTGACGGCACCGGTATCCGGATCGATGTAATCGAACACGTCCTGATAGACTGTTTCCTTAAAGTCGAGAAACTCGCCGGTTGCGCGGTCGAGCTTCCACAAGATACCGTGTTTGCCGATGCTGAACACCACGGAGCGCCCGTCCACATCCACAAGAACCCTCTCGTACACCTCATCGAGATCGAGAGTTTCGCCGGGGACATGCTGAAAGTACCACTCAAGCGAGCCGTCGGCAGGGCGAAGCGCGAGAGTCGAATTGGTGTAGAGTGCTGCATCGTGTACTGTCATGCCGCGACTCGCTGCTACCCACGGTTTCGGCTGTGCCACGCCGTAGTAGACAAGATCCAGGTCCGGGTCGTAGCTGCCGGTAATCCAGGTATCACCGCCGCCGCGGATCTCGTCGGGCAGGTTGGCCCAGGTATCGCCGCCCGGTTCGTCAGACTGGGCAACCGTGTTGAATGTCCAGAGTGACCGGCCTGTGCCTGCATCAATACCACTGATGTAACAACCGGCCGGGCTGAAGCGCTCACAACCGTTGAGCCCTTGTACGATCGTGCCGTGAACCACCAGCGGACCGCTGGTGCTCTGGTGGCCCTGGGTGATGTCGCCAAAGCGCGTGGTCCACTGCAGTTCGCCGGTGGCAGCATCGAGCGCGACCATGCGAGCATCGGAAGTCGCCAGAAAGAGCTTATCGTCATAGATGGCAAGATTGCGACTCATGCCGGAATAGCCCTGGGATTCAATGCCAAACTCATGCTCCCAGATAAGATCGCCGGTGCGAGCATCCAGCGCCTGCACTATGTTGCCGTAATTGGTCAGGTAGATGACACCGTTATGCACCAGCGGTGACGGCGCATTCCATCCGCCTTCAGTCATGGACCAGGTCCAGGCAAGCTCGAGATCCTGTACGTTGCCCCGGTTAATTTGATCAAGCGGACTGTAGCTCCAGGCCTGATAGTTGCCCCGGATCATCAGCCAGTCTTCCGGCGCAGGGGATCGGAGCATTGCATCGGTGACCGGAGTGAAATCCGGTACCGTGCCGGAAACCCTGAGTCCGGCCGGCGCGTTCTGTGATTGTGCCTGTGGTGGTCGAAGCTGTGCACTTTCCTGACGGGTGCTCGCCGGGCTGGAGGCTGTCGCTCGCCGTGCTATCAATGTATCAATCGGAGTCGCCGCTGCAGCACTCAGTTCACTGCCGCCGGCACTGGCACCATTGGCCTGGAGCAGGTATGCCACGATGTCGATATAGGCCTGATCACTGAGTCTTCCCGGTTGGTCAATGGGCATAGACGCCTTGATGCGGTCGAACAGCTCGGCCGGACTCAGCTCAGCCCAATTGTTGAGGAAATTCGGCCCTGCCAGCTGTGGCGCCTCGAAACTGCCCTGAAAATCGGAGCGGTGACAGCTCGCGCATTCACGCTCGTAAACTTCGCCGCCGCGAGATGCCTGGTCTGCCGTGAATCCGTCAGACCGGTTTGGTTCCTGGGCTGTCAGGGTTGTCATCATCACACTTGTCAGCAGAGTGGTGAAGGCAGTGAAGGCCTTCCCTGTTATTTGGCGGCGTGGTGCGCTTTTGCTCTTATTCATCTGCGGGCTCACTGGAGTAGGGATTTGAGTAAAAGTACAGCAGTTTTTTGAAATAGTCACTAGTGTCCGGCCAAGAATCGAACAGATTCAGCTGGTTAGGAAACATGCCGCCTTCCGCTGAATTGATGTTGTTTGGAAAGTCTGAACTGGCAGAGTCTGCCTGATTCTTTTGAAAGGCAATTCAGCCTGACCACAGATCAATTCATGGGATCGATCCACCGGATGCGAGTAAACCTGTGAGCAATGTCAGCGCCGGTGCGGATTCTTGTACAGCAGCCCCGGCGATCATCCAGCAGGTTCTGGACCAATTGAAGAAGCAGGAATGCATCAATGCCCAGGCGCAGCCTCCGGCAGAACGGGCGCAGCCACAGAACGGGTTGTTTGATGAAACAGGCAGTTTGCTGACGCATTGAGGAGCGAAGGCAGTTCATTTTCTGGTGAATCCGGCTGCTGAACGGGTTTCAGAGGGCTCACCCCCACGAAACTGGACAGTTTCCCGTTTCGGATATACCTTTTGTTCTTCTATAGGCCCCTTGTAGGGAGCTTGAGGAAATCGACTGGGGACGGGGAACCTTGCGGGATCGAGCCCCTTATGGGGCTGCCCCATGGGGAATTCATGCGCTTCCAGCGCGGCGGGGGATAGCTGGTCCACTCCGGCATCACAATAATGGCAGCCTATGGAAATTGACCGCGTCGAGCTCGCAACTGTTGAAGACCTGCCCGCACTCAAGGCACTGAGGCAGGCCTGCATGCCCCACGTCCGGACCAGCGAGGCGTGGCTGCGATGGCAGTTTTTCGACCATCCCGCGGGTGAGGCCCGCGTCTACGTCATTCGAGACGGGGAGCGGATCGTATCCATGTACGCCGCGGTGCGGCAACGGGTTCTCGTGGCTGGTCGGGTGAGGGACGCCCGCTTGATTCAGGACGTCATGACGCTCCCCGATTACCGGGGCCGCGGCTGTCTGCACCTGCAGGCACAACGTTGCTGGGACGACATGACGGAATCGAAGGAGATCGGTTACACATTTCCCAACGCACAATCCGAACGCAGCTTCAGGCGCACGGGTTGGCTGGAGTACGGTCGCGTGCCGTTGCGCACCAAGGATCTGACAACGCGAAGCGATGGCCCGGTGCCGGGCGGTTTTACAGAGGTGGAGCGTTTCCAGGGCGGGGTTACGGACATCTGGTCCAGTAGCGGCATGCGGCTCGGCGTTCACCGCGATGCCGCTTACCTTAACTGGAGATACCACAAGCCCGATTGCGAGTACTTCCGGTTTCTGGCTGGCGGAGGCCGCGGCTTTCTCGTGCTCAAGCTCTACTCGGACGAAGACAGGCGGGTGGTTCACATCTGCGAGCTGGTAACGGACCATCGATATAGCCGGCAGGTCGAGAATATGCTCCAATTCGCCGAGGCCTTCGCCCAAGCCCGAAATGCCGATTCACTGACCTGTTGGCTGACGCCCGGACACCGGTATGAGGTCTATTACGATGCCGTCGGCTTGCGCGAAAAACCTCTCGATCGCTACGTATTCGTGAAGACGGATCCGGCATCCGACGCCCTGGTTACCGGCGGCGTATGGCATTTCAGTCAAGGCGACAGCGACGTTTACTGACAGTTCCAGGAGCAGAAATGGCAGACACCCTGAGGTTGCTGGTTATTGCGCCACATCCGGATGACGAAATCCTTGGAACGGGTGGCACTATCGCGCGCTTTGCCAGCAGCGGCGGCGACGTCACGGTAGGCACGATTGCGGCGCACATGCCCCCCCTGTACCCTAAAGAGGTCCATGAACAGACGGTGGAGGAGGCACGGAACGCGCATCGGCTGCTGGGGGTGAAGGACTCCATTTTCCTGGACAACCCGGCCGTGTTGTTGGGAAAAATCGAGCTGCCGGAATTCAACGCCATGGTTCATGGGATCGTAAAGAAGGTACGGCCCGATATCTTTCTCGTGCCTTTCTTCGACCGCCATGCGGACCACCGCATGGTGTTCGAGGCCTGCATGGTCTCCGCCAGACCTGTTGACGTCGGGCGCTCCATCAAGATCTGTGCCGCCTACGAATCCATATCCGAGACCCATTGGAACGCACCTCACATCGAGCCGAACTTCACACCGAACTGGTGTGTCGATATAACGGATCATATTGATACCAAGCTCGACGCCATGCGGTGCTTCGAAAGCCAACTCCATGATTTCCCGGCACCGAGGTCCCTTGAGGCGCTGCGGGCATTGGCGCTGTTCCGGGGCAGCCAGGCGGGCATGGGATATGCCGAGGCCTATCACATAGTGCGCATGTCCATGTCCCCCGAGTCGATCCTCAACGGCTGAGTGGGGCGACATTCGGGGGTAAAGGGGAAAAACTGATGGCCGTGCTCCTCGGCATAAGCGCTTTCGTCATCTCGCTCCTGTTGGCACGACGCCTTCTGGACCCCGGCTCCGTACTCCACCTGCTGGACCATCCCAACGAGCGCTCGTTGCACCAGGTGCCGATCCCACGCTCCGGCGGTCTGGCCATTCTGGCCGCGCTCTACCTGACCATCGCCATCCTCTGTTTCTCCAACGATGCCACTGTCTTGCTCCGGATTGCCGGCTCCGTGACTCTCGTGGCAGTCGTGTCCCTGTTCGACGACCATTCCCACGTGGCGCCGCCGATCAGGGCTGCTGTCCATGTCGCCGCCGCACTCGGATTGCTGATTGGCGGGCTGACGCCTGATGTCCTGACGTTGCCCGGCGTGAGCTGGGCCTGGCCCGAAATTATGGCGATCCCCATCGCCTCGGTTTTCGTTGTGTGGATGATCAATCTCTACAACTTCATGGACGGGATGGATGGTTTCGCAGGTGGCATGGCCGTCATCGGCTTCGGATTTTTTGCTTTGATGGGGTGGCAGGCCGGGAGCAGCCCCTTCACGACGCTCAGCCTTGGGGCCGCGGCTGCGGCCGGCGGCTTTCTCCTGTTCAATTTCCCCCCCGCGCGGATTTTCCTGGGGGACACCGGCTCGTCGGTACTCGGACTGCTGGCCTCGGCGCTCACGCTCTGGGCGGATCGGGACGGGATATTTGCCTGGTGGATCGGGGTGCTCGTGTTTTCACCGTTCATCGTGGACGCGACGGTTACGCTGATACGACGCTTCCTGTTCGAGCGGGACCAGTGGCTGCAGGCGCACAAGACACACTTTTACCAACGCCTCGTCCAGCTCGGCTGGGGGCACCGGAAAACGGTGATTTCCGAATACCTGCTCATGTTGGCCTGTGCACTTTCGGGCGCCGTTGCCGTCCGCCTGGGTCCGGTCGGGCAATGGCTACTGATCTTCGCCTGGATCGTCGGCTACGCAGCGTTGATAGCTGCCGTAACGAGGCTCGAGCGCAAACAGGGCGCTGCCGCTGGCTGACCCCGGACAGCCTGGAGGAAACCCCGCTACAAGACATCCACGGCCACCCGGTCACCTGCCTGGTGGCCATCGACCTGGTGAAGGTCTGACAGACCGACAAAATCATAGCCTGGTATTAAGGGAGATCAGTATGATCGCCTCACGAAAGAGGCAGATTTCACCACCGAATATCCATCTGGTTCCGAGTTTACCATTACGGTTATCCAAAAAAGCACGCGTATTTGCCCTCATCGACGATAGAAACAAATTCATCAATAGAATTGGCAACCGGATTTGGATCATACCTATGCCACTTAAGGTCTGCCCGTTTCCAGAATACCGTCCAATGCTTCCTGGACTTCACAAACGTTGCTTTTGCGAAGGACCTCTCCATGATCCTGTCGGGGTCGTCCCACACCGGTCGGATCTCGAAAATCTCTACGCTCTGGCCGTTAATACAGAATCCGAAATCCAGCTTATCCCGAAGGTGAACAGGTGGACGCCGCTTGTCCATAAACTTCTGCAGCACTCGTTCACAACGCTTGGTTTCAAATTCACTCAATGCCATATTTGTAAAAGGTCCAGCGCATTGTGCAAGTAACTCTCTGAATAATGGGCTGGTCGTGGTCCTTGATTGATCTGACTGTTATGTGCCATTTCTATGAGTGTGTGCATAGAGAAACCATAACGTGGCAGATATTCCGCATGCTATTACAACGGCTTGGAAAATACCGATCCAGATCGTGGACTCTGGCATCCAGACTATCCCTCTTGCCAGTATTTCTTCAGTTAATCTAGTGGCATTTGCACCCGCGGACAGCAATCGGACAAAAATCAGAGCGGTTGCAATAAGGTATAGAGCGCCTAAGACAGCCCTCATTCGCGGTCGAAGTAATTCTTTGGCGAAAAAACAAGCGGCTATCAGCGCGAATGTAATTGAAAGCCAAAACTGAAATTGAGCATAGATGTGATCAGTGGCGACAAACGAAAGCTCAATCAATTCGGCATTTGAAATGGACTCCACGAATTGCTCCTGTATCTAGACGTTTATGCTTGGCCCGGACGCGGACATAACGCCTTAAACAAAGGCTCCGGCGAAGCCGACGTAATATTTGCTTCATGCTCGATGTCCCAGCCGGGGAATACCAGCACTGCCGGGTGGCAGCGCAGAGCCCTCGCCAAGACTTTGGCGCGCTCTACACCAAGCTGCACTCTATCATTCTCAATTGCGGAAATAGTTGATTGGGGAATGCCGGTCAGCTGTTCTAAATCGTTATGACTAAGCTCCTGCAGCTCTCGCAAAATCTTTAAGGAATCCCCGACCGACACCTCGATGTCGCGTTTGGCCAGAGGGCCCTGAAACAGATACTATATCCTTCCACTTTTCGTAGCGTTTCAGCGCGTCAGTGGGTGCCGATGCCAGGCTTATTGAGACTCTCCTGTGTTCATAAATCGCCCACATACCAAAAACAGTATATATACTAAATCATTGCTGTCCCACATTTTTAAGAAGCACCGATTTTGCTGTAAAAAGGATAGGACTTTTCTAGGCTCAAGAAACCTGTAGATGACAATTTTCCGGGCTTTCCGGGAAGGATTTTCCTCCTTCAGGCATCACTGGCGGGCTTCACGGAACCGATGCCTTCAGTGTGCCCAGGCATCTGGAGTGAAAAGTCAGCAAGTACTGGATTTGAAAATCAGATAGAGTGCAGTGTTGTTTCCAGGGGTTCGAGGGGAGTCAGTTATTCTTGGAGCCATGTTTTCGTGGCTTCGAGCGGCGTGGCCGGCAGGGGGTTCCTGTGGCTGCGGACCGCGCCCCTCCGGGGTGCCCTCACTCAGAAAAATGCCCTGGAAAACGGTCATTTTTCCTCCCTCGGCGCTGGTCCTCTTATTGCAGCCTCAGGACACCCTGCCGACCACACCTTGGTTAAGTGCAGAATTCCTCGTGCAGTGGCTTCGGATGCTCCGATTAACTCCCAAAAGAGGAACTAAGGAACCTCTGATTAAGTCCCACAACGCTCTGGCCTTCAGGCAAGTCTGCTGGCGAGGCGCATTGCCGCCGGCATGCGTCGGCCTGTCAAGGCAGTGCAACGAAGCCAGCGGGGTTGCCTGAAGACCCCTTCGGACGGGGCCTGTCGGGCGTCGCTGCTTCGTTGCCGTGCTTGGCAAGGGAGTGACCATTCCCGGCGCACGGCGCCTTACAGCAACACCCGACAGACTCCCGCAGAGCATTGTGGGACTTAATCAGAGGTTCCCTAAAGACGAATACCGGCTGTTCCAATGAATTGCGCTTCTGGTTTCCACCGATCTACGCTGCATAATGCCGTTTTTAAGGAGCCGGTTCGCCGCACTTAAGGCGGCGCATCGAGGCACCAGGGCAATCGGTTTTTCCGAAGTCTGGCCGCTGAACGGACTTCAACGGGTTCACTGTAAACGAAACTGGACAATCCACCGCTTCGGATATACCGTTTGTCCTTCTTATAAACTCCAGGTTCTGCGCTTTCCAGCAAGCGGTCAACATGCTGAATAGCGCGCCTGCGCCACTATGCAGTTAACCTGACAATCCGTGGCAGATCAGGCCTGCCATAAAGGCCCGGACACGCAATCGAATTGCAGTTGTGTATCAAATTGATTGTAGACATGGATAGTAATGACCAGGGAGCCTGGTTTGACGGCGAGGTCAGATCGGGTATTGAGGATGCTCTTGATAAATTCAGGAAAATAATATGAAAGGAAGTTGTTTGTGTGGGGAGGTGACGTATCAGATCGAGCCGCCATTCAGGGTATTTCAGTACTGTAACTGTTCCCGCTGTCGAAAATTTACCGGCAGTGCCCAAGCGCCTAATCTGTTTGTACCACCGGACCAGTTTCGCTGGACAAAAGGTGAGGAATACATAGGCCGGTTTGAGCTCCCTGAAGCAAAATATTTTGCCACCTGCTTCTGCAAGAATTGCGGTTCGTCGCTTCCCTGGGCGGTAAAGGGAGGTAAAAATATTGTTCTTCCAGCCGGCACACTGGACGAACATCCGGGCATTGAACCACAGCAGAATATTTTCTGGGGTTCAAAGGCTGACTGGTTTAATACTTCACCATGTGATCTGCCGAAGTACGATAAATTCCCGATAAAATGACAACAGTTGCGGGTTTCGGAAAGGACCCGAGGTTGATTTAGGGCTATCGAACCACTATTGTTCGATTGGCTTTCCTCTCCCCCGCGCAAACCAACAACCAGCCCTGGATTTTTTTTAATTCAGAGATCCTGAGCGGACGTTAAGGCCGATATTCCTTCTATGTTAGACTCGTCGGCAATAGACCAATAACAAAAAAGGCCCAACCCATGGGTAGTCTGTTTGAGGAATTCAAGCGCCGTAAAGTCTTCCGGGTAGCAGCGGTATACGCCGTGGTGGCCTGGGTACTGATTCAGGTGGCAGACGTGGTACTGCCTACCTTTGAAGCCCCTGCCTGGGTTAATCAGACTCTCATCTTTCTATTTATTCTGGGATTTCCCTTGGCACTGATCCTTGCCTGGGCCTATGAGGTCAAGCCAGGCGGGATCCAGGCAGATTCAGGGCCGGGCACCACAGCGCCGGCGGCGCCGAGCCAATGGCTGATCTATGCCACTTTCCTGCTTGTGTTAATCGTGGCCGGGTTCCAGATTGCTGACAGGTTTCTGTTAGATTCAAGTAACCGGGACAGGGCGATAGGTTCGGGCTCTGACTTGGGTTTACCAGCGCAAACATTTCGCGCCAACCTGGTGTTAGGAGAAGCACCGGTTAATCCCATGACCGGTACTCGTGGCTTCCTTGCCATCTCACCTGATGGCCGGCGGCTGGCTTATAACCCCATCTACAGTAACACTGGAAATACTGGCGCTATTCACGATTTTGTGACAGGCAGTTCATTGACCCTGCCGGCATCGGATGTCGGGCGGAATCCAATGCGGCCCGTATTTTCGCCGTCTGGAGAGCAGCTTTATTTTGTTAACAGGCAGCCTGGAAGCTATTCAATATACATTGTCTCTCTGAATTCAGGTGGATCGAGGGTCGCAGGTTTCACACCGGCAAATCCCTTGGCGATGACCTGGCTCTCTGAACAGTCCATCATTTTCAAGCCACATTTAGAGGATGTTTTCACTATTGGCTCGGTTAATGGCGGGCCTACCGAAACTCTGGCAATACCAATGGAGTCCGGTGACATACTGACATTTCCCAATGCACTGTCTGGTTCACCCTGGATCTTCTACACTGTGAGAGAATCCGCGTCCAGTTCGATATACGATGCCAGAGTTGATGCCTTTAATATTGAATCCGGCGAAGTTAGAACCTTGCTTGATCGAGACTATAACACGCAGTATTCAGCCTCGGGACACATTGTTTTTATGCGCTCAGGAGATCTATGGGCTGCGCCTTTTGACAGTACGTCAATGGAGATTGTTGGAGATCAGGTTCTTATCGAACGGGGCATTGAACACAATTCAGAAAACGGTATTGCTAATTATTCATTCTCTGATAGCGGCCGACTGGTCTTCCGGGCAGGAACCGATGGAATGGCAATCAGCAACGAACGAGGACAGGAATTAAGCGAAGTTGATGGCACTATTGTTCCCCATGAGATTCCGCATAATGCACTGCAGGGCAGGTTCTCCCCGGATAGCAGCAGAATCGTTTTTACCCTGATAGATGATAACTACAACACCGATATCGCTGTATACAATATTGGTGATCGAACCATCTCCCGTCGCACTTTTGAAGGGCAAAGCGATCGCCCTTTGTGGACAAAAGATGGAAGCCAACTGGTTTACAGGAAACGAGATATCATAGGCGACAGCTTTGGTTTGTGGGCCATGAATGCAGATGGTAGCGGTCAACCGGAGCTGTTAATGAGTTCACCCCTATCCTTGAGCCCAACATCATTTTCCTCCGATGGTCAGAGGCTGGTATTTACATTGGGAATCGGTGGATCATCACGAATACGGATGCTGTCACTGGGTGACGGTGAAACTCCCATTCAGGATTTATACGCCGATTCTGACACCAGGGATGCCGCAGAAATTTCACCGGATGGCCGTTGGATAGCGTATGGCGGGCAACAAAGAATATTTGTTTCTCCTTTTCCCGATGTCGAAGCCGGTAGATGGATGGTTTCAGATCTTACGGCTACAGAACCACACTGGGGACCTGATGGCTCACTGTATTTTTTAGGTGCAGACAACACAATCTATCATGTTGATGTCGACACAACAGAAGGATTCAGTACCACACGCCCCGAAGTAGTTTTAAATTCAAGCTGGACAGGCCCGTCAGAACCTAATTTCAATGTCTCTCCTGACGGAAGATATATTCTGTATACCAGGGAAAATTCAGTAACTACTCAAGTTGATACACTGGAGATAGTCGATAACTGGTTTGGCCTGCTTGAGAGAATGGCTCCGCCTGACTCTCAATAAAAAGGTCGGCCTGTGACCAACAGCTGAAATCAGCAAGACACGTTTCAGCGGAAACGTCTGCTGCTGGTTGGTGGCAAACTTCAGAGCATCTGAATCAGAGGGCTGACTAAATTAGTTTTAGACATCATTATTCAACGTTGAAATCCCATCCATTCTTCCATAACGTATCATTACATCTATAACGCGAGCCGCCATCCGGCTGTCAATTTCCGCCCCATGAATTCCACCACTCTTAGCTCTAAGATCTTCAACATCCAATACTTTTGTCAGAATATCTAACGACGGTCCTCTGTGGCTGCACGACAGGTTCATTGCCTGCGCCCAGGGAATGGCTGCTTTCTGACTGCAAAACACACCTTGAACTGGCGGCATTGATAAACCGTAGCGGGCAACGTGATCCAGCATAATCGGCCAGTCAAAACTGGCGTTGTGAATGACGATAAGCCGATCTTTCAGGTATTCGGCAATCTGGTTCCATTGGGCGTCGAAGGATTCGAATTCAGCGGCCTGTTCATTGGTGATCCCGTGTATTCTTTGTGCTTCTTCTGAAATGTGTTTTTGTGGCCGTGTTTTAAACTCGACGGATTCTGCAATTGCTCGATGCCTAACCACGGTGATGCCAAACGTCACGATATCCGGCGGGCCGTTTTCGTCAGGGAGTCCGGTGGTTTCGGTATCGAGGACGATGTAATCATCCGGGAGTTGGGTGAAGATCCACAGAAGCTCTTTATACATTGCCATCACCTCCTGCCACTGCCATCGAGAGATTCGACGTTGACTATCGCTTCCTGGTCATAGTGGTAGAGTAGATAACGCCAGTGGATCGCATCGGACAGCGCTCGGGCACGCATCACTCCGTAGCACTCCCCTTTTGCTCTCACGCTTTGGTAGTGAACACCGAAGCTTTTGGCGCCACGCAATGCGTAACCGAGCTGCTGAGCTTCGCCATAATGATCGGGGTCGTAGATGGCGTCCCCAAGTATGTGACGCACATCGTGGAGAGGTATCGGACCCAACTGTGCGCGAATCACGCGCATTTCCTGGGTGGTCTTGTCGATTCGGGATTCCCGTAGGAAACGCGCCCGGTGGTAGGACGATTCGGCGATGGCGACCGCTTCATCGGCGGCGCAGTAATAGATACCGAAGTCCCGGTTGAAGCGACCACCTCGCCCATCGACTGGCGGGTGAGTAAAGGCCGCCATGATCCAGGATGCACCATCGCCATAGACGCGGTCTTCCGGCGGCACCAGGCGAATATCACCGACTTCATCCCGTAGCCTGGGATTCGTCAGGGACTCGACAGCGTAGAGCACCTCCCAATCCTGTGGGTTGGAGACGCGCTCAAACAGGTGGATCTGTGGGTAGCGCGACAGTATGACCCGATAGACCGGTTCATTGACCTCGCTGCTGGGTAGCGTATCGATCGCAATCACCAGCCACCCCGCTCCGCATCGAGAAAATCCCTGACCACGGCCAGGTCGACCACCTGACCAGCGAGTATCCGGTCCAGCGGCGCCGTGCCATTGAACAGCGGGTTGTCGTTAGGTGTGGCCAGCCACTGGTCAGCCAGCGCCTGATCAGGCAACAGGATTTGCAAGGACTTGTAGATCCCCAAAATGTAGCTGGCCCGTTCCAACAGGTCTCGCGTCAGCTTGGCCTTCTCGGGTTGGCTCTTCCAGTTATAGAGGGTCTTCTCATTGCTGAGCCCAAGTAGCCTCATCTGCTGGGCACCAGTGAGGCGCCACTGGCTGAAGATATTAAAAATCGCCGGCAGCAGTGAACTGGTGACACTGGAACCACGTTGCAGCAGTTGTTCGGCTTGAGCGATCATGATTGCCTCCTAAGCAGCATTTAGACTGTATCTTTACAGTGCTTAAATGCAGCCTAGCAGACTGTAACAGTACAGTCAACTGGTTCAATCACTTTGTATTAAAGGTACTTTTTAAATGTACTCCTCTCACCCAGCCCAGCGACTACAAGTTGCCCATGGGCCGGCCCTGATTGTCAAACCCCACCGGGTTAAAAGACATGCCACCAGAAGAAACTGGTGGTGACACTCTGTAAGAGAAGGGGTTACTCCGGGCATTCTGCCCTCCGCGCTTCGGGTCTGCGCTCAACCTGAACATCCATTTCCACATGTTGTTTCTGGATGGGGTGTACGTACAGGATGAGGCGGGTCACTACGGCTTTCGACACACGCCGCCCCCAACCGTCGAGCAGCTCCACAACCTGCTGCAGCGCATCAGCCAGCGGGTGGCCCGCTTCCTGGAGCGGCGCGGCATCCTGGAACGGGACGAGGACAACAGCTACCTGACTCTGGACGGATTGGAGGAAGACCCGCTCCAGGACATCCACAGCCATTCGGTCACTTACCGGGTGGCCATCGGCCCACAAAAAGGCCGCAAGGTGTTCTGCCTGCAGACCATTCCACCACAAGCGGAAGAATCCCCGGGTAACGCCAGGGTGGCTAAGCTGAACGGGTTCAGCCTGCACGCCGGCGTTGCAGCCAAAGCGCATCAACGCAAAAAGGTAGAGAGGCTGTGCCGCTACATCGCCCGTCCCGCAGTCGCTGAGCAGCGCCTGTCACTCACCCCGACCGGCAAGGTACGGTACCAACTGAAGACACCATTTCGCAACGGCACCACCCATGTGATTTTCGAGCCGCTGGATTTCCTGGCGCGACTGGCCGCCCTGGTGCCTAAGCCCAGAGTCAACCTGACAAGATTTCATGGAGTGTTTGCACCCAACAGCAAACACCGGGCGATGATCACACCAGCAGGGCGTGGCAGGGGCAGTAAGAAAAAACAGGCAGGCATCGAACAGGAGGAAAGAACGCCAGCCGAGCGCCATGCCGCCATGACCTGGGCCCAGCGCCTGAAGCGGGTCTTCAACATCGACATCGAAACCTGTGAGAAGTGCCAGGGTCCGGTGAGGATCATCGCCTGCGTGGAAGACCCGGCGGTGATCCGGCAGATTCTGGCACATTTGGCAAAGAAGGGGTCCATCGATTCCCAGGCTCAGCGACCGCCCGAACGCGCCCCGCCGCAGCTGGGCTTGTTCAACGACGCCTGACTCAAGAACAAGTAGAAAGCATTAATGCCTAAGAGTCTGCCAGGGAAGGCGGCCGGGGACCGCTCGGTCCGTTACCGTCACGAGCGAGCCACCGATGTTCGCCTTAATGGCGCCACGTAGAGGCACGGTTTCAGCGTTTCAGACGGGGTGATTATTTCGCGGTTTTGGGTCCTTTTTCAAGCGTCGTGTTTTCGGGCTGATTATCTCCCCGGGGGGTGCGATAGCTTTTACCGTCCAGCACCAGCCGGTAAGCGGCGTGACGGAGCCGATCGAGCGTCGAGGCGCCGAGCAGTTTGTTGGGGAACGCCTCGCCCCATTCGGTGAAGTCCAGGTTGCTGGTGATCACGGTGGCGGTGCGCTCGTAGCGCTCGGCGACCAGATCGTGGAAGTCCTCGTCCTGCCCGGCCTTGAGGGGCTTGAGCCCGAAGTCGTCGATGATAAGCAGCGGCACCCGGGTGAGGGCCTGCATCTTGCGCTCGATGGCGCCCGTGGCACGCGCGGCATTGATCTGCGAGAGCAAGTTGGATTGCGAGGTGAACATGACATCGTAGCCGCGTCGCACCGCGCAGTGACCGATGGCCTGGGCGATATGGCTTTTGCCGGTGCCGCAGGGACCGGCAATCAGCACGGCGACTTTCTCTTCGATGAACCGGCACTGGGCGAGGTCGGTGACCAGTTGCTGATTGATGCCCGGATTGAAGTCGAAGTCGAAGCCCTCCAGCGTCTTGTCGCCGCGGAAGCCGGCGCGGCGCAGACGCATGCCGTACTTTTTCTGCTCGCGGCGGCCGGCTTCGTCCTGGATGATCAGCGCCAGGAACTCCGGATAGGAGAGTTTGTTCTTGATCGCTTCGCGATTGCGGCTGTCGAGGCTGTCGAGGATGCCGGACAGGCGAAGTTGCTTGAGCACCGGTGTCAGCTCGGGTAGTGGGGTGGTTTTCATGGCATAGCTCCTTTGGGTTTGAGGGTGATGGTGTGGGATGAAAGGACCACCGATAAGCGTCGATGGGGCGGAAGACGGATTGCTTGCGATCAGTGTTTGGTGAACAGCTTGCGGGTATCGCGCCCGAAGCGGCCGGCGCCGGTATAGGCATCCGGACATCTCGTCGAAGCCGGCTTCGGGGATCGGCGTGCTGGTCGAGTGCCGTTCTCGAGGATCATCTTCACGGTACGGTACTGGATATTGTCGAAGTGCAGCGCCCGCTGGCAGGCCGCCTCCAGTCGCACGGCGCCGTAGCGTCTGGCCAGGCCGATAACGCCCTGTGCGGCCCGCAGGCGGTCGAGGACGCGGTTCTCGAACAGGCGTTGCATGAACCGGTGGCAGTGAGGCCCGGTGGCCTCGGCCTGCTTCAGGCACCATTGCGGATCGCGCATCTTGTAGGCGACGTGCTGCGGTGGCAGATGCTCATCGACGGTATGACGCTGGCCGGCCAGCGTGAGGCGCGGATGGATGGCCTTGAGTTCGTGCTGCTGGTAGACGCGTACGGTGGTCTCGCTGAGGCGCACGTCGAGGGTCTGGCCCACCAGGCGCCACGGCGCCGAGTAGCGACACTTGTCCACCTGCAGGTGGCAGTCGCCGTGCAGCTTGGCGCAGACCCAGCGGGCACACTCCGGCACGCTGTTGGGTAGGGATTTAAGCATCGCCCGCTCGGTCTCGACGAAGCGTTGCAGCGGTGGCGTGCGTGTGGTGCCGTGGATGCGGTTACCCGCGTCCTGCATGACCCAAGCCATCAACTGCTGGTTGGCGTCGGCCAGATCGCGGAACTCGCGCAGCGGCAGGAAGTTGTTCTTGACGTACTTGACGCCCGATTCCACGCGCCCCTTCTTTTTCGGGTCGGCCACCGGGCAGGGGGAGATGAGGAAACCGTAGCCTTCGGCATAGTCGGCGTAGGCGCGCTGCACCAGTGGATCGTGGTAGCAGGCTTTGGTGATGGCGCACTTGGGGTTGTCGATGATGACCCTTTTGACGGCACGCCGTTGAAATGCCTCGAAGGCGCGGCGGTGACAGCCCAGCCAGGTCTCCACCTTCTGGTCACGGACCAGTTCGGCGTATTGGTGGCGGCTCCAGGCCAGCAGCATGACGAACACCCAGGTCTTGAACGCCTCGCCGGTATGCACATCGACGATCTCGGGACCCTTGCCAAAATCCACCTGTGCCGCCTCGCCCGGGGCGAACTCCAGCACCGAGGTTAGCCGAGGCGTCGTCTTGGCCAGCGACTGCAAAAACCGTCGCACCGAGGAATAACTGCCGGTATATCCATGGCGGCGCATGAGCGCGGCGTGGATGGTGGTGCCCTCGATGCCATCGATGCACCACTCGTTCGATCAGCTGGCGGTACGGCTCCAGGCTCGAAGCGTACGCGGATCCGTCCTGGCTTTGGACGCTGAAGGACGGCCGCCAGATCCTGGTCTGATGGCAGGGCCCGGGCGGGATCAAGCCAGCCCCGCTGCTGTGCCTGCTTGCGTAGCGTCCCGAGGGTACGCCGCCCCATCAGCCCAGTGGCATGGATCTGCCGGTCTGACTCGCCCTGGCGCATTCGCACCAGTGCCTGACGGTAGTGATACATCTCAAACAGGTTGTACATGGTCTCAACCTTGAAGTTATGGGGAATCTTGAATTTATCCAGTCCTACCAGGACTGCAAAGGTGATGTGCCCTCACTCGGTGTTGAGGAAGGTCTTGCACCCCAGTTCATCGCATTTCTTTGCGCTCCGTTCGGTGAGTTCCTTCCACCCCTCGTCATCGGCCATGAACAGGCAGTAGTTTTCAGCGGCCCACCCGACACTGCCGTACGTCCAGTCCACCCCGGCAAGGTTTAATATCTTCCACAAGGGCCCCATCTCCTCGGGCTCAATCATCGGCTCCCGGGAGTTCTGGTTGATAAAAAATTCCGCCCCCTTTTTATCGATGGGCGCCTGAAGGTTCCGCTCCTCCCAGATGGGGTACTCCTCCTTGATCTCTTCAAGAAGATCTTCAACCACAAATTCAAAATCTTCCTGGGAACATCCCATGGCGCTGTTTGTCGATTTTGACAGGGCCATGTCGCAAGACCCCAGGATCCCCTTGGGCATCTCTTCCCGGGGACGGAGCCTTCGTGCATTGAACACAAGCTGCGGGATGTTGATTTTCATGGGGCAGGCATACACGCACCGTGTGCACATGGTGCAGAACCAGGGCCACCGGCTGTTTTTGATCTCCTCATCCATGCCGAGGGCTGCCATGCGAAGAAATTTACGCGCATCCATATCGTCCATGCCCGTGGCCGGGCAACCGGAGGAGCATGCCCCGCATGTCAGGCAGAGATTGAGGTTCCCCCCGTCCGGGAGAAGCTTCATGACCATGTCTTTAAAGGGGCTCTTGTATCCGCCTTTAATCTTGAGTGTTTTCTCGCTCATGGGTTCTTATCCTCTTCTTGTGGCCTTCAGGGGATGTTAAGGGGAGGGGTCAGGCAGGGTAATGAGCCTGTCTGAGGAAGCCTGCAGATGATTCAACGAGAGCCGTAACGAAATGGACGCCAGCAGAGTAACAGCCCAGAGAGCGACTGCCCATATGCGGCGAAGGATCGAAGGAGGTGTGGGTTGTGGACATGTTCAGCGGTACCGGGCTGAAGCCCCCCATATGAAAAAATAAAAGTAACTATTCAGCTGATTTTTGCCTCCGGCGGCCCTGCCGGGGGCCAACCTTTTGAAAAGGTTGCCAAACAGGTTTTTAAACTCCACATCGCGGGAATGCGGATGTGATTTGCCCCGAGGAACGAGGGGCAAGGCACGTCCGCTTTTATGGGGTCCAGGGGATCATCCCCTGGCCGCCGGAGGCGAAGCTGAATAGTTACAAATAAAACATACATTTCAATTCTACCAAACCCACCATCCCCTGTAAATGCGGAAGGTTTTCGAGCATCACCACAAAAAGCAAACACGCGCCCACTGGGGTGAGGGAATGGCTCCTGGCAAGAGCTCGTGGTGCTGGTATGCCCATGCTGACCGGTCTCCCATATGCGCCCTATCGCACCATCACGGAGAGATCGGCGTACCTGCCCGAGGTATCCATAACGGTGAGGGTGTGGCTGCCGGGTGTGGGAAAGGTGATGCGTGTGGAGGTGCCGCTGTGGCTTTGGGTGATCCAGGTGTGGTCGATCATCCAGTGGAGGGGGCCGCTGCCACCGGTGGCGGTTAGTTCCACGGTGAGGGGGTTGGCCGGGGTTGAGGGGATCTTTTAAGATGGCGCCCTCGTGGATGCCGTGGATGGTGATGGGGGAGCCCAGGGGGATTTCATCGGGGAGGCATGAGGGATCGGGTGTGGGGAGGCGGCTTCGGGTGCGGATCCATGGGGGGAGAAAGGGTGCGGCGCCGCCGGGCCATCGGGCGATGGTTCGGGTGATGGTTTGGTTGCCGGCGTGATCTGCCAGCCAGCGATCGAGGCAGGGGCCGTAGAGACCGTTGCCGCTCATTGGGTTCACGCGAACGCTCATGGGGTTGGGGGCCATGAGGGCGTGAGGGTTTCTCGGGCCGAAGGTTGGGGGGATGGTATCGTTAAGGAGCCAGGCCGTGCGTTTGATGTGGCAGTGCTCGGAGGCGGTTTCGGAAGAGGCAATGCCGAGGGGCCAGCAGATGGTTTCCTGGGAGACGCTTTCGGGCATGGGGTCTCTCTTGCCGTTATCGGAGGAAAGGCTTTGGGCCACCTGAAAGAGAATAGGGACGGCGGTGACGGCTCCGTAGTGACCGGGAAGCGGGGTGCCGTCGGGACGGCCCACCCAGACGCCCACGGTATGGGCGTTGGTAACGCCCACGGCCCAGGCGTCTCGAAATCCGTAGCTTGTGCCGGTTTTCCAGGCGAGCTTGCGGCCGCGGTTCATGCCGAACCGGCCCCGGCCGCGGCGGGTTCTCTCCGGGGTCTCCAGAATGCGCCTGACGATCCAGGCAGAGCCTTCCGAAAGGGCCTGGGTGTCGGGTTCATATCCTTCAAGGGTGTATTGGAGAGGGGTGACGGTTCCTTTTCTGGCAAGGCTGGCGTACGCCGTCACCAGCTCTTCGAGATTCGTTCCCACGCCGCCCAGGATCATCGAGAGGTTGGGCGCCCCTCCTTCGGGATAGCGCAGGTGAATGCCCGCCTGGCGAAGCAGGCTGTCGAATCGCACCGGGCCCACGCGATCGAGAAGATCCACGGCGGGGACGTTTAAGGAGCGGACCAGGGCATCGGCGGCCGACACCGGGCCTGAAAAGTGGCGGGTGAAGTTCAAGGGGGTATACCCTTTGATGGAGAGAGGGCTGTCCATGAGAAGGCTCTCCGAGTGGATGAGGCCCTCTTCCAGGGCGACGGCGTAGAGAAAGGGTTTCAGGGTGGAGCCGGGGGAGCGGATAGCCTGGACCATGTCCACGTGGCCGAAGCGCGCGTCGTCAAAAAAATCCATGGAGCCTTTGTAGCCGAGCACCTTGCCGGTTTCGTTCTCCACCACAAGGAGAGCCAGGGAGGTTCCCGCGGGGAACTCGCCTTTCAGGTTGGCCGCAAGCTCCGCCAACCCCGCCTGAATGGCCGGATCCACAGGGGTTTGAATCAAGGCCTCCTGCGGTTTCTCCTGCCGAAGGCGACGGGCCAGGAGCGGCGCCCTGAAGGGGGGCTTCCAGGGGTGGACCGCCAGGGGCTCGGCCACTGCCTCGTCCACCAGCAGGCGATCCCAGATGCCGAAATCGGCCACGCGCTCCAGCACCTTGTTACGGGCTGCAACCGCCCGCTCCGGATGCAGGTCGGGCCGGTTGCGGGACGGCGCCTGGGGCAGCACGGCCAGCAGCGCGGCTTCCGCATGGGTCAGCTCTGCCGCCGGTTTCCCGAGATAGGTTAAAACCGCCGCCTGCACCCCCTCCACGGTGCCGCCAAAGGGGGCATGGTTGAGGTAAAGGGTAAGAATCTCCTCTTTGGTCAGTCGCCGTTCCAGCTGGAAGGCCCGGAGCATCTGCCCGATCTTGCCAACAATCGTTCGCCGATGGGGATGAAGAATCCGTGCCACCTGCATGGTAAGGGTGGAGCCGCCCGACACGATGCGACCATGCCTCACCGCCGCAATCAGCGCCCGCCCCATGGCCAGAGGGTTCACACCGGGGTGCTTGTAAAACCACCGATCCTCGTAGGCCAGGAGCGCTTGGATATAAAGTGGCGACACGTCGTCAAGAGCAACAGGATACCGCCAGATCCCGTTGTCATCGGGAAAGACCCGCAACGGACTCCCCTCCCGGTCCACCACCGTCACGGCCATCCCCTCCCCCGGCCCGGGAATGGCCGGAGGAAAGACGAGATCCAGGCCAAGGATCAGCAAAACGGCGCACCCCACCCCCGTCAGAAGCCTCTTCCCGTTTTTTCTAAAAAATCCCAGCAATGGCCCATCTTTCCTGCCTTCTATGGTTAATGTGCATGAAAAACCTTGCCTTCCGGCGGCCAGGGGATTTTTTGCCAAAGTGGCATCCCACCCCTGGACCCCAGGTTGCAGATGCCCTCTCCCCTCGATCCTCGGGGAGAGGGCATCCGCGAAGGTTTCCATAAAAAGCAACCAAGATCTGTTTGTCAAACCTGTCTTTGATAAAATCAGGCAAAAGATTGGCCCCCGGCAGGGCCGCCGGAGGCATCTTTGACTTGGCTGCCGGCGGCACACGTTTCGCAATTTCGCACCGATTCCTTCGCTGAATTCGCAGCACAGCAATCTCCTGAGTTCTGCGTGGTGATCTTTGAGGTTGCCTTTTACAGTGAATATCGGAATATCCGCCCCCTAACCACCGAAAAAAAATCGTCCCTATTTCATCAGGATATATTTGAATTTGCTGTTTTATTCTTTGACAGGTCACGGGCTGTCGTGTAACTTTATTGACACCAATTCTCCCTGAAAAATAACGCATTAATATAACCCTTGTCTACCCAACCCATGACATGTCCGGAAATACACATTCTGTTGATGGTTGAAGACGGTCCGTTTGGTTCCACATTCAGCGAATCTCTTCTGAAGTCATGCGGAAAACGATACAAAATGAGTCACGCCGACTGCATCGCCGGTGGCCTTGATTATCTGCGAAACAATGCCCTTGACGCGCTGCTTCTGGACCTGAATCTCAAAGACGGCCATGACACGCTTTTGGTGACGGACATCCGTTCGCACTATCCTGACTTGCCCATTATCATGCTGACATCCGGCGAGGATGAGGATACGGCTGCTGATGTTCAGAAATATGGCGCACAGGATTATCTTGTGAAGGGGAAATTTGACATCTCGTTGCTCAATCGCAGTGTGCGATATGCGATTGACATCAAAAAACGTGACCTTTCCCTCAAACAGCACCATGATTCTCTTCATTCAATCATCGACGCCCTGGATCACCCGCTGATGCTCATCGATCCCGAGTCCGAGCACATCATCATGGTAAATGCCAAAGCCAAGCAACAGTTTGCCGGGGTTTTATTTCCTGAAGATGCCGCCTGCACTGCCACAGAGCCGGCACCACTTCCCGGGTTGCTGGCAGGTCTCGTCGAACAGGTAAAAGCCAGTCAGGCCGTCATCTCCAAATCCATAACCGTTACGATGAAGGAGGGCCGTCAGGTTCGATTGGCCTTTTACGGCAGCCCCATTGCAATGGAGCCCCGCGCACGGGCCAGGGTCGTGCTCTATTGCCATGACATCACGTGGCTGGCCAAACTCAACCCGGATGGGTTGATGCTGGTTACGGCAATGGAGCAATTCCCCGATGCCGTCCTTATCATGGAGGCAGATCGCACGATCAGGTATGCGAACCCTGCCTTTGAAGCCCTGTTCGGATACTCCAATGCCGAGCTCACCGGCAAGAGCCCGAACCTGCTCGTCCCCGTGAAACGATTGTCGGATCTGAATGCCTTGATCCGGCAATCCCTGACGAGTGGGGAGGCCGGGGCAGAAAGCCTGGTTTGCCGAAAAAAAGACCTCTCTCTTTCGGAAGTTAAATTCCGGGTATCACCGGTGTTTGATGAGTCGGGAAAGCTTAAGAACATCATTGCCGTCACCCAGGATGTGACCGGCATAAAGAGGATGAAATCCATCGCGGAAGCGTCAACCCTGACGGACAATCTCGGATCCATTTTCTCCGGAATCCGCCACGAAATCGGAAACCCCTTGAATTCCATCAAGATGGCCCTGACGGTGCTCAACAAAAACCTGACAACCTATCCGGAGGCCACAATTCAGGAGTTTATCGAACGTTCCCTCAGCGAGGTGGAACGGGTGGAGTCTCTGCTCAAAGAGTTCAAGAGCTTCAGCCTGTTCGAAGCCCCGTCGGTGGGAAGAAACAGAATTGACGTTTTTCTCGATGATTTCATTGACGGCATAAAGAAAAACGACGCCTTCAAGGACATCGCGGTGTACAACACCCCGATCCAACCCCGGGAGGAGATCTGTGGGTACACCGATCCCCAGGCCCTCAAACAGGTTTTATTCACCCTCACAGACAATGCCATCGATGCCCTTGAGTCTACCGAGCGGCCAGCGATCCAATTCCAGCTGTCCAAAGGGGACGGGCTGATTCGCCTCGACATTTCCGACAACGGCTGCGGTATGACCGAGGAGCAACAGAAAAATCTTTTTACCCCGTTCAACACATCAAAAATGAACGGCACGGGATTGGGGCTGGTGATGGTCAAAAAAATGCTGGCCCGCATGGAGACAACCATAAACATAAAGAGCAGTCCAGGCGCCGGGACCTGTGTCACTCTTTATATTCCGACAGAAAAAATTGACCGCTGACGACAGCGACAGCCAACTCACCACCGATTCGTTGCGATCCAGGCTCCTTTGGGGGGACCTCATACGGGTTCTCTTGTGTGCCTTACGGGCCAAAAGCAAAGGATATCCCATGAAAAACGTTTTGATTGTCGATGATGAAAAATCTCTGCTGTTAAGCCTGGCCGCCGGATTTGAAACCTTCAAGGACAAATTCACCCTCTACACGGCCTCCAATGGCCTTGAGGCGCTGAACATCCTGAAATCAACCCCCATAAAACTGGTGGTCACCGATTTAAAGATGCCCAAGATGGATGGTTTTGAATTGATCGCTCACATGAGCACCCATTATCCGCAAATCCAGACCATGGTCATGACGGCATACAACACACCCAAAATTGAAAATCGTCTCAGCGAAGATCACTCCATCCCTATTTTCGAAAAACCGGTGGATTTTGACGAACTGTCCCAGGCTGTGTTGCAGGGGATCGACACGAAGAAGCCCAGCGGTCTCTCCGGGATCTCCCTGGTCAGCTTCCTCCAGCTTATTAAAACAGAGGAAAAAAGCTGCCTGATCGAGGTGACGATCGGCCCCTTGACGGGTCATATTATCGTGGAAAAAGGGGAGCTGATCAATGCCGTCTACAATGGGAATGAGGGGATCGACGCGATGTACGGCATGCTCGAAGCAGAGGATGTTCAGATCGAACTGCTGAAATTGCCCAAGCGTAAAATTAAACGCGAAATCACCACGCCTTTGATGGGGATTCTGTTTGAATCCATGAAACGCAAAGACGAAATGGCTACCGCGGGACAGCCTCCCCCCCTGGAGGCTGAGCCGGAAGCTGACACGGAGACCGTTTATGACCTTGTGTCCAAGGCCCCCCCGGATGGTGAGCCGGAAATGGATTCGGCTCCCCATGGCGCCATAAATTGCACCCCTGTTTCATTAACAGCACTTAAACAAAAAGGAGTTGAAATCATGTCCGACATCGCTAAGATTCTTGAGCAGCTCAAGTCAGTCGAGGGATTTATGGCCACCGGCATCTTTTCTCCGGAAGGCGAACTGATCCAGCAGGTCAATAACGCCAACCTCAAACTTGACGAGGTGGGGGCCCTTGCCAACGACATCCTGTTAAAGGCCCAGAAATCCACGGAAGTCATGGGCGTAGGCCGTGGTAAAATGGTTCATATCGAAGCCCCGAAAGCCCATATCCTCGTCCGATGCCTCAACGAATCCACCGACTTTACCCAATCCACAACGGGACGGGCTCATATCCATGTCGTTGTGATCATAGAAAAAGAGGGCAGCTTTGCCATGGCCAAAATGAAGTTGGCCTCCATCATCCAGGAATTGGCGCCCCTGTTCCGGTAAAGCTGCAGGGAATAACTCCGGCGGCGAGGTGAGCCCCCGCGAAAACAGATTGCGACGGCTCTTTGGCAGCGCCCCAAAGAGCACCCGACTGCCATTCGTAAATTCAGCGGGTTCAAGACTCAAAACCTCTTTATCATCTTCCACCGAAGATAAGGTAAGGGCTCAGGCAAAAAAATTAACACGCAATTTTTTTTAATGCCGCGGTGATTTGACCCGAGGGACGAGGGTTAAAGCGCTGCGGCAACCCGCTTTCATGGTGTTTTGCCTAAGCGGCTTCACCACCCCTTGCCGGCGTAGGCAGCCACGTTAAAGATGCCTCCGGCGGCCCTGCCGGGAGCCAAACTTTTGAAACGTTGGACAAACAGGTCTTGGTTGTTTTTCATGAAAACCTTCGCGGATGCCCTCTTCCTGAGGAACGAGGGTCGGGAGCATTCGCGAATCTGGAGGCCTTCCCTTCGTCCATGACAGCCCATCCGTACATCACAGACCATCCCGTGTGAAAAAACCGGCATCTGATGGCAAGCCGCCTTCTTTCCCAGCATAGCGGGCAGTCCATACCAGGATATTCCTTATGAAACCGTTTTTCGGCTCGCGCGTTCTGCTTGACCTGCACGTCCATACCCGATGGGGCTCCGAATGCGCCGAGCTTATGGACCCGGCAAGCCTTCCGGAAGCAATGCGCGCATGCGGCCTGGACGGTGTCGTCATTACAGAACACAACATACTCTGGCCAAAGGAGGAGATTGCCCGGCTCAACCATGAGCTCAATGGACGCCGCATTTACGGGGGCGTCGAGGTGAGCACATCCACCCATCATTTCGTTGTCATCGGCCTTGACTCCATGGAGGGGATCCATGAGGGGATATCAGCGGAACAGCTGTGGCGCATCACCAGGATTCGAGAGGCCACCATGATCCTTGCCCATCCTTTCAACGGGAAAAAAAACATCGATGACCATGACGCCTTCCTTGATTTGCCTGTCACACCGGATGCGATTGAACTGGCGTCAACCGTGACCCATGGTCGTGAAGAGAAGAGGATCAGGGCGTGGGGCGAACAAAACGGGGTTCACCTGGTAGCGGGCAGCGATGCCCACTGCATCGAAAACCTGGGGCAGACAGCCACAACGTTTCCCCACCTGCCCGAGAATGAAAAAGAGCTGGCGCGTATGATCCAAACCGGACTCGGCCGCCCTGTCAGACGCCATCAAAACCGAAACGGACGGAAACCATTTCCATGCTGATACAAATGACTCTTGAACAGGGGCTTACCCGCATTGAAAACCCTTCGGTGATCCATGAGGAGACGCTCGTGCCCGCAAAATGTCCGGCGAATCCCGACTCACCTTACCGGGCGGAGTATGAGTGGCTGTTTGCGGTTGAGCGCTCGCTGGCCCGCACGTTGAGCCCATGGCTGGAGGGGTATCGTTACGAACTGATCGGCAGCAAGGGGTTGCTTTGCGAAGCCCTGTCCAATGCCTTTGCGCACGGCAACCGAAAGGACCCGCAGCTGCCCATAGGGATCACGATTCATCAAGGGAAAAGGGGCGTGGTTGTCAGGATAAAAGACAGCGGGAAAGGGTTCGATATCGATGGGGTACTTGAGGAGTACAGTCAGGGGAAGTCCTACTACCATACAGCGGGAAACGGGCTCAGGCTCATGATCTCCAGCACCGTGTTCCATGTATTTTATACCGACGAGGGTACCGCCTTTCACCTGCTCCACACGTTTTAAGGCGGGCACAAGGGGATATGAACAGACACCGTGGTGCCCTTGTTTTTTTCGCTTTGGATCAAAATGCCGCAATTGAGTTCCGAGAGCTTTTTTTTTACGATGGCCAGCCCGATGCCGGTGCCTTTGGGTTTGGAGGTGCAAAAAGGCTGAAACAGCGTTTTCATCTCATCGTCTGTCATGCCGCACCCGTTGTCCTTGATGGAAATATCCATGCACGATGCCCGCGGCTTCAGGACGACGCGAATTTCCGGATGATCGGTCCCGACGACGGCATCCGCTGCATTGGTAAACAGATTCAGCATCACCTGATGCAGGGCACGGAGATCGATGCAGCCCCAGTGCTCTCCCGAAGGAATCTCTTTTTTGATCTCAATCCCTTTTTCCGCAAAGTCGGCTTCCACAAGGGACGTAAAACGCTCGATGAACTGATCGATCCGTACGGGGATGCCCACCGGTTGTTCATATCTGTTGTGGCTTTTGAACATATCGAACAGGTATTCGATGCGTACCACCTCAGCCATAGCTCGCCTGGTAAAGTCCAGAATGTTGTCCCGTGAAAACCCCCGGCTGTTCTTCTCCAGGACAGACAGAGTCATTTTCAATGAATTGAGGGGGTTCGCTATTTCGTGACGAAGGCTTGAAAAAATATACCCCGAGTTATTCATGAGATTATCGGCTTCGGCAATGGACTCCAGTTTTTTTTGCTCCGTCACATCCTGTTTAACCACCACATAGTTGATAATTGCTCCGTTCTCTTCCTTAATCGGAAAAATGGAGATCCTCCCTTCGACATCACGGCCATGTCTGTTCTTCTGCTTTAGATCCCCTTTCCACTGGCTTTGCTTAAGCATATGTTCCGGCAGGGTGCTGCACAGCGTTTCTCCGTGATGGTCCACGACAAACCCAGGGTAGTACACCCCGAGCACCGCAGCCATCGGATAGCCGGTGAAATGTTCAAAGGCCGGGTTTACGAACTCGATATGCCCGTGGGAATCGGTCACAACAACAGCGTCGCTGACATGATGAACGGCTAATTTGAACCGTTGGAGTTCATGCGCCATCTTTTCATTTTCAGACGTTCGCCCCTCCTGGGGGGGGTGCCCTGCGCCCGTTTTGGAAAGACGTAAGGCGATGCCCAACAGTCCGGCAATCATCATTGCCAGCGAAGCTGTCAGAGAGGCTACGATCATAAAAACATAAGGAATTGACGAGTTCACGAAATGACCTTCACGCGCCAGTTGATAGAAGGAATTGAATAATGTGTGTGCTTGGAATTCAGACGGGAAAAAGGAGAAGAACAGTATTATCTAAACAGTTATTATTAGATGATATATGATTGGGAAAGTCAATCTTTTTTGGATCAAAGGCCAATGCAGTTCAGCCCGAGGAGCACGGGACAATTCGCATTGGCACGATGCTTTCGAGGTGGCTCACCTCGAAAGCTGGTTACGAAGGGTTCTCCCTCATTCCTCGGGGCGATCACATTCGGTGACGGGCGGCACACGTGATCTTCGGGATCATTCCTCCCTGAATCAGAACAGGACGCCGACCCCAAGAGCAAAGCACTTGAAACGGTCAATAAACGGGGTATAGAGGCTCCTTCAATGGACGCACACTGAACTGACAAATCATTGACCATGCCGTAGAATATATTTCCGTTGACCTTTACCCCTGTTATCCCCTCTCCTTCTTGTAGATAAAAGGATAATCCGGCAGAGCAACCAAGCCCTCACATGCCTCAGGAAGCCTCTCCCGGGCCCCCAGAACCAGCAGCCCCGACGGAGGAAGGCTCTGGGTCACCTGATTCAGAGCCTCGATTCTCAACGGTTCCTGAAAATAAGTCATGACGTTGTTTCTGAGAAGAATGAGGTGGAAACCATCGGCCGGAGGAGCAGACAACAGCTGATGCCGTTCCCAGCGAATGTTCTCCTTCAGAAAAGGTTTCACGCCGTACCGCTGCCCCTTGACCAGAGTCTCAAAAAAGCGCTTCCGCAGCCCTTTTGAGACCTCCCTGAGGCTGCCCGGGGTATAGACACCCGCCCTGGCCCGCTCCAGGCACTCATCGTTCAGGTCTGTTGCGGTGATGATCAGCTCCGGCATGGACGGGAGGGTCTCTTTCAGAAGCGCCCACAGCATGTTAAAGCTGTAGGCTTCCTCCCCACCGGCACACCCCGCGGACCAGACTCGAAACGGGTCCCCACGCCGCCGGACCAGAGGCGGCAGAATCTCCTCCCTGAGCCCCTCCCACAGCCTTCGGTCCCTGAAAAAGCGGCTGATGGAGACCGTCATCAGCCGCTCACACTCCCGGCGAGCAGAGCCATCGCATGCCAGAATCATCCGATATGCCGCCACCTCGTCGCACCCGAGCTCTTTCATATGGCGACTGATCCTCTTTTTCACCCCTTTCCGAACCTTGCGGTACCCGTCCCAGGAAAAATCTAAATACGTCAGAAGCTGATGAAACTGGTCATCGTCCATAGCCCTTACCTTCGGTACGTCCCCATCACACTGGCCTCCCCAAGAACATGCCCTGCCATGGCGTTCACAAGCTTCTGTTTGGTTGCCCCCGGCGGAAGCCCCAGCTTTTTGTCCAGGGCATAGAGCTTAAAAAAGTACCTGTGCGTGCCGGAGGGAGGGCACGGACCGCCATAACCCGTTTTCCGGAAATCATTCAAGCCCTGAACACCACCCGTTGGCAGGGTCTCAACCGGGGCAACCCCTTCCGGAAGCCCAGGGATTGACGGATCCAGATCGTAACAGACCCAATGCACCCAGGTCCCCGCCGGGGCGTCCGGGTCATCACAGACAAGCGCCAGGCTTTCGGTACCCGGGGGGATACCACGCCATTCCAAAGGTGGTGACACATCCCTGCCGTCGCAGGTGTACTTTGAAGCGATCATTCTCCCGTTTTCAAAAACGGTGCTTCTGATGTCCATGGCCAAACCTCCTTAACCCGAAAAAATGCCTTCGATGGTCAAGCCCGATAATAAAAATGAGCCTCCTGCGGCCAACCGTTTGCCCTTCTTTATAAGGTTAACCTCCCCCCTTCTTAAAATGCTTCCCGATACTCCATGCCCCGCCCAGTCGTTCGCCCACAGACCAGTAGTTGTTATCAGGCATCGTCAAAGTGAAGGGGTTGACCTTTTTTACATCCACCTGGTTGCCCGTCATGTATTTCTCTTCCGTAAACACCTCTGTCGGCTCCCCGATGTAAAGGGTATTGAACGGCAGTTTGACGACATCGTACAGCGTACACGCCACGCACACCGGGCACTCCGTAATTAACGGCGCGGTGTCCGAGTCCCCATAAAAAACGTCAAACACATCCGACTTATCGGTTTTACTTCCTGACACCAGCCCGCAATAATCGGTTTTTTCGATGAGTGAAACGTCCGGAATATTGATACTGAAGGCCCTGTTCTCATCAATGCCCCTGTTTGTATGGTGAGGGCCCAATGCGATGGCAAACAAAGGGGGCTTGTAATTCACCCTTGCCACCCAGCCCACAGCCATGAAATTTGCTCTTCCCCCGACGACAGAACCAACCAGGACCATCGGCATCGGGTATAAAAAAGCCGCGCCATGATCAACCTTGATTTTACTCATAGCCTGTCACTCCATAGTTTTCATACGTTTGGAAAGATCCAGCAGTTCATCTTTTTTCGGGCGGTAAATGAGCATGGCGACGGCGGAGAGGCCGAGGAGCTGATAGAGGGCGAGAGAGTCTTTGGCCATGAGAAAGAGGATCAGACCGTAGATCCCGATGCTCTCGAGAAGAGCCGAGGTGATGATGACGATGACGGTGTATCGGGCCACCGCCGGATGCTGGGTGGACGCAACGGAACTGGAAGCCCCCACAAACCCGGGGTGCGCCAGCATGAAATCGCGAAGAAAATGAACCGCCACGAGGGTCACCAAAGAAATCCCGAACAGCGCGTACCGAAGAGTCACAAGGGGAACCCCGTCACCCATGGCTGCCGGAAGTGTCTCGCCCAGCCCTAAACAGACACCGAGGTACACCCCCAGGGAGACAAAAATGGCACCCCAGATGACCAGAATCAAGACAAAGCCGGAATCAAGCTTTTTAACGTCATTTGGATCAATCATGTTCACCTGTTGCTTTTAAAAAAGTTAACCTCAAAGACACAAAGATTCCGCAACCAGCAAAAAACCTTGCCATCGACAACGGGAATAAGCCCGGCGGTGCGCCTCTTTTACGACCTCACTCAAGAGAAATATTATAGTTGTCCACATTCTATTTTCTGACTTAGCCCTTCGGTATTGATCACCCGCCGGAGACGTGAACGAACTCGCCCCTTCCAGCCATTTCATTCTAAACAAAGCGTGATGTCAACCACCCTGTCTCTCCGTACTTATGCCTACATTGCGGAAATTCACTTTATCAAATAAAGACACGTAAGTGTGTACAGTTTGAGAGAATCATTGGAGTTTTTTTTACCATGGACCAGTTTTTCAAAAAAAACAAGATCACCTTTGAAGTTAACAACCATGACTCAATTATTGCCGGACTTTGAAAAATCGTCCGGAGAGGCAATGATCCTCTCGGATTTAAAAGACATGTCAAGGATGCGGAAAATATGTCGTATCTATTCAGCTTGGCCCCCAGCGGCAAGGTGAGCCACCTTGAAAGCGGGTTGCCGCGGTGTACGCCATTGCCATTTGGCCATAGGAACGAAGCGCGATTCATAATGGAAGCACGCTTCTAAAGAGTTTTCCTCATCCTATCGATACGCATCAACATCAAAACTTGTATCGTACCCGAGACGTGATCCGGTAGATATCCTCATCGGCGCTGCCATCGCGTTTTTTCTCGAAGGCGTCCATGGCATCACCGGCAAGCAGGTAGCCCGCGTTAATGGCCACTTCAAGGTTTTCATAGAGTTTGTAGGTGGCATACGCATCCAATTCAAACCCGACATCACTGTTCGACTGAGCTTTGGCGTTATCATCCGTGTATTCGATGTCTTCGGCGGTCATCATATACAGGGCGGCCCCCCCTACATCGAGCTTGGCCGAACACTCTCTGTCAAAGGCAATCCTGTTGAGAAACAAGCCCTTGTTGAGAATATAGGGACGCTCAGTACCATAATTGTCATCGGTATAGCCTCCCTCAAACAGAACAATGCTCTCCGTGCGATCGACATCGGTGGACATGAACGCATCGAAATCATTATCCGTATCCTTGTCGTCACCGGAGGCGTACCAGGCGGTGTAGGTCAAGCGGTTCGCACCCATATTCATACCGACATCACCGTGCACCAGAAAACCGGCCAGATCAAAATCCCCGGCTGCGGTGCCGTTCAGCCCTTTAAATGTCGCATTGTTGATTTCACCCATCTGGTATATGGCGTCCCAGTTTACAAAGAGGCTGTCCGTGGTCATCCCGCCGTCGACACCCAGGGTGTAGATATCCATCTCCACATCGCCTAGTTTTTTCACTTCATACTTGCCGGCGTCAACGGCCCCCGGACCGGCATCGGGATCGGCATGCTGATACATGGCAAAGAGCCCCAGCTTCCCCCCGTCCATCGGTTTCAGGGTGAAACGCGCCGACAGCGCATCGGCGGAATCTTTATCCTTCGTATCATCATCATTGTAATATTCCCTGCCCCGCACCCAGGCCACCTGATAGTCTATCCCCCCTTCGGAGTTGGTAAAAACAACCCCCATGGCCGTCTCGTTCCAGACGAAATCGTTGATGGCAAAGGGCAGCAGGCCCATTTTGAACCAGGCGTTCTCCGTCTCCGGCAACAAAAACGCGGTATAGGCCCATCGGGTTTCGATGTTGACGCCGTCGCCAGAATACGTAGCCCCTCCCCCTTTGGAATAATCTTCATCCCCGAAACGAAGGCCACCGAGCTCGATGGCGTAAACGCCCTTGACGTTGCCGTCATTGGTGGCGGCTTCCGTCCAGAGACGGTACTTGATCTCGCCCCAGGTGGAGTTAACGGTGCTTTCCCCGATCACCTGGGAGTCGTCGACACCGTTCTCCAGGCCCCCAGATCCGTAAAAATCTGCATGGTTGGTGTACAGGTTGAAGCGGTGGTTCAGGTCGCCATGAAACTCAAACGTTGCGCTGAGGGCTGGCGTTGCACTGAGGATGATGGCCAGCAGAGCCATCAGCAGTCGGCTTATCGTGTTCATTCCGTTCATTTAGTTACCTCCTGATTGCAGTTAGAGATTGCCGATAATTCGGCGCAAACGGGCCGATATGAACCCATGAGAACAAAACCCAAGCAAACAGCCACTAAAGAATGTGGTACAATAAACAGGCCTTGGTCATCGCTTCGGCCACAGCCATGAAAGAAACGGAGCTTGATCGCTGAGCCCTCTCGTTCCCCGGCTCCGCCTGGGTATGCGCCCTAGAGGCTCTGCCTCCAGGCTTGAGACAGCACCACACATGGCGAATTCAACTCCCCCCTCAGAGGAGATGGGTTTCTTCAAAACACCGTGACGATATATTTCAGGGACACAATAAGGCGATCGACACATGTCTCGCTCGACCAGGACTTGACTTCAGCGGGGAAGCTTCAGAAGGGGAAACAGTAGGAGATGAGCACTATCTGTTCTGATTTCAACGACCTACCAAACGAGTTCGCGTTCCTGCATCATTTTCAAAACCTGTTTGTCAAACCCATCTTTCAGATCAGGCAAAAGTTTGGCCCCCGGCAGGGCCAACTGAATAGTTGCTTTTTTCGATCCCTTACCCTGGGGGGGTAATGAAAGGATGATCCAAGAGTTGTCAGTCAACGCCAAAGACCTTTTTCAATAACGCGGTGGTCTGCCTCACCGGGTTTTTACGAATCTCAGCCTCTTCCTTCGCAATATAATAGAAGATGCCGTTTATCCCTTTTTCGAGCACATAGCCGGTCAGATCTGCCTTCACATCCGGCACAAAGGGCAGCGCCTTGTACTGGCCCATCACGTTATCGTACGCCTTGATGGCGCCGACCTGAGACAGGGTCTGGTCGACAATCGGTTCCATCTCGTGTTTTAAGGGCTGGGTCATTTTCCCTTGAAAATAGGTTGTCGCCGAATTTTCAGGCCCTTCATAGATCGTTTTTACATCGTCAAAGGTCATCTCGGTGATCGCCTGCATAAACAGCTTTTTCGCTTTTGGCGTCGCCGCTTCGGCAGCACGGTTCAACTTGAGCTCAAGGTCGTCGACCAAATGGGACATCCCCGCCTTGGCCAGCACCGTTTTTACTGTTTGCAACTCTTGCGGCAAGGGAATGTGAATCGATGGGTCGCCGTTAAACCCATCGGCAACCCCCAACTGACTGACGACATGTTCCGTGCCCATGCGAAGCGCCTCTTTAAACGCATCTCCGATCTCGCCGGAACTGGCTGGTGCGTCAGATACAGGCCCAGTCCCGGTCTCCCCTCCTGATTTTTTAAAAATATTGATTTTATCCAGCCAGGATCCCTCCGCGTTCGATTGATGGGAAGACCACACAAAAAAAACCAACACGATACCCATAACAGCTGACAATTTTTTCATATGAGAATCCTCAGTAAGTCAGGTAATATTTTTAACGTCGGCGCTGCAGAGCCGCCAAACGTCGCTAAAAGAACCCGGATCGGGCCAGACGCGCACGATTGGGGCCTCAATCGGCAAGCCGACCATGCAACGCCCACAGAGGGGCAAATGACCACACACTCTTTATTACGATTTTTTTTTTGAGGAGCCAGTCCCATGCAAGACTGTTATCGCGATGCGTTAAGGTGAGCTTTCTTTATAAAAACGTGACTATTTAACTGATTGTTGCCTCCGGCGGCCCTGCCGGGGGCCAACCTTTTGAAAAGGTTGCCAACCAGGTTATTCTTTTTGGTACTCCATGAATGCGGATGTGATTTGACCCGAGGAACGAGGGACAAAGCGCGTCCGCCACCTGGGACCCAAGGGGGGAGGGGAAACCACTTAAGCAAAAAATCCCCTGGCCACCGGAGGCGAAGCTGAATCGTTACTTCAGGAAAAAGACCAGCCCGCCTGAGGGACGGGCGTTCCCTCAACTATTTGTATTTTTTCAAATCATACGTTTCAGCCAGTTCAGTCCTCTCACCAACAGAAAGAGAGGTCATATACCGTTTCCATCCGGGGCACCATGCAATATGCCATCGCCATAACCGGCCTAAAAAAGATTCAGGATTGTTGTCATACGTTGCCCTGAATCGGCATGTCTCGCAATTGTGTTTAGCCATTTGGAATTATCCTTAATCATGGTTGGGCAAAGGGGCTTGATACGTTCAATTGTCTGTACCTTTATCCCGAGCCCCGAAGCAGACATATGAAGATGCCGAGCCGCATCTCATACGGCCAGGCCTTATCCGAGGGATGCAACCGTAACTACTTATTCATAGCAAAACAATCCGCATCGCAGTCCATAGCATTCCCGAGTCCTTCTTCATCAAGAATTTGATGTAGCCTTGAGATATGATGGAGCAATCCCTCTTTATGAAGAATCTCGACAGTATCGCGAACAGGGATTCCACTCTTAAGCAAATAAACGACAATATCTGTCCGATCTTTCTCTAACGCGGACAACAAAGGGGTTCTCTGGCCAACAACAACTGACGAATAGTAGGTTTCATGCAGCATCTGCCTGTTGGCCTTAACAGCCATCATGATCTCTTCATCCGTACTTCCCTTGTATAATATCATGGCCGATACGTGTGGAATTGTCGCTACATTGGGTTTGACTCCATAGTTGACTTTTATCTTCACAACCGTGAACAGAACCATGCCGAACAGACACGCCATGATGGCCATTGTTTTTCTATATTTCATGCCACGCTTCTCTATTTTATTCGGCATTGACGCACTGCGCGAGCGATTCAAAAGTGATGCGACAATAAATACCGATTTATCCAAATGACATACGCAACATTCCCCTGTTTATCAACAAAAAACAGGCTGACCGCATGTGTCATCAGACGTACCCTCCGGGGTCTATGGACACAGGGGGTCGCCACCCATCCCAGGTTCGTTCCTGCAGGTCCTGCGCACGCAACACTGAATGCGTCCGTGCCAAGATGCATGATTCCGCTGTCCCTGGTTTTATGCTGACAGGTGTACGGGCAAGTGCTTGACTCATTGAAGGACCATCACCGGCGGATTATCCATTAGATATTCACGGCCCCGATGCCTTGCAGGCACCCCTCCTGACATCATCGTATAATCATTTGAAAATTTTACTCACAACAGTTAATTTAAGTTATATTTATTGAACTATTCATTTACTAATGATACTTTAACCACTCTCGCTTGTCATTGAAAGAACGTCAACGATTTGTTACCTGCCAGAAGAGAGGAGTACATACGGGTGTTATTTATGTTACAGGTCACTTTTGAGAAATCCCATGACGTAGAAACGACATTTTGAGGAAAACGCTTCATGCAGCTTAGATCAAAAGTGGTAGGGATTATACTGGCCAGTTTTGTCCTTTATGGAGCCGTCGAGTTATGCATCCACCGATTTATCATTTTCCCTGCCTTTGTTTCACTGGAAAGGGAAGAAGCCGCAAAGGACTCCATGCGTGTGTTCCTGGCAATCGAGGAGGAGTCCCGCCACCTCGATTCTCTCTGTCATGACTGGGCGGCCTGGGATGACACCTACGCCTATGCGGTCAGCGAATCTGAGGAGTATGTACAGTCCAACCTGATCCCCAATACTTTTATTCATAATCAGCTTAACCTTATCCATGTTTATAACAGCAAGGGAAAAATCATCTGGGGAGAGATCCGGGACCTTCAAACCGGAGAGCCTTTGGACCTGGCAGATTTTCAGGAAGCGACAGCGCCCGGCGCTCTTTTCCCCCACCAGCAGGAGGGACAGCCTCGTTCTAAACCGGGCATGTCCGGCATTTTCATGACCGAAGCAGGCCCCATGCTGATTTCAGCCCGACCTGTTCTTACGGGTGAAAACAAAGGCCCCGTAAGGGGGACCCTCATCATGGGGCGGATCCTCTCCAACAAGGTCGTAAAAGCACTGGCGAATCAGACAAAGATTGAGTTTGACCTCCTCCCTGTTGCCCCGGATAAACCCAACGCCCCTCTCCAGGAGATTCTGAGCCGATTCGAGGGCGACTC
The DNA here is from genome assembly GCA_942492445.1 of uncultured Gammaproteobacteria bacterium. Taxonomy (GTDB): domain Bacteria; phylum Pseudomonadota; class Gammaproteobacteria; order Pseudomonadales; family Pseudohongiellaceae; genus NORP240. The sequence goes on from CALOEW010000049.1 coordinate 91,483, forward strand.
AAACTGCGTCATCGAATCGGCAACCCCTGGCTTCCTGGATGTGTATCGCAAATTCCTCGATACCCATGGTGATGTGGCGTTTCTAACCAAATCGAGGGTCCCCAGAACCATCACATCCCTGGGAAATGCCACCATACGCCATGCCATAGATTCCACCCTTTTTACAATGGCGGTCATTTTCGCGGGAGTATTGCTGTTTACGAGACAGGCGGTACTCACGCCGATCAGGCGGTTTACAGGCCATGTGATGAGGGTGGGACAAAGTGGCGACCTCTCCGATCGCCTCGCCATTACAACCAGGGATGAAATCGGGACTCTCTCTGCCGAATTCAACAAAATGCTGCAAAACCTGGCAAGCACCCGCGGGAAACTCACCGAACAGACCCAGTCCAACGACCGGCTGAAACATGAGATCAGCGAACGCAGACGGTTCGAAACGACCCTCCGGAAATACAAGTCGATCATCGCGTCATCCACCGACCACATCGCCCTGATCAGTCGTGATTTCATCTTCCTGGTGGTAAACGACAGCTTTCTCCGGGCCTGCGACACGGCCCGGGAAAAGGTGATCGGCCACGATGTCATCGAACTTGTCGGCGACAGGATCTTCACCAAAGAGGTGAAGGCAAAACTTGAGAGCTGTTTTTCAGGCAAAACCGTGCGTTTCAACTCCTGGGCAACCTACCCGAACCTCGGGCGCCGGTGCATGGATGTGACCTGTTCCCCCTTTATCGAAAACAACCAGACATCAGGGGTTGTGATCCACTTTCGGGATATGACCGAATCAAAGAGAATTGAAGAGCACCTTGTCAAGGCCCAGAAGATGGATGCCGTGGGCACCCTTGCCGGGGGCATCGCCCATGATTTCAACAACATCCTGATGGGAATTTCGGGCAGAATCTCCCTCATTATGCTCGACACGGAAGCCACCGCCCCCCACCACCTGCACCTGAAGGAGATGGAAAAGTACGTCAACAGTGCCGCGAACCTGACTCGCCAGCTGCTTGGCTATGCAAGGGGTGGAAAAAATGAGGTACAGCCAACCGACCTGAACCTCTTGATCGACTCCAGTTCTGCCATGTTCGGCAGAGCGCGAAAGGAGCTCAGAATTCAAACACAGCTCCATGAGGAGCTCTGGGCTGTCGAAGCGGACCGCTCCCAACTCGAACAGGTCTTCTTGAACCTTTACATGAACGCCGGCCAGGCCATGCCGGATGGAGGGGACCTCGTCATCAAAAGCCAGAATGTCATTCTTGATGAGAGCTTTGTGAAACCCTATCCCGAATCACCCGGCAAATACGTAAAGGTCTCGGTAGCCGACAACGGCATCGGAATGGACCGGGCCACCATGGAGCGGGTCTTCGAGCCCTTTTTTACCACAAAACGTATCGGCCCCAACAAGGGCACCGGGCTCGGGCTGGCCTCGACCTACGGCATTATCAAAAACCACAACGGCATTATTGAAGTGAGCAGCGAAAAGGGACAGGGGACCACCTTCCGCATCTATCTACCGGCCTCCAACAAAGCCGTTGCCGAGGATATTCAATATGACAGCCCCGCCCTCAAAGGGGACGAAACGGTGCTCCTGGTGGATGATGAGCAATTCGTAGCCGACGCAGGCAAACAGTTCTTATTGAAGCTGGGTTACAACGTCATCCTGGCCCGAAGTGGCGAAACATGCATCGACATATACAAAAAGAACCGGAACAACATCTCCGTCGTCATCCTGGATATGATCATGCCGACCATGGGGGGCGGAGAAACATACGACAAACTGAAAGCCATTGACCCTGACGTCAGGGTTCTTCTCACCAGTGGCTACAGCCCAGGGGGCAAGGCCGCCGCAATCATGGCTCGCGGCTGCAACGGGTTCATTCAGAAACCGATTCGCATGGAGGAACTCTCTCGAAAACTCCGTGAAATCATTGATAACGGAAATGCCCTGCCTGTGCCGTCACACCCTTGAACCGTTCGCCTCACAAAACATGTTAACCAGCTTTCAAGATATTTTGCCCAAGGGACGGCAATTGAATAAAATAACCCAAATTGCCTCCGGCGGCCCGGCACTCGCGCCACCCCCAAGGCATCGTTAAGGATTCTTCAGCAACAGCCTCTCATCCCCGCCCTCCAGGCCGGGGATGAGAGGCTGTTGCAACCGAAAAGTTTTTGCGGAGCTTTTTTCACAAAGCGCCCCGCCGGAGGCAGCTTTTTAGATCAATTTATTTTTTGGGGCGGCCTTTACTCCCCCGGGTAACCGACCGGAACCAGATACAAAGGGGTTTCGTTCTTTGCCAGTTTAAGGACATCGGCCATACGCGCGTCAGAAAACGCGCCTATGGGCACGCCCCCCAGGGAGAGGGCTGCAGCCTGCAGCAACAGGTTCTGGCATGCATGCCCGGCTTCCATGTCCACATATCGGGTTGCCCGTTCGCCGTATTTGGCGGCCGTTCGTTCGTAGACGGCCGTAAAAACGAACACTGCCGGGGCTTTTCCAATGGCACCCTGCCCCATCCCCGCCATCTGCAGTTCACGACGCCTGTCGCCTTTGATTCTTCGTGTCAGTTCATGCCGATGCGGGTTGTAGTGATAAACGCCTGACGGCAAAACGACATAGGTCTCCAAAGGGTACAAAGCTCCGGAGGACGGGGCTGTGCGCAATCCCCAGCGAGTTTCCGTGATTCCCTGTGCGGCCCACAGCAACTGGCCGATCTGTTCCACTGTCACGTCTTCAGCGGTAAACGCCCGGACGGAGCGACGGTTGGCGAGAGTTTCCACCAATGGCGTCCCGCTTTTAAGGTTCGGCCGGGTCAAACGAATGACATCGCCCAATTCCACCGATTGCGACATGAGCACCATCGTAATCCACCCAATAATGGCCATTTCTCGTCCCCCCGTATTTCAATAAATCCGAATCATTCACGAACCTGATGCGTCTATGGGCCAAGTATCGAGGCCTCTTCCATGGTCGCACACCGGAACCGCCGATCGAAATGATCGTACGCCCGGCACGTCAAGAATTACATGTGCCGTCGTTTTCATATTCTCCGACAACGACCACAGGAATACGCTGATTTTTGTCATACTCTACAGGCTCAATGAAATATTATGGGACGCCGCGTGTCAGCGAAGGGACCTGGAGCGCAGGGGAAGGCGATCGGCTTGAATGATTGGTTGCGGGCCGATGAGGGAAACGAGAGTTTTCCACTCGATGCCCTCATCATACCACCATCTGATACATTGGTTAAGCCCTGATCATGAAGAGATAACATCAAAAAATCAACTGATTTTTAACGCACTATTCCTGCGCCTGGCTCACCCCGGCCTTTTTACTTTGGTACCACCTGTGCCCACTCTGGTATCGCGCCGATGACAATATCAAAGGCGGGGATAACGATAAGGTAGGTCAAAATGATGACAAGGATGACCCCGATGATATTCAGCCCAATGCCGTTTCGTGCCATCTGGGGAATGGTGACATAGCCGGATCCGAAAACAATGGCGTTGGGCGGGGTGGCCACGGGAAGCATGAAAGCGCATGATGCCGCAATGGCAGCGGGAATCACCAGGAGAAGCGGGTTCTGTCCCAGGCCGACGGCAACGGCGGAGAGGATCGGCATAACCATGGCCGATGTGGCGGTATTGGAGGTGAGCTCCGTGAGCATCATGATCAGGACCGTCACGGCAATAATCACCACAAGAATGGGGGCATTCTCAAGAAGGCTCACCTGGGACCCGATCCAGTCTGCGAGCTTGGTCTGTTTGAACCCGGCGGCCATGGAGAGGCCACCGCCAAAGAGGATCAGAACACCCCATGGCATTTTGGCCGCCCAGTCCCAGTTCATGACAAAGGTGTTCTTTTTGAGATCCACTGGAATGAGGAAGAGAACCAGCGCACCCGTCATGGCAATGGTCGCATCCGTCACAAGCTTGGGATCCGGAAAAAGAAAGCCGAGCCTGGTCCTGAAGATCCAGCCCAAGGCAGTGAGGGTAAAGACAAGAGCGGTCCACCTCTCCCCCGCGCTCATGGAGCCCATATCGCCGAGCTCCTTGTTGATCAGCTCGGGTCCGCCGGGAACTCTCTTTAACTTCATGGGGTTGGCCACCCGCGTGAGCCAGAGCCAGCAGAGGGGAAGGAAGACCATCACCAGGGGAAGCCCCACGATCATCCACTTGGCAAAGGTGATTTCATACCCGTATGTTTTCGTCAGGTAGGCGGCAAGCACGGTGTTGGGGGGGGTGCCGATGAGGGTTGCTATGCCTCCGATGGAAGCGGCGTAGGCAATGCCCAGCATCAGGTTGAGGCCAAAGGCGAACTTGTCTGCGGAGAAGTCAATCTCTTTGTCCAGCCCCTCTTTTTTCCCCTCAGAGACCACATGGGTGATGATGGCAAGGCCGATGGGCATCATCATGACGGTTGTGGCTGTGTTGGAGACAAAAGCGGAGATGCCTGCCGTGGCCAGCATAAACCCGAAAATCAGCCTGCCGGGTGAAAACCCGATGGCCTTGACGATGTTCATGGCAATGCGGCGGTGCAGGTTCCAGCGCTGCATGGAGAGTGCGATGATAAAGCCCCCCATAAACAGAAAAATCAGATGGTTGGCAAAGGGAGCCGTCGCTTTTTGGGTGTTCATGATCCCCAACAGCGGAAACAGGGCGATGGGAATCAGGCTGGTCGCGGGAATGGGGATGGCCTCACTGAGCCACCAGGTGGCCATCAACAGGGCCACCGCCGCCATACGCTGCGCTGTGGGTGCCATGCCGGGTGGTTGAGGCGCGATGAGCATCCCCAAAAAGAGCACCAGCCCCAGGACAAGCCCGATTCGCTGCCTTCTGGAGTACCGGCGGGGCTCCCCCTCATGGACGCCCCCCGGCCCGGTTTTTATCCGTTTGACATGTTCGGCGGGGGAGTTCACCATTTTACCCGTCAGATCCGCATCTTCCCCGGTGGTGGTGTCGACACTCGCCGTCAGGCCGACCGTCCCCCCTCGTCTCACACCCAACGTGAACAAATCCTTGATCTCATCATTCATCGACCATAGCCGATCCCATGCCGCTGCAAACATATGCCACCTCATCTTTTTCAGTGGATACCTGAGCCCGAAAGCTCCCGAAGCCCCACGACATGCTTACGAACTCACCGTAGCCCAACATGACGCGTTTCCCTTTCTGAAAAGCCAGCTGCTGTGGACAATCGAGGGTTACATGGAAGCAACATTGAAAGAGAAATCGGTGTCGCTTCCAGGTGGAGAAGCACGGATATTCATGCAACAGACTTTCCGAGGTTTTATGGGATTATTAAGACAGGAGGGAGATATTCCGTCAATCGGGTGATTTCTGATTGTGCCGTAAGAAAATTTCTGACGACACATCTATTGTGCTGCCGGGTCAGGGCCGGCGCAAAAAAATAAACCATACAAAAAACAATGCCTCCGGCGGCAAGGTGAGTCACCTTGAAAGTGGGTTGCCGCAGCGCTTTAACCCTCGTTCCTCGGGTCAAATCAGATCCGCATTCATGGGATTCCAAAAATAAAAACCTGTTTGGCAACCTTTTCAAAAGGTTGGCCCCCGGCAGGGCCGCCGGAGGCATCGTTGATCACAATAGTTACCGTTATTTTTGGCCTGAGCCCTTAATGCCACGCCCCTACTCTTCAATAAGGTTGTTTCTCATGGCAAAGCGGGAGAGCTCGGCATTGTTTCGAAGGTTCAATTTTTTCAGAATCCGCAGTCGATAGGTATCCACCGTTTTCACACTGATGGCGTAACTCTCCGCAATTTCATGGTTGGTGTGCCCCAAGGCAAGCCGCCTCAAGACCTGGAGCTCCCGCATGGACAGGCTGTCCACTTCAGACGTGCTCGCCGAACCTTTGACCACCTTCAGCGCAAGGGCCTCACTGGCCTCTTCCGTGAGGTACCGCCCGCCTGCCACCACTTTGCGAATGGCATCCACAAGCTGCTCGGGGGCCGCCTGTTTGGTGATATACCCCATGGCACCGGCCTCCACGGCCCGCACAGCGTATTGGTCTTCGTTGTGCATGGTCAAGATGATCACCGGCAGATCCGGGTAGTAATGGTGAACCTGGGAGAGCACTTCAAGGCCATCGAGCCCCGGCATGGAGATATCCACCACCGCCACGTCCGGCATGGTCTCCTTCAGAATCTTTAAGGCCTCCCGTCCGTCCGATGCTTCGGAAACGACCTCGATGTCCCCGGT
>CALOEW010000050.1:0-54961 GCA_942492445.1 uncultured Gammaproteobacteria bacterium
AGTACCGACGGATAAAGAAACCTGCCCCCCGAAATAATCCGGGAAAACAAATCTCGGCCTCGTTGATCCGACCCCATGATATGCAGGCGTACCTCGCCCACGTGGGCCAAAGAGGTGAATATCAGGATAAGTGACTTCAAATGCTGTATTCATCCCCTTTTACAAACATATCAATTGGATACGCTGTGTGCGGTCTTCTACATATTCCAACTGAAAGGTTTCCATATTTCTCACCCGTTAACGGATAAAAGAAAGGCTGTAGAAAAAAACGATTGGACTCCGGATCATAAAAGCGCACGCGCGATGGCGGGGAGAATGTCAACTTTGGTCACTGCTTCGGAAAAACGGGGCTACAACGGCATTGAAATAGACAAAGAAGGATTATTTTGGTTTTAATATTTTAATAACGGCTATTCTGTATGTCGTTAAAAACAATGTCTTAATTCGTGTAAAAATTAATTATAAAGATTTGTTTCATTAAAAATAATCACTACAATTACCAAGAAGAGTAAATCGGCTGCTTTAGATTCGTGCCCCCAGCGATGAGGGGTTTGTACGCGGGTTTATACAACGACACCTAAAAAACCAAATTCTGCAATGCGTAAGGTTGCAAGAGTAAGGTTAACCAATGGTAAGGAGGTTAACGCATACATTCCCGGAGAAGGACACAATCTACAAGAGCACTCGATAGTATTGGTTAGAGGTGGAAGGGTAAAAGATTTACCAGGAGTTAGATATCACATTGTTCGTGGTGCTTTAGACACCGCAGGTGTTTCAGGTAGAACGCAACGTAGATCTAAGTATGGTGCAAAACGCCCTAAGAAGTAATTTTAAAACTTTAAGAAGAAGACATGAGAAAAAGACAGCAGCGAAAAAAAGACCGCTTTTACCAGATCCACGTTTTAACGATCAGTTAGTAACTCGTTTTGTTAACATGATGATGTGGGATGGAAAGAAATCTGTAGCTTTTAAAGTTTTCTACGATGCAATTGATATTGTAGAAGAAAAAAAAACTGATGAAGAAAAAACAGCTTTAGAAATTTGGAAAGATGCTTTATCTAACGTTATGCCTCACGTAGAAGTACGTAGTCGTAGAGTAGGTGGAGCAACATTTCAAATTCCAATGCAAATTCGTCCAGACCGAAAAGTTTCAACAGCAATGAAATGGCTGATTAGCTATTCACGTAAAAGAAACGAAAAATCTATGGCCAATCGTTTAGCTTCAGAAATTTTAGCAGCAGCCAAAGAAGAAGGAGCAGCCGTTAAGAAAAGAGTGGATACTCACAAAATGGCAGAGGCTAACAAAGCATTTTCTCACTTTAGATTTTAAAAGATAAAATGGCAAGAGATTTAAAATATACAAGAAATATAGGTATTGCTGCGCATATTGATGCAGGTAAAACTACGACTACAGAGCGTATTCTTTATTATACAGGAGTTTCACATAAAATTGGTGAAGTACATGATGGTGCTGCTACAATGGACTGGATGGAGCAAGAGCAGGAGCGTGGTATTACAATTACTTCAGCTGCGACTACTTGTGAATGGCAATTTCCTACAGAAAACGGACTTCCAACAAGTGATGCTAAAGGTTATCATTTTAATATTATTGATACTCCTGGTCACGTTGATTTTACAGTTGAAGTAAACAGGTCGCTAAGAGTATTAGATGGTTTAGTTTTCTTATTTAGTGCAGTTGATGGTGTTGAGCCGCAATCTGAAACTAACTGGAGATTAGCGGATAAATACAATGTTCCAAGAATTGGTTTCGTTAATAAAATGGACCGTCAAGGAGCTAACTTTATGGCGGTTTGTCAACAAGTAAAAGAAATGTTGAAATCTAATGCAGTGCCAATTGTTTTAAATATTGGTGATGAGGCAGATTTTAAAGGTATTGTTGATTTAGTTAAAAACAGAGCTATTGTTTGGCATGATGAAACTCAAGGAGCAACTTTTGATGTTATTGAGATTCCTGATGAGCTTAAAGCAGAAGCAAAAAAATATAGAGCGTTACTTATTGAAGAAGTAGCGACTTACGATGAGAATTTATTGGAAAAATTCATGGAAGATGAAGATTCTATTACAGAAGATGAAGTGCATGCTGCACTTAGAGCTGCTGTTATGGATATGGCTATCATTCCAATGGTTTGTGGTTCTTCCTTTAAAAATAAAGGTGTACAGTTTTTATTAGATGCAGTTTGTCGTTATTTACCTTCTCCAATAGATAAAGAAGGTATTATAGGTGTTAATCCAGATACAGAAAAAGAAGTATTGACGTAAGCCAAGATGTAATGAACCATTTGCTGCTTTAGCATTTAAAATTGCTACTGACCCATTTGTTGGCCGTTTAGCATTCTTTAGAGCTTACTCTGGTCGTTTAGATGCAGGTTCTTATATCTTGAATAACCGTTCAGGTAAAAAAGAACGTATTTCTCGTATTTATCAAATGCACTCTAATAAGCAAAATGCCATCGATTTTATCGAAGCTGGTGATATTGGAGCAGCAGTAGGTTTTAAAGATATTAAGACTGGTGATACTATGTCTGATGAAAAACATCCAATTGTTTTGGAGAGTATGAACTTCCCTGATCCAGTAATCGGTATTGCTGTGGAGCCCAAAACAAAGGCGGATGTTGATAAATTGGGAATGGCTTTGGCTAAATTGGCTGAAGAGGATCCAACATTTACTGTAAAAACTGATGAAGCTTCGGGACAGACCATTATTTCTGGAATGGGCGAGCTTCACTTAGATATTATTGTTGACCGTTTAAGACGGGAGTTTAAAGTTGATGTAAACCAAGGTCAACCTCAAGTTGAATACAAAGAAGCAATTACCCGAAAAGCTGATCACAGGGAAATTTATAAAAAACAATCTGGTGGTCGTGGTAAATTTGCAGATATCGTATTTACACTGGAACCAGCTGAAGAAGGAAAAGTTGGATTAGAATTTGTTTCAGAAATTAAAGGTGGTAACGTTCCTAAAGAATTTATCCCTTCTATTGAAAAAGGATTTAAAATGGCTATGAAGAATGGTCCTTTAGCCGGATTTGAAATGGATAGTATGAAAATTACTCTTAAGGATGGTTCTTTTCACCCTGTGGATTCTGATCCATTATCTTTTGAATTGGCTGCTAAAATTGGATTTAAAGGTGCGGCGAAAGCTGCAAGAGCGGTAATTATGGAACCTATTATGAAGTTAGAGGTACTTACGCCTGAAGAAAATATGGGAGATATTGTAGGAGACCTTAACCGTAGGAGAGGTCATGTTAGTGATATGGATGATAGAGCAGGCGCAAAAGGTCATAAAAGCTGATGTACCTTTATCGGAGATGTTTGGTTATGTAACTACGTTAAGAACATTTTCTTCTGGTAGGGCAACTTCAACAATGGAATTTTCACATTATGCAGAAACCCCTTCAAAATATGGCTGAAGAGGTAATTAAAAGCAGCAAAAGGTGTAACCGCCTAAATTGTAAGTAAAATGAGTCAGAAAATTAGAATAAAATTAAAATCGTACGATCATAATTTGGTAGACAAATCTGCTGAGAAGATTGTAAAAACGGTAAAAATCACTGGTGCTGTTGTTACTGGACCAATTCCTTTACCAACACATAAGAAAGATATTTACGGTTTTGCGTTCACCTCACGTAAACAAAAAATCAAGAGAGCAATTCCAGTTAAGTTCATACAAAAGACTTCTGGATATTTATAGTTCCTCATCGAAAACAATTGACGCACTAATGAAGCTGGAGCTTCCAAGTGGTGTTGAGGTGGAGATAAAAGTGTGATAGACCATTCCGTTTCGGTTTGAAACGGTTAACATGTCCGGAGCGTTTCGCAAAGGAAAAACGGCAACAAAAATATATTCGGGATCGAATTGTTTTTGATCCTGTTTTTTTTGCAGAAAAAAATAGTTTAATAGTAATTAATAATTAATAGTAATAATATGTCTGGGTTAATAGGAAAAAAAGTAGGCATGACCAGCATTTTTGACGATAACGGGAAAAATATTCCCTGCACCGTAATCGAAGCTGGACCATGCGTAGTTACCCAAGTCAGAACCGAAGAGGTAGACGGGTACAATGCCCTTCAGCTTGGTTTCGATGACAAGGCAGAAAAACTGCTAATAAGGCTGAAATGGGTCACTTTAAAAAAGCAGGAACTTCCCTAAAAAGAAAGTCGTTGAATTTCAGGATTTTGAAGGAGAGTACAAATTAGGTGAGAAATCGTTGGTGTCGAACTTATTTGTTGAAGGAGAATTTGTTGATGTATCGGTACTTCTAAAGGAAAAGGATTCCAAGGTGTTGTAAAACGACACGGTTTTGCTGGTGTTGGTCAAGCAACCCACGGTCAGCATAATAGGTTAAGAGCTCCAGGTTCCATTGGTGCAGCATCTTATCCAGCTCGCGTTTTCAAAGGAATGAAAATGGCAGGTAGAATGGGAGGTGATAAAGTTACCGTTCAAAACCTTGAGAGTTTTAAAAGTTGTTCCAGAAAAGAATCTTACTTGTTGTTAAAGGTTGTGTTCCTGGTCATAAAAACGCTTACGTAACTATTGAGAAGTAATGAAGGTAGCAGTTTTAGATATTAAGGGAAAAGAAACAGGTAGAAAGGTTGAGCTTTCGGACGCTGTATTCGCAATAGAACCAAACAATCATGCTGTTTATTTGGATGTTAAAGCAATATTTGGCTCACCAAAGACAAGGAACTCATAAATCTAAAGAAAGAGCTGAAATAGCTGGAAGTACACGTAAGATTAAGAAACAAAAAGGAACAGGTACTGCTCGTGCAGGTAGTATTAAATCTCCAGTATTTAGAGGTGGAGGACGTATTTTTGGGCCAAGACCAAAAGATTATATCCAAAAATTAAACAAAAATGTGAAGCGTTTGGCGCGAAAATCTGCTTTGACATTAAAGTCAAAAGAGAATGCAATATGGTGTTTTAGAAGACTTTAATTTTGATGCTCCAAAAACAAAGGATTTCATCTGCAGTTTTGAAGTCTTTGGGCTTGGAAAACAAAAAATCTTTATTTGTGTTGGGTGATTCAAATAATAATGTATATTTGTCGTCACGCAATTTAAAAGGTTATGAAGTCGTAACTAATTCAGAATTAAGTACTTACAAAATTTTAAATGCAAATCAAATGGTTCTTTCGGAAGGTTCTTTAGAAGGAATTGAATCGAATTTAAGTAAATAAGAAGTACATGAGGTGAACATGTTGATTAAGCCAATTATAACGGAAAAAGTGACTGCTGATAGCGAGTTGTTTAATCGTTATGGTTTTGTTGTGAATCCAAAAGCTAACAAGGTTCAGATTAAAAAGCTGTAGAAGCAAGCTTATGGTGTTTCTGTTGAAAAAGTTCGAACTATGAATTATGGTCCAATCGCGCAAAACCCGTTATACAAAAACTGGTGTTCAGCACGGGAAAGACAAATGCTTTTAAAAAAGCCATTGTTGATGTAGCAGAAGGAGATATTATTGATTTTTACAGTAATCTATAAAGACAAAAAATGTCAGTTAGAAAATTAAAACCAATCACACCAGGTCAGCGTTTTAGAGTAGTAAATGGATTTGACGCCATTACTACTGATAAGCCGGAGAAAAGTTTATTGCTCCGATAAAAAGGTCTGGAGGTAGAAACAGTCAAGGAAAAATGACCATGCGCTATAGAGGTGGTGGTCATAAAAGAAGGTATCGAATTATTGATTTCAAACGGGATAAGCAAGATATTCCTGCAACAGTTGAGTCAATTCAGTATGATCCAAACAGAACAGCTTTTATCGCTTTATTGGAATATGCAGATGGTGAAAAAGATACATTATTGCTCAAAATGGTTTACAAGTTGGTCAAAAATGTATTTCTGGTCGAAAGTGGAGCTGCTCCTGAGATTGGAAATGCTTTCCTTTAAGTGAAATTCCTTTAGGAACTATTATTTCTTGTATTGAATTACGTCCAGGTCAAGGAGCTGTAATGGCTCGTAGTGCTGGAACATTTGCTCAATTAATGGCAAGAGAAGGAAAATATGCAACAATTAAATTGCCATCAGGCGAAACAAGATTAGTCTTAGCTAATTGTTTGGCTACTATTGGGGTGTATCAAATTCAGATCATCAATTATTAGTATCTGGTAAAGCTGGTAGAAGTAGATGGTTAGGTAGAAGACCAAGAACACGACCAGTTGTTATGAACCCTGTTGATCATCCAATGGGTGGTGGTGAAGGTAAATCTTCAGGTGGACATCCACGTTCTAGAAATGGTATACCTGCAAAAGGTTATAGAACCCGTTCTAAAACAAAAGCGAGTAATAAATATATTGTAGAACGTAGAAAGAAATAAAAGTAAAGCAATATGGCACGTTCATTAAAAAAAGGACCTTACGTTTTTCATAAACTTGAAAAGAAAGTTAATGAAAATTTAGAATCAGGAAAAAAATCAGTAATCAAAACTTGGTCTAGAGCATCTATGATTACTCCAGATTTTGTTGGTCAAACAATTGCAGTTCATAATGGAAGTCAATTTGTTCCAGTTTATGTAACTGAAAATATGGTAGGTCATAAATTAGGAGAATTTTCACCAACCAGATCCTTTAGAGGTCATGCAGGTGCTAAAAATAAAGGTAAAAAGTAAGTAAGCTATGGGAAGTCGTAAAAAACAAATGGCAGACGCTATTAAGGAAGGGAAAAAGCAAGTTGCTTTTGCTAAACTTAATAACTGTCCTACGTCACCAAGAAAAATGCGCTTAGTAGCCGATTTAGTAAGAGGTGAAAAGGTAGAAAAAGCACTTAATATTTTAAGATTCAGTCCAAAAGAAGCATCACGTCGTTTAGAAAAATTGTTATTGTCTGCAATTGCAAACTGGCAAGCAAAAAATGAAGAGCAAATATTGAAGAAGCAGATTTATTTGTAAAAGAAATTAGAGTTGATGGTGGAAGAATGTTAAAAAGATTACGTCCAGCACCTCAAGGTCGTGCACATAGAATAAGAAAAAGATCCAATCACGTAACCTTGTGCTTGGAGCTAACAATAACACACAAAGCTAGAGCATAGAGATATGGGACAGAAGACAAATCCGATAGGAAATCGTCTAGGAATTATCAGAGGATGGGAATCTAACTGGTATGGTGGAAATGATTATGGAGATAAACTTGCTGAAGACGATAAAATCAGAAAGTATGTTCATGCTCGTTTATCAAAAGCTAGTGTATCCAGAGTAATTATTGAGAGAACTTTTAAACTTGTAACCGTTACTATCACTACTGCTAGACCTGGTATTATTATCGGGAAAGGTGGACAAGAGGTAGACAAGTTAAAAGAAGAACTTAAAAAAATTACAGATAAAGAAGTTCAAATCAACATCTTTGAAATTAAAAGACCTGAACTAGATGCTTATTTAGTTGCTGCAAGTGTTGCTCGTCAAATCGAAAATCGTATTTCTTACAGAAGAGCTATTAAAATGGCAATTGCTGCAGCAATGCGAATGAATGCTGAAGGTATTAAAATTCAAATTAGTGGTCGTTTAAATGGTGCCGAAATGGCACGTAGCGAACATTATAAAGATGGGAGAATTCCTTTATCAACATTTAGAGCCGACATTGATTATGCTTTAGTTGAAGCTCACACTACTTATGGTAGATTGGGTATTAAAGTATGGATCATGAAAGGTGAAGTATATGGAAAAAGAGAACTTTCTCCGTTAGTTGGTTTTCTAAAAAACAAGGAAAAGGTGGATCGTGGTGGAAATACTAAAGGAGAAACCAAACCTCGTAGAAGAAAGTAATTTTTTAAAGTAAAGAAAAAATGTTACAACCTAAAAGAACAAAATTCCGTAAGGTACAAAAGAAAGGCGTATGAAAGGTAACTCTGGAAGAGGTCATCAACTTTCAAGCGGAATGTTTGGTATTAAATCTCATTGAGAACGAATGTTTTCTTACTATCTCGTCAAATTAGAAGCTGCACGTATTGCAAAATGTTTTTGAAGAACAGGCCAATGCCCAGGCCCGGGCCGGAGCGGACGGTATTATCATTTTGAAACGATGATTGATGTCGAAGAGGCCAGAATTGCGGCCATTGCTGCCAAACAAACCGGATTGCCGGTAATTGTCAGTATGGTTTACGATTCCGGAGAGGATAAAGACCACACCATGATGGGCAACAGTCCGGAAGCAGTCGTGGCAGCGATTTCCAAAACTGGTGTAGACGGTATCGGCGCCAATTGCGGCCAGGGTATTGAAGCTTTTTTGCCGATTTGCCGGCGCCTGCGGCAGCTACCGATCTGCCGATCTGGATTAAGCCCAATGCCGGACTGCCGGAGGTTGTCGATGACGGTGTGGTCTTTCGCACAACCGCGCAGGAATTTGTCCAATACGTACCCGACCTGATCCAGGCCGGTGCGAATTTTATCGGCGGCTGCTGCGGCACGGATCAGGAATTTGTTAAGACCATCCGGCAGACGGTTAAAGGAATGTCGAATGACTAATGACTAATGACTAATGACGAATTAAGGAATTTTATCCATTTTAATAATGACGGAGCGAGCCTTCGTCGCTGAAATAGCTATGCAGGCCAAGAGCGACATCCACAAATCTTCAATTTTCAATTCCGGCTGGTCCGGATCAGGAGAACCCAATGCCCGATTCTATTCTGCTTCCCTTTCACGACTGGCTGGTCGAACTGCGCCGCGACTTTCATCGAATTCCTGAACTTTGCTACCAGGAAGAGAAGACGTCTGCGAAAATCTGTCAGGTGCTGGACCAACTGGAAATTCCCTATCAAGGTGCTGTCGGCAAAACCGGTGTGGTGGCCAGACTTACGGCTGATAAAGCGGGGCCGCTGGTAGCCTATCGGGCGGATATGGATGTCTGCCGCTGGATGAAGCCAATGATGTTCCCCTATAAATCCCGGCACCAGGGGCTGATGCGTACCTACGGTCATGACGGGCATGTCACCGTTGCCCTCGGGATCATTCGCTGGCTAAAGGAACGCGGGTGGCCCCGCAAGGGTTGCGGCGAGATTCTTTTCTTCTTTCAGCCCGCCGAGGTGGGCGGTGCCGGCGCCAAAGCCATGCTGGACACCGGATTGTTCGACCAGGAGCCGGTCCAGGCGATTTTTGCCTCCCACATGAATCCGGGAGTTGCCCGTGGGAGAGGTGGACTTGTTACGGAACGGCCATGCCGCCACCAATGAGATCCGGATCCGCATCAAGGGCAAGGGCGGTCACGGGGCAACCCCCCATCTTTGCATCGATCCGATTGTCGCCGGAGGGGACAGCAGTTTTGATTAGCCGTGACCCAACCGACTCTCCGACTTCTGCGCGCATTCTACTGCCATTGATCTTTCTGTTGCACATACTGCCGGCTTTGGGTCAGTTGTCGGTTTACGAACGTCAAGGCGGCTCTCAATTTGTTGCGCCGGAGCTCGAACTGGGCCGCGTGACGATAAGGTATCCAATCACGGACGCGGTTATGGACTGGTTGAGTGACCTTCCGTATCTGCTGAACGGAAAAGTGATATACATCCTGGATCAGGGAAGTGAAGGGGAGTATGACCCTATTTTGCACCTTGGTTTTTTTGAAACCGAGGAGTCGGCACTGGCATTGTGGGAGGAAATTTCGCTTCCGGATACGGACTGGCAAATTGGCCAGGTATCAAATTCATTGCATGACCTTGTGATGTCAGCGGTCAGGGGGGAAGTTGGAGAAAGGGTGCCCCCTCTGGTGTATTATCTGTCATCCGATAACAGTATCACTCAGCAGCTGTCCAGTGGAGAAATGCTGGAGACGGCACGCAGCTATTACGACAACAGGCAATACAAACAGGCGGCATTGCATTATCACTTGCTTGCCAGCGTTGCTGACCAGGTTACAGCCGCGTGGGCGACAGAATTAATGGGGTTGAGTCTTGAACGTCTGGGCAATATCGAACTTGCTTTGAACGCCTATGGACTGGTGCTGGACAGATATCCTGAAGCTGCCGGATCTGATCGGGTGAGACAAAGAATGATGGGGTTGCAGACACGGGCAGATGACCCCCAGTCCCCCTTGCGGCGCAGTGACTCCGGAGACAGGTCCAGCGACTGGCGCATACGCGGTGTTTTTGGACAGTACTACCGAAGTCTGTATCGCGAACTGAACGACCAGGGAAGTGAGGAGGTCATGTCATTATTAACCACAGACTTTGATTTCAGGGCGTCCCGCCAGTCTGCAGACTACCGGCTGGAAACTCGTGTGAACGGCTATTCACTGGTAGATCTGCTTGACAGCAGCGATTCTGACGTCAGAGTAAAGCGCGCGTACCTGGAGTATGAGCATCATGACATTGGGCTGTCCCTGAGAATAGGACGCCAGCGGGATTTTGACAGTGGAGTTTTTACATCGTTTGATGGAGCAACGATCAGTTACAGATTGCTTGATTCACTAAGCATTACCGTGAGTGGCGGTAAACCTGTCTATTTCGCAGATATCTATGATGCCTTCGATTACTCATTTTACGCAACCAGCCTCGCTTGGGATATCAACGAAGCCTGGCAGCTGATTTCCTATTACAACATTCAGGAAATTAACAGTATAACCGACCGGGAAGCTCTCGGATTGAGGTTGAAATTCAACAACAAGAAATTCAATAGTGCGTTGCTGCTTGATTACGACATCGCTTTCTCAGAACTGAATAATGTCATGTGGAATGGCAACTATTTGGTGACCGAGAACACCACTCTCAGTGCAGTGTTTGGCCAACAGCATTCCCCATTCTTGACTGCATCCAATATTCTGATTGGCCAGGCTGACCTGAATCTCGATGTCTATTTGCAATCCAGAGAGAATGTGGATTCATTACTCGATGACGCGCTTGCCAGAACTTCACTCAACCGGTATTACTCACTGACCGTCAACAGCAAATTGTCAGAGGGATTTCGCTTTATCGGCAATTACTATGATTCCACGTTGACGGATATCCCTTCGTCCAGTTTCCTGCTGGGCGATGAGGTTCAGGCCCAGTCCAATCTGGAGTTCAGTCAGCGATCACTAAGTGCACAGGTCATCAAGGACTCGCTATTCTTCGATGCTGAAAGCACGGCAATCGGCTGGCGACACAGCAGTGGCACCAGCAGCGAGTCCCATCAGTTGTTCGTCAACGAGCGGTTGCGCTTTGGTGCTGCGTGGACTATTACGCCCAGGGTTAGCTACTCCGTGATTGATTACTTGAGGAACAGCGACCGCCAGAGCCAGCTGCGTTACAGCGTGAGTAGCATTTTCCGACCAGGCAGGGCAGCAGAATTGAATCTTGAGATTGGCAATGAAGCGATCGACCGGGATACTGGAGGTGTGACATTTAACAGCACATTTCTGTTTATTGGTTATCGATTGATTTTTTAAAGGCGCGGTCATGGTACCTGAATTTGGCCATTTTTCACTCATTATGGCGTTCTGTCTCAGTCTCGTGCTGGGATCATTTCCAGTCGTGGGCGCCAGCCGCGGGAATTTATTGTGGATGAACATGGCCCGTCCTCTGGCAGCCGGAATATTTGTCTTCCTGACAGTCAGTCTGGTTGCTCTGGCTTATGCATTTGTTGATGACGATTTTTCGGTCAGGTTTGTTGCCCAGCACTCCAATTCACTGTTGCCAGTTCGATACAAATTAACCGCAGTGTGGGGGGGACACGAAGGCTCTTTTCTACTGTGGACTTTCATGCTGTCGGGCTGGATGCTGGGAGTGGGATTGTTTAGTCGAACTCTGCCTCAGGAGTTCGTGGCCAGAGTCTTGGGAGTGCTCGGGTGGCTTTGTGCAGCCTATATTCTTTTCATGCTTGCCACATCAAATCCTTTTGACCGGGTGGTTCCGCTGCCACCTGCGGACGGCGCAGACCTGAATCCGGCCCTGCAGGACTTCGGGTTTATCGTACACCCACCGGCCCTGTACATGGGCTACGTGGGATTTTCGGTAGTTTTTGCCTTTGCAGTTGCTGCGCTCTTGAGTGGTCGCCTCGACGTTGCCTGGGCACGTTGGTCGCGCCCCTGGGCTAATTTAGCCTGGGGAATTCTGACAATCGGTATAGCGCTTGGCAGCTGGTGGGCCTATTACGAACTTGGCTGGGGCGGCTGGTGGGCGTGGGATCCTGTAGAGAATCCTCCGCTAGTGACCTGGCTGTTTGGAACCGCATTGATTCATTCACTGGCGGTGACGGAAAAACGGGGTCTGTTCAAATGCTGGACCTTGCTGCTTGCCATTCTTGCGTTTTCAGGGAGCCTGTTGGGCACCTTCATTACCCGTTCTGGTTTACTCACATCGGTGCATGCGTTTGCATCGGACCCGACGAGAGGTGTTTTCATTCTGGCAATAATTGGAGGGACCATCGGTGGTTCATTGGTCCTGTTCGGGTTTCGGGCGCATTTGTTCAAGACCCAGGCCGCATACTCGCTTTCATCTCGGGAAGCCATGCTGCTTGCCAACAATGCAATACTGATTGTCGCTAGCGCTTCGGTTCTGCTGGGTACTTTGTTTCCTATGGTATACCAGGCATTGACCGGCAATCTTATTTCGATTGGCCCGCCGTACTTTAACCTTGTTTTTACTCCCCTGATGGGACTGTTGGCTCTGTTGCTGGCAGTCGGCTCGATTTGCCGCTGGAAAAAAACCTCCCCAGGCTATCTGGTCAGGCGACTTGGCAGTGTCGCAGCAGCCTCATTGGTGCTTGGATTCCTGCTTCCGCTGATAGTACTGATGAAAATTTCCGTGGCGGCGATCATCGCCGTGACTGTTGCCGCCTGGATAGTTCTGGCTATGGTTAAGGATATCTGGATCAAAACCTCTGGCAAACCTTCCCGCATGAAGGCCCTGAAAACCCTGACACCTGGATACTGGGGAATGCAGACTGCTCATCTCGGGCTGGCCGTGATTATCCTTGGTACCGTACTGACCACGGTTTTCAGCAGGGAGTCCAGTGTCCTGCTGTTACCTGGGCAGACGACGACTCTGGGAAGTTATCCAGTTTATTTTTCATGGCACAAATGTAGTCGAAGGACCAAATTTCATGGCCGATGAGGGCCTGCTGAAAGTCGTCAGAGGTGAGGACGCCGTAGCCGTATTGAAACCACAAAAGCGACTTTATACAGCAAGTAGAAATGTGTCGACGGAAATGGCTATCGACGCAGGCTTTTTCCGGGATCTGTTTGTTACCCTGGGGGAACACAGGGGAGCCGGTGCCTGGTCGATGTCGTTTTACATCAAACCCTTTGTTCGCTGGGTATGGCTGGGTACGTTGTTGATGGCTTTTGGCGGATTCATTGCGGCAACGGACAGACGTTATCGCAAGGCCAGACACGCAAAGTCTGCCAGACTGTCCGTCGATCACATACCCGCAGCCGGTCAGTGGGTCGGGGGTGCTGATCGTCAATGAATTTCTGATTGATTACGAATGATCTTCATCAATGTTATGGATAGTAACGAAGCTTAAAGGAAGGAAGCCTGATGTTCTGGATCTCGACATTATTACTGCTGATTCCTGGATTGGCTTTGATACTATGGCCGGTATTGCGTCAGTATCCGAATCAAGGCGTGGCCGAACAGCAGCGGGTCGAAACCAATCTTGCTTTTTACCGGGGACGGGCAGACGAAATCGCAGCGGAACTGAACAACGGTTTTCTGGAAAAATCGGATTACGACACTTTGATGGCAGAATTGCACCGCTCCCTTTTGCGGGATACGCGATCCGCTGCACCTATATCCCAAAATTATGGAACGGGAAATACTTTTTCTGACAGCGACGGTGACTATCATTCAGTTTCCGGTGGTGGTAAATGCAGGTTGACGTGGAAGGCATTCATTCTCAATCCAGCCAGATTGATCCCGCTTGGAGTGATTCTGATCATTCCTATGCTGGCCTATGGAATTTACGGGAAACAGGGATATTACGAAGATATACAATTGTCGGGGTTGTTCAGGCAGGCTATTCATCCCAGCGGAGACCCCAGGGAGACTTCTGCATTGATCATGGAGCTGAAGTCTGCCGTGTATCAGTATCCTGATAATCAGTGGGCATGGTATTTTCTTGGTCGCAGTTATTCAAGGTTGGGTATGTATCGTCTGGCCGGTGAAGCATACCAGACAGCTTTGTTGCACCTGGAGGACGAAGCAAATCGGGTGATGGCCATGAGTCAAATCGTGCTGGCTGAATTTCTTGGTGCCGATCGTCATCTGACTCCAGCGGCCCGGGATATGTCCGAACAGATATTGGCGATCAATCCCGATGAATTGACGGTGTTGAGGATACTCGCGACAGAAGCCAGGGAGCGGGGGGAATTGAGTACCGCAATCGAGTACTGGCGACGTCTGGTACGTGCGAATCCCTTGTCTGCGTCGGCGAAGGTATACCGGTCGAATATCGTCGCGGCGGAAAACATAATCAGAAGCAGGGGCCTGCCGGCGTTAGACCCATCGGCTACAACGCTGAAGACGCCTGAGATTCGTGTGAGTGTCGCTCTTGCACCCGGGTTGGAGCTTCCACCGGATCTAACCGTGTTTGTCGCCGCCAGAGACGCATTGAAGGATGGAATGCCACCGCTGGCGGTCGCCCGACTTCGTGCCGGAGACCTGCCAGCCACCGTTGTGCTCGACAAGGCTTCCGCTGTGGGGCCTTTCAATCTTGAATCGAGCGAGTCGGTAACCGTTTCGGCGCTGGTATCGAGACGGGGGGTGGCCAATCCCCAATCGGGAGACTATCGCGTGGTATCCAGTCCCTTGAACCCGAGCGTTGAGCAGGCCAGGGCAAGTCTGGTTATTGCCGAGCAGATCCGGTGATTGTGAATGGTTCCTTAAAATTACGCCTTGGTAGTAGTTTTGTAACGGTATTCACAAAGGTCGCCAATGAGACAGACTTGGCAGTGTGGATTACGGGCTGTACAGACATAGCGCCCATGCAGAATCAACCAGTGATGGGCATCCAGCAGGAACTCCTCAGGGACCACACGCATCAGGCGTTTCTCCACTTCCAGGACTGTCTTGCCGGGCGCGATTCCGGTGCGGTTGGAAACCCTGAAAATGTGGGTGTCCACGGCTATCGTGGCCTCCCTGAAAGCAGTGTTCAGGATCACATTCGCAGTCTTGCGCCCGACACCAGGCAATGCCTCCAGCGCTTTTCTGGTTCTCGGAACCCGGGAGTCGTGGTGCTCCACCAGGGCTCTGCAGGTCTTGATTACATTGGCAGCCTTGGTGTTGAACAGACCGATTCGCTTTATGTGCTCCCTGACCCCCTCTTCACCAAGACTTAGCATCAATTCTGGTGAGTTGGCTGCTTTGAACAGTGACTCAGTGGCTTTATTGACGCTAACGTCGGTTGCCTGCGCTGACAGGATTACGGCGATTAACAGTTCGAAATTCGAACTGTAATTCAGTTCCGTCGTGGGTGAAGGATTTGCATTCCGCAACCTGTGGAATATTTCAATTCGCTTTTCCCTGTTCATGGGTTACGGGTAGCCCTGTGTCCGTAAATGACCGGTAGTATTGTCCTGTCGATCAACGGTGCCAGCAGATTGCCTGTCAATACCGCGAACGGGACTGGATCCAGCTGGATCTCCCAGGCCCGGGAAAGGGTCAGGGTGGCTCCTACAACCATGCCATAAAGAATTTTGCCCCATGGCGTCGATGGCGAGCTGGCTGGATCGGTGGCGATAAAGAATGCAGCAACCAGGGTGGTCGTGCCGGCTAGTTGCAGGTAAGTGGATTCAGCCCGGCCGAGAGTACCGGATTGATCAATTGTCAGTGAAAGCACAATTACTGTTATCAGCATAAAGACAGGAATGCGCCAGTTGATGACCCTTCTGAAAATCAGAACCATGCCACCGGCCAGGTAGCCCAGGCTGATCAATTCGCGACCGGCGCCGTTGCCTGGGTGCAGCAGTTGCAGCCAGTTTTCGCCAGAGTTCAGCAGGGCAAAGACCGGGCTGCCGGCTGCCGCTACTTGCTCTTGAAGTGAGGTGACAACAACCGGCCCGGCGGTTTGGAAAGATCCAGTTGCCGTGCCCAGCAGTAGATTAACGCTGGCACCAATGCCGCCAGGACTCAGGAAATCAAATACACCGGCATCGGCAACATCCAGAGGGACCTGCCAGGTGGTCACTGTCGGGGAGAACACCAGCAACAGGAACGCATAGCCGCACATGGCAGGATTGAATGGATTCTGACCCAATCCACCATAAGCGTGTTTGGCAACGACTATGGCGACAAAAATGGCACAGACCAGCGACCACCAGACCGTTGCGGGCGGCAGGACTATTCCCAGCAGCACTGCGGTGACCAGAGCGCTTTTATCGGCCAGGGCGGGCTTAACCGGATGGTTGCGCAAGCGGACGACTGTGGCTTCAAAGGCCACCGCAGCGATACTCGCAACGAGAATATTGAGCAGGGTGCCGATTCCGTAGAACCAGGTCGATAAGGCCACTCCGGGCAGGCAGCAGAGGATAACCAGCAGCATAAGGTCGCGGGTGCTGACTGGCGTGAACTGCTGGGGAGGGCAGTGACTTCTGAAGTCGCTGGATTGCCGGGTTGTCATGTCCCGTCCTCGTCATTGTCCCGCCGGGAACTTGAATGGGGCGGCTTTGCTTTCAATTTACGCTGCCGAACCCTCGTCACCGCGTCGGCGATTTCGCGCCTGGCCCGCTCCCTGGAAAATGTCTGTAATCCCGAGTCGCTGAACTCCGGGTTTTCAGGGCGGGCAACAGAACGCCGTCTTGAGCCGCGCCGCATTGCCGCGTCCCTGGCCAGCCGCGCTTTGCGATTTTCGAATCTTTGCCGGCGGTACGCACTCAAGCGCCGTTGACTGGTTTCCTGTTGCAGTTGATTCTTCCCGGCCCGAAAATAGCGTACCAGGGGTATACGGGCCGGGCAGACATAGGCACAGGCCCCGCATTCGATGCAGTCGGCCAGCCCAAGGTCGGCAGCCATTTCCTGCCGGTTTGCATTGACGGAGTGGTACAGCAATTGTGGCATCAACCCTGCCGGACAGGCTGGAACACAGAAGTCGCAGCGAATGCACGGTCCGGCAACTGGTGGCGGAGGCAATTCTTCGACACTGGCCGCAATCAGGCAATTGGTGGTACTGACCACCGGTACGTCGGTACTGCTCAGAGTGAAACCGGTCAACGCCCCCCCCATCACCAGCCTGTCGAGGCGCTGATAGTCGACGCCGCATAATTCAAGCAGAAAGCCAACCGGTGCACCCAGCAGAACGCGAAAATTCTTCGGGGTTTTCAGGGTATCGCCGCTGACAGTGGTGATGCGGTATACCTGTGGCCGCCCCAACAGGATGGCGTCATGTGATGCCAGCGCGGTGCCGGCATCGACCAGGGCAATGCCTACGTCGCCGGCGAACCCCCCTCTCGGTATCTGTCGCCCGGTCAATGCCTCGACCAACCGGGTTTCTCTGCCCAGAGGAAAGCCTGGCTTCAGCAGCGCCAGTTCAACTCCGGTGCCCGGGAGTGCCGCCCTCAGGGAGTGAATGGCATCGGACCTGTTATCCTCGATGGCAAGCAGGCAGTGTGATGCCCCGGTGGCAGCTCCCAGAATCCGGGCTCCGAGCAGTACTTCGGTGGCATGAGAGCGGAGCAGGGCATGATTGGCGGTGACAAACGGCTCCGATTCCACGGCGTTGATTATCAGCAAATCGGGGCGCCTGCTGTCGCTGCGTGTAGAACTGCTGTCGAGACCCATTGCGCCACTGATCTCCGTGATTCCGGCCTGCCGGAGCCGGGTGACAATCTCGGTTGCCGCGAGTGACTGCCAATTGCAATCCCCGTGCAGCGAAAGCCATCGATCTTCCCTGTCTGCAGCGAGAGTCACCATGGGCTGCGATGTGCCGGTGGGATTGGCACCAGGATGCGGACCGATGCTCAGGACACGGCCAGAGGTGGAAGCGTGGACGGCCATGTAGTTCCTGTTGTTACCCTCCGCCAGCAACTGCCCTTTGAGAACCTCGTCACCGGGGTTTACCAATGGACGCGCTGAATCCCCGGCACTGTTTTCCAGGGGGAAATACAGTCGTTCCGGTACCGGCATGTCCATCAATACCGACCGCAGGCTCTGCTGTTTGTGATCAGGCGGATTGATATCGCCCGGCATGCCGTTTCGGCGTGCAAGGCTGGCCAAACTGGTCCAGAGCGGTTTCACTCTGCCGGTCTCCGCGTCAGTTCGCGGGCAGCGGTGTTATCCCGTGCCTGAGCCCAGCGTGGCGGTTCCTGGTCAGGGGCCGGGAGCATGTCGATGCAGTCGACCGGGCAGGGTTCCACGCAAAGATCGCAGCCGGTGCACTCTCCGGAAATGACGGTGTGCATCAACTTCGGTGCCCCCAGTATCGCGTCAACCGGACAGGCCTGAATGCACTTGGTACAGCCAATACATTCGTTCTCCCGGATAAACGCAATTCGGGGGGGCTGCGGCCTGCCATGTGAAGGATCCAGTTCGACCACCGGTTGCTGCAGCAGCCGTGCCAGCAGCCTGATGGTCCGCATGCCGCCGGGCGGGCATTTGTTGATGGCATCACCATCTGCAATCGCCCGGGCATAGGGCGCACAGCCACTGTAACCACATTGACCGCACTGGGTTTGCGGCAACAACAGGTTGATCTGATCCGTTGGGTTCTGCCGCTGGCGGCGGGACTCCCTGATGAGAAACCGGATCTGACGTATGAGGAAGAATGCGCAGGCCGGCACTGCAAGCATCAACATCGACATTGCAGGCCAGGGGGAATAGTCCGGCGCTTCCATGGCTCAGTAAGCTCCTGCGAAGCCCAGCAGTGCCATCGCCGTCAGGCCTGCAGTTATCACTTCCAGTCCCGGGCCGCGGAGCGGTGACGGCACGTCTGCCAGCTCCAGCCGTTCCCGCATAGCGGCCAGGGCCAGAAGCAGAACTGCAAATCCCAGGGCATTGCCGAGGGCCACGGCCATCGACATGGAGTAAGAAAATTCCGCGTTTGAGGATGACAATCCGCCTCCCAGCGCCGCGCTGTTTCCACCGACCAAGAGCAACAGAAGATACCTGTTTCCGACCGCGAGTGGGAACAAGAGTTCCATAACATGAGTGGCGGCAAGAGACGCCAATACGCAGGTCAGTACGAGTGTTGCGAAGTACAGCGACAGCAGGTCAGGTGGCTGGAGCAGGTAGTCCGATATCAGGGAGTGGATCGCTGCAACAGTGATGATGACCGGTGCGCTGACAATGGCCAGGATCGCCGCGCCTGTGAAGCGGCTGCTGCTTCCCGGCGCCGGCGCCCGGTCGGGGAATCCGATCAGCGCTAGGTTATTCACCAGTACGGTTACAAGCACTATTGTCAGAATCTCTGTCATTCCGGGGTTGATCCAGCTTGCATTGCAGGCGGACTGCCCGCCTCCAAAAGGCTACCCGGTGCCGACCTCAGTTGTCAGCGGCACCGGGTGGAGGCCCCGAGCGGTCACAGGGCGGCTACCTACTGGTCTAAAAGTCCGGCCGAATGGGCCGTTGGAATTCGGTATCGGGCCAGTATTTCAGCTTCCGAAGCAAGTGCTTCCTGGTGGTTGATCACCATCTGGTAGCCGTTGGTATTGGAGAATATGATATGTTCCTCACTGTTGTTGGCCAGCATCCGCACGAAATGTTCGAAGTCCCGTACTTGCTTTCCATTGACGTAATCAACGCTCCAGTTACGCCAGTCGTGGTAGCCGAGATTGACGTCGGCAGCCAGTACTTGCAGCGCCACCACGACCTCCCTGCGTTCCGGAGAACTCCACTCGTTGCGCGGTTGTAACAGGTTGACCGGTGCGGCCCTGGCCCAGTCCGAACCCCAGCGCAGGATCAGGTTCATATTGAGTGGTACGAACAGGACACCCCCGTAAATGTAATATTGCGGGATCTGATCGTATTGTTGTCCGGCTACCAGGCTGTAGCTTTCCAAAGCCTCCCTGGCCTTCACCCTGGCGGTCAGGAGGTCGCCATCCCTGACGTAGGTGATGGTGACTTCGTCGCCCACATTGGACAGATCGATCGCGTGTTTGTAGTCAGTCCTCATATCCTCATAGATGCTGATGCTGCCATCGTCTGCGACATCGTAGCCATTGATATTCAGAACCACATCGTCGCGCCTGAGTAAACCGGCAACCGGTGAGTCCTCAAAAACCTGGATCACCAGCACTCCGGTGTCACCTGACTTCAAGCCACGGGCGCGCTTGGCGGCGGGACTGTCGAGAGTCTGGGTGCGAAACCCAAGATCGGGGAAGCCGTTGTTCAATCCATCGCGGCTGTCCTTCAGAACATGGGTAATCACACTGGGCGGTACAAAATAGCCCAGGTTTTCCGCTCGCCCGCCGGCATTCGCCTGCATGACCACACCGACGATCTGACCGTCCTTTATGACCGGCCCTCCGCTGTTGCCAGGATTGATGGCGGCATCGATCTGTCCCGCCAGCAGATACGAGCCTGCATGGGCATAGCGCTGGTGTTCCACCCGGGACAGCACGCCTTCGGTTACACTCAGTGTTTTGCCGCCGATCGGGTATCCGAAAACCGAAACCGCTTCGCGTAGGCGGGGCAGCGTTCCCACCTTCAGAGGCTGCAAATCGCTGAAAAAACCGGCCTCCCGCACTGAAATCAGGGCCAGATCCGCATCGTGGGAGATGAAAACCACCTCAGCCTGGTAGCGGTCAGGATCGTTGTGCTTCTGGGCCTGGATGAAGCTGGCATTGGCTATCACATGGGCATTGGTAAGAATCAGGTTTCCGTCGATAACGGTTCCCGAACCACTACTCTGGCGGGGGGTCAGGAGACGCCACGGGGTGAAGTAATCGGGTTCGGCTGACGTGGTGTATATTTTAACGACAGAATCCTCGATGGCACTGATGGTGGTTTCCTGGCCTGCTGCGGGCAGGCTTGCAGGAAGGAGGAGACCAAGCAGTGCGAGGCGCAATACCTGAAAGCGTAAAAACATCTGCATTGAATTTTCCCGTGTGAGACTTTGAATGGCCCGGAGGATCTCAAACCATGAGTTCCGGTAGCTGCCATTCAGAAGCCTTGTAATTTAAAGACCGGGTAATGCAATCAGCCGGCGGCTCAACCTTTACCCGAAGAATAAGTTCCCAAGCTTATTACGTTCGCAACCCGCTGACCAGTTCAGGAAGTGCCCGTTACCGGTGCGAACAGCCGCAATCGGGCTCTCCGGGGAGATCAGGTGACCCGCATCCCGGGCCTGGCACCGGAATCCGGTTCCAGCAGAAAAATGTCTTTGCCCCCGGGGCCAGCTGCCAGCACCATGCCCTCGGAAAGGCCGAATTTCATTTTGCGGGGCTTGAGATTGGCAACCATTACAGTCAGCCGTCCTATCAACTGCTGAGGGTCGTAGGCGGATTTGATGCCGGAGAACACCACGCGGGTAAGCGGTCGGCCTTGTTCATCGTCGCCAAGTTCCAGTTCCAGCCGCAGCAACTTTTCCGCTCCCTCGACGAATTCGGCGGCGACTATGCGTACCACCCGCAGATCGATCTTGAAAAAATCGTCGATTTCAATCTGCTCTTCGAGAGGCGGCCCGGATTGCAGACTCACTGGCCCCATGGCGGAAGATTTGTGCTGGCCGGTCTCCTCCCGGGTTGCCTCGATTACCGCCTGAACCTTGTCTGTTTCCACCCGTTGTAACAGCTGCTGGAATTTGTCGATGGCAGTTCCGCTCAGCAGAGTCGCAGAATCCTTCCACGTCAGGGCTTCGACCCTGAGGAACTTTTCGGCTTTCCGGGCCAGTACCGGCAAAACCGGTTTCAGGTAGATCACCAGCAGGCGGAACAGGTTGAGCCCCACGCTGCAGATAGCTTGAACTTCCGGGTCCCGGGCATTGTTTTTGGCAAGCACCCAGGGCTGCCTGTCGTTGATATACTGGTTGGCACGATCCGCCAGGGCCATGATCTCACGAATCGCCTTGCTGTATTCCCGTCGTTCATAATGGACGGCGATGGTTTCAGCGCCTTCCTGAAATGCCCCCAGCAGTTCCGGTTCGCCCAGTTGCTGCGCCAACTGACCCGAAAATCCTTTGTTGATGAAGCCGGCACAGCGGCTGGCGATATTAACGACTTTGCCCACCAGGTCGGAATTGACCCGTTGCACAAAATCTTCCAGGCTGAGATCCAGGTCATCAACGCCATCGGACATCTTGGCTGCCAGGTAGTAACGCAGGTATTCAGGATCCAGGTGCTGCAGATAGGTTCTGGCGTTGATAAATGTACCGCGCGACTTGGACATTTTCTTGCCGTCGACGGTCAGAAAACCGTGGACATGCACTGCAGTCGGTGTGCGGAAGCCCGCACTCTTGAGCATCGCAGGCCAGAACAGAGTATGGAAATTGACAATATCCTTGCCGATGAAGTGGTACAGTTCTGCAGTGCTGCCTTCGCGCCAGTAGGCATCGAAATCGTAATCGCTGCGGGCGCAGAGATGCTTGAAGCTGGCCATGTAGCCGATTGGTGCGTCCACCCAGACATAGAAATATTTACCGGGGTGGCCCGGTATCTCGAAGCCGAAGTAGGGTGCGTCGCGGCTGATATCCCATTCCTGTAATCCACCTTCCAGCCATTCCGCCAGTTTGTTGGCAACCTGTGTTTGCAGGGCCCCGCTGCGGGTCCAGTTCTTGAGGAAATCGGTAAATTCCGGCAACGTGAAAAACAGGTGTTCGGATTGTTTTTCCACCGGGGTCGCTCCGGAGATCGTTGAGCGGGGGTCGATCAGTTCCGTAGGGCTGTAGGTGGAGCCACACACTTCACAGTTGTCACCGTACTGGTCCTGCGACTTGCAGTTCGGGCAGGTTCCCTTGATGAATCTGTCCGCCAGAAACAACTGCTTCTGTGGGTCGAACAACTGGGTGATCTTACGGCGACTGATATGGCCGTTGGCATCCAGCCGCTGGAAGATTGTCTCGGCCAGTTCGCGGTTCTCCGCGGAATGGGTCGTGTAGTAATTGTCGAAGCCGATATGAAAACCGGAAAAATCCTCCTGGTGTGCGTGCCTGATACGGTCAATGTGTTCCTCGGGGCTGATGCCCTGGGCTTCCGCGCTCAACATGATGGCGGTTCCGTGGGCATCATCGGCACAAACGTAGACACAGTCATGGCCGCGCATTTTCTGCAGACGAACCCAGATGTCGGTCTGAATGACCTCCATGAGATGGCCGAGGTGTATCCCCGCATTGGCATAGGGCAGGGCGCTGGTAACTAGGATTTTTCTGTTTGACACGGTCTTTTCCTTGCAGAAACTTGCGGGATCGGTGTGTTTGGTACGGATTATACAGGCCCGCATCGGCACGCGATGATACTGTAGATAGGCCTGGAATTCAGCCCGCAGGAGTCGCTTCCAGGGTCACCGGGCAGCCCTGCCGCAACGGTTGCAGCAATCCCCTGGTGCAGAAACACACAATTGTCTTTATCATGCGCGTTTTCCAGTCAGCCAGCGGAACGAACAGCTGTAGCATGCGGGTCAGAGTATGACAATAAAATCGGACAGATGGATACGGCAGATGGCCCATGAGCAGGGCATGATCGAGCCCTTCTCGGACCGCCAGGTCCGCGTGGTCGACGGCAACCGGGTCATTTCCTTTGGCACCTCCAGTTACGGCTACGATGTGCGTTGCGCCAGGGAGTTCAAGATTTTCACCAACGTGCACACCACCAACGTGGTGGATCCGAAGAATTTTGACGAAACAAGTTTCGTGTCCATCGATGAAAAGATTTGTGTCATTCCACCGAACTCCTTCGCTCTGGCGCGCACGGTTGAATATTTCCGCATCCCCTCGAATGTGCTCACAGTTTGTCTGGGCAAATCCACTTATGCCCGGTGCGGTATTATCGTCAACGTGACTCCTCTGGAACCGGAGTGGGAGGGGCATGTAACCCTGGAGTTCTCCAATACCACGCCATTGCCGGCCAGGATTTATGCCGACGAGGGTGTGGCGCAAATGCTGTTCTTTGAATCAGATGAACAGTGTGAGACCACCTATAGACAGCGCGGTGGCAAATACATGGGGCAGACCGGGGTAACCCCGCCAAAAGCCTGACAGACTGATTCTCCCATCTGACTTCCTTACCTCCTTCATTCCAGTGACGGCCTTCTGTCGCATTGGCGTGGGAAAAATGACGCCTGTCCGCTGCGGCGCCAAAATTCCGTCTTCTCAAGCCTGTTTTTACCTGGATAAAAGCTCTGTCCGGTTCCGCTGGAGTTCACTATAATCCTTATATTACAGTGGCTTAGGAAAGAAATAGGAAAACATTTCCAGTGCTGGAATGGTTCTTG
This sequence comes from uncultured Gammaproteobacteria bacterium, assembly GCA_942492445.1. GTDB lineage: Bacteria > Pseudomonadota > Gammaproteobacteria > Pseudomonadales > Pseudohongiellaceae > NORP240. The sequence goes on from CALOEW010000050.1 coordinate 24,281, forward strand.
CACTCCGGATTGGGAATTACGTAATTCGCGGGACTGAATCTCGATCTGAACAGTTCTGCTGTCAGGGTGATTCGATTTCAGGGGGCAGTTGCCGGGCAAGCCGCCTTCATTTTTTGAAGCTACCCCTTTTGTCGACAGAAAGACGGGCAAGTTTAGGAAATTCGAACCTGATCAGAACAGGCCCGCGAACACGTGCACGGGGAATTCGCAATCAGTGGTGCGCCGCAACCGGCACACCCGGTATCGCGAGGATCGAGTCGCAATAACAACAGGAATTTTGCAAATGACGGCCGTAAGAGAGACTTCTGTTTACAAAAAAGTCGAGGCAGATCCCGCAAACAACAGCCACCAGAATCTCGAAGAAGTCGTGGACCGTTACGCGCCGCTGGTCAAGCGTATCGCGCACCATTTGCTGCTGCGGATGCCGGCCAGCGTACAGATCGACGACCTGATTCAGTCCGGCATGATCGGCCTGATTGAGGCAGCACGAAAATACGATGTAACCAAAGGTGCCAGCTTTGAAACTTACGCGGGTATCCGCATACGTGGTTCGATGCTCGACGAAGTGAGAAAGGGCGACTGGGCACCCCGCTCGGTACATCGCAAGTCGCGTAAAGTCGCCGAGGCGATCAAGGCGGTGGAGTCACGTACCGGCCAGGATGCCAGAGACAAGGAAATCGCCGCCGAGCTTGATATCGACTTGAGCGAGTATTACGCCATCCTGCAGGACGCTACCGGCAGCCGCCTGTTCAGTTTCGATGACATCATGGAGGGGGACGATTCAGCCATCGAAACCGCGGCCGGGGAGTTACCTGGCCCCTGTGACGGGCTGCAGCGGTCGACTTTTCAGGAGCACCTCGCCGCAGCCATCAATCATCTGCCGGAGCGTGAGAAGCTGGTGCTCTCGCTGTACTATGACGAAGAGCTCAATCTCAAGGAAATCGGCGAGGTAATCGGCGTCAGCGAATCCAGGGTCAGCCAGATTCACAGCCAGGCCGCATTGCGGCTGCGTGCCCGGCTGGTGGATTGGCGCTAGGGAGTCTGGCACAGTTCAGGGATATCCCGGGTTCTGTGCCGAGTCAGGCAGGCGGGCCTCAAGTTCGCTATAATCCGCGCCGATGTCAGCTCTTTGGACCCGAACCGACCAATGCCTTCCGAAACCCGTCACCCTGCCATTGCAATGCTCAGCGCCAGCCGGCTGACCTGTGAACGCGATGATCGACTGCTGTTTCAGTCGCTGGCGTTTGAGCTTGACGAAGGGCAGGTACTGCAGGTCAAAGGGAGCAACGGCAGCGGGAAAACCACCTTGCTGCGCATACTTTGCGGACTCAACGACAGTTTCAGTGGTGACATTCACTGGTATGGCAGACCCATTGCCCGGCAGCGGGACAGCTACCACGCGTCACTGCTTTATCTGGGACATCGGGTTGGTGTGAACCTGGTGCTCAGTCCGTTGGAAAATCTGCGCTGGGCCAGCAATCTTCAGGCTGCCACTGCCGATGATCGGATCTTTAAAGCACTCGAAAAACTGGGACTTCGCGGATTTGAACATTCACCCTGCCACAATCTGTCCGCCGGCCAGAAGCAGCGGGTGTCTCTGGCGCGACTGCTTATCAGCCCGGCGCGACTGTGGGTGCTGGATGAGCCTTTTACAACGCTGGATGTGTACGGCGTTGCTGCCCTCGAGGACCTGCTGGTGGACCACGTTGCCAGCGGCGGGTCGGCAGTGGTGACCACGCATCACGCACTGTCGGTGACAACCGGCATACAGGTTCTCAATCTGGATCATCAGTAACAGCAATGACGGACAAGGAAATCAGATTGCGAGCAGACTATTCCCCGGCCGGCGGATTCAGTGCCTTTATGGCCACGCTGAAACGGGATCTGCTGGTGGCATTCAAACGACGAAACGACCTGTTAAATCCGCTGATGTTCTTCTTTATAGTGGTGTCCCTGTTCCCCATCGGCATAACACCGGAACGGGAGGGGCTGGCCGAAATCGCCGTCGGTGTGCTCTGGGTCTGTGCCCTGTTGGCGTCACTGCTGTCGCTGGATAACCTGTATCGTTCCGACTACGAGGATGGCTCACTGGAGCTTCTGATTCTGAGCCCGCATTCACTTTATTTCATGGTGCTGGCGAAAATACTGAGCCACTGGCTGGTAAGCGGAGTGCCACTGGTGCTGTTGTCACCGCTGCTGGGTTACATGCTGGCTCTGCCGTCAGCCGCTTATCCCACTATGATTGCGACCCTGATTCTGGGAACCCCGGTGCTGAGTCTGCTTGGTTCCATCGGCGTGGCACTGACCGTGTCGCTGGGAAGCCGGGGCCTGATCCTTGCCATGATCATTCTGCCCATGAGCGTACCGATACTGATTGCGGGAACGCTGGCGGTGGGGCAGGCAGTGGACGGCAACCCGGTTGGCGGTCACCTGGCCATCATGGGGGCCATGTTGGCAATGGCGGTGACTCTTTCCCCCCTGGCATCGGCAGCTGCACTGCGGATCAGTATCAACTAGCAGGTAGCAGGCTGTTGAAAAACTATTGCACTTGCCTGTGCGTGGTTAAAAACTGCTCAAAATGCCCATTTACACCCGGAAAACTGCGCTTTTTCGCCAGTTTTTGCCTCGCCTTGGCTGCGCTCATCACGTTTTTCAACAGCCTGCTGGTGGCAAAAGTGGCTTCCTGACCGGATCAACGCGGGTTTCGCCTTACGGCCCGCCAACTATCGGTTACAATAAGTAACGGTAGCGCCCGGGCGCGGCGTGTTATAGTGGGTTCAAACCCTGAAATTAACCAGCAAGAGAACAAGATTTCTATGTGGCAATGGTTTCACCGGTGGGGGTCACCGAAGTGGTTTTATGAGTTATCAGGCCGCTGGCTGCCCTGGTTGACGGCGGCGATGCTCCTGCTTCTTGTTGTCGGTGTGGTTTGGGCTTTGCTATACGTGCCCCGTGACTATCAGCAAAGTTACACCACCCGAATTCTGGTAGTTCACGTCGCTGTGGCGGGGACTTCCCTGGCTTTTTTCCCAATCATGGCGGTGGCAGGCACCATTACGCTGGTCTGGAAAATGAAAATGGCCGATATGGTAGCGAAGACCGTTGCTCCCCTTGGGGCCTGGTTTTCCGCTCTGACCCTGGCATCCGGCTCCATCTGGGGCAGTGTGATGTGGGGCACCTGGTGGGAGTGGAGCGACAGCCGCCTGACTTCGATGCTGTTCCAGTTTTTTCTGCTGATCAGCGTGATTTCCCTGCGGTCTGCGTTGAACGACTCGGAAACTGCGGCCAAAGCCTGTGCGGTTCTTTCCATCGTTGGCTGTGTCAACGTAGTCATCATAAAATACTCGGTAGAGTGGTGGAACACGCTGCACCAGCCGGCCAGTGCACTGTCCATGGAAGGTGGCAGCGTCAACGGCCCGGAATTCTGGGTACCGACCCTGATCATGGTGATTGCCATGTACCTGTTCATGGCGGTACACGTGATGATGGCTACCCGCAACGAGATTCTGCGCCGGGAAGGCGGCTCGCAATGGGTTCAGGAGTTGGCGCTGACGCTAAAATAACGCCGGACCACTGGCTCGATAAGCCGTTCCAGCATGAATTGAAGGTAAGATGACGGGCATGATCGATGGTATTCAGTTTTCCAGTATCCGCGAATTCCTCAGTATGGGAGGGTATGCTTTCAATGTCTGGTCCGTTTACCTGCTGTTCGCGATTTTTTTACTGGTGAACCTGCTGGGGCCGATACGCCGCCGCAGGAGAATTCTGAAAGAGCTGGAGCGTCGGGCCATGCTGGCGGAACGACAACAACCGGCTTCCAGTGACTGATTAACACCGGATTGCCGGTCACCCTGATAACTGCATTTGGAGAATTTCAGTGAAGCCCCATAGACAAAAGCGCCTGGCTATCATTCTTTTTATCGCGGCTGGGTTGAGCGTCGGCATCGGCCTGACTGTTTACGCACTGCGCTCAAACCTGAACATGTTCTTTACGCCCACCCAGGTGGCCGCCGGAGAATTTCCGCCGGGTCGCGAAATTCGAATTGGCGGCATGGTCAAGGAAGGTTCGGTGCTGCATGCCTCCGACTCCCTCGAGGTACGCTTCGTTGCCACCGACTACGCCAGTGACGTCCCCATCCATTTCGAAGGCATTCTCCCGGATCTGTTTCGCGAAGGGCAGGGCATCGTGGTTGAAGGGCAGGTCGACGGCGCCGGAATACTCCAGGCATCCCGGGTACTGGCCAAGCACGACGAAAATTACATGTCTCCCGAAGTAAAGGCGGCGCTGGATGCCGCCCATGTGGATCGCCCGGGATACGGTCAGGCTTCGGAGGGGGCTCCAGATGGTTCCTGAATTCGGTCAGTTTGCACTGATACTGGCGTTCTGTCTCAGCGTTATTCTGGCAATTCTGCCAATCGCTGGCGCGGCGCGGGGCAATGAATTATGGATGAGTTTTGCCCGTCCGCTCAGTGCCGGTATTTTTGTGTTTCTTTCATTATGCATGGTGATTCTGGGCTACGCCTTCGTCACAGATGATTTCTCGGTTCAGTTTGTCGCCAGCCATTCCAATACACTGTTGCCCCTGCAGTACAAGATTACCGCCATCTGGGGTGGTCACGAAGGGTCGTTTCTGTTCTGGACTTTCATGCTGAGCTTCTGGATGCTGATGGTCAGTATCTTCAGCAAGAGCCTGCCCATCGATTTTGTGGCCCGGGTTCTGGGCGTACTGGGGATTCTGGCGGCCGGCTATATCCTGTTTATGGTGGCCACTTCCAATCCCTTCGACCGGGTAGTGCCGCTGGCACCACAGGATGGGGCGGACCTCAATTCAGCCTTGCAGGATATCGCCTTCATACTGCATCCTCCCACCCTGTACATGGGCTATGTCGGCTTTTCCGTAGTGTTCGCGTTCGCAATCGCAGCGCTGCTGAGCGGCAGGCTGGATGCCGCCTGGGCACGCTGGTCCAGGCCCTGGGCCAATATTGCCTGGGTCTGGCTGACCGGAGGTCTGGCTCTGGGCAGCTGGTGGGCCTACTACGAACTGGGCTGGGGCGGCTGGTGGGCCTGGGATCCGGTGGAAAATCCGCCGCTGATCACCTGGCTGCTGGGTACCGCTTTAATGCATTCCCTGGCGGTTACGGAGAAGCGGGGTGTATTTAAAAGCTGGACCGTGCTGCTGGCCATCCTCGCTTTCGCGGGCAGCCTGCTGGGCACATTCATCACCCGTTCCGGCCTGCTGACATCGGTACACGCCTTCGCCAGTGACCCCACCCGGGGTGTTTTCATCCTGGCATTTTTCGCGGTTACGGTGGGCGGCTCGCTGATTCTGTATGCGCTGCGTGCACCGTTGATCAAAAATGATTCCACATTCAGTGCCGTATCACGGGAAGTGATGCTGCTGATCAACAATATATTCCTGGTAGTGGCAAGCGCTTCGGTATTGCTGGGTACCTTGTTTCCCATGGTCTATCAGGCGCTGACAGATGAGCTTATTTCCATTGGCCCACCGTACTTTAATGCCGTATTCGTGCCCCTGGCGGCGGCCCTGGCGGTTGCCCTCGGCATTGGTCCGATCAGCCGCTGGAAAAGCACCTCGGTGAGTTACCTGCAACAACAACTGACTCTGGTTGCGGTTGCCAGCGTCGCCCTGGGGGTGATTCTGCCGTTGGTAATCACCCTGGAATTCTCGCTGTCCGTGACCATTGGCATCAGCCTGGCCCTGTGGCTGCTGTTCACCATCGGCAAGGACATCGTGAACCGGGTTGCAAACAAGCCCGATCGCTGGAAGGCGCTGTTGCGGCTGCCTGCCGGATACCTGGGTATGCAGCTCGCGCATTCGGGCGTGGCCATTATGATCGTCGGAGTCTGCCTGACTGCCAATTACAGTGTTGAAAAGAGCGTGCTGCTGGCCTCCGGGCAGTCCATCGACCTGGGTGATTACGATTTCCAATTCCAGGGTACCCGGCCGATCACCGGCCCCAACTATATCGGTGACGAAGCAACCGTGGTAGTCAACCACAACGGTGAGTTCCTGCGCGAACTGCACCCGGAGAAGCGCATTTACGTGGCGAGTAATTCTCCTTCCACGGAGATGGCTATCGACGCGGGGCTGTTTCGGGACCTGTTTGTGACTCTTGGTGAGGGTCGCAACGGTGGCGCTACCTGGTCAATGACACTCTACATCAAACCCTTTGTTCGCTGGATATGGATGGGAGCCATTCTGATGGCAATCGGTGGCTTCACGGCGGCCCTTGACAAGCGTTATCGAAAACTTCGTGCCCGGGACCAGCTTTCCCTCGGGGCGGACGGGTCCGTAACGGCACAACCACAGACGGTGTAAGGAAAGAGGCTTATGATACGTTGGCAGTATTTTCTTCCCGCGGCAGGGTTCGCAGTACTTGGGATCCTGATGTGGCGGGGGTTATACCTGGACAGCCGCGAATTGCCCTCGGTTCTGATCAACAAACCCCTGCCGGATTTCCAGCTGGAGGAGGTTCGCAGCAACGATCTGATCAGCAGGATGGATCTGCCTGACGGTCCGTTTCTGTTGAATGTATGGGGTAGCTACTGCCTGCCCTGCCTGGTGGAGCATCCCACCTTCATGCGGCTGTCGGAGCAGGGAGTGATTCCGATTGTCGGTATCAATTACAAAGACCGGCAGGATGCGGCTCTCGACTGGCTTGAAACCAATGGCAATCCTTTCGAGTTCAGTATCATGGACGAAGACGGGCGGCTGGGTATCGACCTTGGTGTCTACGGGGCGCCGGAAACCTTCCTTATCGACGCCGATGGCCTGATCCGCTATCGCCATGTCAGCGTTCTGGATGAACAGGCATGGCAGCAAATATTCCTGCCCGCCATTGAAGAACTACGACGAGAGGAGCCCTGATTGATGCGGATACTTCTGCTGCTGGTGTTGGGCCTTGCTGCACTTGGACCGATTGTTCCGGTATCCGCTCAGGTCGACACTTTTGAATTCGAAACCGAGGAACAGCAACAGCGGTTCCGGCGCCTGTCCAATGAGTTCCGGTGCCCCATGTGCCAGAATACCAGCCTGACGGGTTCCACCGGAGGCGTTGCCGAAGATCTGCGCCGGGAGATCCACCGCATGATCGTGGCAGGGTGGACTGACGAAGAGATCGAGCAGTTCATGTTTGAACGCTACGGGGATTTCATTTTCTACCGTCCCCGGTTGCGGGCGGAAACCGTGTTGCTCTGGTTCGGACCGCTGATTTTTCTGCTGGCAGGCGGGGTGGTGGTTTTCACTATAGTCAAAAAATCCAGATCTGTTCCTGCCGAAACCCTGAGCGAAGAAGAACAGCGGCAGCTTGATCAGCTGCTCGAACGGAAATACTGAACCCTCAAACTAAGGCAGTAATCTGCACTAGGAAAATCTCTTGTTCTGGATAGTCACCATCTTGCTGCTGGCACTGGCCGCCCTGTTTGTCCTGCTGCCCCTGTGGAAGCACTACCGGCCGGATGCCGGGAGCGCGCGGGTCCGCACTGCAACCAACCTGAGTATATTCGAGGAACGCCGGCAGGAGCTGCGCGTCGAACTGGAAAACGGCAACCTTGACCAGGCCCATTACGAATCGCTGCTGCTGGAGCTGAAAAAATCCCTGCTCCATGATACGTCAGGCGTGGACGCTGAAGCCGGGAAAGCAACCGCCAGTAAGCCGGTCAAGCCGGGTGGCAGGGGGCGAGGCGAAACGATCAGCAAGGCGATCCCGATAGTGCTGGTGTTGCTGATTCCGCTGGCTGCATATCTGATGTATGGCCAATGGGGGTACCTTGATGACGTACGACTAATGGAATTGTATGAGCAGTCGCTTGCCACGGAAAAAAGCGAGGACGAGGCTTTGCGCCTGGCAAGCAGACTGATTGCGGAAACTGAACGGGATGACACCAACCCCTGGGCCTATTACTTCCTGGGGCGTAATTTTACCGATCTGGGCATTTTCGACGGAGCGGAAAAGGCGTTCAGCGACGCGGCAGAGCGCATGCCGGACGGCCCCGACAAGGCCGCGACTCTGGGGCTGCTGGCACAGATCAAGTACGTGCGTGCCGGTTATGAACTCAGCGATGAGGTGTTGGCGATTGTCGAGCAGGCCCGCTCCATCAACCCTTCGGAGAACGCGTCACTGCAGCTGCTGTCGGTTGACGCGGAGACCAGCGGTGATCTGCAGGCTGCTATCGGTTATTGGCGTCTGATGATTCAGGCCAATCCGAATTCCTCCCAGGCTCAGCAATTGCGGGAGCGCATCGCCATGGCACAGCAGCAATTGGCAGCCGTAGAGGGTGATGAGGGGCTGGCCGGTCCCCAGGTGGAAGTTTCCGTTTCACTGGAACCGGGTTTCGAGTTACCTTCGGGAATGCGGGTATTCGTGGCAGCCCGCAATGCGGAGCAGGAGGGTATGCCGCCTCTGGCCGCTATCAGCCTGGTCGTGGATGACCTCCCGACTACCGTTACGTTGGACAATAACCTGGCGCTCACGCCGGCCTTCAACCTGTCGTCAGCAGACCGATCTATGTAACGGCGACCGTGTCGCGAACCGGTTCCGCCACCGTGCAGGCCGGCGATTACCGGGCAGTCTCGGAGAGTTTCAGTGTAGATTCAGAGCCTGAAGCGGTTGCATTGACCATCAGCCTGAGAGATGTGGTGATAAGCGGGCTGAGAAAGACCGGAGTCGACCGGGGTCGGACCTGACCGAGTTGGCCATGGGTATGCCGTCATAGCCGCACCGGCCCAGCCGTGCTTTTGGGGGGCGGCTTTTTTGGCTGCCTATAGCGTCGGTACCGGTAATTTTTGTTACTATGGTGGCTACATTTCGAAAGACACGACTGACATGACCTCGAAAACCAACCAGTTAATTGACAAGTTCGGTCGCCGTATCGACTACATCCGCCTGTCGGTAACCGATCGCTGTGACTTTCGTTGTGTTTACTGCATGACCGAAGACATGAAATTTCTGCCGCGCAGCCAGGTGTTGTCGCTGGAAGAACTTGAGCTGGTTGCACGGGCCTTCGTGGAACTGGGTGTGACAAAAATCCGTATCACCGGCGGCGAACCACTGGTGCGTAATAATATCATGTCACTTATGGCCGGTATCGGTGAATTGCCGGGGTTGCAGGAGTTGCTTCTGACCACCAATGGCGCGCAACTGACCCGCTATGCGGTACCGTTGCGGGAGGCAGGTGTCAATCGCATCAACATAAGTATCGACAGTCTGCATCCAGACCGGTTTGAACGTATCTCCAGGGTCGGTAAGCTGGATCGCGTAATTGCCGGAATTGACGCATCTATCGCCGCGGGCTTCCAGCGCATTCGTCTCAACTCGGTAATCATGAGAGGCTACAACGAGGACGAAGTGCTGCCTCTGGTGGATTTTGCCACGGACCGGGGAGTCGACATCGCTTTTATCGAGGAGATGCCCCTGGGCACACCGTCTGAGCATGATCGTGAAACAACGCTCTGCAGTAACGACTGGGTAAGGGAGGTGATTGAACAGCGCTATGAGCTGATTCCTACCGCCACTCGCACTGCCGGGCCCTCCAAGTACTGGCAGCTCAGCGGCCAGCAGAACCGTATCGGCTTCATCTCTCCGGTGAGTCATAATTTCTGCGCTGACTGCAACAGGGTGCGCGTGACCGTTGAAGGGCGGTTGCTGCTGTGCCTTGGGAATGAGCACTCGGTGGATCTGCGCGCTGTGCTGCGTGATCCGTCAAAGAGCTTCGAGGATCTGAAACAGACCATTGTCGCCGCGATGGAAATTAAACCCGAGCGTCACTATTTCTACGACCAGGATCATGCGCAGCCGGTCAGGTTGATGAACATGACCGGTGGCTAGTCCGCCAGGAAAGTAGAACTCCCTTTTATAATGACTTCCAGCTCCTTGAATATTAGGGTAATTACAGTCTCTGACACCCGTACTGAAGCAACCGACAAATCCGGTAATGTGTTGGTGGAAAGACTCCAGCAGGCGGGGCACCGGTTGCTGGCCAAGTTGATTATACCCGACGACGTCTACCAGCTCAGGGCGGCAGTATCCGTGGGGATCGCTGACCCGCATACTCAGGTCATTGTTACCACTGGTGGGACGGGTTTCACAGCCCGTGACAATACCCAGCGAGCACTGGAGCCGTTACTGGAGGTTCGGATAGACGGATTTGGCGAGTTGTTCAGGCATTTATCGCTTGCTGAAATCGGTTCTTCCACCATTCAATCCCGGGCCTTTGCCGGTATCAGCAACGGGACGGTCGTATTCTGCGTGCCGGGATCGCCCGGTGCATGCCGTACCGCCTGGGATGGCATCATAGCCGAGCAGCTTGACAGCGCCCACAAGCCCTGCAATTTCGTCGACAAGCTCAAGAGAACCCTGTCTCGCAATCGAGCTAGGAGGCAACGAACATGATCAGGGCGGGGATCGTGACGGCACCGACTACTATGGCAGTACTGATTGCCACGGCCTGGATGGTTGGCCATGCTCTACCCAGTACTTTACTCACCTTGCTTACTCCTCTTTAGTCTGAATGAACAGGTAATCGTCTGTTGAAGACAGTCGATCTCTCAAAATTGGTGGTGAGTTTACCATGACGTGGGCATAAAGGTAACAAAAAAGGCAGTTATGTAACTCAAAGTAACAAATATGTGGAGCGAGTCACGAAATGCCAGCACTGCAACTGCCATTTTTGCCTGTTCCCCCTAAAGCTGGGTAAACTGCGGCTTTTTCCAACCACCCTCGGAGGGGCCGCCAGTGCGTGTAATGACCTTCAATTGCAACGGAATCCGAGCGGCAGCCCGCAAGGGATTCTTCGACTGGCTTGCAACGCTGAACGTGGATGTCGTCTGCCTGCAGGAAACCAAGTCCCAGGAACACCAGCTGGACGATAGTGTTTTCTATCCCGAACATTTTTACTGTTACTACTTCGACGCGGAAAAAAAGGGCTATGCCGGAACCGCCCTGTTCTGCCGGAGGGAGCCGGACCTGGTCAGTACCGGACTGGGTTGGGAAATGGCAGACACCGAGGGCCGTTATCTGCAGGTGGATTTCGGGAACCTCAGTATCGCCTCTCTATATCTCCCGTCCGGCTCCGCAGGTCCACAGCGGCAGGCTCGGAAAATGGATTTCATGAAGCGGTACATGAAGTTTATGAAGAAACTGATCAAGAGTGATCGGGAATTCATAATCTGCGGCGACTGGAATATCTGCCACAAGGAGATAGATTTGAAAAACTGGCGGTCCAATCAAAAAAACTCCGGCTTCCTTCCAGAGGAGCGACAGTGGCTGGACCAGCTGTATGACGAGGTGGGTTTCATCGATGCGTTCCGGCTTGTGAACAAAGAGCCGGAGCAATACAGCTGGTGGTCTAACCGCGGCAACGCCAGAGCCAACAACGTGGGATGGCGGCTGGACTACCAGGTGATCACACCCGGCCTCAAGGACAAGGTCAAAGCCACCGAGATTTACACTGACCAGAACTTTTCCGATCATGCTCCTGTAATTCTGGATTACAAGCTGTGAATCCTGTGGCCAAGCCCTGCAATGCTCTGGCGGTCCGGCCAGCTCACTTCCGAGGATACTAAACACCATGAGCAAATTGATTAAATTCCTGCCCTTCTGGGTTTCGATTGCTGTCCTGCTACCCTCTGTCGCGGGCGCCCAGCAGCTGTCGGCGGTAATTGACACGGACCGGGGGATTATGGAGGTGGAATTGAATTATCGGGCCGCGCCGACCACGGTGGCCAGTTTCGTAAACCTGGTGTTGCGTGGCTTTTATGACGGCCTGGTTTTCCATCGGGTGGAGCGCAATTTCATGGTTCAGGGGGGCGATCCACAGGGTGACGGTACCGGGGGGCCGGGTTATGAATTCAGGGGGGAAACTGTGCTCCATCACAATAGGCCCGGCATTGTCTCGATGGCAAATTCCGGACCTGGAACTGACGGCAGTCAGTTCTTTATCACCCATGTGGCGACTCCCCATCTTGACGGGCTGCATTCGGTTTTCGGCAGAGTAGTTGCCGGCCTGGAAACGGTTTACGCAATTCGCCGTGGCGACGTGATAAACAGCATTACCCTCGTCGGTGACCCGGTGCCCGTGCTGGAACGAAGGAGCGGGCAACTGCTGCAATGGAATCGGGTTCTGGACGACAACTTCCCGGACCTGAAGCCGTCACCTCTGGTTTCCCGGTGAGTGGATGCCCCGTTAAGGCAAGACTTTTTTGAACGGCTTGACGGTGACTTTCGCGTAGACTCCGGCAGCCACGTAAGGGTCGTCATTGGCCCAGGCGGTAGCCTGCTCCAGGCTGTCGAATTCGGCGATTACAAGGCTGCCGCTGAAACCCGCTGCGCCGGGATCTTCGCTGTCGCTGGCAGGATGAGGACCGGCCACCAGGATGCGTTTCTGGGCCGCCATCTGTTTGAGGCGTTTCAGGTGAGACTCTCTGGCCTCTTTGCGCCTGCTAAGGCTGTCTTTAACGTCTTCACTCATGATTGCATAGAGCATGGGGAGAATCCTTGCTGTTCGTGGGCTGTGACCGGGCGTGGGAATTCAGGTGGCAGTAGTGTCTGCCAGGCCTTCAGGAACTGGAGTCCGAACTCTCCTGCTCGGCCACTTCGATGTACCGTGACAGGTAAGGCATTTGCGCAAACACGAACAGGAAAGTAATGATCAGATTGCCCCACACCTTGAAATTGATCCATGCTGCTTCTGAAAGCGTAAATGCCACGGCCAGATTGATCGCCCCCAGCACCGTAAAGAAAACAATCCACACCGAGTTCAGCGTGTTCCAGACCCCCCTGGGGGCTGGAACCGCATGCCCGAGCATGTGTTCAATAGCTGATTTATCGCTGACGAATCTGGAGCCGAAAAACACCGTGGCGAATACCCAGTTGGCGATGGGGGCTTTCCACTTGAGGAAATCCGTGTTCCGGAAGTAAATCGTCGGAATACAGGCCAGAACCACCACGATGAGAGTGATTACCTGAAATTTATCCAGCCGCCGCTGGGCCAGGAAAATGCCGCCATAGACCAGGATGGAAAACAGCAGCAGGAATTCTGCGGCACTGTAAATGCCTCCGAGGGTGTAATCAAAACCGGCCACGGGGATGACACGCTCATCAAGAGACCAGACAACAAAGAAAACCACCAGTGGAATATAATCAAGAAACTGTTTCATAGGTTCGCTGCAGCTTTGGGCATGGGAGACCAGCAAGAATAATTTACTGACCAGCATTATACGCGGGTTTGGGCTGATACCAAAAAGAGTCTATTTTTTATCCCGCATGTAATAGAATCCCGGGCTTCGCCTGATGGCAAGGTTGTCGCGACCGAATTGCCGTCCGTATCACAATTTCAGGGCACACCCCCATCGAGTTGAAAATGGCTGATTACCTTCAGGTACACCCGGAAAACCCGGAGCCACGCCGTATCAAGCAGGCGGTGGAGGTGCTGATGGCGGGGGGTGTGATTGTCTATCCCACGGACTCCACCTACGCACTGGGCTGCCACCTCGGTGACAAGACGGCTCTTGCCCGTATTCGCCGGATCCGAAAACTGGACGACAAACACAATTTTACACTGGTGTGCGAGGATCTGTCGTCGCTGGCCAGTTACGCCAGGGTCAACAATGCCGCCTACCGGATACTGAAAGCCTATACGCCAGGGCCGTATACGTTCATTCTCAAGGCGACACCGGAAGTGCCGCGCCGGCTGATGCACCCCAAACGCAAGACAATCGGCCTGCGCGTGCCGGATCATAAGGTGGCGCAGGCGCTTTTAAAGGCCGTGGGCGAACCGATCATGAGCACCAGTCTGATACTGCCCGGTGAAGAGAGTCAGCTCTCCGACCCCCATGAAATTCGCCTGAAAGTGGGCAAGCAGGTAGATCTGATCATCGACTCCGGTCCCTGCGGGCTGGATCCGACCACCATGATAGATCTGGTGGAAGGCATTCCTCTGGTCGTCAGAGAGGGGAAGGGCGATGTCGAACCATTCATGTAAACTAGTAAGGAAGACAGGAGATTACGTTGTCTACAGTTGATTCGCAGCAACGCGTTTTGTCGGGGATGAGGCCAACCGGCAAATTGCATCTCGGGCACCTGCACGGTGTTCTGAAGAATTGGATCAAGCTTCAACATGAATACGAGTGCCTGTTTTTCGTGGCCGACTGGCATGCTCTGACCACTCATTACAGCGATCCAGCGGTTATCGAGGAGAATGTACTGGATATGGTGATCGACTGGTTATCGGTCGGTGTGAATCCCGGCTCGGCCACGCTCTTTATCCAGTCCAGGGTTCCAGAGCACGCGGAGTTGCAGTTGTTGCTCTCCATGATGACGCCTCTGGGCTGGCTTGAACGGGTGCCGAGCTACAAGGATCAGCAGGAGAAACTGCGGGAAAAAGACCTGGAAACTTACGGGTTTCTGGGCTACCCCTTGCTGCAGGCGGCAGACATTCTGATATATCGGGCCGGTTGGGTGCCGGTCGGAGCCGATCAGGTGGCTCACGTTGAACTGACCAGGGAGGTGGCGAGACGCTTCAATCATCTGTACGGCCGTGAGCCGGATTTTGAGAACCTGGCGGAAGCCGCGGTGAAAAAGATGGGCAAGAAAGCGGCACGCATGTATTCACAGTTGCGTGTGGCCTATCAGGAGCAGGGTGATCAGGAAGCCCTGCAGAAGGCTCAGGCTCTGTTGAAAGAGCAACAGAATATTTCGATTGGCGATCGCGAGCGCCTTTACGGCTATCTGGAAGGCTCCGGCAAGATGATTCTAGCCGAACCCCAGTCGTTGTTAACGCCGGCGTCAAAAATGCCGGGCCTTGACGGTCAGAAAATGTCCAAGTCCTATGACAACGTTATCGCCCTGCGGGAGCCGCTGGATCAGGTTCAAAGGAAAATCAGTACCATGCCCACTGACCCGGCCAGAGTTCGGTTGACCGATCCCGGTGAACCGGAAAAGTGTCCGGTGTGGCAACTCCATGCGACGTATTCGGACGAGGCGACCAGAGACTGGGTCTGTGACGGCTGCCGGAATGCCAGAATCGGTTGCCTGGAATGCAAGAAACCGGTCATTGATGCAGTCATTGCTGAACTCGAGCCGATTCAGAAAGAAGCCGCGCAGTATGAAAAAGATCCGGATGTAGTGAAGAGTATAGTTGCCGAGGGTTGCGAACTGGCGCGGGACAAGGCCAAGGTGACCCTGCAGGACGTGCGGCAGGCCATGGGCCTGAGTTACTGGTAGCCGGGATTGCCGTGAGGCTCGCCCAACAGGGTTTTTAACGGGTCATCGGCCCCCAGAAATGCTAAACTTTAAGGCCTGGAAAGTTAACGGATTACGGCATTGACTGTTACAACGGGCGAATCGGGCAACACGACTGATCTGGTGGATCAACCGGGGCAGGAAGAACTGCCGTTTGCTTACGTGGCAGGGCGGGCCATAACCGAGCTCCCCAAGGACCTGTATATCCCGCCGGACGCCCTGGAAATATTTCTTGAGGCTTTTGAAGGCCCCCTGGATCTGCTGTTGTATCTGATCAAGCGCCAGAACATTGATATCCTGCAGATCAATGTTTCTGATATCACCGAGCAGTACATGGCTTACGTGGACCTGATGGAGGCTTCTCAATTCGAGCTGGCGGCAGAATACCTGGTGATGGCCGCCACCCTTACAGAGATTAAGTCCCGCATCCTGCTGCCACGCCAGGAGGAAGCGGAGGATGATGAAGAGGACCCCCGAACACAGCTGATTCGACGACTGCAGGAGTACGAGCGTTACAAGCGGGCAGCCCAGGATTTGGAGGAGCTGCCGCGAATGGAGCGGGAATTGTACCAGGCCAGCGGTGCATTGCCGGAAATCGAAAGGGTTGCCCCCGACCCGGAAGTGGATCTGCAGACACTGTTGCAGGCACTGGCGGCGACACTGCGTCGTGTGGACATGTTCGAGCATCACCATATTCAGCGCGAGACCCTGTCCACGCGCGAAAAAATGTCGGAGATTCTGGCGAGGATTTCAAATCAACGGTTTGTGCCTCTGGTTTCGCTGTTGCTGCGCGAAGAAGGGCGTCTGGGTGTAGTGGTTACCTTTCTTGCGGTTATGGAACTGATCAAGGATTCCCTGATCGAAATCGTCCAGAGCGAGCCCTTTGGTCCGATTCATCTGAAAGCACGAAGCTGAAAAGGCACAGTAAACGGGCAGCAGCACCGGAAGTGACAGGTCATGGCAGATGTAGACAATAAAATAAAGATGATAGTGGAAGGGTTGCTGCTGGCTGCCGGCAAGCCCCTGAGCCTGGGTGTGATTTCCGGCGTATTCAGTGAAGACGAACGTCCGGACAACTCCGAATTGCGCGAGGTGTTGTCCGCCATCGCCGAGGATTGCGACGACCGGGGGTTTGAGCTGAGGGAGGTTGCTTCCGGTTTCCGGTTTCAGGTAAAGCAGGACATCAGTGAGTGGATTGCGCGATTGTGGGAGGAGAAACCGCCACGATACAGTCGTGCGTTGCTGGAGACCCTTGCCCTGATCGCCTATCGGCAGCCGATCACGCGCGGCGATATTGAAGAGATCCGGGGTGTGGGAGTCAGCTCCAATATTGTGCGCACTCTCATGGACAGGGAATGGGTGCGTGTTGTGGGGCATAAGGATGTCCCCGGCAAACCGGCATTGTACGCCACCACCCGGCAATTCCTGGATTATTTCAATCTCAGGAGCATTCAGGAATTACCCCCTTTGTCGGAGATCCGTCAGCTGGCCAGATCCAGTGGCGAATTCGACGTGGAGGATGACCTGAACAGTCGCAATATTCTGGAGTTGCCGGAGGACGAACCGGCAGGCGTCGCGGAAGCGAGTGGTGAAGAGGACGAAAAGCTGGTGTTCGAAGTGGACGAATTGCCCGACGAAGACGAAGCTGCGGAACTTTCAAGAAAACCGCTGAATGAGATACTGGGTATCGAAGACGAAGCACTCCCGGAAGACGAAGAGCCGGAAAGTCTGCCTGACGCTGAAAACGGGGCGATTGCCTCCCGCGGGGCGGGGGCGGTTCCAAGCGGCCGGCTGCGGAACCGGGAGCAGAACCGGCACCATCCCGCGACACCGCCGCGGAAATGGACGGCCACCATGACGACACAGCAGATGCTGCGGGCGGCGATGACGACGCAACGCAGGCTGACAATGACACGGCCAACGAAGGCTCCGGACCCGCAGACTCCTATCAATCCCACTGAGCGCTGCCTCGTATCCTGATGGACGAAAAATTACAGAAAGTTCTGGCACGTGCCGGCTTCGGTTCCCGCCGCCAGATGGAGCAGTGGATTGGTGACGGCCGCGTCAGAGTCAATGGCAGGGTGGCCGGGCTTGGAGACCGCGTAACGCCGGATGATCGCATCTCGGTGGATGGAAAGAAACTTGGTCCCCGCAGCAAGGAAAGGGACAGGTGTCGCGTGCTGCTCTACAACAAGCCGGAAGGCGAAATCTGCACCCGCAAGGACCCGCAGGGACGCCCTACGGTTTACGACCGGCTGCCCGGGCTGAAGCACGGCCGGTGGGTGGCGATTGGTCGGCTGGACATCAACACCAGTGGCCTGCTGTTGTTTACCACCGACGGCGAACTGGCCAATGCCCTTATGCATCCTAGCTCCGATATTGATCGCGAATATGCCGTCAGAGTCATGGGCGACGTGACGCCTGATTGTGTGCAGAAAATGCACGAAGGAGTTGTGATCGACGGACATCTCTGCAGATTTACCGACATTCAACACTACGGTGGTGAGGGAATCAACCAGTGGTATCACGTGGTCATAATGGAGGGGCGAAATCGTGAAGTGCGGCGCTTGTGGGAGTCTCAGGGCTTGAAAATAAGTCGTCTGAAACGGGTGCGCTTCGGGCCGTTATTCATCCCCAGCACCGTCAGGCGCGGCAACATTTACGAATTGCCGAGTGCCGAAATTGACAAGCTCCGAAGGGCGGCGGGGTTGGCCTGATTTCCTCTCCCGGGCAGCTCCGATGAAGACGGCGCAACCATTGATCCGGTCTGGGTGTCGGAAATCCCGGCTATCGCTTCTGTCCTGTCCGGGTGGCAGATGTGCGGCAGATTTTCGCGCCCACCGCAGGTCAGGGATCGAAGGTTGGGGCATCGATAGACTGTCCGTGCAGGTGTTCCCCCTGCGGGCCCATCAGGTACAGATAGACCGGCATCAATGATTCCGGCGCGGGAACCGAATCAGGGTCTTCCGCCGGATAGGCGGCTGCCCGCATTTTCGTGCGGGTTCCTCCTGGATTGATACTGTTCACACGGATCGAAGTGGTGTTGGCCAGTTCGTCGGCCACAACCTCCATCAGGCCTTCCACCGCAAACTTACTGACGGAATATGCGCCCCAATAAGCTCTTCCCTGGCGACCGACACTGGATGTGGTAAATAGCAGCCGCCCGGCGGGGGAACGGGACAGAGCCGGCAACAGAGCGCGGGTCAGAAGAAAGGCGGCATTGACATTAACCTGCATGAGTTCCTGCCACTGGTGGTACGGATAGTGCTCTACCGGGCTGCGGGGTCCAAGCAGCGCCGCATTGTGAAGCAGCCCGTCCAGGCAGGGGTACTGCTCATCGACAGAATGCGCCAGCGTGGAGTAATCCTCCTCCGCGGCGGTCAGCAGGTCCAGTGGATGAATGATGGCCTGCCCCGGTGTCAGTTTCTCGATTTCGTCGTAGACTTCCTCCAGCTTGGAGAGAGTCCTTCCGGTCAGGATGACATTGGCTCCATGATTGGCAAAACTGACCGCGGTCGCGCGGCCTATGCCGTCGCCAGCTCCGGTAATCAGGATCGTCTTGTTGACCAGCAGATCGCCGGCCGGCTGATAGTCAATCACAGTTCTCACTCATGCAAAGTGTAACATCGTCAGCAGGTGTTCCAGGTCACCGGCGGATTTGACGACGAAATCGGCCGGCCATTGCTCGATCTGGGTGTCGGCACCCAGATAACCATAGGCGGCTGCCACCGCGATAATTTCGGCATTTCTGGCTGCCTGCATGTCACGCAGATGATCACCGATATAGACTGTCCGTTCAGTATCTCGTGAAAGTTGTCGGCAGGCGAGAAGCAGGGATTCCGCGTCCGGTTTACGTTGCTGAACGTGTTCCGGGCACACCAGGCAGCCGCATCGGTCCGAAAGCTGCAGGCGGTCGAGCAGTCGCCTGCTGAATTTTTCCGGTTTATTGGTCACTACACCCCAGGGGATGCCAGCCAGCTCAAGTTTTTCCAGCAGGCCCGTTATGCCGGGATAGGGCTGCGCCAGCGTGTTGTCCAGTTGCTCGTAGTAGAAATCCAGCAGTTGTTGCAGGCAGGACTCGAACTCCGGATCCTTCTCGTTGAGATCAAACGCCAGTTTTACCAATGCTCTGGCGCCATCCGAGACAGTCTGGTGAACCCGTTCCGATGCAATCCCGGTCATGCCTTTCATAGCCAGCATACGGTCGAGGACCTGGTGAAAATCCGCGGCGGTATCGAGCAGGGTGCCGTCCAGATCGAACAGGACACATTCAATGCCGGTGTTGAGCTTGTCCATTACAGGGCTCCTAGGCTGGTCGCTGGTACCTGGCAAGGTAGTTCACATCCAGATTTTTCTGAAGGTAATATTTCCTGGTCAGCGGGTTGTAGCCCATACCGACCTGGTCGTGCAGATCCAGCTTCGCATCGCGACACCAGCCGGCCAGTTCCGATGGCCTGATAAACCGGCTGTATTCGTGAGTTCCTCTGGGCAGCAGCCTGAGGACGTATTCAGCGCCGACGATCGCGAACAGGTAGGATTTGGGGTTGCGGTTGATGGTGGAAAAGAACACCAGTCCACCTGGTTTTAACAGCCGTTCGCAGGCATCGACGATTGAAGCAGGCGAGGGAACGTGTTCCAGCATTTCCAGGCAGGTTACCACGTCAAAGCGCCGGGGATTCTGGGCAGCGAATTCCTCGGCCGTCACTTTCCGGTATTCGATATCCAATCCACTTTCCAGCTTGTGGAGGCGGGCAACGGCGAGCGGGGCGTCGGCCATGTCGATAGCAGTAACCCTGGCACCATGATGAGCCATTGCTTCCGACAGAATCCCGCCGCCACAGCCGATATCCAGTACCTCCCTGTCGGCCAGGTTGACCGCCTGGCTGATATAATTCATACGCAGTGGATTGATGTCGTGCAGTGGTTTGAACTCACTGTTGGGATCCCACCAGCGGGAGGCGAGGCTTTCAAATTTTCTGATTTCAAGCTCGTCGACGTTGTTCATGTTGTCATTTCGCTGATTTTTCTCTGCCAGTGCATGGCGATATCCCGCACTGCGCCGGATTCCAGAGTGGTTAACTGACCTTCCCTGACGACGGCCCTGCCTCCGACCCAGACATGACTGACCCGCACGGCCGCGGAGTTGTAAACCAGGTGGGAGACCGGGTTGTACATTGGCAGGGCGCTCAGACTGTCAAGCTCCACGGCCACGAGATCGGCAAATTTACCGGCCTCGATGCTGCCGGTCAGCTGCTCCAGGCCGAGAGCGCGGGCGCCATTGAGGGTTGCCATCTGCAGGGCCTGAGTGGCAGGCAGTGTCGCGGCGTTGTGCGACACTCCCTTCGCCAGCAGGGCCGCGGTTTGCATTTCGGAAAACATATCCAGATCGTTATTGCTGGCGCAACCATCCGTACCCAGGGCAACGTTAACTCCGCTGGCAAGCAGATCACCGACCGGACAGAAGCCACTGGCCAGCTTGAGATTGGATTCCGGACAGTGGACTACGTGGGCGCCGTGGGTATGGATCAGTTCGATTTCACCGGCAGTAAGCTGAGTGGCATGAACGCAGACGAGTCGCGGGCTCATCAGGCCCAGACCGGCAAGCCGCTCGAGCGGACGTTGGCCGGAATTCTGCACGGCCTCCCGCACCTCGCTTTCGGTTTCATGGACGTGCATGTGGATGGGTATGTCAAGTTCCTCCGCCAGAGTCATGATTTTTGTCAGCGGAGCGTCAGAAACCGTGTAGGGCGCATGGGGGCCGAACGCCGTGTAAACCAGTTCACTGTTGCGATAATCGTCATGCAATTCCGTCGCCTTGGCTATGTATTCGTCAGCGTCCTGTGCCCAGGCAGTGGGGAAATCAAGTACCGGGCTGGATAATTGCGTCCGGATGTGCGCGTTGGTGGCAGCCCGGGCCACTGCATCGGGGAAAAAATACATATCTGCAAAGCACGTCGTGCCTCCCAGGAGCATCTCGGCGATAGCCAGTTCGGCTCCCTGGTAGACAAATTCCTCGCTGACAAATTTCCCTTCCAGTGGCCAGATGTGTTTTTCCAGCCAGTCCTGCAAGGGGAGATCGTCGGCGACGCCACGAAACAGGCTCATGGAAGCGTGACCGTGAGCGTTGATCAGGCCGGGAATGAGTGCGTGGTTGTCCAGCCTTAGAACGGGAACCCCGGGGTAGCGATCGGGCACATCCACGGTTGGCAGTAACGCCTGGATCCTTTTCTCACCTATAGCGACACTGTGCCCGGTCAGTACCGTGCCCTCCGGCACCACCGGTATTATCCAGCGCGCCGATACAATCAGCTCGGTATTCTGTTCAGGTTGCGGCTTCAACGGCAGTCCCCGTGGCGGTTGGGAATGTGGGCCGCATTATAACGTCTGTGTACGAAAATAGCTTGGCGAATTTAGTCATTGCCCGGTCGTCCTAAGGTGCTGAAAAAGGCTGGTATTCTACGCCAGATCAGGGATTATTTTACTGTAAGTCGGCATCTCTGATGTGTTAGAATTATCTGCTTGTTTCAGGGTGGAAATCTATCTGACTGACAACACGATTGAGTAGCAAACCAGGCTTGTTTCGACACGCTTCCGGCGGCAAATAACACCACCACGCTACAACCAGAATAATTATTCAATTCGAGTGAATTCATGCAATCTTTACACATGAGGATTAGGGTGGCTTATGTCTGAGTTTGCCAAACAGGTTTCTCCGATATCGCTTGAAAGCGAGATGCGTGAATCCTACCTTGCGTACGCTATGAGCGTGATAGTCGGCCGCGCCCTGCCGGATGTCCGTGATGGTCTCAAGCCGGTTCATCGCAGAGTGCTGTTCGCGATGAACGTGCTGTCCAACGACTACAACAAGCCTTATAAGAAATCCGCCCGCGTGGTCGGGGATGTCATTGGTAAATACCACCCTCACGGCGATACCGCGGCCTACGACACCATTGTACGTATGGCGCAGAAATTCTCCCTGCGCTATCCCCTGGTGGACGGGCAGGGCAATTTTGGATCCGTCGACGGTGACTCCGCTGCCGCCATGCGCTACACCGAAATACGGATGTCCAGAATTGCCCATGACCTGCTGGCGGATCTGGACAAGGAAACCGTGGATTTCTCGGACAACTACGATGGCACCGAACAGATACCGGACGTCCTGCCAACTCAGATCCCCAATCTGCTGGTCAACGGGTCGTCGGGCATTGCCGTGGGCATGGCCACCAATATCCCGCCCCACAACCTTACCGAGGTTGTCAATGCCTGTATCGCCCTGCTTGATGACGCTGATATCGATCTGGACGGCATCATGGAACATATCCAGGGTCCTGATTTTCCCACTGCCGCCATAATCAACGGACGGGCCGGTATTCTGGAGGCTTATCGAACCGGTCGCGGGCGTATTTATGTGCGCGCCAGGGCCGAAATAGTCGAGGATGAAAAGAGCGGCCGGGCGTCCATTATCGTTACGGAAATTCCCTACCAGCTGAACAAGGCGAAGCTGATCGAGCGAATCGCCGAGCTGGTAAAGGAAAAAAAGTTGGAGGGGATCACTGGTCTCAGGGATGAATCCGATAAAGACGGCATGCGTATAGTGATCGAGCTGCGCAGAGGCGAAGTGCCTGACGTAATACTTAACAATCTTTACGCACACACTCAGATGCAGGCTGTCTTCGGTATCAACATGGTGGCCCTGGTCGATGGTCAGCCCCGATTGCTGAACCTCAGGGATACCCTGGAAGCGTTTGTACGCCATCGTCGCGAAGTCGTGACACGGCGGACCAGATTCCTGTTGCGAAAGGCCAGGGAGCGAGGGCACATTCTGGAAGGTCTTGCCGTGGCACTGGCCAATATCGACGCGGTAATCGAACTGATCAAGTCTTCACCCAGCGCTGCAGAAGCCAAGGATAAGCTGCTGGACAGATCCTGGCGCTCTGAAGGCGTGCTGAAAATGCTGGGGGAATCCGGTTCCGACGCCTGTCGACCGGATGATCTGGATCCTAAGTACGGAATCCGGGGCGACGAATACTACCTGTCACCGGATCAGGCCCAGGCCATACTGGACTTGCGTCTGCATCGCCTGACGGGGCTGGAGCAGGAGAAACTGATCAATGACTACCAGGAATTGTTGCGGCAGATTTCCGACTTTATCGAGATTCTCGACTCCGAACCACGCCTTCTTCAGGTCGTTCGCGAAGAGCTGGAACGAGTCCGCAGTGACTACGGGGATGAACGTCGCACCGAGATAGTTGAATCTCAGCACGACCTTACGGTTGAGGACCTGATTACGGAAGAGGAACGGGTCGTCACTATTTCCCAGACAGGCTATGCCAAGTCGCAGCCGATGAGCGATTATCGCGCCCAGCGCCGCGGCGGCATGGGCAAGGCGGCCGCTTCGGTGAAGGAAGAGGATTTCGTCGAGCATCTGTTGATAGCCAGCACACACGACACGGTGCTGTGTTTCAGCAATACCGGCAAGGTCTACTGGCTTAAGGTCTACCAGTTTCCACTTGCAGCGCGAACTTCAAGAGGCAGGCCTATTGTCAACATTCTGCCACTTGAAGACGGTGAGCAGATCACCAGCCTGTTACCTGTCCGGGAATTTTCTGAAAATCATTTCGTTTTCATGGCAACGGCAAACGGAACGGTCAAGAAAACCGAATTGACCAGTTTTTCCCGGCCGCGCAGTGTCGGTCTCAAGGCTCTGGAACTGGAGGATGGAGATGTTCTGGTAGGCACCGCGATAACTGACGGTTCCCAGGATGTCATGCTGGTGAGCAGCAGTGGCAAAACCATCCGTTTTCGGGAAGAGGATGTGCGGCCGATGGGAAGGACAGCGCGCGGCGTTCGCGGAATCCGACTGGCGGAACATCAGCGTATGATTGCGTTGATTATTCCCGAAGCGGAAAAACAGATACTGTTTGTAGGTGAGAACGGCTATGGGAAACGTACCCGAATTGACGAATTTCCGATCTACGGGCGCGGCGGGCAGGGCGTTATCGGCATTCAGACCAGTGCCCGAAACGGCGCCGTGGTAGGTGCCGCACAGGTGGATGACGGCGATGAAATCATGCTTATCTCCGATAAGGGTACGCTGGTAAGAACCCGGGTCAACGAAGTGTCGGTTCAGGGGCGGAATACTCAGGGCGTGCGTCTGATCAAATTAAAGGAGGAAGAGAGCCTGGTAGGCTTGGCACGAGTCAATGAACCCGAGGAAGGTGACGAAGAAAGTGATTCCGCGTCAACTGAAACTGAGTAGCAGAACCTTGTCTGCTGCCGGGAGTCATTGCGTTTCTGATTGCGCCAGGAACCGAAAAGCCGGGCGATCAGCACCGTGACTGATCTGGATCCTGGCGATCAGGCCATTGCCTTCCTCGGTCCGGCCGGCACATTTTCCCATGCCGCGGTTCTGGAAGTGTTCGGGAACGATGTGCGGCTATTCAATTGCTCGACCATCGATGACGTGTTCGTGGCGGTGGAGGCAGGAGAGGCGAAATACGGCGTGGTGCCGGTGGAAAATTCCACTGAAGGTGCCGTCAATAATACGCTGGACTGCCTGGTGGCGACCGATCTGAAAATTGTCGGCGAGGTCGTGGTGCCTATAGAACATCACTTCATGGTGCAGCACGGCACGGAACTCAGCACAATCACTAAAGTGGTGTCCCACAAGCAATCGCTTGCCCAATGCCGGAAATGGCTTGCCAGAAACTGGCCGGCACTCGACACCGAAGAGGTGGCCAGTAATGCCGAAGCAGCCCGGATCGCGTCACAGACGCCTGGAATCGCCGCTATTGCCGGGAAAATGGCGGCCGAGGCCTATGGGCTGGAGATAGTCTGCTCCGCCATCCAGGATCAGAAGGACAACAGCACCCGCTTCCTGATCATGGGAAAACATTATCGCAGTGCCACCGGCAAGGACAAGACCAGTACTCTGGTCTATACGGAGAATAGACCTGGCGCCCTGTTCCGGGTCCTGGAACCTTTCGCACAGCACCAGGTCAGCCTGACCCGAATTGAAACCCGGCCCTCCCGGAAAGAGGCCTGGGACTATGTGTTTTTTATTGATTTTCAGGGCCACCGCAGTGACGAAGCAGTCAGGGAGGTATTGTCCAGGCTCGCGGGCCGTACTGTTGAAGTGAAACTGCTGGGATCCTACCCAATGGCGGAATCAGTTCCACCAGGCCCCCAGAAAGCAGCCGGCTGATCCCGGTTGGCGGAGTGACCGGTTTGCCATCTATCGAAGACAACACAGTCCTTGTTATCGGCCTTGGCCTCATAGGTGGTTCCGTTGCCCGGGGGTTGCGGGAGGCCTTTCCCGGAATGCGGCTGCTCGTGGCTGACAGTGATCCACGGCAGACAGACCTGGCACTCGAACAGGGTGTGGCAAGCCGAGGCGCCCGGGATCCTCTCGAGTTTGTGGAACTGGCGGATCTGATAGTGATCGCTGTCCCGACGCTCTCGATTCCCGGAGTTCTGGAGCGGATCGCCAGCCTGCTGAAACCGTCCGCGGTAGTCACCGATGTCGCCAGCGTCAAGAATTCTGTAGTCTGCGCAGCCCGCGAAAAGCTGGGCGACAAAGTGCGCCGCTTTGTGGCAGGGCATCCGATCGCAGGTTCGGAAAAAAGTGGATTCGAGGCATCCAATGGCCGATTGTTCGAAGGTCGAAACGTGATCGTGACTCCCGACCCGGAGTCAGATCACGATGCGGTGCTGAAGGTGCACGACCTGTGGCGCAGGCTGGGTGCCCGGGTGCTGGGAATGACAGTTCTACGACACGATCAGGTACTGGCTGCCACCAGTCATCTTCCTCATCTACTGTCCTATGCCCTGGTGGATGTTCTGGTCAAGAATCAACAGAATGAAGATATTTTTCGCTACGCAGCCGGGGGATTTTCCGACTTCAGCCGCCTGGCTTCCAGTGATCCGACCATGTGGGCTGATATTTTTGTCGCCAATTCCGGCGCAACAACGGCCGTCCTCGATGACTATATTGAGCACCTGAACCACCTGCGCGCCGCACTGGTGGGGAAGGACTATCAGCTGCTCAGAGACACGTTCACGGCAGCAAAAACCATTCGCGACAGATTCGTCAGGAAATTCAACAACACTATGCTATCCGACTCCCAGGAACCAAGGAAACACATCGACTATCTGGCCCTGCCCGGAGGTCGGGTCGAGGGCACTTTCAGGGTGCCAGGTGACAAGTCCATCTCCCATCGGGCAGTGATATTTGGTTCTCTCGCCCTTGGTAAGACTCGCGTCACCGGTTTTCTGGAAGGGGAGGACGCGCTCAATACCCTGGAAGCGTTCCGCGAAATGGGCGTTACAGTGGTCGGACCGGAGAGGGGTGAGTTGACTGTCTACGGGGTGGGGATGCATGGCCTGCAGGCCCCGCGCAGGCCACTGTATATGGGGAATTCCGGCACTGCAATGCGCCTGTTGGCAGGGTTGCTGGCCGCCCAGCCGTTTTCCAGTCAGCTAACCGGCGATGAATCGCTGTCGGCACGGCCGATGAATCGAATTGCCGAGCCCCTCAGGCTGATGGGTGCCAGCATCGACACTGCCGGTTCCGGAACTCCCCCGTTGTCTATCGAGGGGGCCGAGCTCCATGGCATCGAGTACCGGATGCCCATGGCCAGTGCGCAGGTGAAATCGTGTCTGCTGCTGGCAGCCATGTTCGCCTCGGGAGAAACCAGAATTCGACAACCGGCAGTCTGCCGCGATCACACCGAGCGTATGCTGCGAGGATTCGGGTACCCTGTTGAAGAAGATTCCGCACACGGCGAAGTCCGCCTGGTCGGGGGACAGCAGTTGCGCGCTGCGGAGATCGATATTCCCGGCGATATCTCATCGGCGGCATTTTTCCTGGTGGCGGCCGCAATCACTCCAGGTTCACAGCTTTGCCTGGAACACGTGGGTGTCAATCCGACCCGGACAGGGATCATCGACCTGCTCACGCTGATGGGGGCGAGCATCGAAACAGTAAACCCCAGGGAGGTTGGTGGCGAACCGGTCGCGGACCTGGTCATCAGGCAGGTCCCGCTGCGGGGGATCGATATCCCCGAAGCCCTGATACCACTGGCGATCGATGAGTTTCCGGCCCTGTTTATCGCCGCCGCCTGTGCCGAAGGCGTGACTCGGCTGCGGGGCGCCGAGGAATTGCGGGTCAAGGAAAGTGACCGCCTTCAGGCGATGGCGGAGGGGCTCGGTGTTCTGGGAATCGAGCATCAGTTGCACAGGGACGGAATCGATATCACCGGTGGCCGTCCGGGGGGTGGAGAAATCGACAGTCACGGTGATCATCGCATCGCCATGGCGTTTGCCGTGGCGTCGTTGCGCAGCGAGGCACCCATCCGGATCCGCAATTGTGCCAATGTGGCAACTTCTTTTCCCGGTTTTGTGGAGCTGGCCGATCAGGCGGGTCTGCGAATTCAGGTGGTAACGGATCCCGGTGTCGGAACACAATGATGGCAGGCAATGCCCCGGTCATAACCATCGACGGTCCCAGTGGTTCCGGGAAAGGCACTGTTTCTCAACGGGTAGCGCAGGCACTCGGCTATCACCTCCTGGACAGTGGTGCCCTGTACCGGATTCTGGGTTGCGTTGCGTTGCAGCAGAATCTCGACCTGGACGACCACGATGGGCTGGCGCACACGGCGAAGGAGCTGGATATCCGCTTCGGAGGACGCAGGCCGGAGCTTCGGTAACCGTCAATGGCGAAGATGTTTCAGCCGATCTGATTCGGCAGGGATCTTGGCAGTGATATGGCCTCAAGGGTCGGTGCAATACCCGCGGCGCGGCAGGCTCTGCATGAGCGCCAGCTGGCATTCCGCCAGCCCCCGGGATTGGTGGCCGATGGCCGCGATATGGGCACCGTCGTATTCCCTGATGCCCAGCTGAAAATCTACCTCACGGCCAGTGTGGAAGCACGCGCGCAAAGGCGATATAAGCAGTTGATTGGTAAGGGTATTGATGCTATTCTGCCCGACCTTTTGCGAGACCTAAAAGAGCGGGACGCACGCGACAGCCAACGTGCAGTCTCTCCTCTCAAGCCCGCCGAGGACGCTCATCATACTCGATACTACCGACTGATGACTTTGGACAAGGTCATCGCCCGGGTCATGGAGACTGGTGCAGCAGCGTCTCCGCAAGAGTCGCTCCTCGCAGTAAAGGATTAACCGTCAAGAGGTGGTCTGAGCTCACCAATCACCAGCATCGAGCAGTCCAGCCGACTTAAACATGAATAACCCCGTGATCAGCTGGGATCGCGGCAGGTTGCAATGAACTTCAACGTAACTTAAAATTCGCTGTAACTATCTGAATATTGGGAAATTTAATGAGTGAGAATTTCGCAGATCTGTTTGAACAAAGTCTGAATGAAATAGACATGACCCCAGGTGCCATTGTGATCGGCACCGTGATTGACATCGACTCGGACTGGGTCACAGTCCACGCCGGCCTCAAATCTGAAGGCGTTATTCCCAAATCAATTCCTCGACAGCAGGGTAACCTCGTCTCGCAGATCGGTGATGAAGTAAAAGTGGCACTGGAAACAGTTGAAGACGGTTTCGGTGAAACCCGACTGTCCC
This sequence comes from uncultured Gammaproteobacteria bacterium, assembly GCA_942492445.1. Lineage (GTDB taxonomy): Bacteria > Pseudomonadota > Gammaproteobacteria > Pseudomonadales > Pseudohongiellaceae > NORP240. The sequence goes on from CALOEW010000050.1 coordinate 53,131, forward strand.
GCGAAAAAGCCAAGCGTGCCGAATCCTGGATGGAACTGGAAGCCGCTTACGAGAAGAACGATATTGTCACCGGTGTTATCAACGGCAAGGTCAAAGGCGGTTTCACTGTCGATCTGAACAATATTCGTGCCTTCCTGCCGGGCTCTCTGGTTGATGTGCGTCCTATCCGCGATACCATGCACCTGGAAGGCCAGGAGCTGGAATTCAAACTGATCAAACTGGATCAGAAACGCAACAACGTCGTGGTTTCACGTCGTGCGGTGCTGGAATCTGTCAGCACGGAAGAGCGTGATGCATTGCTGGAGAAACTGCAGGAAGGCATGACCGTCAAAGGTATCGTCAAAAACCTGACCGATTACGGTGCATTCGTTGATCTGGGCGGTGTTGATGGTCTGCTGCACATCACTGACATGTCCTGGAAGCGTATCAAGCATCCCAGCGAAATCGTCAACGTGGGCGACGAGATCGAAGTCAAGGTCCTGCGAAGTACGACCGTAAGCGCAATCGCGTTTCACTGGGTCTCAAGCAGCTGGGTGAAGATCCATGGGTCAACATCAAGTCCCGCTACCCCGACACCGTGCAACCGAGAGCCCGACGCTGTCCCACGGCCCACTGGTGCCCGCGGCGAGCAGCCCACGAGCGGAGCGCTCGAAGCCATCCGGCAGCTCGAGAAACCGCCAGCCGCTGGCGGTGCCGACTTCTTGAGCCATGCGCGCTGGCTGATCGGCCCAACGCTCGCGCCCGTGGCGACCAAGGCGAGGACAACGTGATGATGTGCGGCCAGCCGCGCGTAGAGCCGCGCGCGAAGCTCGACATGCTTGGCGTCAGACTCGGGCGTGGCGATGGCCTCGGCGGCGCGCCACAGCTGGGCCGCGAGCGCGGGGTCGAACAACGCCGCGCGCTCGGCCGCGTCGAGCAGCTCGAGCAGATCCGCCATACCGCTGTGGCCAAGCCTCGCGCGACGCCCGGCATCGAGGCACCGCGCTCGAATGTCTCGATGTGGCGCTGTTCGACGCCCGCGTCCGCGTGCGAGGACGCGATGCTCGGCGCCGGACCGCCACGCTCCCACGCCAACAAGCCCGGCAGCGTGCCCGACTTCCACGGTCCGCTCATCTGCGCCCACGCGCCGTAGCTGAGCAGTCCGGGGCCATCGAGGAGCTCGCCGGCCAGGGTGTGCTTGCGGGCACGTCCGCAGGCGGCTCCACCGGACCCGGTGCCGTCGACGCCCGGCTCGTCGCTGCCTGGTTCATCGGTGGGTGGGTCGCCCGAGTCGCGCGGCGGCGTGCACGCGCCGAGCAGCGCCAGGGCCACGGCGCTGACGGAGATCGCCCGGTCCGAGTGCGCACGGCGAGAGGGCATCACACTCGATGTCAGCCGGAGCCTCCTCGATTGGGACGGCCTTCCAGGCGTACGTTTCGACGGCGAATGCGACAGCGGCCGCGTTGGGGTCGGCAACAATCGTCTCGGCACCGGCTTCGGTGAGGCGCCGAACGAGATCCATGCCGACCTTTCCAACGCCCTGTACGGCCAGGCGACGGCGAGGTCGCCGGATCCCGCAGCCGTTCACGATGGCGCGAAGCGCTGCCATCACACCACGCGGTGGGGGACGGGTCTCCGGAGCCGCCATCTTCGAGCGGAAGCCCTGAAACCCACGGGGTCTCCTTCGATATCCAGGACCATGTCCTGGACTGTGGTGCCGACATCCTCGGCCGTGACGTAGCGACACCGAGGGAGTCGATAACACGCCCGTAGGAACGAATGAGGTCTTCGCTCCACAATTTCGCAGGGTCGCCGATGATGACTGCTGCCACCCCCAGGTCGAGGCCGGCCA
>CALOEW010000051.1:0-12076 GCA_942492445.1 uncultured Gammaproteobacteria bacterium
TATCGAAGGGATGCCGTCGGGGCCAGGGCCTCCGTCAAGTAAAAACTCTGTTGAAACGGAAAAAGCATTTACGATATCGGGGTTATTACTCCCGTGGCTGAGGTCCGAGTCCGGCCGGACACAGGCCGTGGCATCGTCGTTCAGGCCAAAATCTTCGACTACCAGTTGCAGAACCGGCGCTTCCTCCAGGCGTAAATTGATCCAGTAGGATAATTCTCCAACTGAAATTTCCGGTATTTCCAGCAAACTGCCTACGAGTCGATTCGGGCGTTCAAGGCCGGGACCATCTAACTCGGCAAAATTCATCACCGAAAATGCCAGCGGGCTACTCAACGGCACAACCTTTAACTCCACAACAAAATACTGGGAATCTACCTTCAATTCATGAAGTGTCAGAATGTCGTCATCAAGGGTTGCCGACTGGGCCAGTGCAGTCTGGATCCGAGCCAGAGCGAAAAAGGCAAGAATGACAGATGATGGAAAGAATTTTGAATAGGTGGGAAGTGCCTGCATCATTGTTTTTAGGTTTCCTTGCAGAGTCTACTTGGTCGTTGGGGATTCTCAGTTTTTAGAATATCGTCCCTTGTGTAATGACCTATGCCCTGAAGTATTTATTTCGACTGGAAAGAATATTTTTGCGTGAATTTTACTGGGAAATCTGGCATACAAGGGGTCCTGAAAGGTTTCACACTTTTGGTCCTACACTCTGCACATTCACTTCAAAGCACTTTTTTAACAGTTTACCTGATTGAAAATAACATCGTACGGGTGAATGATGTTTGGATCCTTAGTTAGTGGAAGACGTTCGGTGTCCCGACCGGCGCCAGATATCTGTAATATCAGGAGAAGGCAGGCCGTAACCATGTCATATTGGCAGACCGCGTGATCTGAACCATTAATTGCGTCAAGGGATCACGATCAATTTGTAACGAAACAGCCAGAAAGAGTCGGTGCTAAGGCAGCAGTTCCAGTGTAATTGACGGGAGAGACACGCATGCAAGATGTCGTATTGAAAGGCGGAAAAATGAAAGTTCTGGATTGCGCGGTTTCACTGTCCAGACATCTGCCTGTCGGCCGCAACACCTGTTTCAAGGTGATGTTGAAGCTGCTTGGAAGCCCGGACCGGGTTCTCGGGAGCTTGGACAATCAGTACTTCTGTGTTGACATTTTAGACCAGGATATCGCCGTCCAGACCTATTTGTGGAACCGGTGGGAACTGCCAGTCAGCGCGTTATGGTTGCACCTGTTGAAGCCTCGTATGACCGTCCTGGATATCGGAGCGAACAAGGGGTACTTCTCACTGCTGGCGGCAAAGCGAGTAACCGACTCCGGGAAAGTTTTCTCCTACGAACCCCATCCCAGAAACTTGAAAGACATCGCAATTACCATAGAAGCAAACGGCTACCGTCACTGGAAAGCCCTGGAACTGGCCGCGAGTTCGACCCAGGGGATGACCCAGATGGCGACCCCGGGGTGGGACGAGGGAGTTTCCGGTTGGGGCTCAATCGAGCTGACTGATGGCCCGAAGATTGATGTCAGTACCGTGACTCTGGATGAGGAAGCCCGGCGCCTGAGTCTGACCCGGATTGACCTGATGAAAATGGACATAGAAGGCCATGAATTCGAAGCGGTCCTGGGTGCAGAAGAATTACTGAAAAAACAGGCGATTGGCCATTTCATGATGGAGACTCACCGAGGCATACTGGGTCCGAAGAAATTGGAGGAGCTGTTTAACCTGTTCCTTGATTGCCGGTATCAGCCAAGGTGGATCAGGGACGATATTCTCACCCGCAAGGAATGGACAGCGGTCAGAGACGGAAAACGGCCTTTTCCAATGGAAAAAGCGCTCGTGCCGGTTTCCCTTGAAGAGTTCAGCGCCATGAAATTCGTAAAAGCCGTACCGTATCTGCTGTGGGAGCCGCCCGGGTAAAGCCGGGGAAGCTGCGAAATCTGTGCAGTCTTAAAGCTGGCGTGCTCAATTGCGCTTGCCTCACCCCTGGTACTCCATCTATCCTCGCTGTCGTTGAGTCACGCACTGACCGGCTTTACAGGCGGCCCTGGCAGTGGCTGCGACCGCTCCGGCGGCAACCGGGCCTGAGGATAGGCACCTGCCGCCTATAACTGAATTCAAACAATGGAGTACAAAGGTGAAATTATCATGCAAAGTAATCAGCGCTGCGCTGTTCACCGCAGGCGCCTTCCTGATGGGTACAGCACAGGCCCAAGACAGTATCGATGTCTCCGGCTGGGGAACCGGCCAGGTGCAGCCGGTTCCCGTTGATCCGGGGCGCCCCTGGGGTTGGGCGGTTCGTGATTTCCTGATTGATCAAGACCGCGAGCTTTTTAATACGGCAAAAGCAAAGTTGCTTAGCGGAGAACAGATTTTCAGCCACTCCATAGGTTCCTTCGATATCGAACGTTACTGCGAAGAGGCACCGCACTACGACTACACCTGGTTCGAGATGCAGCACGGCCTGCTTCGGTATGATGAAGTGGCGGCTATGCTGGCAGCTTGTCCGCGGGTAGGCGCCAGCCCGATATTACGCCTGCCCGATGCCAGTGAAGGCGCAGTCCAGAAGGCAATGGATATGGGCATGCTGGGCATTGTCGTGCCTACCGTGGACGATGCCATCGAGTCACGGGAAGCAGCGCGTTATACACGGTTTCCGCCAATTGCGCGCCGTAGCCTGGGTGCCGGGCAGGTCTTTGGAATATGGGGACCTGCGGTTCAACAAGGGTCAAACCTGCTGGAGGCCATGAGCGACAATATGCTCGTGATCGTCATGATCGAGACCGTGGAAGGGGTGAACAACGCGTTGGAAATTGCAACTGTTCCTGGTGTCGACGTTGTTCTGATCGGTAACGCCGACCTGTCCAATTTCTCCGGGTTCGGCCAGAATAGTCCCGAGTATCACGACCTGCAGATCCGGGTTCGCAATGCCGCGTACCGTGCCGGCAAGTTTTACGGCAATGCGCAATTCACAAACTACACTGGTAATCCGCTGAGCAGTGATTCCCGGGTGCATTTGCAGGGGCCTGCCAATGATGGCTGGGACAATCCGAATATCCCTGGAGACCTGTGACTGCCGGCCTGGTCCGGGCCGGGAAACCAGCGCTGCATTAGCCTGAAGCCGCTTTTATACAAGGGCGCCAATCAGGTCAACCTGCTGCGGCTGAATTCCCCTCCGGACCCGGATTGCCAGGGCACAGGCTCGCGCCCAGGCAACGGGTCCGGTTTCAACCGCGTTTCCAAAAAAAAACGCCACCGAACTGACTGGGCCGGGAGCTGCCAGCCGGCCGTTGGCGATTTCTCAACGCCTGGGGACCCACTTCTGCAGACAGCCACCCGAGGGGCTCTGGTCACAGCCTCCGGTCAGGCCGGCGAAGATATTCCCCATGTTGTCTGCTGCCAGCCCCTCCGGCCGGGTGCCGGGAATAAAGTCGTAAAGAGCTCCATGGACGTTCCCGATGCGGACACCGACCTGAAACCCCGGATTGCGAATTTCAGCCTGAGGGCCCCCCTCAGGCGCGATAAAGGGGCCCGGTAACCGTGCACCGGACTCGGAGTCTGATACCACCAGGGTGCCATCCTCAAGTACGTTGACACCACTCGGGCGTCCGAAATGACGCCATTCATCGAGAAAATTCAGGTCCGAATCGAATACCTGAACCCGATTGTTGGAGCGGTCCGCGACATACAGGCGGCCCTGGTCGTCGAAGGCCAGGGCATGAGGACCCATAAATTCCCCCGGGCCGGCTCCCAGTTTTCCAACAGCACGAACAAACTCGCCGTCGGTTGTGATTTCAACGAGGCGATCACCATCCTGTTGTGCATTTGAGGGACGTGGCCAATGCCCATCAGCAATGACCAAATTGCCATTCGGCGCCACCGCGCAGGCGGTGGGCCCAATAAACGTATGCTCACCGGCGTTTGATACACCCGCTTCACCCAGGCTCAGGAGATGCTCTCCATCCTGGTTGAACTTGTGAATCTGGAAGCCGCGACCCGCCACTGATGGGTCATCACCAAACGGACCGCTGTCTCCTGCCCACAGGTTGCCATCGTTATCCATACAGAAACCGTGAGCCTGAACGATGTAGCCGGAACCGAAGCTCTTTTCAAATTCGCCATCGGCATTGATGTAATTGATGGGCGGGTCGGACCGAAACAACATCCAAAGGCCCCCCGTATTGTCCGGCAGCAAACCGATGGCGGCCCCCCAACTGCGTCCGGCAGGCAGCTGCGGCCAGTTTTCTACCAGTTCATAGGGATTGTTCATGGTGCTGCTGTCGCGCAATGAAAGTTGCTGGAGCTTGAGCAGCTCCTCCTCAGGTGTGCTTTGCTGTGCCGCCGCCTGGGTGGCTGAAACGCTGAACAGCAGGCCTAAACTGAAGACCAATGTCTTGCTCGATGGCAAACGCTTACTCGGCATAATTTTTCCTCTCGCTATTGAAATAGCCTGTAATTATTCTCGACCCTGTCTGGTAATCTGCAGGTATCCAGAACAGAGCAGTATCCAACCCCGGCCGGTCGCCTGCTATAGATGGCAGAGTGAAGTGTTTTGCACTTGACCTGGCAGGCAGGGCCCCGGGCAACCAAGGAAACTGTACCTGCACACACTGCAGCAAGGGATGGAATGCTTCCGAATGTATCATAACCCTGTTTAATAACAACCAGGGAACCTCTGATCAAGTCGTGTGGCCACGGAACCCTGCAGCAACCACATCCGTCTCCCGGACATAGCAATGAGCTTGATATTCAGAGTCTCCCTGCACTATTCTCAACATTCCCTGTAACTCTAGAGTGATTCAAAGAGGAATCCCGTATGTTCCGGCTTAAATTTCCAATCCTTCTGGCGGGCTTCGCCGCATGTTCACTCGTGGTCTATAACGCGGCGTCCCAGGTGGACCACAAGACTCTGGCTACCGATGTGCCACTCGAGGCGTGGCAGGCGGTCTTACATGCCCCGGAGGGCCTGGTCGATCGTCAGGTGAAGGTAGTGGATATCGGAAACTCCAATGTCGCAGTCGGGGTGCTGTTCCGGGATCGAATCGTCGCTACTGATGAACCGGTCAGTGGAATCGTGCACACCCGGGTCTCCGAGGTCTATTACATTACCAGGGGCTCCGGCGTGCTGGTGACCGGTGGCACGATGCTGGGGCGAAGCGATATTCCGGCGGATCATGAAATAGTGACGGACCTGGTAGGTGAAAGTTTTGTAACCTCTGTAGCCAGGGGCGACGGCCAGGTACGCGAAGTATCCGAAGGCGACATCATTGTGATTCCGGCAGGCGTATTCCATGGTTGGCATTCAGTCGAGGAACGGGTCGAAATGGTCAGCATAAGGCCGGATCCTGAGCGGGTTTTACCGGCCGGGTACGTGAACCCTTATGCTGAATAATCTGGTAGCGTTCATTGCTGTCCCACACATTTCAGAAATACTGGTTTGGCCGGAAAGTAGATCGGGCTTCTACTGAATGTGAAAAGTTTGTAAATGTGTGGTTTTGTTTCCAGGGGTTGGAGGGGTGGCAGCAATTCATGGCTTCGAGCGGCGCGGCCGGCAGGGGTGTCCTGTGGCTGCGGACCGCGCCCCTCCGGGGTGCCCTCGCTCAGAAAAATGCCCTGGAATGCGGTCATTTTTCCTCCCTCGGCGCTGGTCCTTTTATTGCAGCCCCAGGACACCCCTGCCGACCACACCTTGGCTAAGCGCAGGGTTCCTCGTGCAGTGGCCTCGAGACCGGCGATCAGTTTCTGAATGAGGCACGCTAACTTATAGTTGAACTTTCTGGCTGACGTCTGTTGCGGGCTCAGGGGCACGCGGTGCTCCACTGAGCGCAGTCCGCAGGTTCCGTGCCCTTGATCTCCACGAAGATCGAAATCGGGATTGCACCCGGATCCGGGGCCAGCTCGATGTGAGGGCCGAGACCCGCCCTGGTGTAGTACACATTGGTGGTGCCATGGGAGTAGATCCGATCGGTGAAAGACCCTCCCTGCCCCGGGCGGTCGGGCTCCAGCACTTCCACTTTTCCGGGTTCAACGTCGAAGGTGAGGGTGTCCCGGATGTGTTTGTGCGTAAACGGCTGCTCCGGCCGTCCAACCTGCTCCCACACAATGACGTGCTCGTTCTCGAAGAGCTTGGTCGCTCCCTCGCGGGGAAATTGCGGCGACCACCGTTCCTCGGCGGCCTCGCCAATCAGTGCCATAAATACGACGACCGCGACGACGCCAACGCTCGACACAGTCACATACCATCGCTTCAATTGTTCCATAGCTGACCTCCAATGCAGTGATACGAGTGAATGAGTGCCAAAGGCCAATGTTCGGCAGTGGTCGATGGCGGGGACACATGCCCACATCCCTTTAACGAGAGTGTACGAATATCCGGGTAATCGGTAATCCGAGTATACACAGAAAGGCCCTCAATCACAGGGCCGGGAAAACAGAGCTCCCTGGTAGGGATGCTCAATCAGGAACGACTGATGCCGCTGGTCAGGGAGGCCGGTTCAACCACAAATTGGCGAGCGCAATAGCAATGCCAAGGTGGGAATTTAACAGGTTTCCCAGGGGCGACGTGAGAACACCCTTGACAGGTCGTGCTCTACCTTCCCGGCGGACAAGCCGAAGGATTCCAGGTCGATAGCAGCGTGTCGATCATGCGCCCTGGGCACCCGCCTGATTTCCAGATCAAACTTCATTTGCAGTATTCTGAGACTGGCCTCAGGGTCGCGCTCAAGATTGGCAGACGAAAGTTCAACCAGGCGGTTGGCAGGAATCAGTTGAGTCTGCTCTTCGATGCCGGAATAGATGCGAATGCTGTCCCGATAGATCACATCCACGTTGTCCGCAGTAAACTTTTTCTGGAAGCCCCGGGTCTGCCAGATTTTTTCGATCAGGTTTAATCGCGATGCGATGGCCTCCCGTGGATCACGGTGCATGATTACAAACCTGGCATCGGGAAAACGGGAAACCAGCGCAGGAATCTGGTGGGAAAAGGCAGGATTCTTCGCCACAATCCAGGGTGGACCTGCTACGTCGTGTATCTGGCAGTTGTAGCGGGCCAGTTTCCGCAAGCAGTCTCCATACCAGTCCAGGAGCCCGGATTGCCAGCGTTGATCCCGGTTCTGCGGGTATCGCAGCAAATGGTCTGGCGTGTGCTGGAGCGTTTCCGGGTCGCTGTTCAGGCACAGGGAACTGGCAAACAGACTCCAGAAATAAAACTCGTCCTCCTCAACTTCGCCAAGGCCGGTCTTGTGCAGGTCGGCAATTGAGGAAAACCGTCGCGTTGCCGCGGCGTTGATCCGCCTGGACAAATGGCCACCAAGCTGCCGGTCAGCCTGACGGACCCGGTCGATGGCTCTCCAGAGACTCAGAGAGGGCAGGACCATCTGTGGCAGTGTCGAGCCAACCATCTGCGGGGATGAGCACAGTGCCCGGTGAACTGTTGTGGTTCCTGACCGCTGGTGCCCAAGAATGAAGAGTGGTCCCCGGTATTCGAATTTCTTCCATTCCCGGTAGAATAGTTCATCGATCAGTGTACCGGACTGAATAAGTGTGTAATGCAGAATACGGGCGGTAACTGTCAGTGGCCTGGGTTTACAGAGGATAGCCTGACCTAAAGCCTTCCAGCCGTAAGGGACAGATTTCACCGATACCTCCCCGCTCCAAGGCCAGGACCGGCTCCGGCAATGCCCAGTTTTTCGGCAGCCAGTACTCGCAAGCGCTTCTTATCCGGTTTCCCTTGTCGACCGGTTTGCGGAATAGAATGAATAGTGAACGTATGGTCCGGTACAAGTTCATCGCTGACATACCGGAAGAAATCCTTCGTCATTGCTTTGCTATTTTTTTCGAAACCGGCCCCAGGCACTACGAAGAGAACTACCTCTTCGTCCTGTTTCTCCTCATTCCAGATTCCCACCACGGCGCAGTCTCTGAACAGAGGGCGTGCGGAGCCGTCTCTTATCCCGAGAAAAACCGGTTCAATGGCGCTCGGATAGAGGTTGACGCCGTTGCGAATGATCATGTCTTTGCTTCGTCCCATCAGGACCACCTGCCTGACGCCCCTCAGCGACACAAACGTTGCAAGGTCGCCGGTTCTCACCGTACCCTCGCCAGGCGGTTCGCCGAGATAACCGGTAAAGGCCGAAGGTCCTGAGACCAGCAGCTCGCCCACGCCGTTGCTGTCCGGATTCCTGAGCTGGGTAGTGACGTGGGGTAGCGGACTGCCAACCAGGTTACCGGGGCCGTCCCATTCCAGCCGCGACTGTGCAGAGCAGGTACAGACCGGACCAATCTCGGTAAGTCCGTACAGGATCGTAATTTCGGTCTCGGGCGACAGCCAGGCAGTGAGCTGCTGGAGCAGCGTATTGGTCACTGGCGCTCCGCCAAGCATCACCAGGCGCAGGCCGGTGGGAGCCGGTAGGTCTCTGTCCCGGACAAGTTGCAGTATTCGAACCCAGACCGAAGGAGGGCCAAAAAACATCTGGGCCTCGCCGCTTACCAGGCATCGGGCAATTCGTGACGCGCGCCGGGAATCCCGACCAGCGGGAACCCAGACACCGACTCCCAGGTAGAGTCCATACAGAATTTGCTGTGGCGTGTCGGCGACGAAGGTACTGATGGCATATCGCTGGGTGATTTTTTCGATCGAGGCCAGGTAATATGCCAGCGCCTCATGGGACAGACAGACCCCCTTGGGGTTTTCGGTGGTACCTCCGGTGAACACAATCACGGCAAGGTCGGCTCCCCGGCGCGGGATCGCTTTGACAGGTCGGGCTGCTTCCGCCCTCTTTTCGTGGGGCAGTGGCGTTACCAGTGTCGTTAGCGACGGGTCGGGAAGGCGGGGTGGCAGGGTAATCGCAAAGTGGCGAAGGGAACGGGCTGCCAGCGGGATACGTTGTAACCAGGCTACAGCCCTGCCGGTAACAATCCAGCGAACCTGTGCTTTTTCCAACCGGGTTCGGTATATCTCTGCTGCCATTCCGGCTTCCGCAAGCACCAGCACTCCACCGGTTACCAGCACCGCGATCGAAGTGATGGCGAACTCGATCCCCGGCTTTTCCTGGATGACCACGCGCTCACCGGGTTTGATTCCAGCCCGCTGCAATTGTGTCGCCCGGGCGAGAATCCGGAGTTTGAGTTGGCCTCGGGATACCCTGCGCTTTCCGGCTTCCACGACTGCCACGGTGGCCGGATCCTGGTCGAGAATATCAAGGACTGTGCGGGAGTTCATCGCCTTTGTCCTGGCGGCTCACTGGTCGTGACCATTCCAGGGCTGTCGTGGTGTGTACTCGGTAGTAGGCCGAGTGCGGCGGCAATGAACGAGGCCGGCACCGGTCCCAGCGTCGAAGACGAAACGGTCGCCTCGTTGCAATACCCCATCGGCAAAGGTATGGCTCAGGGTTACGGGATTGACGCTGCCACGCAGTTCCCGTAGCGGGGCAGGGTAATGGCCACTTTGGACAGATCAATGCCATGGCGTTTCAGCGACTTGATGCCAAGCATGGTCGATTGATGGGGAATGATTAGCTTGATCTGATCAAGAGCCTCCTTGAAGTCAGGAATCATGCGGTTAAAAAATCCCCGTGCGTGTTTCTGTGCGAACCGGTAAACCCGCTTTCCCTCCATTGTGAAGAGGGTGTCCTGCGGCAGGCAGGTATCCGTGTAAGGATAGCGCTCCGTGCCCGCATTGATCGTCGTAAGATCCGCGCCGTTCCCATAACTTTCCATCCGATAGTAATGCAAGGCACCTGGCTCTCCTGGCTCCGGCAGGGACAGGACGGCGGCGGCCGCCGCGTCGCCGAACAACGACGCACTTTCCGGATCACTGAAGTTCAGCCCCCTGGATGGAATCTCTGCACTGACCAGGAGGATGTTTTTATAGCGCCCGGTCGCCAGCAGTGAAGCGGCAACCTCGATACCGGAGAGAAAACTCAGGCACGTCGAGTGAATGCTGAAGCAGGGAATGCCGGAGCTGCCAAGACCCAGTTCACGCTGGAAAAGTGGTGCATTGTCCGGTATTACCCTTTGCACAGTTCCCGATACGTTGATGATTGAACAGTTCGTCAGGCCAGATCGTCCGACTGTTCCAGAGCCAGCCGGACGGCCCGCCCCGCCATGACGGACGCGTTCCGACCAGACTCCGCCCAGCGCCTCTCAACCCGGACGCCGGTTTTTTTCTCTCTATCAGCCCTTGCGCAGATGCATCGTGTGTTCAATCTCATCATTCTCACTCACTCGTTCCGGAAGATGGCAACCCATCCCGCTGATCTTAGGCGGCCACAGTGTCATCCGCAGTCGGTGGTCCTTGTTGAAGCCGATTGCGTACATTGGTCCAGCCGTAAGCGGACAGTGAAGGAATAATGGCAACATCGGGTGTCTGCCTGGGTTTCCGAAGATTCTATATGTTTCGTTCTGCTGACGCCAGTCATTGGCAAGCCAGCCGTGAACTCGTCCGGGACCGTCGGTGGAAGCTAGCGTCCAGACGGCATCCGCTAAATAGCGCATATTTTCTGTTTTCCTGCCATTGATCCAGGCGCCAATGTGACCTGGTAAGTGCCCCGGCAGGTCGATCAGTTGAATCGTGCCATCATTAAACAGGTCGTAACTGGCTGGAAACGTTCCCACGACCTGCTTATTGAATCCGGGCAGCAGTTGCAGACGGGCACAAACGTCGTCGGGCAGATGCCCGGGTAACAGAAACGCGCGAAGCCCGGCCAGCCCGGACTTGCCGGCCACATGGCTCCAGGCCTCGGTGCGACAGACGATGGTGGTGCGAATCCCGCAGGCCGCCGTAATGATCTGGTCAATGGAAAGAATCCAACGCACTTTCTCCGGGTGGATCCCTCGGGCACGCAGTTGCCTCACCGCTGTTTCTTCCGGGCTGATATCAACCGGCGTGGCAATGCCGTAGGTACGATGGGGTATATGGCTGGTGGCCTCCTCCAACCTTGGTGTGCTAGCCGGTATCGGGCAACTTCCCCCCTTCCCGAGGATGTTCGTTGTCGCCGCGTGCTGTCTTCGATCCTGCTGACCCCGATCCAGGACTCGCTCCGCCTTCGAAGAAAACTTCGAGTGGTTACCGCGTTCCCGAATTCAGGAGGGTGAAGGTGCACTCATTGGCCGACTTTCGGGTAGAGCTGATGTTTTCATTGGTGGCATGGGAAGTGGACTGACCCGGTTGGCCGTTTCCGGATTCTGCAGATGACTGATGACGTTTCCTCCAGACCTTCCTGCAATGGTGGTGCGGGGCTGAAAGCCAAGATCTTTCCTGGCGGCGGACATGTGTGGGATTTTGTCCCAGGCCAGAATACTCACGGCGTACAGGTTCAGTGGCGGCTCTCAGGCAGTCCGAGCAGGGTCCGGGTGCGTTCCATCAAGGCAGCCAGCCGGGTGGCTTTCTCGACGCTGAGTTCACCCGCAAGGGGCGGCAGGGAAAGGCGGTCTATCAGGACCTGAATCAGCTCCCAGATACGGACTTCCTCCTCGCCGGCCAGCGTGTAAATTTTACCTGCCGCAACCTCGGACCCCAGGGCCAGGATGATACCGTCGACTTCGCCGTCGCCCTGGGTGAGTTGGTGTGCGAGCCGTAAGTGTCGTGCGTCGCAGTCTGCCCTGTTGCGCGGCCTTGATGATGCGCGGCAGAATCGCTGTATCGCCGGGGCCGTAGATGGCCTTGGGTCTTAGAATGACTGTTTCCAGAGCCGAATCTCGCACCAGTGTTTCGGCGGCCGACTTGGTTCGCGAATAGTCCGAATCAAACTCCTGCGGCTTGTTCTCGCTCTCGGAAATGCCCGACTGGTCCTTCGACCTGGATACTACGCTGGGCGAGGAAATGTAAACAAGACGACTGATCTCTGCTGCCATGGCGGCATCAATCACGTTCTGTGTGCCGAGGATGTTGACACGTTCGAAATCGGCTTTCTTCGCCCAGGCTGTTGAGAGTGCGCCTGCGTGGACTACGGCATCCGCATGGCAGAATGCTGTCCGCAGGGCTTCACGGTCCTCCAGTGCAACCGGTCTGAAACGGACTCCAGGCTGTTCCAGCATCAGCCCTTTGTCGATATTTCCAATGACCGT
>CALOEW010000052.1:0-4035 GCA_942492445.1 uncultured Gammaproteobacteria bacterium
CGTATTGGTTCCCTTAACTGAATACTTGAATACGCCGACTCACTGCTGTCCGACATTAATTTGAAAAATCAGGTAGCCTGAATTTTGATCCCAGAGGTTTGAGGGGAGTCTGAGGACGGAGCAATCAAAACGCAGCACCGACCGACCGGGCAGGACCGTCTTCCAGGGCTTGCGACCGGGAGAGGAAACCCCGGAGGGGTGCAGGTTGCGGAGGATCAGACTCCCCTGGAGCGGTGCGATCCCGGAAAACTTATCGCACGCCAATTGATTGTTGGTCGTGTAACAAACTCATGTTCATGTCTTACAGGGATTATGAATACTGGAAGCACCCGGATTCAGGCCACTGCAAGCTTTCCGGACATGATACTGTGGGACAGCAATGACGCCGACTGATAATTCGGCCGGCCGGGACCCGCTTGGGTACTTTACTTTATAGGCGGGTTCGTGATGCGCTTCCATGGGCATCAGCGCCGCCTTGATAGTGTTGCACCCTCAGATGGCATTCCCGAGGTCATTGAGAGTGCAGGTATCGTCCGCCACGAAAATGTCAGTCATCACCTGCCGTCCACATTCAGGAAGGGCGTAGCCACATCCACGTAAAACACAAGAGAGGTCCCGACTTGCGATTTTACGATAGCCCGCACTGACAGTCTGGGCCTGCTGCCAGACATTCTGGCGCAGCACACTGGGTTTGACAGATAACACGTAAATGCGCGTTTCGGGTAATTCCCTGTGGATACGGGCAATTATCGCTTCCAGGTCATCCAGTATCATGTTACTGGTCAATCCATAGGATTCTATTCCGGTATCATTGTCGCCTTCGTAAATCAGGATTGCCCTGGGCTTGTAGTTGAGTGCCACACGATCCAGGTAATGCAGCACGTCATGCATGATTGAGCCACCAAAACCTCTGGGTATGACAGTCAGGGGTGCCAGTGCCTCTCTTGCCTGATCATTCCACCTGGCAATACTGGAACTTCCAGTCAAAACTATCGCCCCTTCAGGGGGCGGGTTGACAAGATCCTGTTCCTCGAAACTCTTTATTGTATCCTCGTACCGGGTTGGATCCGGAAACTCCTGGGCACTCAGAGGCCCCGTTATTACTATGAGTAGCAAGGTCGCCAGGACGTAAGTTGCCTTTGCTCTGCTTTTTATCATGATTGATTACCCTCGGTTTCCGTTCTCAATTGATCATGTGCTGGCAAGGAACCTCTGATTAATTACCGCGATGTTCTGCGAAACACTGTCGGGTCCGCCTGTCCAGGCAATGCACCAATCAATTCAGATCGGCGGCAAACTGCACCAGTTTCTCCAGAGACACAATTTCGAGTGCTCGTTTGTGGGTTCTCAACAGGAACACCTTTGGAGCCCGGTTATACTCGTATGCCTCCAACCAGCGTGCGGCGCAAAGACACCAGCAATCACCCGGCTTCAAGCCGGGAAATCCTGATTGAGGCACGGGAGTCGAAAGATCATTGCCCCGAAATCGGGAAAATTCCAGAAATTCCTGTGTCACCCGGACACAAACGGTGTGTGAACCAGGATCCTCGTCGCTGGTATTGCAGCAACCATCACGATAAAACCCGGTCGTCGGATTCGTGCCACAGGGTTCAAGAGGTTCGTCGAAAACGTTCAGTGATTCGTCCATCAGACTCTTTGTACACTACTTTGCTTCATTGATAAATACCCCGGTCTGACACGCGCCATAGGAGCTGAAATTGTTCACTGCGAATCCGGCTGACGGCAGGTTCCCGGCGTAATTAATCCAGGTAGTACAGCAAGGCCTGCCGACGACCCCTGGCGTCAAAACGGGCACTGGCCGTGTGCAGGCCCTAGGGGAGGCGCAGCAGCTTCTTAAAAAAAGTTTATCCTGCCCAACACGAACTTCAAGGGTTCGCGGTTCTATCGCCGCTAGCGACGCAGAATCAGCAGCCAGCGAGCAATATTCAATACATTTGCCAGGGCACTGGAAAAATAAGTCAACGCCGCAGCCCGCAGGACGCTTTTAACCTGCGGTAGCTGCCCGGCATCAACGTAGTCTCCTTCTTTAAGTATCGGCAATGCCTTGTTAAAACTGGCATCCCACTCGCCAGGGAGCACGATCCGGTGGACAGCGCACCCGCCACTTGCCAATACCAGGCTGGTAACCACAATCGCCGCAATAGCAAAGGGGGATCGAAGAACCAACCCCACCAGAGGCAGGCTCCACATGATGGCGATACAGGCCCGGTTCAGAGCCATGGCCCGGGGAATATAGAGCTCACGAAACTTGAAGATATTCTCCCGTCTATGAAACTGAATGGCATGCCCGACTTCATGGGCTGCCACTGCCACAACCGTCAGCGATCTGTGGCGATAATTTATCCGGACTCAGGCGCACATCCGAGCCTGAGGATCGAAACGGTCGCGCATTGACCGGTCTCCTCGACGCCGACCCCGGTCAACTCGAATCGATCAATAAGATGTCTGGCCAACTCTCCACCCGTGCCAGGCAATTCAGGTAATTCCCTGCTGTAGCGGGACATGACGCGCCGCACCCAGAGAGAGGGTAAATAAACCAGTATTGCCAGAATCGCTGCAAGTAATATCAATGGCATAGGTATAAATCCACCTGGTCCGGAATCCCGGTACCCGGGTCTGCGGTTATGTCATCAGTCTGGCATTGCTCCGTGAAACAGTTTCAGGCGATCCTTGAAACTGCAGAAAGATCAGGCATTCACTAATACCTGTCGACCATTCACCCTGCCGGCTTTCAAATCAGCCAATGCCTCGGTGGCTTGCCCCAGCGGACGCTCGTGAACTTCAATCGGCGCTATCCGTTGCTCCCGTACCAGCCTCATCAGTTCGTCCATTTCATTCAGAGAGCAGATTCGTAACTGCCCTGGATTACGCGCGCATTCAGGGGAAGAAGGGGATCGGGATATTCAGAGAACCTCCGTACAGACCCACGATGATCAGTTTACCGCCCTTGCGAAGGCAACCCAGCGCGTATTTGACACTGCTTTCTGTGCCTACATAATCCAAGGATAAACCACCAGCCTGTCACCGACTTCAACCCCCTGCGCCCGCGGCCCCAGCCTAACGACCTCTCCAAGAATCTCGTGCTCCAGTACGCGACCGGAACGGGCTACATCCAGCTTTTCGCCATTGCCAAGTTCAAAGGCACCATCGTGCAGATGGACGTCAGAGTGGCACGCGCCACAAGCGACAGTTTTGAGCAGGAACCTCGGTGCCGGCAGGCCTGGGAGTTGACTTTTCGATTCGGACCAATGGCGCCCCGGGTTCAGCCGTTTCGTAAGCAATCAATCGCTTTCTGCCTCCCTGTCAACCAATATCCCTGGCCCATTCGGCAAATGTCCTGCCCTCCTTCGCCAGCTTCTCCAATAGAGGCGCAGGTTTCCAGTACTGCTCACCGTATTCGTCCTGAAACTTGCAAATGGCTTCGTAGATGCTCTTCAATCCGACCTGATCTGCCCAGTACATGGGGCCGCCCTGGCTGCGGGAAATGCGTACCCGTACACATACACCAGATCGATATCCCCGGGCCGCTGGGCGATACCCTGCTCCAGAATCAACGCGCCTTCATTCACCAAAGGGTACAGGCAACGTTGCACGATCTCCCGGTCAGAAAATTTCTGTTGTCCGATTCCCAATTCTGCAGCTTTTTCGCGTATCAGGGCTTCAACTTCCGGATCTGACGCACGCATGCGGGTGGCGGGCTCGTACCGGTAAAAACCGGCTCCCGACTTCTGTCCCAGGCGCCCCATCTCAACCAGCGTATCAGCCACAATGGTTCTTTCCGGGTCGGCGGGCAGATTCCTGCTCGCCTTGCGCGCTTTGTATCCCACATCCAGACCGGCCAGGTCGCTCATGGCAATAACTCCCATGGCCATGCCAAAGTCCTCCAGCGCACCATCCACCTGCGCCGGTGTACAGCCTTCCATGAGCAACAATTGGGCTTCGCGGCTATAGCCGGAAAGCATACGGTTTCCGATAAAGCCATAACAGACCTTCGACAGCACACTAATCTTGCCG
>CALOEW010000053.1:0-51426 GCA_942492445.1 uncultured Gammaproteobacteria bacterium
GCTCAAAATACAACACTGTTCTTATGATCAGTTGAAAGAAGTTTACCGTGTCGTAAATCGGTCGGATCTTGGACTTGCCTTCCCGCTTGTGATAGTTGACCGGCACGTACTTGACGCGATAACCAGCCGACAGCATCACCAGGGTGATGGTTGTCGTGAATGAGAATCCGTCCGGGAGGATATGAATGTATTTTTCAATTATATCTCTCGACATCAATCTGAATCCGCTGTTCAGATCGGGAATGTCGCGCCTGCTGAGCATGGAAGCAAGCTTATTGAGCAGCCATTTCGGTGGGCGTCGCAACATTGGCACTTCGCGAATTGCACTTGTCCTGGCACCGACTACCATGTCTTCCGTATTGATATGTTCCAGTAAATGGGATATTGCATCATTGGGATAGGTTCCATCGGCATCGGTAATCAGAATCCAGTCAAATTGTGCCGAACGGATTCCGCGCTTTAAAGCCGCGCCGTAACCCTGATTCTGCTTTTGTGTAATACAGGTAACGCCCTGCTCGCTGTAAGCTAGAACCTTTCTCCTCCGTCGCATCGGTTGATCCGTCATTCACTACGATTATCTCAAAGGAAAAGTCTTCTTTGAGAAGTTGTGTTTCATGTAACAAAGTTTCCAATACCTTTGAAATGCCCCGTTCTTCGTTACACGCAGGAATCACGATTGAAATACCAGTCATTGCATTTTTTCCATCTCAGTTTGAAATAGGCGGGTCAGCTCTATGCCGGGCCTGGTACCATCCAGGGTAAATCGATATCGATAGCAGTGTCGTTGTAGAGAATTGCAGAATGACTCGAGATCCATAGTTTCTGAGTAGGTAAGCCACACTATCGGTTCCGCCATAGCGAGATCGGCATTTTTGCGATAGAAGGTCCAGGTATTGCCCCGATTCAGGTAACCATCAACAAATACAATCGAATCGGCCGGTACTTCATCTTCGACAAACCGATAAGGATAGTTGTTGTAGTCGGAAAGATTATGCAAATTTACCAATGCCCACGGGTAAAATGTCAAAAGCGCCAGTATCGCCGAGGCAAACGACGCTCTGGCAACCCATTGCCTCCCCGTTCTGACACAGTAATACAGCCCGGCAGCCGCGGGAATCACCAGAAAAGGAAGGAACTCGATGTAGTGGAATGCGCCGGCCAGGTTCACTCCCACCGATGGCCAGAAGGAATGAATAACCAGGGTCACAAGAAAGAATGCCAAGCAAAGATTTCTGGCGAAAGTGTTAGGCGCAAATACTATACCGATAAAGGATAACGGCCAGCCAAACAACCAGAAATTATATCGTAGAAGCGGCAACAGCAGTGTTTCAAACTGCTGGCCCTGCAAAAGCAGAGAAATGGAGAAGCCCACGGTTTCCCCGTAGTCCAGCTCATCAAATGCAGAATAGGTGGTTTTAAACGGGTCCCCCGTCAAGTACCAGTTGTACCAGAGCAGCACTACGGCAAAAGCGGCCCCTACCAGTGCCGATATTGTTATCCCGTGTAGCCTGGCTTTTCTGGTAAGCGAAGCATCAGTCGCCAGAAAAACAAGAATTCCCGTAGCGAGGCATACTACGGTGAGAGGGCGCGTCAACAGCAGGAAACCGAAAAGCAGAGAGCCCAGTATAATTCGGGATTTCCGTTGCTCTGTACACCCGGTTAGAAAAAGCAGCGTTCCCCAGACTACCAATGCTCCTGCCAGGGGATGAGACATCAGCAAGGAGGAGGACACAAGGAATGACGGAGAGACCGCTGTCAATGCCACCGCCAGTAACGAGATAACCTCGTTCCGGTAGAAATAATTGGCCAGACCATAGACACCATAAAGTGTGACGGCACCCAGCAGTGGATTAAGCAGGTTGTCAAGGTGAATCCAGTCGGCAAGCGCTAACAGGAGTGGAAACCCCGGATAGTATTGCGTATACAGTCGATCTTCATTGACAACTATGAATTGATTTTGGAACAGAGTGCCAATTTCTGCGGAGGGCAATTGGTAATCAATGGAGCCACTTTGCAGGATGGCGGCAGCCAGACGATAGGCGTTTTCATCGTCGGTCATGGGCGCACCCTGAATTACAAAACTGCGTACCAGTACCGAAAGGCAGACAAACACCAGAGCAACAATGAATAGAAACCGTCGATCCTCGAGGAGGACTGAGGAAGCAAACGGTATCTTTGAGTTTTTCCCCAGGACATACCTGGAAATCAGGACAACACAGATGCCGCCCAACAACAGGTAAAGAAAATAGAATGTACCTTCACGAGGCCCGAATATATTCAGGGAATATCCGTATTCGATACTGTACGCCGCGAAATACCTGGCACCGATATACCAGAAAGCTGACAGCAAAAACCAGACGCCAACCACCGCTGAAGCAGCGGCGGGATTCTGCCGGATCAACATTTCCGATCAATGCTCGGTAATCTTTGAGCTTACAATCAGGTGCTGACTTCTTACGTTACGGAAATTGAAATATTTCGTCTCCGCGAAGTTGACTTTCCTGATCCTGGAGAATAACAGACCAACACCAAAGCGAATATTTCGTTTAAGCTCGGAAAACGATCGGATCTGTTTCAATCGCCGCAGGATATAGCCGGGACTCAGATAGAATGATCTGTAACCTTTCATAATAAGGGCATCCAGCTCATCTCGGGAAAAATTCTCCGGCCAGTGGGGTGTTACAAAGTCCGGATCAGGATTCCCGGCAAACTCTTTCCAGTAGTCGTACTTGATAACCCCATCTCTTAACCCGGTCAAATAGACTTCGGTCGCCGGAAAAGGAAGCAGTGCCGTCAAATGGACAAAATCGGGATTTACCTTCCTGAGAAAGCGGAAGCCCTCCTCCACGTCTTCGATGGTTTCGCTGGGATTTCCGATTATGAAATAAGCCATGGTTTTGATACCAACCTTTCTGGTGAGTTCGAAAACAGTCTTGACTTTGTCCAGCTTCAGATTTTTACGTATGACCTTCTGAATTTTCTCGGTTCCCGCCTCCACTCCATAGTGGATACCCACGCATCCGGCTTTTGCCATATTAGCCAATAATGCCTCGTCCATTGCATTGACGTTTGTTCGGCAATCCCAATAAATCTTCAGTTTGCGCTTAATTATCTCGTCACAGATTTCATGCACGCGGGCTTTGCTGACGGTAAATGTATCATCGTAAATTATGAACTCGTTGATGCCCATGCTGACGCAAAGCTCCAGCTCATCAACAACGTTCAGAGCAGAACGCGCACGGAAATTCGGGCGCAGCTGGGGACGATCACAGAAAGAGCATTTATAGGGGCAGCCACGGGAAGTGAAGATCGTGGTAACGACATCACCCATGGCAAGGATGGAACTGTATTTTCTATAGGGAGTCAGGTGCCGCGCAACGAAGGGCAGCTCATCGAGGTCTTCAATACTTTCACTGGCGCCATTGTAAAGGTACTCGGATTCTTTTACCTGCCCTACGCCGGTAACATCCTTCCAACTGCGTTTACCCTCCAGCATTTCTGCCAGCTCGGAAATGGACAGTTCGCCCTCACCGGTCACCACATAATCTACACACGAGAGCCGGGCGGACTCTTCCGGGAAGATATGCAGGTGCGGCCCGCCCCACACAATTGGTTGATCCGGATGATATTGCTTGGCCAGTTCGGAGACTTTGGTTGCGTCTATAAGGGAAAAGGTCATCACCGTAACACCGAGCAGATCATACCGTGCCTCTCTGAGCTGCGCCTCGATCTCGGTGTAGTCGAGCTCATCCACCTGACAGTCGATTACCCGAACCTGATGGCCCGCGTTTTCGAGAACTGACGCGATGTAAAGCAAACCCAGCGGCGGATTGCTGCCACGGTTGTTTTCCAACACTTCCGGAGTCGGACAACGAATTTCATTGTCTCGCGGGGGATTGATCAACAATACTTTCATGATGAATATTCTCGAACGGTCTGTGAACCGGGATCCGGGCAGTCATCAATTGGTGTAGTATCACCAGGATCAGCGTTTGCTTGTGGGATCATCCATTAAGGACTTTTAATCGATGGTGACCCGATAATAGCAAAAATTGGAACCGGAATTGTGAAAAACCAGAGGTTTCGGGAATTTAATCAAACCCGGTGTTCCTTGAATCCTCATATCGGTCATCACCGTGTAACGTTTAACCAGAAAAGGCGCTGGAACCGAAAAACCTGTTCGGATTGGCCCTGAAGTCGACCACTGCCTGCGAGCCAGCCTGTTGGGACAACAGGCAACAATCAGCACAGCTTTTGAATTACCATTGCAGCCTCTGCCCTGGCACAACCTGAGACTTTTTCACAACAGGCCGACTGGAACCTCACAATGATTAAACCTGCACAAATTGAAGGGGAATTGGATGGATTGCTTTCCGGGTATCTGCGGCGCCAACGCCTGCGCGCAGCGAAACCCTTTGTGGAAAATTCCCGTAGCGTATTGGATGTAGGGTGCGGTCTGTGCCAGTGGCAGGGCATTCTTTCCGAAAGCTGTGAGTATTATGGGGTTGACATTGAACCGGCCATAACACAGACCAACAGGGAGCACTGTCAAAATCCCCTCTGGACTTTTGCCACCAGGAATTTTGAACAGAACGATACTCCGGATGACATCCCTGAGGATCACTTTGACACCGTTGTAATGCTCGCCGTGATCGAGCATTTCGCCGACCCCGAAGCAATCATGCAGAAAGTTATTCACTACCTTAAACCCGGAGGCAGAATCGTTCTGACAACTCCGGCTGCCTGGGCCGACATTATTCTCGACACCGGAGCCAGGTTCGGATTATTTGCAAAAGACAAACATCAACATCACGATCTGCTGGGGAAAAAGGAAATTTTCAGGCTGGCGGGGAATTGCGCGCTGGAGGTCCGGCGATTTCGCCGTTTTCTATTCTTTCAGAATCAGTTGGTGATTCTCGAGAAGCGATGACGATGGGTCTGTAAACAACGGGGCTATCCAGCGTGTTGAAAACGGACCCTCTCAAGAATCGTCATGACTCCCGCAGGATTTCCTGAATATAGCCGCTTGCTCATCAGAATAGAGGTTCTGCCAGCAGGGAGATTCAGTAAAGGCCTCATCGTGCCCTTCACCGACTCTGACAAATGCCAGGCCGAGCTCATCGACAACAGATTCCCAGCCGGGTTCACCGTCCTCTACCCTGAAATAGGCTTCCAGGCGGCCTGGAGGATAATTGGCGTTCAGTGCGTGCAGGTAGACCTTTTCGACCGGCGTCCCATAGAGCAGGAAGCCTGCGTACATGTAGTCGGCAAACACAGGCAGACCATGGAGTTCCGACCGCTCGTTCAGCCAGGCGATAGCGGTCTCCGGCACATTGGCGGAATGCAGCCCTACCCTGATGGCCCCGGACACCAGCAGCGAGGTCATGAGAACAAGACTCAGCATCGACCAGGCGATGCCACCATTGACGCTTTCATCCTCCTCCAGTCTTTGCGAGGACGCCAGTACAACGGCTCCAGTCCGGCTGTCTGGCCGTTCCAGCCACTCCTGCAGATAGGTTGCCGCAATGGGGAGCATGATCAGCCCAAAAAACGGAATATTACGTGACGACGTTGCCGCGGCATAAAGGAGACCCGACAGCAATAGCCAGTCTCGCAACGACACCTGCCGCCGGCGCAGCAACATCGGCAGCAGAACCGCTGCCAATGCAAGCAGCAGCACCGGCAGTGTTCCGTTCGCCAGGATGGGTGGCAGAAAATCCGTCGTGGAGCCGGTTATGAAATCGTTGGTAAGGAAGGCAATCAGATGGGAGTGCAGCCGCCACCCCCAGGGATTGAGCAAAGAAACCAGGCAGAAAACACCCATCAATAACATTGCCTGCAGGAACTTCTGCTGTTCCCGTTTCGCAATCGCCCTGTATCCGCTGTCAACCACGAACACGGCGGTCACCGCCAGCCCGATGAGAAAGCCACCGTGCAGGTTTGCCCAAAGTAGAATCAGTAACCCCCCGGCCACCAGGGTCCTGACAAGCCCGGCCCGGCCCGACTGCCAATTGTCCAGTAGAAAAAATAAAAGGACGATAGCAGTCCAGCTGACCATGTGCGGTCGGATTATCAGGTGAATCCGGAGAGTGAACAGGACCAGAATCGCATAGCACAGCGCTACCCACAAACAGACTCCCGATTTTCTCATTCCTCGGAACAGGCCTGCCATGAGGCTCCCCATCATTACCGAGAACACCAGGAGAGGACCCAGGAGGCCGAAATAGCGATCCAGCCAGGCTACGACCGCTTCGAACAACCACTCCTGAAGGACAGGTGCGTCGGTTACACCGCTGAGATACGGATCCGCAAGCGGCAGGCCCCCGTCAAGCACAGCCCTTCCGTACAGGATATGCAGGACCAGGTCCGAGTCTATGCTGACCCAGTGCGATGCCATTGCACTCATCAGGAGGAATCCTGCGCACCACATCAGGGAGGTGAAGTTGAGCCCGAATGCCCGGCGGATTGCGGTCATGGCGTTGCACCCGCGGAACTTTTCATTGCGCTGAAAAGACTACTGAAAATCAAGCACGGAACCCATTGAAAAAACTCCCAGAAAAAGCCTGTGTCTCGATCAATTTAACCTTAGGATGTGCGACCATGGGCTGCATAAATCAGGGCCGTTGATCGAGGCACAGCATAATAGCGTCTTTGCCTGTATTGCGAAAATTATTCCGGGACGTAATTTCAAGGTCCGGGTTGCCCCGTGCGCCTAGACAGTATACTGGCAGGCTGTTGAAAAACTATTGCGCTTGCCAGTGCTTCGTTAAAAACTGGCTCAAAATGCTCATTTACACCCGGTAAACTGCGCTTTTTCGCCAGTTTTTGCCTCGCCTTGGCTGCGCTCATCACGTTTTTCAACAGCCTGCTAAGGCCTGTTCACAGGCCCCAGGCTGAAGTCCTGCGCTTCGGGGCAATTAAAAATCAAGTATTTTCATCAATGCCGACAAGATCCAAGATCAGTGAAAATCCGGTAGCCGCACAGGTCCTAGTGTTTTGATCCAGTCAGCCCCAGGAAAATCGAGACCGGCAGCAGGTCCCTGGCGGGAAGGTCGGGCTTCTGCGTTGGAAACGACATTTGCCGCACTTATTATTGTTCTGGCCTCCCTGGTGGCCTTCTATTTATCGGCCACTGACAGTGACCCCGAAACTCTTTATCAGCAGAATCGAATAGACTCTCTGGTGTTCACGGCAGCCGGGAATCTGCTTGAAGACAACCAATCCCCCTACTCCCTGGAAAATCAGTTGCAGGAGATTGCAGCGGACCGTCTTGGAGGCGCCCAGCCGCCCTACGCCATTCCGTTTTCCTACCCTCCGAACGCGCTGCCAATGTTTCAACTGCGGGCACTCGGCGACCCGCAGCTCAATGCGGCATTTCATACAGGAATCCAGGTGCTACTGTCACTGGCGACCCTGGCACTGCTGGCTAACCGGTACCTGGACAACAGGACGACGCAGTTGGTGATCCTGTTCGTCGCAGCGTTCTGGACTCCGGCCCTGCTCGACATCAAACTGGCTCAAACGGGGCATCTCGCTGGATTTTTCGCTTTTTCAGTCCTGCTCCTCCATGACCGCAAGCCCGTTTTCGCCGGCATTGCGCTTGGGCTGCTTGCCTTCAAACCCCAGTACGCCATACCCCTTGGCCTGGTTTTCCTGGCAAGGCAGTCCTGGCCGCTGTTATTGTGGGCTATCGCCACATTCCTCGTAACCTGCATGCTGAGTGCCGTGCTTTACGGTCTGGCAATGTGGCCGGAATTCTGGCGCAGTGCCAGCACCCTGAATACGACAATTTTCCAGATGGAGAGTTGGCTCGGTGTTGCCGCCCTGTTGTTGCCGGATCACCTCGAAACTATTCACCGCATGGCCGTCCCGGTATACGGAACCGCTATGCTCCTGCTCGGTATGCTCGTTTTCGCCTGGCACGAAAAAATGGATTTGCTGGGCTCCGCTTCGCTGGCGGTAATGGTGACACTGATTTTCAGCCCCAATACCCACCCCTATGACCTCAGCCTGTTCTTTATTCCGGTGATGTACTTCACCCGCTATTTCGGTATGCGGATGTGGATAGCGGAGGTGGTGTTCCTGGTATTTCTGGTGCCGAATATTTTTGTTTCGGTTTCGATACTGCGCTTCTGTTTCCTGCTGCTGTGTTTGATGCTGTTGCTCTTTATCATCAGCAACAACCCATTACACCCGACTCGACCGGCCGGTGACGAGAGCATTCCGCCCTGACGCGCGTTGCCGGACCGGCTGCTGCCATCACTCTCTGTTCCAGGCACTTCCATGCGGTGCGCCCACCCGATTCCTGAAAAGCCCGATGCCTGCCGCCGCCATCGCCACCGCCACCACGCCGTTCAGGTAATTGAAAAACGCATAGGGAGCGTAGTCGAGCACCGGTACGCCGAGGGTCGTCGAATAAAACGCGCCTGCCGTGGTCCAGGGGATCAGGCCGGTGGTCAAGGTGGCGCCTTCTTCGACACTGCGGGACAACACGGCAGCATCCAATTCCTGTTCCTGGTAATGCTGGCGGAATAGCTGGCAGTTGAGGATTATTGAAATATACGCCTCACCCATGGCCATGTTGCCCATCAGCCCGGCGGCAATGGTGGCGGCGACCAGTGCAGCGGCCCGCTTCACTCTCACCAGAAGTCCCGCCAGCAACCGGGTCAGCATGCCGCTGCCATGCAGTATTCCTCCCAGGGCCAGTGCCATCAGAGCCAGCATCAGGGTCCATGCCATACTGCTGATTCCGCCGCGCCCCAGCAGTTCATCGAGGCCTGCCACCCCTGTAGTCCCTGGTGTGTTGAGCCACAGGGAATTCAATACCAAACTGAGTTCCCGGCCCTGGTAGAAAACGGCGATCAGGACCGCCAGCAGAATGCTTGCCGACATGGTCACTTCAGCGGCAACGCGCCGCGCGCTGAAGACCAGCATGGCCAGCAGTGGTAAAAGAACCACCAGCGGCTGCAGCCGGTAGGAATCGGCCAGGGAGCCACGAATCAGCGCCAGTTGTTCGGTGGGAACCATTGGCACGGCCGTCGTGGCGCCGAAGCCCGCCAGGATCATCAACATCAGCAGGTAGGTTGGCACAGTGGTGTACAACATAGAACCAATGTGGCGATAGAGGCTGGTGCCAGCGCTCATGGCAGTGAGGTTGGTGGTGTCGGACAGGGGTGAGAGCTTGTCACCGAAAGTGGCGCCTGCGACTACCGTTCCGGCCACCAGCGCCAGGGAAATCCCCATGGCATCGCCGATGCCGATCAGTACGACGCCCATGGTTCCTGCGGTCCCCCAGGAGGTTCCAGTTGCCAGC
Organism: uncultured Gammaproteobacteria bacterium; assembly: GCA_942492445.1. Taxonomy (GTDB): domain Bacteria; phylum Pseudomonadota; class Gammaproteobacteria; order Pseudomonadales; family Pseudohongiellaceae; genus NORP240. Next base: position 9,314 of record CALOEW010000053.1, read on the forward strand.
GACATGACGCTGCATAACAGCAGGGCCGCCACCAGGAACCAGGCCGGGCTGATAAGATTCAACCCATAGTAAACAAGGCTGGCAATGGTGCCGGACTGCATGAAGCTCGCAATCACCATGCCGATCAGAATGAAAATATAAAGAGCAGGCAGTGCCTGGCTGATCGCCTGACTCATCATCCGCCTGATGGCCCGGTACCGGTAACCCAGCAGCCGCGCGTGCAGCCCCGCCCATAGCAGGCACAGGAACATCAGGCTGTGCAGATCGACAACGAGAATGAACAGTCCGACGGAAAGCAGCAGTAATATGCCCAGAACGCAAACCAGTGACTGCGTAAACCCCGGGACTGGTACTTCACTCTCGATTGAGGCACTGGTCACTGAACCCTCCTGACGGGACGCCCATGGCAGCACAGAATTGTCATCGCGTCTCGCAGCCATTGCCGGTGGCGGGCGCGAGCCCGCATCGGTGTGACGCAATTGATCCTGCGGATGCCATCTTTCCTCCGGCGTAGAACAAAAGCGGCAGTTTACCGCAACCTCCTTTGAGGCGGACAGCAGGCACAGTGTGCCCGGAACAGAACGCCCACGAGGCAGGCTCGGAACACACCACAATACTCGACATTGTGTCCAACATTGGGTAGCATCGGCATCAGACTGTAAAAGTCCCGGCTCCGGAGCCGATGTGAAAGCTTAACTTACTGATTTGCTTGAACATCTGGTGTCAACCCAGTGCTCGGGGCATCACCATTCAACCCATCAGGAGTTGTGTTATGAGAACAAGAAAGGCAGTTTGCAGCTCTCTTCTTCTTGCTGTCGCCCTATCCGCATCCAGCCAATTGCTGGCGCAAAACGATTCAGACTGGGAAGTTCCCAGAACCATAGACGGGTATCCGGACCTGCAGGGGGTCTGGGAAAACAATACCATCACACCGGTCGAACGGCCTGATGTGTTCGGAGACAAAGAGTTTCTGACCGACGCCGATATCGAATTTCTTGAAAAACGACTGCAGGAAATCTACGCGGCCGGCGAAGATGCACTCTTCGGTGAAGGCGTCCTGGAGGCGGCCTTCAGCGGCGAAATCGTTTCCTACGACCCCTCGACCGGTAATTACGATTCCCAGTGGATGGCGCAGCGTACCATTCATCGGCGCACCTCGCAGATTATCGATCCTCCCAACGGCAAGTTCCCTGCGCGTACTGAGGCCGCTATCCAGGCCGGCCGGGAATTGCGTGAGTGGCGGGAAGCACACCCGGCGGATTCCTGGCTGGACCGCCCAATGGGCGAACGTTGCGTCAGTTTCGGCGCGCCTCGCCTGGGGTCCGGCTACAACAGCTACTGGCAGATCGTGCAATCCAAAGATCACGTGGTTATCTACCAGGAAATGGCTCATGACGCCCGCGTCATACCACTCACTGACAAGCCCCATATCGATGAAGATGTGAAGCTCTGGCACGGCGATTCACGCGGCTGGTGGGACGGCGACACGCTGGTCATCGAAACTACCAATTATTCCGAGCGAAGCGACTCGTCACCGGATACCGTCAAAAAGGTGAACGTGGAGCGTCTGACCCGAATCAGCGATTCCTCCCTGCAGTATCAGCTCACCTCGCATGATCCAGGCAGTTTCACCGCGGACTACACTCGGGAAATCATCATGGATTATACCGAAGACGACATTTACGAATACGCCTGCCACGAAGGGAACTACGGGATGCAATATATCCTGTCAGGTCACCGTGCCGAGGAAAGAATGGCGGCAGAACAGGCGTCCAATAACGAGTAAGAATGCACCTGCAGCTGCTGTGCCCGGGCTTCCCGGGCACAGCAAGCGCCTTGTTGTCTTTTGCCAGTGAGTGGCTACCCGACCCCCGCCAGGCCTCAAACAAGTCCTCTGACGCACACACCAGGCCACCTGGTCCCTCACTGGTCAATTAAACCTGCACTAAAATCCGGAGTATTGTTATGACTGTACGAACACTGTTAACCGCATCGATTCTCAGCCTCGCTGCCAGCACCGCATTCGCCGGTCCGCCGGCAACCATCGGGCAACTGAACTGGATGACTGGTAACTGGGCCGCCAACCTGGGGCCCAACCAGCTGGAGGAAAACTGGATCAAGGCGGAAGGGAGTTCCATTGCCGCAATGGTTCGTATGACCGGCAACGACGCTACCAGCATGTTTGAAATGATTACCATCGAGGAAGTGGACGGATCCCTGGTACTGCACATTCAGCAGTTCGACCCGGGTTTCATGGCGCGGACACCCGCACCCCAGGAAATGGAACTTGCCGAGATCGGCGACAACAGCGTCAGGTTTGTTGCCGTATCGGAAGGCGGCATGGCATCCCTTGGCTACAGCAATCCCGACCCGGAAACTTTCATTATTCATGTCGGTCAGGAAGGCGGTAACACCATTGATATTCCTCTCAAGAAGCGCTCGGTATGGGAATAAGCAATACTGAGCCTGGAAAACCGGCCAGGTTGAAATCTGACCGCCCCCTGAAAGGAGCCGCCAGGGATTCTCTGGCGGCTGCATTGGCCCGTTACGATTTGCCGCACCTCATTGAGGTGTGGCAGATCCGTTAAACTTGAGTTCACTGATTCCGATCCATGCATTCCGTCTCAACTGCCAGACCCCGCCGGTCTACTGTTACGGAACCTCTGTTTACTGGCCCGACAACGCCACCGAATACAAAGCCTTGTACCGGACTCCGGCTGAAAGAGTAATTGATTCGAACAGAGTGACAGACTTCGCCTGCAACCTGCCCCATTCCTTTTCTGCATACTTCCGGCCAAGTTCCGAACTGTTGATCCCTGATCCGCTACGCAGACGCGCCACGGTCAAGTGAGGTACGTAAGGCCTGTTCTCAGGAGGAAATCCAATGGCCGCCAGGGTCCCGTTCAACTGCCGTACCAAATCTGCCATTCTGTGGTCAGGTTTCACAGCCAGCCAAAGTGACTGCGGGAAAAACCCGATACTGCTTATCTGCAGTTCCAGGTACGGCAGTCCGGCAACGCACTGTTTCAATGCCTGGCAGATCAACGCAAGGTCGGAATCCGGGACGTTGCCAAGAAATTTCAGGGTGACATGAAGATTATCCGGAGCTACGGGCCGCAGGCCAGGCATGGAGGAAGCTGCCAGCCTGTTAAGTTCCCGTAACAGGCCTGCAACTTTTTCATTGGCCCGGTAGGCAATGCCGATGAACAGTCGCTTGCGATTGACTGAATTCATGTTTGATATCCGGTGCCACCGAATGGCAAACTGCAATTATTGATTGGACTCTCTGGGAATTCAATTCCGTTAGAAGCGCCACCGGCATCAGTCAGGAGGATTGAACGATGACCAACCAAACCCCGCTGGAAGGGATACGTTTCCGCTTCATAGAGACCAATGGCATCCGTATAAGGGTCGCGGAAATGGGTGAAAGCGGCCCTCTGGTAATTCTGGCTCACGGCTGGCCTGAGTCATGGTACTCCTGGCGCCATCAGATTCCTGCCCTTGCCGCAGCCGGTTACCGGGTCGCTGCTCCAGACATGCGGGGCTACGGCCAAACCGATGCACCGCTGGCGGTGGAGGAATACGACATCGAACACCTTGCCGGCGACATGGTGGGCCTGATTGATGCCTGCGGTGAAGATCAGGCCATCATTATCGGTCACGACTGGGGAGCATTGGTTGCCTGGTACAGCGCACTGCTTCATCCGCAACGTTTCTCGGCCCTGGTCGCTATGAGTGTCCCCTATACCGGCCGGCCAGGGAAATCACCTCTGCAAAGCTGGCAGGAAAAATACGGTGAGAATTTTTTCTATATCCTCTATCACCAGGAACCAGGCGTCGCTGAATCGGAATACGATGCTGACCCGGAGGGCCTGTTGAGTCGACTGTATCTGTCTCCGGACTCCCCCAGAGAAGTTCCCGAGGTGACTGATCCCGGCAGGTCCGCTGGTGGCTGGATCCCCAGGCTTGGAGCAGCAAAAGAACTGCCCCACTGGTTGTCCCAGACTGATCTCGATTATTACATCTCCCAGTTCGAACACGCCGGATTTCGTGGTGGAGTCAACTATTACCGCAACTTCCATCGTAACTGGGAAATCACTGCACACCTGAGCGAGGCGACAATAACACACCCCGTATTGTTCATAGCCGGGGAGAACGATCCCGTGATCACCGGTAGCAGTGGAGAACAACTGCGAGCAGCAATGGAACGGGTAATGGACGACCTCAGAGGCGTGATCCTGGTTCCCGGGGGCGGACACTGGATTCAGCAGGAGCACCCTGAGGAGGTCAATGACGCAGTACTGGGGTTTTTGAGCAACCTGTGAGAACAGTCGGGAGAACTGAAGCTCTGCAATGTCAGGTTCGATCTGCACGTCCGCCGAAAGCGCCCCGATTCAGCCCGCTGTAAAATTTACTGACGGCCCGCAATTGTCAATTTTAACCGGGAAGCGGCTAGATCGCGCCGGAATAGCCAATTACGACTGAACTTGTGGCACTGACAAGTGATAAATATTCTGACACCTGTCGAGTGGATGGAACGGGTCGATAGGCCCGGATTACCCACAGATAAACCAGGGTAACTCGACAGGCTTCAGGCATAGGCTCGTAATTTTTCGCGCTTCAGGCTGGCTACAAAACTGGCGAGTAAATTACTGTCGCGCTGATTCAGGTCGAGGATTCGACCTCCGATCAACGTCGCGTGACGGTCAGAAGATACCGCGTGCACATTGCGGATTTCCATTTTGCAGAGAATTCGTTTCTCCCGGTCCAACTCGATCTCACAGCCCACTGTCTGGCTGCCGCCCAGGAAATACTGACTCAGAAAACGGGGCAATTCAGTTTCTGTTTTCATGCCCACGCCGAGCCGGGAAATATCCCGCACCGTACCGTCGATCTCCTGATGTTCGGGGCCCTGCAGCGTAATCCTGACCCGGTTGCGAATCTCATCCAGCAGCACCCTGAATGCCTGTCGAGGCCTTGCAGTGCCGAGCTTTTCAGGGATTGTGACCTGATACCCGAGGCTGACATCGGCTGCCAGTGGCTCGATGAAGCGGCTTTCAAAAATCAGTTCCCGGCCCTGCTTCTGAGCCATGATGATGATCGGATTGTCCTTGACCAGAGCCGAAGGTGCCGCTGGAATGGAATCCTTGATTGTCATAACACGGTGCTGTGAGCTTACGGCGGTGACAAGGCTGGGATAGAAATGGCTGTCCCCGGCAAACTGAACGGCAATCTCACTCCGGTTGTCCCGAAGCGACGTCAGAATTTCGATTACTTCCGCATAAGAATCGGACACAGATTCTCCCCTCACCAGATTTTGAAGCACTTCCAATACGCCGTTCATGCCAGCCACCGGGATAATTGTTTTATTGCACTTATATCGTCGTTTTCGGATTCCAATGAAATTCCCGGGGGCGCTGATGCAATTATCGGCACTGGAAACCGTATATCCTGTGAAACATGCAATTTAAGGGCCATTTCTAAGATCCAGCTGGTTCCCCAGCATCATCGGCTGACTCTGGCCAGGTTATTGGCCGCTTTCCTATAGTAGTTCGGCTGCAACTCCAGTGCCATTGAGAGGTATTTTCTGGCCGCTGGCCGGTCGTCACGGAGCATCGCGGCATAGCCCACGTTGTTGGCGGCAACCGGCCTGTCGTACCAGTTCTGGTAGAGAGTCATCGCCTCTTCGTAACGCCCCTGCAAGGCAATGCAAAACGCCAGATTACTTTGCGTGGTGCGGGACTCCGGGGCAAGTTCCAGGGCGCTACGCAGTAGGCTTTCGGCCTCAATCAGGTCCTGTGCCAGCAACCTGGACCAGCCGAGATTGGCCAGTACCTTCGGGTGGCCGGGTACTATCTCCAGGGCCCTTTCGAAATGGTTCCGCGCCTGATCGAAATTCGTCCGCAGGTCGGCCACCACACCAAGACCATTCCAGGCCATCCAGCGCAAGGGGTCCACGGCAACGGCCAGAGTCAGGTAGTTTTCAGCGCCTGCCAGTTGCCCCCCCGCCAGCCTGATCATACCCAGCTGCTCCAGGGCAAAGGCGTTGGAGGGATCCAGTTCGAGAATTCGTTCGGTCGCCTCCTGAAGTGCCTCATCACGGCCGGTCAGAGCGTACAAGCGAGCTGCCAGCTTCAGCACCCTCACATCATCGGGGTGAATTGCGCGTAATGCCTGTACTCCCGAAACGGTATAACCCAGGTCGCCCTCATTGAGCGCCTGCTCCACCTCGACGAAGGTGGGCCCCGGACTCTGCTCTCCTTGGGGAGCAGTGGCACAGGAAGTCACACAGGTAGCCAGCAACAGTAGATACACAATGACGCGCATTGCCGACCGTGGTGTTTTCCCGAACTCAATGAGAAGGCTTTGCAACAGCCTTTTCAATTGAGCACCAGGTTATCGAACGGTACAAAATCACTGCCGATCACCAGGCGTGCGTCAGTTTCAGCGCGCAGGCGAGGGGTTTCGATCAATTCCACCGAGGACAGTGGCAGGCTTCTGGCGAGCGCTTCAGCCGCGATCCGGGTTCCACTGCGGTAATAAAGCACGGTCTTTTCGTAATTCCAGCTATCGGCGTCAGAAATCCTCACCACGTTACTGCCGTTTGAATTCAGGAACTCCCGAACCCGGGCTGCCATGCCATTGACTCCATTGCCATTGGCAACTTCCAGCCTGATGATGCCACGCAGGTAATCGGTACTGGGAGTCTCCTCGAAGGCAAGGCCCCCGCCTCCGACGCTGACCTGGCTGGCAAAATCGTGCCCCAGCACAACCCGCACATCGGCACCTTCCGCCAGCTCGGTGCTGGGCTGAAGTTCACAGCTCAGGTTCAGGCTGGCGGCGATTTCACGGGCATAGGGCGCCAGTTCCGGCCGGTAGTAGATGACAGTCTGTGCGAAGTCGAAACTTTGAGCATCTCCGACCCGCTTGATGTCCAGTTTCTCCCCCTGCAGCCAGTTGGAAGTAGCACGGGCAATGCCGGGGACGCCATTGCCGTTCTCGACTACCAGGTTCAGTGGCTCGGACAGGTTGGCAAGCGAAGGCGCCACGTCGCTGATCCGGGCCGGATCCGGTTGCGGTGAATCGACTATGGTCAGTGTGAGCGCTGGCGCTTCCTGAGCCGGGGTTTCATCGCTGAACCCGCCGTCATTTTCCGGCACAGGCTCAAGAACCGGTGTCACTACCGCCGTCGATCCCGTAACCAGAGCCAGCGAAGCAGTATCCCCGGGGCTGACCGGGGTCAGGGACCGCCCTGGGACCGGTTCGTCCCTCGCTGTCGTTGCCTGTTGCTCCCCTGTCGACGTGTCGATCACGGACCGCGCTTCCCCCCTTGGTACGGGGTCGCCTGCCCGCTCATTCAGGGCACCGGCGTCACCCGGGCTGGACATCGACCCCGGAGCTGCCCTGCCGGTCTAAGGTAACCGGCGCAGGCACATCAATCTGCGATGACCGGGTTATGGCAGTGGGCTCGCCTGCCGCGATCACTACCGGGACTGTCCTTGCCGGAGAACTGCCGGGCGAGCTGACCGGCGCATCAGCGAGTGCCGGAACCGTCCTGTCGTTGCTTCGCTGCAACAAAGCCAGCAGCGCCAGGAAATCGATCTCGTCGGCCTGACTGCCGTTATTGGTGGACCGGACCACCTGTACCGGCTGGTCTCCCTGAACCAGGCCGTCCCGGGCCAGTTCCAGGTTATTGGCCGCTACCTGATCGGCGCCGTCTTTCTGTAATGCATGTTCCAGTATGGTAACCGCCTCTCGGTGGCGCCCCTGTTGTAGATAGGAATAACCGATATTACTGAGCGTCTGCGACGAGTCCGGTGCCAGGTCCAGGGCGCGAAAATAGTAGCGTTGCGCCACGTCATAACGCCCCAGCTGGTCGTAACAGGCTCCCAGACCGTTGAGCGCGGCAACAGAAGCCGGCCGCGACGCCAGCTCCTTCTCCAGGTATTCGATGGCGCTGCCGTAGTTGCCACGACCGAATTCTCTGCGGGCGTAATCCAGATTTGAGCTGACAGCCCGGGTGGACATGACGGCTGCAGCACTATCAGGCTGATTGATGCCGGGAGAGGTGGCGCATCCGGTCATGGCAATGAGGATCGAGGCAGACAACACTTTGGGGAAGATTATTCTGGTCGCGCTCATAGCGCCTGCCCTCCTTTGGACCGATCGGGTCGGCCTCAGAAATAGTTTGTCATGGTGTCGTACAGTGAAACGACCGCCGGCCCCAGCACCACGAGGAACAGTGCCGGGAAGATGAAAAGTGCAATGGGGAAGACAAGCTTTACCGGCAGCTTGGCTGCTTTTTCCCGCGCCCGCTGGATTCGCTCGGTGCGCATTTCCTCAGAATAGGCCCGCAATGCCGAGCCGATACTGGTACCGAACTGCTCAGCCTGTAACAGCAGCGTAACCAGGCTGATGACCTGGTCGACGGCAGTCCTGTCAGCCAGCCCCTGCAGGGCTTCGCGGCGGGTCTTGCCGGCCCTGACCTCGATAGGGATCAGCGCAAGCTCGCTCGAAAGGTGGGGGTGACTCATCTTCATTTCCTGAGCAACGCGGTAGATGGCACTGTCCAGCCCCAGGCCCGCCTCCACGCAGACTACCAGCAGATCGAGCGCATCGGGAAACCCTTCCACGAAATCCAGCTGACGTCCGGCGATGCGCCGGCGGAGGATGAAATCCGGCAGGAAAAAACAGATAAAGGCGACCAGCAACAGTATGGCAATCGCCATGGGTGTCACCAATAAAAAGAAATTGCCGGTCACGATGTACCCCAGTATCGTCAGGCTGACGCCCGCCCCGGTAAGCGCCACCTTGGAACCCAGGTAAACAAAAACCGCAGCGGGTCTACGATAACCTGCCTGTACCAGAAGCTTCTTCATTTCCGAGCGACGCCATTCCTGCTCCGGCGCGATTATCTCGCCCATCGGTTTCAACCAGTGGACCTGGAAACCTTCTTCGCGGTAGGTGGTTTTTCCGCTACTCGGGATCTGAAAATCCTCGATCCGGCTCAGTCGTTTGCGAAGCTGATCAGACCGGTACATGGTCAGCAGGTAAATGGCGATGACCGCGAACACCACGGCAAAGAATGTGGCCCAGCTCGCGACCCCTGGCTGCAACGAAGAAAACAGTGTTTCCAACATAGTGTCCTGCTCCTAGACGCGGAACGATACCATTCGATTGGTGATGTAGTAGCCGATTGCCATCAGCACCAGCTGCGCGATCACCAGGTTCTGCCCTGTCGGATTTTCCAGCATGAGCGGGAAATATTCCGGGTTCACCAGCTGCAGCATACCGGCAACGATGAATGGCAGAAAAACCAGCACCCTGGCAGTTGTCCGCATCTCGGCGGCCTGAATCCGGATCTCGCCGAACGCGGTAATCCGGTCCCGCAACAGCTTGCTGAGCCTGTTGAGCAGTTCCGCCAGATTGCCGCCGGTGTTTTTCTGCACCAGAACCGCTGTAACAAACAGGCGAATCTCTTCGGCGTTGACCCGGGCAGCGAGGTTGTGCAGCGCCTCGTCAAAGCTGAGCCCGTAATTGAGCTCGTCGAAGGTGACGGCCAGTTCACCGGCAATGGGTTGTGGCATCTCCTCGGAAGCGATCTTGATGGCGCCGCTGAAGGGTGTGCCGGCCCGCAGGCTGCGTGCGAAAAAGTCCAGGGTATCGGGTATCTGCCGGACCAGCCTTTCATGGCGTTTGATCCGCTTGCGGGTCAGCAGCAGCCAGGGTACCAGAGCCCCCAGCAGAAAACCGACAGCCAGCAGAATCAGCGCCACCGACCTGAAAAAGTAGGAGACCGCCACGGCACCGACCACGCCGGTAACCAGGCAGAAGGCAAAATAAGTCGCGGGCCCATAACGCACACCGGCCTGTTCCAGAAAGCGATCCAGGTTATGCAGCCGGGGCATGCGAAGTAACAGGGAATCGAGGCCGGAGAGCCCTTCCTGCCGCGACAGGGAAATAAACTTCTTGGCCTCGGACTCTTCCACCGCCGCCGCCGACAGCCGTCGAATCCGGCTCTTGATCTGTTCGGAACTGGAGTTTTGCGACGCAACCCACAACAGGTAGACACCGTAAATGACCAGGACACATGCCAGAAACACGATAAAGGGAATTGAGTTCTGAACCAGTGAGTTCATGGGTGGATCCTTATTCGTAGACTTTGTTAGGGTCGAACAGGTCCGGGCTCAGTTCGATACCGTATTCGGCAATCTGTTTGGTGATCTTGGGCCTGATCCCGGTAGGGTGGAAATGCCCGACAACCCTGCCCTGCTCGTCCACGGTCCGCTTCTTGTAGAGAAACAGTTCCTGCATCTCCACCACGTCTCCCTCCATGCCGGTGATCTCCTGGATGCTGGTAATGACGCGGCGGCCATCCAGAAGCCGTTCCTGATCCACCAGCAGATTGATGGCGGCGGCAATCTGTTGCCGGATCACCGTCGCCGGGATAGCCACTCCGCTCATACCCACCATGTGCTCCAGACGGGTCAGGGCGTCTCTGGGTGAGTTGGCATGAATGGTGGTCATGGACCCGTCGTGGCCTGTGTTCATGGCCTGCAGCATGTCCAGCGCTTCGGCACCACGCACCTCGCCAACTATTATCCGGTCGGGGCGCATACGCAGGGAGTTTTTCACCAGGTCACGCTGGGTAATTTCACCCTCACCTTCTATATTCGGCGGCCTGGTCTCCAGTCGCACCACATGGGCCCTTTGCAATTGCAGTTCCGCGGAATCCTCGATGGTCACCACCCGTTCATCCTCCGGGATATACCCGGACAGGGCATTGAGCAGGGTGGTCTTACCGGAGCCGGTGCCACCGGAAACCAGGATATTCACCCGCGACCGCACTGCCGCACTGAGGAATTCTGCCATAGGCGGAGTCAGGGTTTTCAGCCCCACCAGGTCATCCATTACAAACGGATCGACACTGAACTTACGAATGGAAAGTATGGGCCCGTCCACCGACGCCGGCGGTATGATGACATTCACCCGGGAGCCATCCTCCAGGCGCGCATCCACCATCGGGGAGGATTCGTCCACCCGGCGCCCCACGGCACTGGCAATCTTGTCGATCACCCGCATCAGATGGGCGTCGCTCTGGAACTGCACGTCGGTCATTTCCAGTTTTCCCTGCCGCTCCACGTAAACCTGTCGCCAGGTATTGACCAGGATATCCGACACCGAGGGGTCGGCCAGCAGCGGTTCGATGGGACCGAGCCCCATCACTTCGTCCTGAATCTGCTTGATCACCTGTTCCCGTTCGCGACTGTTGAGACGAACCTGGCGTTCGCTCATGATCTGCCGCGCCACTTCCGCTATCTGGGTATCCACCTGGTCCCGGCTCAGCTGGTCGATGAATTCCAGGTCGATACGGTTGAGCAGCTCGCGATGGGTCTGGTCCTTGACCGTGCGCAGCATACCCCTCGCTTCAGCGGCGGATGTTTCACCCGGCGCTGCTGTTGCTGCCTGCAGATTCCTATTCATTGTGACAATCTCCTAAAAGCTGAATCAGGAAAACCAGCGACGTTTAACCTGCTTGCTGGCCTCCTCAATGTCCTTGTCGTAACTGAGCAGGTGTTGCGCAATCGATCTTAAATCTTTTACCAGGCCGGCTCTGCTTTCCAGTTCACAGGCCGCCTTGCCCTCGTTTTCCGCTTTCATCACCAGCTTGAAATCACTGCGCACGCGATGCAGCGGCAGATCCCTGATTAACTTTTCAAGGTCTACATTCTTGATGTCCTTCTCCAGTGACCCGGCGCGGTTGAGTATGATCTCGATATTCTGCAGGGGAATGCCGCGCTTGGGCAGCTTGTGCAGAACCATGTTCAGATTGCGCAGCATGGAAATGGTCCCCTGTGTGACCAGAAAAACCGGGTTGGAGAGGGCCAGGGCCTGCTCAACGACGTCGTTGATGAGTACCGGCAGATTGATCACCACGTGATCGTATTTCTGGCTCAGTACCGAGATCAGCCGCGACAGTGCGCGCGGTGACAGGCCATCCCACGGCGTCAGGTCGGCAGGCGAAGCCAGCACGTCCACACCGCTGGAATGACGGGACATCAGGGCTTCCACGAATACCGAGTCGATCCGTCCGGGGCTGCGCAGAGCCTCGACAATACCGCCGTCGGACTTGATATCGAAATCGTAGGCCACGGTGCCGAACTGTATGTCGAGGTCGATCAGCGCAACCCGGCGGTCAAACTCGAACTGCAGGGAGTACGCCAGGTTGGCTGCCACGAACGGGCCGCCGGCGCCACTGCGGGTGTTCAGAAAGGAGACCACGGCGCCTTTGTTGTCCCTGGCCCGGTGCAGGGATTTCCGGTGGCGCGCCAGGGAATTGGACAGGGCCACGATCAGGTCCTGCTGCACCAGAGGCAGGGTCAGCACGTCCCGGACCCCGCTGCGCATCAACGCCGGCATGATGGCCATCTCGGAGCGGGGGAAGGCGGCGAACACCTCGGTCTGCTGGCCAAATTCCTCCACGAAGCGCCGGATATCCTCCAGGGCATCCTCGTGGTGGCCATCCAGCTCCAGGATCACCACATCCGGCAATTCGCTTCCCCCCTGGTCGGAGAGTACCTCCCGCAGTGGCCTGTTGGTTTCCGGTTCCTTGACTCGAAACTGCAATGACCGGATGCGACTCAGGGCCTGATCAATATCCGACGTCGTCTGAGAAGAATGCGCCAGAACCAGCACATTCAGCTGAATCTGAACCGCTTCATCACTAAATTCGTCGCGACTTCCACTATTCACATCTATCCCTCTGTGTACAAATCCTCACCCAGGCGCGTGACTTCAAACGCCGGAAAATTAAACCCGGTGCTCAAACCCAGAAACCCCCCCAGCACAAAAGGGCGGGTGTAGTTCTGCAACTGCACGGTGACCAGGGGTATGGGCCGGGGCCGCAGCGGATTGCCGCTGTCCGAGCACGAGTAGGAGACTTCGATCTGACTTGCCTGCACCGTCGGCAGGAACAGTTGCGCCCGCTGCAGCATCCGGTAACCGGTGGGACCCGGGTCACCCACAGTTGTCGGCGCACTGGTATTGACGTCACTCAGCGCCACGATCACCGGCGCACCCCCCGGACAGACCAGGGTGCCGGCTCCACTGCCACCGCAGCCACTGCCCCAGATATCGCAGACCGGATCGGCGGTTATAGCGAGCCTGCTGATCTGGCGGGTCATTTCGTTGGCCCGGGACATGTCGAACAATAACAGGACAAACTCCATGATGCCCAGCACCAGCAGCAGGAACAGGGTCACGGTGATGGCAAACTCCACCAGTACCGCGCCCGACTGCGAGCGCCGGTCTGTTGTCAACTTACTCGCCAATGTAACGTTCCTCGGCCTGCGCATTCAGAATTATCGGCCCCACCTGAAAAAACGGTACCAGCGAATTGCCAGACAGGGGCACGAACTGAGCCGACGCCTCAACCCGGACAACACAGGCCCGTACTTCTGTTGCCCCCCCCAATCCGAGCAGTTCCGGACGTCTTGAAAAGGTGATGGCACCCGCCGAGTTCAGCCCCGGCAGGATCACGCTACCCGCCCCGGCATTGGTATTTTCGATCAGTAGTTCCGCCTGGGCGACCGCTGCTCCCCAGGTCGCGCCAGGATCACAATGAGGTTGAGCTGTTACCGCATTCGGCACTCTGGAAAGGTAACGCACACCCGTAGTCACTGCCTGGGTGAGGGTGTTGGCCTGCAACAGCGCCCGGCCCAGTTCCACAAACCCGAACAGCACGATAATCAGCAGGGGCATCAACACGGCCATCTCCAGCAAAGCGGCGCCATGCTGCCTGTCAGATCTGTTGCGGGCAGCTCCGTTACTCATACAGCTGCACATCGACCAGGATGTTCGCGTCCGCCCCCGGCGTCGACCATCCCAGGTATTCTCCCCAGATCTGCCGGTTCGGCGGAGCCTCGACGGCCTTGGTCAGAAACATTTTGGCAAACCCTTCCTGCCCGAACATGGTGAAAGTCTGCCGCCCGGCCAGATTCTGGGCGGTGCAGTTGACCACCGCCGCATTCAATACCCGGCGGCCCTTGACCGTGCCCGATGACACGTTGTTCGGATTCGGTATGCCGTCATAGGTGGTGTCGTCGGTGCCCGGCGGGTAAGGTATCAACGGACTCTGGCTGGGGAGGAACCCGTTGTCTATCTCCCACTCGTACATGTCAAACCGGGTCATGGTGGCATACCCGGGCGGCCCCAATGGAAACGAAGGGCCCCAGGCCTGCCAGGCATGGTAGGTGGTCCAGTAGGAACTTCGATCCCAGTTACCGGTGCCGAATTTGTCCGCGGGAGCCGGCCGGAAAGTCTGGTCGTTGGGATAGTCGATGACATCGGGTGCCGGTGGGTAAGTTGAGCTGGTGCCGGCAAACCCGGGGTTGTAATACTGGTCAAAGCGCGTGTTGATGGCTCGGCGTGTGCGCTGGGTCATCTGGCCCGGTTCCGTGGTAAACACCGGAGGCGTGCAGCCTACGGTGCCCTCATCCGCCAGGTAGGGCGCCATCGCGTCGGCGCCTGTCAGTCCGAACAGGGCCAGAAAGCCGACGTCGCCCGGCGCCCAGCTACTGCCCGGGCCCTGATCCGCCAGCAGGATCTGCTCGCCAGGGTTCATGACGTCCTGGAAGCGCTGCCCGGATGCCTCAAAGGGGTTACACAACATCAAGGGCGGGTACTCGCAATAATTGTAATTGCGGCCCGCCGTAGCGGTGGCCTGCAGAAAACTCTGGGTCTCCACATTCAAACCAAACAAGCCGAGCACCGGCAGAAAGTACAGGGGCAGCGAGTAGGCATCGCTGTTGACCGACTGATCCATGGTGACCCGGACATAATGGGACTGTGCATCCAGCGTCGTTTCAAACCTGCCGTCACCGTCGGCGTCAGCCTGCGCACAGAAATCGGGGTAGATGGTCACCGTGGCCGGATCCGGGTCGTACTCGGAGCCGATGGCACAGTAGAATTCCAGCGAAATGTTGGCCCCTAGAAGTTCAGCGACCTCGGCGAAGGCACTGCCGTACGCCAGCGCGTTACGCGCTGCCTGTTCTGCCCGCCCCTGGGCGCCGGAGTTGCGACTCAGTTCAAAAGCTGCCGCCACGGCAGCGGCGTCGACCCCATTCTGCATCTGCGAACGCAGCACGAACAACCGACCTACATCCAGGGCAAGCGCGCCAAAACCCAGCAATACTACCAGGAGTACCGATGCGACTATTAAATAGGCGCCTCGCTGCGTTCGTCGCTGTGTGTGCATACACGTTACCCTGTCACTCAGTTGCCGCCTACATCCTGGACCAGGCTGGCGTTCTGGGCCTGGTTACTGCGGTTTCGCATCCTATCGACCGCCTGATCGACCCGTGGCCCGTCCAGGCTGGCCGAACCATCCGGGCCACCGGCGTCCGGGTTGAGTGTCTGAACGGCCACATTGTGACGCACCGCATCGCCGAAATCATCGTCGAGATGCGGCGACATTTCGCTCCGGCAACCCGCCAGCAGCACTATTGTCAACCCGGTAAAAAGAACGTATTTCAACATGCTGCTCTCCTGTTAGAACTGATGCCCCTGGGCTCCATCGAGTCCCTGGTCCAGGTCCGCCTGACTGTCGTCTTCCGGCTCCGGCGCCTCGACACGGCCCTGCAGGATCTGATCGTAGGCACTTGGGGGGCGAAAGTTGTCCGTGGGCAGGGCGATGGCGTTGCGGTCCACAGAGGTTACCAGACGCGGCGTGACCACGATAACCAGTTCAGTTTCGTCGCGGTTGAACTCGTTGCTGCGGAACAGAGCGCCCAGAATCGGAATGGAGCCCAGCCCGGGAAACTCGCTGACCAGTGAACCAATATTATTCTGCAACAGCCCGGCAATGGCAAAGCTGTTGCCATCGCCAAGCTCAATGGAGGTGGAAACCCTGCGGGTGCGAATGCCCGGCACCGTGGTTCCCAGCACACTGGTGCCGGAGGTGATGTCCAGGTCCGACACTTCGGTGGTCAGCTGCAGGTTGATCCGGTCAGAAGAAAGCACCGTTGGAGTGAACTCCAGCCCCACTCCGAACTCCCGGTATTGAATACTGATCGCTCCCGCCAGGGCCCCGCCCTGGGCCACCGGAATCGGGAATTCCCCACCGGCCAGGAAACTGGCCTGCTGGCCCGACATGGCCACGATATTGGGCTCCGCCAGCACCTGGGCCACGCCTTCCTGGACCAGCGCGGAAAGGGCCACATTGAGCGAATCGGACAGGCTGGTGTTATTGACCAGCACCCCTCCGAATGCATTCTGGACAGGACTGCCGGTGATGATCTCCAGCCCTGTTTCCCGGCCGGCGCCGCCGACAACATCGGTGGCAATGCCAAGATCGCGAATGCGGGTACGGTTCACTTCGGCGATCCGGGCTTCCAGCATGACCTGCTGTCCACCGCCCACTTCCAGCAGGTTGACCATGGAATCGGGGCCGACAAACGTGTTGGCCACCGACAGCACCGCGTCCTGAGCCATGGCACTGGACACCTGGCCACTGATTACCACCCGGCCATTGGCGGAGGTCACCTGAATGCCCCGCTCGTCCGGAAGAATGTCGTCCAGGTTGCGCCGGATCGCCACCAGGTCGTAACCCACCACCAGGTCCAGGATGGCGACAATCCGGTCATTGGTATCGCGGAAGGCCAGGTTGGTGATGCCCGGTTCACGGCCCACCACCAGAAACTGGTTTTCATTCAGCAGATTGACATTGGCGACATTGGGGTTTCCCACTATCACCTGGGATAACGGCTGATCGGACTGGATGATCTGTGACTTGCCCACCGGGAGGCTCATTTGCTCCACCTGGCCGCCGTCCAGCCCCAGCGTGTAGGACTGTTGAGCCTGCGCCGTCACCGCGCTCAGCAGCAGGAGGGCTAACAATCCACTGCTGCAAACTGCCAGGGAATTTTTTAGTGTGGCGAACATTTGTATCTCCTTGGTGCGGTATCAGTATTGCCAGAGTTACCTGCCTGATGAATTCGATGACGACTCGACCTCGACCGTCTCATCCCTGATCTCAAGACCACGGATCACCTGCACTTCTCTTTGATTGGGCGGTAACTGCAATCCGGAACCCCTGGCCCCCGACGCGGCGACCCGGGGCAGGAAATCCTCCGGACCGTATTCCCACAGATCGTCCAGAGCGATGGTGGGGGACTCGTCCTCGGTCCTGTCGCCCTCGTTACGCAGCAGCAGCGTCAGGTCACCGACCCGCTGGGCGAGGGTCAGGGTTTTGGCCTGTTCCGGTTCGGCCAGCAGGGTCACGACATTGACCACTACCGGCTCCTCCGTGGCTTCGGAACTGACCTGATCCACGCCGAGTACTACCATGTCCTGCAACAGTGTCCGGGTTACCGGCTGGCCATCACGGCGGCCGATGGAAGTGGTATGCAACACGTCGACGCGATCGCCGGGGAGAACGAAACCGCCCACACCCCGTACTTCGTTGACTGGAATGGAAACCGCACGGGCCCCGTCGGGAATTCTGGTGGTCAGGCCGCGCAGGGCAATACCGGTGGAAAGCTTGTCCGGCAGCACCACTTCACCGGCGCGCATGCTCACCAGCACGATAGGCGTCTGCCCGGTCAGGACTTCCGGTATGGTCTGGAAGGCACCCATGGGAACGGCCTGCTCGGGCAGCTCCACCACACGCAGGTGAATCTGTTCCAGCGCCAGCCCCACCGGCAGGTCCGCAACGGCGATCACCGTGGGCACACCACTGGTCTGTACTTCGGTGGCTGGCTGGGAAACCTGTTGCTGTACGATATTATTGACCAGATAAGCCGCCAACGACCCCAGTACCACGGCCACGAGCAACAGGAGCAGTGCTCTGTATCGCATGACATTACCCCTTGATCCAAAGACCTTTCCTGGTGATAGAGTGAAACAATTCGTTTGTTCTGAAAACGCGGGCAAGTCGCAGCTTGCCGTTGCTGTACACCTGCCGATTCAGCTGCCGGACAGGCTGACCAATTAAGCGGCGGGGACACTTTGACCCGCAAACCTGCCTGGATCAGTACAACCGGGACAACCGGGCAATCAGACCTCGGCCAGCCCGATCAATCCTGGTACCGTGCCACTGCAACAGATTCACTGCACTGGCAGAGTCAAATTGACCAGCGCACCGATCACCGCCAGGCGCGGATCGAAGGTCTCAGAATCGCAATTGTCAAGAGTGGTGAGATTCCGGGCCCGTCCCTGCCGGGCACGCACCGCCTGCCCCACACCGGGGCCCGGCCTCACTGCCTATCCTGACTGTCAGTTCGATTGAATCGCGTTATTCAGTACCTGGTTGATCGAGGTGAATACACCGTTAATCTGCCCGCCCAGAATGCCAACGACCGCGATAACGGCCAGGGCAATCAGAGCCACCAGAATGGCGTATTCCACCAGCGAGGCACCCCGTTCTTTTTTCGATTTCAGAAATGAGAGCAATTTCATGAGTTATACCTACCTGTTTTTCATTGGTTTGACTTAGTTTAACAAATCTCGACCCTGCCAGGGATAGAGAGCTGCAAAATTTATAGCATAAACAATGTGTTTAATCGGCTTCTTAAACTATTTATTTACACTAAACTTGAACCGGATCACATTTTCCCGTATTCCAGCGTGGCTATCGGCATTTCCACCAGCTTCCTGAGTATGAAACCCCGCTAATTCAGAAGTATACAGGCCACTGCCAGCAGACGCCGGATCACCGGATCACCGGATCACTGTGGTTTTTGATCTGGGGAAGGCGGAAGAACTGCTGAACTGCACGTACCCGGCAAAAAATCTTACACAATTTCCATGTAACTTGGCAATCAATCCGTTAAAGTAGGGGTACGCCAGTCAATTCATCTGGAGGTGGGCATGCACCGTGTTATTGAATACCTGCCTAAGCTTGTGGCGGCGGGCAGCCTGGGGCTGCTGGTCGCCTGTGCCAGTCAGTATAACCCGCTGGATGATTACCAGCAGCTCGAACCCGCCACCATCCTTGCCGCGCCTGACGTCGGGCCAGGCAGTTACCCCGTGGAGATGGTAAGTCGCGGCAGGTACCTGGTGAGCCTGCTGGGCTGCGGCAGCTGCCACACCGACGGCGCCCTGGTGGGGGCACCGGTGCCGGGGCGGGAGCTGGCGGGTTCGTCGGTAGGCATTGCCTATTCCAATCCCATGGCGACATCGAGGCCGGGTGTCCTCTACGCCTCCAACCTGACGCCGGACCCGGAAACCGGGATCGGGGAGCGCAGCCTGTCGGACCTGGTCAGAATGATCCGCCTGGGTGTCGACGAGCACGGCGGTCAGACTATTCCGGTGATGCCGTGGCCGGCGTACGCCAACATCATCGAAGAGGATGCCCGCGCTATTGCCATGTACCTGAAAAGCCTGACACCGGTGCACCACGAGGTTCCGGAGAACGTCCGGCCGGGTCAGCGGGCCAGCGCACCCTTCGTACATTTTGGTGTCTACCAGACTCGCGATTGATAACTGTCAGGTCAGGCACGGAAGCTGTCCCTCACGTTGTGGTAGCCGCCTGCCGGCGGACTCAGGAGCAATGAAAGCCGTTATCCTTTCAATCCTGATACTCTGTGTGCCGACCGGGTGTGGCAACCGGACGGAACCTGGCGCCCTGCCCGAAGGATTCGTCTCACTCGCCGAAATAGACCCCTCTGTTCAGTTGGACATCCGTTACTACACGGCAAACAATTTCATGGGACGCCGGGTCAAGGGCTACCTGGCCCCGGCCTGCGTATTGACCGAATCGGCGGCCCGGGGCCTGCGCGCAGCCCAGCGCCTCGCACTGGCAGACGGCTACTCGCTGAAAGTCTACGACTGCTATCGTCCGCAACAGGCGGTGAATGACTTTGTCGAATGGGCCGCCGACCCGGGTGACACCGCACAGCGCCAGCGGTTTTTCCCCGCAGTGCCAAAGGAGGAGCTTTTCTCCCGGGGTTACCTAGCGGAACGCTCGGGGCACAGCCGTGGCAGCACCGTGGACTTGACCCTGGTGCCGGTGGCTTCGCGACAACCCGAGGCGGACTCCGCACTGGATCATTATGATTGCCGCAGGGCGCCTCCACAGCGCTATCCGGACAACAGCCTGGAGATGGGAACCGGCTATGACTGCTTTGACGAGCTGTCGCACACCGACAACCCGGCCGTCAGTGAGGAGGCGAGGCGGAACCGGGACTTCCTGAGAACGCTGATGGCCGCGGCGGGTTTCAGGAACTATCCACGGGAATGGTGGCACTTCACGCTGGAACCGGAACCCTTCCCGGAAAGTTATTTTGACTTTCCTGTCCGCTGAAATACGCGCCCCCGAGAGAGGCCCGCAGCCATGAACCAGGATCTGATATTCATTCCGCTTCTTATCCAGATTCTGCTGACATTCTATGTTTATTATCGAATCGGCGTAGTAAAGGAATCAGCGGTCAAGAAAGGCGAGGTGGATCAGGAGCGCCGGGCCCTTCACGACGATGCCTGGCCCGAATCCGTTCAACAGGTGAATAACAGCATTCGCAACCAGTTTGAAACGCCGGTGCTGTTTTATATCCTGGTCATTGTGCTGTGGCTTCTCGGTGCCGCCGGCCTCCTGGCCCAGTCTATCGCGTTGTGTTACGCCCTGCTTCGAATCGCCCATACCCGGGTTCACCTGGGAACCAACGTTGTCAGAGTGCGAAAACGGTTGTTCCAGGCCAGCATGGCCATGCTGTTCGCCCTGAGTGGACTGGTGCTGCTGGCATTGGCTGGCTAAGGAAGTTCCGATCAGTGGCCGCCGATACGTTGCCAGGAAACCGCCGTCGAGGACGAGGGCGACAGGAAAGACCCTGCCAGCGATTCTGGTCTCAGTAAGGGTACATCGGGGGACCTTGGGTTAATTGCGCCACTGTTCTGACAATAAATTGTCAGAGATTCCCTAAGGTTTCCTGGTAGCAATCGATGCGAATTATGGGAAAACCACTACTCATGTGCAGGCTGGAAAAAGCAGATATCAAGGGCATCCTATTCGACCTTGACGGCGTTCTGTACGTTGGTGACCAGGCGATCGAAGGGGCCAGGGAGACGCTCGCGTGGCTCAAGTCGAGGAGCATTCCGTTTCGATTTATCACCAATACCTCGACAAAAACGGCGGCTGCCGTGGCAGACAAACTGCGAGGCATGGGGTTCGACATCAGCGCCGACGAAATTTTCAGTGCAGTCACTGCCACCAGGGAATTTCTTTCAAGGCAGGGGTCTCCTTCGGTTCATCTGTTGATCAGGGACTCGGCCAGATCAGAATTTTCACAATTCCCGGAAGCGGATTCCGTTCCTGACTACGTGGTCGTGGGGGACATCGGAGCAGCCTGGGACTACCAGCTCCTTAACCGGGTTTTCAACGAGTTGATGGAGGGCGCCGAGCTGATTGCCATGCACATGAACAAGTACTGGCAGACGGAACAGGGACTGCAAATGGACATTGGTGCCTTCGTTGCAGGCCTGGAGTTTGTCACCGGCAAGCAGGCGACCATCATCGGCAAGCCGAGCGAGGCGTTTTTCCACCTGGCAGTAGCGAATATGGGGCTGGAGCCAGCGCAGGCACTGGTGGTGGGCGACGACATCGAAAACGATGTGGGCGGCTCTCAGGCAGCCGGCCTGCAGGGCGTGCTGGTGAAGACCGGCAAATTCCGCGACCGGCTGGTGAAGAATTCAGAAATCTCTCCCAACGCCATTATCGATTCGATCGCGGATCTGCCCGGCCTGCTGGACTCCCGTTGATACTGGCCGCAGAGCCGCCGGCCGTGGCCGCCCCAGGATCAGGACAATGAGGCCAGCCAGGCGTCATCCGAGTCTTCGGTAATGTCCGCGAACAGCGGTGAGGAGAGGTACCTCTCTCCGGTATCGGGCAGCATCACCACGAAGGTACTGCCGGACGGGGCATTCTCGGCGACCTTCAGGGCCGCTGCCATGGTGCCTCCGGCTGAAATACCGCAGAAAATGCCTTCCTGTGCCGCCAGTTTCCTGGCCGTGGCGATGGACTCCTCGTCAGACACCAGCACCAGCTCGTCGGCCACGGATGGATCCAGCACCTTGGGTACGAAGTCCGGTGTCCAGCCCTGGATCTTGTGGGGATGCCATTCATCCCCGGACAACAGGGCCGCTGTTTCCGGTTCGGTAATGATGATTCTGGTTTCCGGCCGGGCCAGCTTGATAATCTGGCCCGCTCCGGTCATGGTGCCACCGGTACCCCAGCCGGAAACAAAATAATCCAGATCGACACCGGCAAAATCCCGCAGGATCTCCGGACCGGTGGTGTTGCGGTGATAAGCCGGATTGGCCGGGTTTTCGAACTGCCTTGCAAGAAACCAGCCGTGCTCCTCGGCCAGCTCCGCGGCCCGCTTCACCATACCGCTGCCCCGCTCCGATGCCGGCGTGAGAATGACCTTGGCACCCAGTGCTTTCATGATCTTGCGACGCTCGATGGAAAAGGTCTCAACCATGGTTGCAACAAAAGGGTAGCCTTTGGCCGCACAGACCATTGCCAATGCTATCCCGGTATTGCCGGAGGTAGCTTCCACCACGGTCTGCCCGGGCTTGAGCTCACCGCGCTTCTCGGCGTCCTCGATTATCGCAATGGCCAGCCTGTCCTTCACTGATGAAAGTGGATTGAATGCTTCAAGTTTGGCATAAATGGTCTGATCAGCGGGGCCGAGGCGCCGCATTTTAACTACCGGCGTATTGCCTATTGTCTGCAGAATACTGTCGTAGATCATGGCGCGTTCCTATTATTCATTGCGGCGGAATAGCCCGCATTATGTGAAATGACGACCCGACAATCAACTTGCATCGACCGGCGGAGGAGTGCCGGTCGTTACTCAATTGGGACTGGCATCGCGTTGCATCCGGAAACAGAAGAGCACACAAGGCGCAGGTATTTTTTAGAACAATCGGTTATTTCACCAGGCTTCCTGCATTGTAGTCGGAAATCGCCTGTTCTATTTCTTCACGGCTGTTCATCACGAATGGACCGTAATGGACTATTGGCTCACCGATCGGCCTCCCGGTAAGCAACAACGCGCGGCTTTGCGCCTCCAGTTGCATCCGGATTTCCCCCGGGTGGAGAGGCGGGCCAACTGTTGTGCAGCCAGCCGGGTTCGCTTCTCTGCTACTGCAACACTGCCTTCGTACACATAAAGCAGGGGGGGGGGGGGGGGGGGCCGCGTGGCCGTCGGGGACCACCACTTCCAGCTCCACTGCCTCCGTGTCGGTGCGGACATCCAGGAAGGCAGACCGGGTGCTTCCACCCGTCACCGCACCCGCGAGCTCCCGGCCGTTAACTTTAAGGCGGCCCGCGATGGCTTTGATGTCAGCGCCGTCCAGCGAAAAAGACGGTATCTCGGCAGCGGCAATATCCCGGTAGGCGGCAGGTGACATTTTTTCCGCTGCCGGCAGGTTGAGCCATAACTGAAAACCCCGCATGCGGCCCTCCCGCTGCCTGGGCATCTCTGAATGGATTACGCCGGCACCGGCCTTCATCCACTGTACGTCACCCGATTCCAGCAGGCCGACATTACCCATGTGATCCCGGTGCTCCATCGAGCCCTCCAGCATGTAGGTAACGGTTTCAAATCCCCGGTGAGGGTGTGCGGGAAAGCCGCCCAGGTAATCCCGGGGCTCGTAGGACCCGAATTCATCGAGCATCAGGGAAACGGATCGAAGCGCTTCAGGTTGTCACCACCGAAAACCCGCAGCAGTTTGACGCCGTCACCGTCGGATGCAGGCCGTGCCTGCAGAACTTCAAGTACAGTTCGAAAATTCCCGCTCATGGTGTTCATGCGGCCTCCTGTGATCTGTTTTCCCCGGCCAGCCTGGCGAGGACCTTGCCTGTCACTGCTGCTAACTGATGTTCGGCCTGCTGCAGGGCCATCTGCCTGGAGTCCGCCCCAAGGTTCAATCCCGTCGCAGCGACAAATGTCACCTGATCGAGACCGAGAAACTCAAGCACAGTTTTCAGGTAAGGACGCAGGTGGTCGGTTTCACCAGAGATATGGTGTCCACCCATGGTGGAAATAACCACCACCTGCTTGCTGCCAAGCAGTCCCCGTGGGCCGTTCTCTGTATAGCGAAATGTCACTCCGGCTCTTGCCACGTGATCTATCCAGGTCTTTAGCCCGGCAGGCACGGAAAAGTTGTACATGGGCGCACCGATAACCACCAGGTCTGCCTGCTGCAGTTCCGCAATAAGTTGATCGGCCTGACCCACCAGAGACTGTTGTCGTTGGTCCCGCGTCGCCGCGTCAGTTTGCAACGCCGCCAGTCGTTCCGCGTTCACTGGCGGAATGGGCTGCCGGGCCAGGTCGCGGCTGGTGACAGCCAGCTCACTGTTGCGAGCCTCAAGTTCACTTTGAAATTTATCGATCAGACTGTTGGAGGCGCTTTCGCAGCCCAGAATACTGGTTTTCAGTATCAGAACCCGAATCATTTTCTACTCCTCGTAAAGGATTGTGAGTTGAGTTCTCAATATAGTTTATATTTTTAGAACTATGTCGCGATATATTTGTGCTTTATAATCGAATATTTAGATCATTTTGCTTTCAGTCATGGAAATACCCCGCATTACATTGGAACAATGGCAGACCTTCAAAACAGTCGTCGATTGCGGAAGCTATGCCCGGGCTGCCGAGCGGCTGAACAAGAGTCAGTCTTCGGTCAGTTACGCCATTAGTCGCCTGAACGCGCAGTTGCCCGGGCCTGTGTTAAAGATAATGGGTCGCAAGGCCGGGCTTACCGCCGAAGGGAAGGTGCTGTACCGTTATGCCAGCCAGCTGATCCAACAGGCACTGACCACGGAGGAAGTGGCCCGTTCCATGGCGATCGAATTTGAAGCCGAGGTAACCCTGGCGCTGGATGTATTGCTGGAGATCGGGCAGCTCAACTGTTCCCTGGAGAGTTTTTCCCGGCGTTTTCCCCATACCAGGGTTCGGATCCTGGAAACCAGCCTCTCCGGCACCCTGGAAGCGCTTCTGGAAAAGCAGGCCAACCTGGCTATCGGTGCATTCGTACCGGTCGGATTCTCGAGCTTTCCCGTTCGCCCGGTACAGATGATCCCCGTCGCCGCTCCTGACCATCCGGTATTCCAGCACGATACTGTCGATCCATTGGAGCTCAAAGCCTATCGCCAGGTGGTGCTGAGGGATTCCGGACAGAAGTCGGAACGGGACTCGGGCTGGCTGGAGGCGGAACAACGTTGGACCGTCAGCCATTTTTCCAGCAGCATCAGCGTCATCAAGGCGGGTCTGGCGTTCGGGTTCCTTCCCTGCAACTGGGTTGAGAAGGACCTGGACTCCGGACTGCTGCGGCAGATTCAGCTGCGGGGAGGGTATACCCGCACCGTGCCACTCTACCTGATGTTTGCCAATCGCGAGGTCGCCGGACCCGCCACCAGGGCCCTCGCTGAAGTACTCAGATCCGACCTGACTCCCGGCGCGATCGCGACGCCTCGTTCAGCTTGAGTTCATGCTGGCGCAATAAACTACTACAGCAGGGCAACCGCTGAGCGGATACCGCAGCGCATTCCAGTACCCCTTCGGCGGCTCCCGGAGAACGGCCTGTCTCACAGGCCGCACAAGCAAATAAACAGGAGCAGCACATGAAACATCTGGTCTTCCTGGCAGGCATAATGAGCCTGATGCTGCTGTCACCTGACGCCAGTGCCGACGGCCGCCGCTGGCATGGGTACGACAGCCACTTCAATCACAGCGCTTTCCGTGCCGACCGGTACCGGGGGCGTGGCTATTATCGCGACTTTTATCCCCGGCCTTATAACCGCCATTATCGGCCGGTGCGACGAGGCGGCAGCTACTGGAATTTTTCCTTCGGTTCGGGCTATCACCATGACCATTTAGATGCCGGGGCCCTGCTCGGGGGTATCGTGCTTGGCTCGGTCATCAGTCAGGGCATCGCTTCGAGCCGCTATGACGATCGAGTTCAACACGTCGTTCCCGTTCAGTCTCGAGTCCAGGTGATCCAGCGCACTCCCGTCACCGTCTCCACTCCGCCGAACAGGCGCCTGTTGCGGGACCTGAGCGGCCGCTGCTATGAAATCACGCGGGATGGTCAGGGCACTGAGGTCCGTGTCGAACTTGACCCCTCCGCCTGCAATTTCTAGGAGGCCGGGAAAGCCTTGTCGGGCGGTCCTGTCCGGCGCAGCTGAGCAAACGGATGGTCAGGACAATTGACCTGCGGAGAAATGCCCGTACCATAAGAAGGCGTTTGAACTACTTTTGCGACTCTGAGGCAATGTCTCCAATCAACCGGCACCTGATCGTAGCGTTCACTGTTACATTGCTGGCCGCCTGCGCCAGCTCCCCCACCTCCCGCCGGCAGGTCATGCTCTATTCCGACGACATCATGACTTCCCAGGGCATTTCCACCTACCAGCAGATGCAGGCCGAACTGCCGCTGGCAACCGATTCGAGGCAGCTTACCTACGTCCGCTGCGTGACGGATGCAATCGTGGACGCCCTGTCCAGCCAGGAACGGGGTGATTATGTCTGGGAGGTTGCCCTGTTTGATGACGACCAGGCCAATGCATTCGCACTGCCCGGGGGGAAAATGGGTGTGTTTTCCGGATTACTGAAGGTGGCGACGAATCAACATCAGCTGGCCGCGGTAATGGCACACGAAGTCGGGCATGTTCTGGCACGGCACAGCAACGAACGGGCCAGCCAGGCGGCATTGCGCGATATCGGGCTGACCGCCGCGCAGCAGGCGGGAGTCTCGGATCAGACCTTGCAGCTTCTGGATTTCGGCGCCAACCTGGGCTTTTTCCTTCCATTCAACCGGGTTCAGGAAAGCGAAGCTGACGAAATCGGCATCCTGTTGATGGCCCGGGCCGGTTTCGACCCGCAGGAAAGCATCAACCTGTGGTACAACATGGCCAGTGCCGGCGGTTCCAGGCCACCGGAGTTTCTGTCAACCCACCCCTCTCCGGATTCCAGAATTGCCGATCTTAACCGCTTGCTGTCCCGGGCGGAAACACAGTGGCTGGCCGCCCGGAACCAGGGCAGACTCCCGGACTGCGTGGCACCCGACTGAACATGACTTTCCCAGGGGCGCTGGATTTCGGTTGTTTCCGGCCTCGATCCCTGGAATATTCCCGTGAACGAGGGTTCCCTCAGCCGGCCCGGTAACCTCATCATGCTGTGGTACTCTGGGATGCCTTAGGGCCTTTCAGCAACAGGTAAAGCACAGTATGTCGGACTTCAGCACACAGCCGGGCCGGTCTGTCGCCAACGAGGAAGCCTCTGGCGCCAGGCTTTGCAGTAACTGCGGAGAACGTCTGTGCGGGGAATATTGCTATCGCTGCGGCCAGCGGGACAGACAGGTCATCGACTTCTTTCCCACCCTGGTGCGCGAGGCGTTTGCGGGGGTTTTTGCCTTTGAGTCCAGAACCTGGCGCACCCTCTGGTACCTGTTTACACGGCCGGCTCTACTGACCAGTGAGTATCTGGCCGGACGGCGGCTCCGGTTTCTCCCGCCAGTGCGGCTTTTCATTGCGTTTGTTCTGGTATTCCTGTTCACGGTCTCCTTCGAGATGTTCATGGACTCCGTGGGTGTGGACATTAACAAGTATGCAACGGAAGCGACTCAGGACAACGACGACGACGTAGTGACCAGTGCCGATATGGAGGAACTCGAGTCGGGAGTGCTGGACCTGATAGAACCGTTGCGGGTCCCGTTTTTGTCAGATGCCAACAACCAACGCTTCGTGGCACTGCTGCAGGAGCGGGCCATTGCCAATATCCGGTCGATAAGTGAGGACCCGTTCGACTTTGTAGGCCAGTTGCTGGACTACCTGCCAGTGCTGTTGCTGATGATGATGCCGCTGCTGGCCCTGGTGCAGAAACTCGCCTACCTCGGCTCCGGCCGCTACTACATCGAGCATCTTCTTCTGACACTGCACAATCACAGTTTTCTGCTGCTCGTTTTTATCCTGCTTTTTTTGCTCGACCTGCTGGCCTGGTCCAGTCGTGGCGTGCTGGCTGCTACTGCCGGATTTCTCGGTTCATTGTTGAACCTGTGGGCCATTGCGTATCTGTTCATGAGCCTGAGACTGTTTTTCTCCCAGGGCTACCTGCTGACCACGTTCAAATTCCTGGCAATGAGCATTACCTATGGGGCCATGCTGATCACAGGCACCCTGTTGCTCACTCTGATCAGCTTTTTTATTTATTAGAGCGATTTCAGGAATGCTAGGAGATTGCTCTGCTGCCCGGGCTCGAGATTGTCGAAAGTTGTGGGCATCAGGGATTCTTCGGCATCGGTGATGGAATCCACACGGTCCTTGAAGTAGGTCAGCCAGCGGCGACCGTCAGCGCTCTGAATCTGAACTGTCAGTTCGGACTCATTGCGGTAGCGGCCACGAATTTCGGTGCCGTCCTGTTGCTTCACTATCTTTGCCTGATAGCCGTCAACAATGTCAGCCGAAGGATCGCGCAGGGCCTGCAGCAAACCGATTTCACCCAGGCGCGACGCGACGCCGTCCAGGGCCGGCCCCACGGTTCCACCCTGATCCCGATAACTGTGACAGGTGGCACAACCGGCGGTGCCGTTGAACAGTTGTTCGCCTGCCCGCACACCGGGATCGTCACTGATCGAGGCATCGTTTTCCACTGTGCTCAGCCCGGCTCCGCCCTGCAACACCCGCACATAGCTGGCTACATCCAGAATCTCGGTGTCGCTGAACGAGGACCCCCAGGCTGCCATGCCGGTCCCGGATCGCCCCTCGGTGATTACCGCGATCAGTTCCTCATCGGTCAGATTGCCGGCACTGTTATCAGTCAGCGGTTTGCCCATGGTCTGACCTTCACCCAGGCCACCGTGGCAGACCTGGCAGTAGGCATCGTACAACACCTGGCCTTCGCCCACTCCCGCCACGACAATCTGTGCCGTCAGGGCGACCGGGAGCAGGCCCAGCAATTTCCATAACTCTTTCATAGTCGTCTCCCGGGGTCCCCGCGCCTGGTGTCGTTAAAGGCTGAACAGGAGGTAGTTACCGGTGGCTATACCGGTTGCAACCCCGGCCCGTGTCGACGGTTCGCGCGTACCCGAGGCGATGCCGATGTACTGCCTGCCGTCGATGGTAAAGCTGGTGGGTGGAGCATAGATGCCGCTGCCCGTCTGGAACTGCCACAGGACTTCGCCGGTCTCGTCATCAAAAGCCCGCAGGTAGCCATCGGCAGATCCGGCAAACACCAGTCCACCGCCGGTTGCCAGCGTACCCGACCAGTTGAAGGAACCGGGAAGTTCGTACTGCCATTCGATTTCACCGGAGCGGATGTTGTAGGCCACCACGTGGCCGGTACCCTGGGGATCAAACCGGGGGATGCCGCCCAGATCCATGGTGCCGGGCCTGCCTTCGCCTTCGCGGCGGATGAAGGTGGTTCCCCATTCACTTGAAGGGATATACAGCATGTGGGTATCAGGGCTGTAGGAAGCGGGAGGCCAGTTCTTGCCTCCGAAGAGACCGGGGAAAACGACGGTACCGGCAGGATCATAGAGTTCTTCCTTGAGAACCGGTTTGCCGCTTTCGTCCCGATCCGCCCAGTTCACACGGGTGTATTCCGCGGCATAAATAAAGTCGCCAGTCTCCCGGTCCAGGGCGTATACGTGACCATTGCGGGAAACCTGAATGACCAGTTTGCGCATTTCGCCATCAATGAGTTCGTCGATGATCATTGGCTCGCTGGTAGAGTCGTGGTCGAATTCATCGCGGGGTGAAGTCTGGAAATACCAGCGCAGCTCCCCGGACTCCGCATCCAGTGCCACCACTGAATTGGAGTAAAGGTTGTCGCCACTGCGGACATTGTTATTGATGTCCGGCCAGGGGTTCCCGGTACCCCAGAACACCCAGTCGGACTCCGGATCGTAGGTGCCGGTCACCCAGGTGGGAGCACCACCGGTGCGCCAGGAATCTCCTTCCCAGGTTTCATTGCCAGGCTCACCCGGGCCTGGAACGGTATAGAAACGCCAGCGTCGTTCGCCGGTATGCACATCGTAAGCATCGATGTAGCCACGGATACCGAATTCTCCGCCGCCGACGCCGATCAGCACCATGTCTTTCACCACCAGCGGGGCGCCGGTGACAGAGAACGACTCACGGTGATCACCGACTTCCACATCCCACAACTGGATACCGGTTGCTGCATCGAAGGCCATCAGGTGAGCATCGAGAGTGCCCCAGAACACCTTGTCCTCATAAAGTGCCACCCCTCGGTTGTGGGGACCACAGCAAAGATCCACGTTGTCGAATTCATGGTCGTAGCGCCACAGTTCCTCCCCTGTAAGGGGGTCCACAACGATCAGGTGGCTGTTGGCGGTAGTCAGATACATACGGCCATCATTCACCAGCGCTGTCACTTCGAAGGCGCCGCCGGTGACGCCGGTCTGTTTGATCCAGACGGGCCGCAGGCCGGCAACCGTCTCACGATTAATCTGGTCATCCGGCATATAACGCCAGGCACCGTAATTGCGCCCGTAGGTGACCCAACGGTCGGAATGGTCCTGGGCATTCTCCAGAATTTCAGTGGTACATCCTCGGACTGTAGGTGCCGAGGAACAACATGAGACTCAGGGCGAGCACAGCACGCCGCGGATGAGTGTGAATTTCAAGGTGAACTCCCCCAAAGTTACAGTTAAAAATTGGGTCTTCCTTGTGGTCCGCCCTGAGTGAAGTTCGTTCACTGACCACGCCGGGAGCGTAATTAACCTATAAACCGCCCCGGCAAGTCAAACCGGCAGGTTGCCGGGAAAGGAGGAAAACCCGGTATTTGCGATAAACCGGGGTGCTGCGTCGCAAATTGCGTATTGGAGGAGACCGTCATATCATCGCGGCTGTCTCGATAACAAGGGGTTGAAGCCCTCCGACAGGCTTCCCTGCGCCGTCACTGCCGGCCTTCATAACCCTGATAAAAAAGGAACTCACATGATTATTTACGGCGTCGCACTGCTTTCCGCGTGTCTGGTGGTGGGCATGCTGGCTGGCGAATACCTGGGGGTGTTGATAGGCGTTGAGGCCAACGTGGGCGGCGTGGGGATCGCCATGCTGCTGCTGGTACTTGCCTGTAACTCGAGTCGCTTTAAACCCATGGTGGATGGCCTGGCCGGTGACGGTATCAAATTCTGGAGTGCCATGTATATCCCTATCGTGGTTGCCATGGCGGCACGCCAGAATGTCGTGGCAGCCGTGGACGGCGGACTGCTCGCACTGGTGGCGGGAGTGGCAGCCGTGGTGGTGAGCTTTGCCCTGGTGCCGGTACTCAGCCGAATCGGTCCGCGCCGGGATGAGCCAGATAGACCGGATGGAGGTGCCGAATAATGGAAGTTCTTGAGGCAACTTTCACCCGCAACGGACTGGTAGTCGCATTTGCAGTGGTCGGTCTGACAGTCTGGTTCTCCTATGTACTTTCCGACCGTCTTACCGCGGGCCGGATTCACGGATCGGCAATCGCCATCACCCTCGGCCTGGTAGCAGCCTATATCGGGGGCCTGATAACGGGGGGCAATACCGGTGTCGCCGATCTCGCCATCCTGAGCGGTGTCGGGGTCATGGGAGGAGGCATGTTCCGGGATTTCGCCATCGTCGCCACCGCCTTTGGTGTCCACCTGAGTGAGTTGAAGAAAGCCGGTCTGGCCGGCGTGATCTCCATCTTCGCCGGGGTAATTGTTTCCTTCGTGGTGGGCGGATTTGTTGCGATTCTGTTCGGCTACACGGACCCGGTGGCAATTACCACCATCGGTGCCGGTGCGGTAACCTACATTGTTGGGCCGGTTACCGGCGCGGCAATCGGCGCCAGTTCCGAACTCATTGCACTCAGCGTGGCCGCGGGGCTGGTGAAGTCAATTCTGGTCATGATAGGCACTCCGATGGTGGCACGCCACATCGGGCTCGACAATCCCCAGTCAGCCATGGTGTTCGGCGGCCTTATGGGAACTACCAGTGGTGTCGCTGGAGGGCTGGCGGCAACCGATCCCAGGCTGGTCCCCTATGGCGCCATGACTGCCACTTTCTATACCGGTGTCGGCTGCCTGCTGGGGCCGTCGCTGCTGTTTCTGACCGTCAATGCCATTTTCTGAAGGCAACCCCGGGGAGGCCTGGCGGCCTGCCCTGACTCAGTCGAACACGGCCCGGTTGGCGCGAGCGACCGCCATGTAGTCGTCCTTGAATTCGGGCAGCAGGTAACGCTGTTCGATCAGCAGGTCGGTAGCCGCTTCGAATTTTGCCAGGTAGTCTTCGAAGGAACTGTAAAGCTCATCGAGAGTGCTGCGCGAATCTTCGGAGCCGGCCCGGTAGCGGTCGAAGGGGATGTACCCGCCAGCCAGCCTGGCCAGTTCAGTTGCGGCGCCGGACTCTCTGGCCCTCAGGTTCCAGGGCACAAAGGTTCCAAGTGGCACTTGTGTCAGGGGTGGCAGCACCGTGCTCGACGCAAAATCGTTGTTATTGCTGTCCACGGCCGGCACCAGCACTCCATAGCGGTATTCTGTTTCAAAGGGATGCCTGGTGATGATTCGCTCCTGCTCCCAGCGATCACCGTAATCGGCAAAGCCTACCCGGTACATGTCCTTGGGATGAGATATTCCCGGCAGTGGATGCCAGGCCCTGGGGTTGATATCGCCATCGGGCAGATGTGAGGGCACCAGGGTGCCGTCCGCCAGTCTGGGATAGCGGCTGGGTGGCGGCTCTTTTGCCTGTGCCAGCCACTCGTGCATGGCCACCTGGAGTGAGATGCTGATAGGTGTCCACAGGTTGGGGTTAGCCGGTAACTGGCCTGAACCGGCCGGCCTTGGAATACCGTTTCCCGAGCCATGCTGGGAACCCCCGATAGAGTAGAAACGGACATTATCGGCGATCTCCGCGTCCATGGACCCAGCAGGGTCGGTATGCGCCAGAGAGCCACCCCGTATCCAGTACTCGTTCGAGGTCTGGATGTGCATTACCCTGGGAACCGTGCCGGTCTCGATGCTGCGCCGCAGAATGCCATCTTCCCGACCGGTAAAGGGATCGACACTGCTGCCGTAGGCGAAAGGGAAGAAATCATTGGGAAACAGCTCGTTTTCATGCTGTCCATTGGTGCGCGTCGGCATGGCGAAGCGGTTGTTGAACATCCCGAAGCCGCCCCCCGCGATTACCGGAATTACGCCATCGAACACCCGGCCACCGGTCAGGTCCTCGTTAAACCCGTCGTAAAGAAACAGGCGCAGCAGGCGCCCACTCTGGGAGATGCCCAGGGCGATGGTCTGCTCTATTTCCGGAAACCCCAACGCCTCCAGCTGCCCCGCCAATGTGGCATTGCCGCCCGCGCCACGGCGCAACAGGGAAACGCTGTCCCGGATTCCCGCCATGCCGGCGCCTGCCAGCACAGGATTCCGGGCTTCATAGATCAGTTCGTAGATATGACCCGGCTGCAGGCCCCCTTCCAGGTTCAGCGTCACCACCGGTTGGTTTCTTCCCGGCGGCCAGGCCACGTCAAGTTCGAACCGCTGCCTTGCGATGGCAATCCGTGGATCCAGCTGATTCACCCGATGGGTCAAGGTCGCGCTTGCCAGCCCCTGGCTGGTCGGTTCATAGGCCAGGTGTCCGGCACCTGCAATGTTCTCGTTATTGCTCTCGCTGCCCACTATAATTTCATAGCGCACGTCACCGGTTATGGGGCGGGTCTGCGAACCGACCAGAGGCGCATTCAATAACAGGCTTCCATTACCCGCCTCGAGCTCGTTGATCCAGCCGGTCATCAGGTAAGTGAATCCCTTGGCGTACAGGGGGTCCTCAGGAAACTCTCCCGGAGCACCCAGGGAGCGTCCGCGATTATTGACAATGTATAGAAGCGAGCCGTTGGCGATGTCTGCTGACGGGACCATCACCTGGAAATCGGCGCTGAATTCCACCAGCCCCCGCTCGTTGCGGCGGGCATTCTGAATATCGTAAACCTTGTGGTTGGCGGGATCTTCCGGGTCCAGGGTGAAAGTCATGACACCGTCTATCACCTGGTAACGATAGTCGACGTCAGGCGAGCTCAGGGTCTGGCGGCTGGTGATATCAATGCGGGTAACTTCCGCGCCGGCACCGGCACTGAGAGCCAGACTCATCAGAACGACGAGCAACAGAATGAACTTTTGAGCAGCTGGGTGACTCATAGATTGATGACCTTTTACGGGGATTCCCTGGCGCAACAGGCCCGGAATCAGGTTCTTTTTGAAGTGTCCGAACGTTACAGAACAGTAAGTCAGAACTGCACTCAGGTCAATGTGGCGCCCGGTATCCACTGGACAATCGGTACCGGCAAGGATACCTTCCGGTAAAGAAACTACCCCGGAAAACGCCAGTTCGCTTGAGTCTGTATCCACAGCCAGACAGTTCTAGGGGCCCGGGGAATCCGGGCTCTGACCCGGTCAATTGCGGACCCGGGGAATTACAGATACCAGCGGCTGACAATGCCATTGAACAAGTCCTTTCGAGAACGTACTGAGCACCTCCTGGAGGCCTTTCGCACCCGTATTTCCTACCAGGATGCGCTGCCCCAGTTGATCGGCCTTGGCATCGTCAGTGGACTCAGCGCGGCACTTCTCGTGGTGCTGTTCCGGCTGCAGGTGGAAACCTCGCTGGCATTCCTGTTTCACGGTTCAGCGGAGGACTTTGAAGGCCTGGAACCGGCCTGGCGCTTCCTGCTGCCGTTTCTGGGCGCCCTGGTGCTCGGCCTGTGGTTGATGGTGATAGACCGACAGTCTCAGGCAGTCGGTGTTTTCCATGTGCTGGAGCGATTGCGGAATCACCAGGGCCGTCTTCCAGGCAGAAACCTGCTGGTCCAGTTCTTCGGGGGCAGTGTGGCCCTGATCTCCGGACAGAGTATCGGCAGGGAGGGACCCGGCGTACACCTGGGTGCCGGGATAGCCTCACTGCTGGGTCAATGGTTTGAACTGCCCAATAATGCCATGCGGACCCTGATCGCCTGTGGCGCTGCCGCAGCCATTGCGGCGGCGTTCAACACCCCGATGGCGGGAGTTGTATTCGCCATGGAAGTGATCCTGATGGAATACACAATCGTCGGATTCATCCCGGTGATACTCGCTTCGGTCCTTGGCTCCACCATCAGTCAACTGGTATTCGGCAACGACAGCCTCATCAGCGTGCCGCCATTGGAACTGAATCTGCTCTGGGAAATACCGTTCATGGCGTTCGCCGGCCTGTTGTACGCCATCACGGCCATGGCTTTTATCAGGATTCACCTGTACACCTCCAGATGGAGGGAGGCCCCGGTGCTGAGTCGCTACCTGGTGGCCGGCATGCTGACCGGATCAGTAGCGGTAGCTCTGCCACAGATCCTTGGAGCCGGGTACGACACCCTCAACCAGCTGATAGCAGGAGAAATACCCCTGCAATTGCTGATTGCCGTTGTCATCGCCAAGTTGGTGGTAACCGCAGCCGTAACCGGCCTGGGCATGATTGGCGGGCTTATCGGTCCCCTGCTGGTCATCGGAGGTTGCCTGGGCGGAGTGCTGGGAGTAGTCGGTAACGGGCTGGTCGTGGAAGCTTCAGGCGAGGGGTTTTACGTGATCCTGGGCATGGTGGCGATGTTGGGCGCGGTCCTGAATGCCCCCATGGCTGCCATGGTGACGATTCTCGAGTTGAGTAACAACCCGGCAATTATTCTGCCCAGCATGGTGACGGTGGTGGTGGCCTGTGTGGTGGTTCAGCAGATTTTTCGGTGTCAGGGAATCTTCGCCGAACAGTTGCGCTCCCAGGGAATAGCGAGCTACGAGGCACCGGCACGTCAGTTTCTCAGTCGCATCGGTGTGCGTAGCGTGATGAATTCCTCACTGGCGATTGCCGAGCCACGGATCAACGGGCAGCGGGCCCGGGAGCTGGTCAACCAGGCCGTCGTCTGGATCGTGATCAGGCACGAGGAAGGCGGGTTGCAACTCATCAGCACCGCGGACCTGGCCAAACACCTCGACGGGCTCAGAGCGCAATCCGGTGCCCCGGAACCGGCAGTAAGCGCTGCAGAATCAGAAGAAGCGGCTTACATCGACCTCACCAGGATTGCCGCACAGGTGTTCAACACCGTGGAACTGGACTCCAGAAGCAACCTCTACCAGGCCAGCCGGGTGATCGAGGAGCAAGGCGTGGATGCCCTCTGCATCACCCGCCGTTTCGGGTCCGGCAGAAGCGTGGTGGGTATCCTGACGCGGGATTCCCTACGCAACTATTATGGCATCTGAGCCTATGACATCTGGGCCAGGCAACGGCATCTGATCGCAACCACTATCCCGGGCCTGATACCAGAAAACAACCCGCGGTTTCCCACGTCTGCAGTAAGGGACTGTGTGTCAACTTTCTTTACAAACCGGTGAAGCTACCCGCTTGGCACAGTTCCATCCTGTTGTTTTTTATACTTTTTATTTCCAGGCGTGATTATTGCATGAATCTACAGCATGGTAACGACACAAAGTCTCTAGCGGCTTGCAGGAGCAGGCATCAACGACCCGATAATCCATGGATGTGAGTGGGGGAACAGTATGAACAGGATCAAAATGATGAATTCAACAAGCAGGGTCGTTGCCAGAGCGGCGGCAATCTTTATGCTGGTGGCAGCCGGTGCCAATGCCGCCCCCATAACTGACGGGTTTACCTTTGCTGTAGCATCGCTTGGCGGCTCCCAGGGCAGTGGTGATCACTTCCACTCCAGCACCGGGGGAGCCTTTGGCAACCCCGCCGGCATCGCGGAGGTCGGCAACTTCGGTACCGAGGAGGTCCGGGGCCTTTCCGAGTACAACCTGGCGGGGCTGAGTGCTGCCATCGCAGCCTACGTGACCTTCGATACCGTTGGTTTCGGCCTGTTCCCCGGTACCAACGACTTTCCTTTCGATGGTGTCATCGATATAGTCGCCTACCAGGGTAACAACGCCGAGGATGTTTCTGACTACCAGGCGCCCGCTGTGGCCAGCATCGGTTCGTTCAACACCACTGGACTGACTGCCGGTACCGTTTTCAGTTTCGATATTCTCAGCGTGTTCAACAACGCGGTATCCAACTCCTGGAGTTCGCTGGGCATCAGGCTGTCGACGGAAGACACCTCAGACTTCGGTGGCGCCTGGTCGTTCAACGATTTCCGACTCACCACGACCAATGAGTCGACCGCGGTACCGGAGCCAGGCCTGCTGCTGCTGCTTTCCACCGGTCTTCTGGGCCTGGCCCTCAGCAGGCGCAGACGGCAAGCCTGAACCCTGTTCCGTATCCGCAGCCCGTGGTCAGGGGATTCTGGTCCCCTGACACAGCGGCGGACTGCGGTTATTTCCAGAACCGGCGCCACGGCACCGGTAACCGGTCACGATCTTGACACCATTCCCGCCTACTCCTGCCCTGCCGCCCGTCTGACGGCAAATCCGGTTCGTATCATCGGGCACCAGCACCGACCCTGAATCCAGAATAACCGTCGCAGAGAGCGACACGGTGTTCAGATGGTCGGTTAGCGCATAGTCCGGATTGAACCTGACTATCACCTTCAGCGCCGCAATCGTAAACAGTGGCGCCAGAGCCAGCACCGCCATAATAACCAGCAATACTCCGATGCCCAACTCGGAACCGGTACTGAAAAGCACTGCAAACCGATCATTAAAAAACAGAACCAGGCCCGATAACCACAGCCGCCACCAGAAAACGGAACCAGACAATGGTAATGGCATCCATGGATGCTATTATTTCTTTCAAGGCGATGGGAAGAACTCCCAAAGCAGTGCGGTATTCAGGGCCAGCAGGAGCCCCATGGCGTTATTACCGGAAGGAGTGTGCATTATAGAACCTCTTTGAACGGGGAAATGCTGCCACGATTCGCCGGAAGCGTAGCTGCAGGCATTGATTTTTTCCCTTCGTTTGGCTCCAATGGCATCTGTGAATTACAACAACAGGAGGTCACCATGTTCACCACCAGGCTGATGCGTAGTTTCACCATTGCACTGATCGCGCTCGGCTGTCCGGTTCTGGCCACCGCCAACGAAGGCAACCTGGCTTTTATCGGTGCCACCGTAATTGACGGTACCGGGGCAGCCCCGATCGACAATGGCGTTATCGTAATCACCGACGGCAGAATACGGGCAGTCGGCCCCGCCAGTGACGTTACATTGCCGGACGATACCCGGGTGGTCGACGTCAGTGGCAGAACCATCATGCCCGGCCTGATCAATGCCCATGGTCACGTCGGGGGCACACGGGGCCTGGAGACCGGGTATTATTCCCGCGACAACCTGATGCGGCAGTTGGCTCTTTATGGGCGCTACGGAGTAACCACGATCGTCAGCCTCGGTGATGACGAGGAGGAAGGCTTTGCATTGCGCAACAGTCAGTCCCGGAACAACCTGGATTATGCCCGGCTCTTCGTGGCCGGAGATGTCATAAGCGGCAGTTCCGTCGGGGAGGCTCGCAACGCTGTGAACCGGGCCGCCGATCTTGGCGCCAACTTCATCAAGACCCGGGTGGACGACAACCTTGGCAGCACTGCCAAGCCGGCGCCGGAGATAGTTTCCGCAATTATTGACCAGGCTCACACCCGACGCCTGCCCGTGGCAGTTCACCTGTTTTACCTGGAGGATGCCAAGGCGGTGCTGGAAACCGGTGGCGATATTATCGCTCACAGTATTCGTGACCTGCCGGTTGATCAGGAAGTCATCAGCCTGATTCAGTCCAGAGACGTCTGCTACATCCCCACCCTGACCCGCGAAATTTCCACGTTTATCTATGAAAGTGAACCGGAGTTTTTTTCCGACCCGTTTTTCCTGAAAGAAGCGGACCCGGCGGTACTCGACCAACTTCGTTCACCCGAACGTCAGTCACGCATGCGCAACAGTGCATCGGCGCAACAGTACAAGATGGCCCTGGAAGTCGCCATGCAGAACATCAGTCTCCTGAATGAGGCGGGGGTCAGAATCGCAATGGGCACCGATAGCGGACCACCCGCACGCTTTCAGGGTTATTTCGAACACATGGAATTGTGGATGATGGTGGAAGCGGGGATGTCACCCATGCAGGCTATCGCGTCGGCAACCGGCATTGCTGCCCGGTGTATGAACCTTGACGGACTGGGCACGTTGGAACCCGGAAACTGGGCCGACCTGATGGTACTCGAGCGGAATCCATTGACCGACATTGAAAATACCCGCACCATCGAATCGGTCTGGATTGCCGGTAATCGAGTACCGGAGAGCTGAGGAACCTCTGATTAAGTCGGGCAGGTGCCCGGGCTACTTGCCGCTGTTTTCATAATAGACAACGTTGGCAGTGCCGGTGCCTATACCGACGATATCCTTGAATCCATCACCGTTCAGGTCATTGATCACCAACCCGGCGAGTCCGATGCCCCCGGCGTCGAGATTTATCCGGCCCCAATTCCGATTACGGAGATCGTATCGGTAAATAAACAGGTTATAGGGTTCACTGCGATGTCCCGCAACGATTTCATCGGTTCCGTCGTTGTCCAGATCGGCTACCAGCAGCGCGTGACCCCCGACAAAAGAGGCGTCTATCACTTCCCTGTTCCAAACCTCCCGGGGGTCGATGCCTGCGGTATAAACCACCACCTCATTGCCATGCCAGGGCTCTATCGCGGCCACAAAACGCTTTCCTGAGGGAAGAAGACCCGTGTCCACCTCACTGGAACCGATTTGTGGTCGCTCGCCATTCATTCCGGAGCCAATCTGTCGACGAGAGACCATTTCGCCGGCAACCCCCAGCTGAAACAGTTGTACACCCTGAAAACTGGCGGTAAGAATATCGGCACGATTATCGTTATCCCACTTCACCAGCTTGATTCCGTGAGCCATTTGCAGACTGTTATCCAGTACGATACCGGGCCACGGTTCCACGGCGGGATCCTGTGGAATCGAATAAGCCACGAAATCCAGGTTTTCATCATAGTGCGGTGCAGAGGCACCTTCACCGATAATTGGCAGGTTGAGCAGTTCCTTGCGGCCATCGCCGTTGATATCACCCCACTTGACCCGATGGGAAGTGGGGATTGCATCGATAAAATGCATCGCCCATTCCTGGTTTTCAGCAGGGTTTCCAGGATTTTCAAACCAGTGAATTTCGCCACCCTCGGTCGAACGAGTCAGGTCAAACTCACTGGCGAGAACCAGGTCCACATCGCCATCGCCATCGATATCATGAGGTGCGGTCGCGATATAGCGGTCAGTGCGGGTTGATACCGTAAACCGTTCCCAACTGGGGTTTTGGTACCAGACGAAACGCGCAGGACTGGTGGATAAAGCAACCACATCGAGCAGGCCGTCACTGTCAATGTCTGCAACGTCCACACCGTAGCCGCCGGCCATGGTGTCATCCAGGGTGGTTCTGGAAAAAGTGACGAATCCACGCTGCGCGTCGGCAAGCTGGCACGCTGTCAGCAAACTGCCAAACAACAGGAACAGCCTGAAACTGTGTAGAGTTCTGGAAATTCTGCGCATAACTCAACTCTTGGCTTGTTATTCTTCCGGGGTGGACATGGCTTCCCGCTATGCCGGCAATAGCTGCCGTCCCCTTTATACTGTGTCAATTGTGTTTTTACCAGAGAGGGTTGCGCCCCTGCCTTAATTGAGCCGGTATCAGGAAAACTTGATACGGGAGGAGAACCTGGCTCTGAGAAATTCCATCTGATCCGCCAGGACATTGTGGTTTGATAGATAGAGGAACTCGTACTGGTTCGGCACAAATGGCACCGCCAGCAGTTCCAAGCCGGATTCCTCCGGGTTGCGGTCCGCCTTGCGATTATTGCAGCGGCGGCAGGAAGTCACCACGTTGGTCCAGACATCTCTGCCCCCCTTGGACAACGGCATAACATGATCTCTGGAAAGGTCGTGAACCGAGAACGTACCGCCACAGTAAAGACACATGTTCTGATCTCGGCGAAACAGAAACTTGTTCTCCAGCGGCGGATCATAGGACTCGATGTGGACCTTACCTTCGCAGGCGACAATGCTCGGAAGCTTCAATACCGACTGCATACCCTGCCGGTTGAAACCGCCGCGAATCCTCCATCACGGTATCTGCCCAAAGACCAGATTACCTGATCCTTGGCCATCAGGGTCGCCGTCTCCTCCCGGGTTAACCAGGACATCGGGTGACCTGCCTTGTTTAATCTCAATATCTTTGCCGACGCAGACATACGGTTGCCGCTCGTAACGATACCGGGAACCTGGGGAGTGACGGGTTTGCCGGCATCCATTCTGTGATTATCGGCGCAGCCGGATCAACTTTGAACATCCTGCGCCGCTTCGCACTCATTGGAAACGAATCGTCTCAACGTGCATTCCAAGAAGCGTTCCCTTGGGCCTGTTCACACTAGTTTGCCTCTTTTGCAGAATTTTTACAGGAATTTTTTTACGATGATATGACGAAACGACTGGCGTTGCCGGTGAATTGCGTGACTTTCAGGGCCGCCTCTTTCGACCCCCTGAACCCTGTCCGTGCTTGCCCAGAAACGCCAATACCAGAAAACTCATGACTGCCATGCTGCCCGACAGAAAGAGTCCAAGCACGGTCACGCTTCGGGATTGGCGAAATTCCCGGCTCACGCCAGGGATACTCCAAAGATCGCCATTTCCCGCTCCCACTATCAGCTGCCCCTTCATCCCCTTTTCCATATGCTGGGTCATGTCACAATGCACCAGGTAAGTCTGATCCCCACTGGGCACGATGAAGGTGCCGCTGCGGGAATGCCCACCGGCGGCTTCCAGATGGAACATCCCCTGAGGGTACAAATAGCGTGGCAGACCGTGCAGCATCCACTGGTGCCTGACTTCATCTTCGTTGATCAGAGTTATTGATACCCTGCTGCAGGGTGGCACCCGGTATTCGTGCTGACTCATTCCGAAGACTGTGCCGGGGAATTCCGCGGCATAGGAGCGGCCGACGTAAACAGTAAATTCAAAGTCTCCGGAAACCCGGGCGCAGTCCCTTGGCAGAGTGGCTGCATTGGCATTCATCACCAGTGGCCACTGGCGTCGAATCGCATACCACCGTCCATCGCCGTATGGTCCGCACCCCCTGCGCATGGTCCCGCCTCCCCAGTCGTGACATTCCTGAGCCAAGAACG
>CALOEW010000054.1:0-18310 GCA_942492445.1 uncultured Gammaproteobacteria bacterium
TCGCTTTCAGTTTATCGAAATCAACGATTTCGGTTTCTTCGCTTTTGACTGAGATGATGCCCTTTTTTCTGCAGGCCCGGTGAAAATCTGACTTATCAGTTTCGAGAGTGAGACCAAGGTACTCGCAATATCGCCCCGTGTCATGTGCAGCAGGAACTTGTCCGGAGCCAGAGACACCCGTGTGTAGCGACTGGAAAGGCTGAGCAGGAAGGAGGCGACGCGCTCCTCGGCGGAATAGCTGCTCAACAGTGTATGGATCTGCTGGTCCTTGGCTATTTCATTGCCCATGATGGCAAAAAAGTGGTGCTGCAGGCTTGGAAGTTGATGGCTCAGCTTTTCCAGCTGCGTAAAGGGAATTTCGCATACCGAGGCATGCTCGAGTGCGACTGTGGAGTTGCTGTAGGATTTACTGGCGATGCCATCCATACCGACGATCTCTCCGAGGCATGAAGAAGCCGGTTACCCTCCTGACCGTATATCTGGGCCGGAGTATATAGGACTTGAAGCGTGCCTGAACGCACCGCGAAGACCGATTTGAAAGGATCGTTCTGCCGGTAAAGGTGGTCGCCCTTTCTTCAGCGGGCGGTTCGCTGGACGATTTCATCGAGCTGATGTATTTCCGTTTTATTCAGCGCAATCGGCGAGCTCGCCTCGCTGAGTCTGCAACTGTCACTTGCAGGAAATGGCGTGTGGATTGTGGGGGCAGGGCCTGGCGCTGCCGGCGGAAGCTGAGTTCCCTCTGCCGGCTGATTCCTGTCTGACAACCCTTATACCAGCGTTTTCGCCAGGCATAATCATCCATACTCCTCGACTTGTCGCAGAACGGCAATATTGCCACCAAAACGTCAAATAAACAATCTCTTAGAATAATTGTCCGATCTGCATTAACATTACCATCAGGAGTCGTAGCGCCAATTTCCGGCGATCATCCGGATTCCCGCATTAGCATGGCTTCTGCGGGCAGAAACAAGAATCAAAAACAGAACAAACAGGGAGTCTTCCATGCTAGAACTGAACAAAATTCTGGTCATTATCGAACCCGGGGCAGATAAACAGCCGGCACTGGATCGAGCCAGGCAGCTAGCCAGGTTTGCCGATGCCGAGTTGGAATTGTTTATCAGCGACTACAGTACCTACCTGGAAGACGGCTATTATTTTGATCCTGTCAGGGCCAGAGAGCTGCGCCGGGAACATGGCGAGAAAAATCTGGAGGCACTGGAAAAGCTGGCCGATCCATTGCGGGAAAACGGCCTCGAAGTGTCTTGTGCAACGGCATGGGGTAATCCCCCCTATGAGGAGATTGTTCGTCGCGTAGATGAATTAAAGCCTGATCTGGTTGTCAAAAGCACGCGACAGCACGAGCGCCTGGCCCGGTTGCTGCTGGCCAATGATGACTGGGAGCTGATCCGCTATTGTCCGGCACCACTGCTGTTGGTAAAGGATCGGGAGTGGAGCGGGCAGCCGGGGTTTGTCGCCGCAGTTGATCCGGAACATTCCCATGACAAGCCGGCGGCTCTTGATCACAAGCTGGT
Organism: uncultured Gammaproteobacteria bacterium; assembly: GCA_942492445.1. Taxonomy (GTDB): domain Bacteria; phylum Pseudomonadota; class Gammaproteobacteria; order Pseudomonadales; family Pseudohongiellaceae; genus NORP240. The sequence goes on from CALOEW010000054.1 coordinate 1,533, forward strand.
TCGAGCCGCGGCGACCCTGGCGAGGGTGTCTGGGGGCTCGGTTCATCTGTATCACAGTACTCACCTCCCGCCCCTTTCGGGTATGTACCCCATTGAGAGCGACTATCAGGTAGACACCGCTAAAGTCAAGGATCTGGGAGCCCAGCACAACGTTCCCGAGGAACATTGTTATGTCAGCGATGTTGAAATTACCCGCTCATTGCCGGAGCTGACTACCCTTATCCAGGCCAGCGTCGTGGTTATGGGGGCGGTTTCATGGTCAAGGCTGGACCGAATGTTGATAGGTAATACCGCCGAGAGAGTGCTGGATAAGCTGGAGTGTGACGTGCTGATCATCAAGCCGGACGACGTCAAGGCGCACGAAAAAGTCCTGCTGTAGCCTTATCACCGCCGGGGCACGGACCGTATGTGTCCCTGGCGGGTGTGGGCTGTCAGTCCGCTTTTTTGCCTACAAGTACGGTCAATACGTCGCAAGAGGCGCCATGTAATACTTTATTTGCGGTGGAACCCAGAAGAATTTTCCAGCCCGAATGGCCGTGGCTTCCGATCACAATTGCGTCTGCATCCAATTCCGCGGCCAGATTCCTGATCTCGATCGCAGGGGACCCCAGCAGGGTATGCTGATTTTCTTTGCGGATGCCGCATTTTTCACCAATTTCGCCAAGATTGTCGGCAGCGATTGACAAGGCTTCCTGCTGCAACTCATTGATATTGATCGCATAAGCGTCCATGCTGTAGGCAGCGGCAATGGGTTCAACTACATGTACCAGCTGAATTTTGCCGGCGTCACCGCCAGCCACCTCGAGCGCAGTGTCGATGACATTCTGCGAGTCACTGGAGAGGTCTATAGCCACTACGATATTGTTGTATATGCTCATAGCATTTCCCTTAGTGTTAGTATGCTCCGATTTATAACCGGGCGTGTATCCGGGCGGCCGGGCATGTCAGGACAATTGAACGGCATATAGTCGAATAGGCCATTGACCTATGTCAAGCACCGGTCTCAATCCGTCAGGATTCACAGATAGGGTGAAAACAGCCAGGCAACCGCGTTGCGAATTCGAGCTGGCAACCGGGTAGTCCCCAGAGCCTTTTCCGAGAGTCTGGTGGAGACCTCAGTGATCTGCGCGATGTGTGCGGCGAGCTGTTCATTGAGAGATGTGTCGAAAATCTCTACCCCCAGTTCAAAATTCAACCGTAAACTGCGGGCATCGAGATTTGCTGATCCAACCAATGAGTAATTGCCGTCAATCACTAATGCTTTGGTGTGAGCGAACGGAGGTGGTTGGAAATAGATTTCGATGTCCTTTCCCAGATAGTAGGGTAGCGTGTGCTGGAGCGCCCAATGCACCAGAAAAATATTATTACGGGATGGCAATATGACCTTGACATCCACGCCCCGCAGTCTGGCTCCGACCAACGCCGCAACAATGTCCGGTCCCGGCAGGAAATAGGGGGTCATGATCCACACGCGGGTTTGCGCCGTGGAAATGATTCCAACCAGCAGGTCATTGAGGCGGTCCAGGTATTCGCTGGGGCCGTCGAGTACCAGCCGGGTCCAGACGCGCGAACTGTCGGGGTTTTCGTTGACCGGGCGAAACGGCTGGATATCCCTGTTGCCGTAAGCGTGATACCAGTCTCGCAGAAATGCCCGTTCCAGTTCGTCTACAATTTTGCCGGTAAACCTGAAGTGCAGGTCGGTGACGCGATTCCTGTTGGAAGTGCGATCAGCCAATTGCCGGTTACCTATGTTCTGCCCTCCTGTGAATGCCACATGGCCGTCAACGACAAGGATCTTCCTGTGATTACGCATGTTGATGTGCAGAGCCGGCGGAATCAGTGTAATCGGATTAAAGCGTGCAAACTTGAGATTGTGTCCAGTCAGCTTGCGGCCGATTCTCGACCTGGGGAAACACATGTACTCGCCCAGTGCATCGATAATAATCCGTACATTTGCACCTCTATCCCTGGCGTCACAGAGGGCTGCAATGAATTGTTCACCGGTCTCATCGTTGTCGAATATGTAGCTGGAAAGGTGCACGTACTGTTTAGCGGAGTTGATCGCCTGCAACATTTCAGGAAACAGCTGTTCACCATTTTTTAGGAGTGTTACCGAGGAGGCGGCACGCAGGCCCATTCCTGTCACCCTTTCGCCAACTGTTGACAGGGGGCGCAGGTCGATGTCCCTGGGATTAAGAATACTGGGCGATTGATCCACTTCCAGGCGCGCCAGATAGGCCCGGTGGGCTCTCTGGTTTACCCGGTTGATCCCGAACAGCAGATAAATCAGGGGGCCGGAGATGGGCAACACCAGGCAGAAGCCTATCCAGCCAAACGCGGACTTCGAATCCCGTTTGGTCAGCAGAGCATGCAGTGCGGCCGAGAACCCGGATAGCACGACAAGCGTTGAAATCAGTAATGCCGTGTTCACGGTATCCTCACGAGAGCCCCGATTCTGTGAACAACATCAGTAATGCAGGCTCAGGCGGGCGCTCAGGGCGCAATGATCGGAAATTTTCCGCCATTCCGCATTACTCATTATTTCACAGGATTTCACTTGAAAGCCGCGCAGGTAGATCCTGTCCATGGCCAGGATAGGACGAAATGAGGGGAAGGTTTTTGCGACGCGTTGATTCAGATTCTGGTGTGCGTCCTGCAGTCGAAGTTCTCTGGTCAGCATACTGTGAATGCTCTTGCGCCAGTCATTGAAGTCTCCAGCCACAATCAGTGGGGCACTGGCAGGAATATTTCTGTCAACGTAATCTACCAGCTTTCTGGCTTGCGACCGTCTTTCGCTTTCAAACAGGCCAAAGTGTACGCACAGGAGATGGAGGTCGTCTGCGGTGACACCGTGAAGAATGCCCCGTTTTGAGAAATTAACCAGCGAAACATCCAGATTGTGCCAGGATTTGAAAGGTACCGCGCTGAGTATGGCATTGCCATGATGGCCATGCTGGTAGATGGCGTTTTTACCATAAGCCTGATGGGTCCAGACAGAGTCAGCCAGAAACTCCAGTTGATTACCCTGCGGCCAGCCCGGAACTTTCCGTGCGAATCGCTGATGCTCACCGACCACTTCCTGTAAAAACACTACGCTTGCCTTGCTGTCTCGAAGACAATTGCGTATGTTTTCAAGGGTGAACCGCCTCTGCCCGGTAGAAAATCCTTTGTGGATGTTCAGAGTAAGTACGCTAAAATCAGTCAGGGTCATGCTGCCAGCAGAATCGCGCGAAAAGTGTCGGGGTTGAGCTGAGTCAACGCCTATAATAGGTGTTTAAATTAAATTAGAAAACAGGTAGTTGACCCGTCTGGGAGAATTAGTTCATGAATCTGAAGGAAGTTAAAGCGAACCTGTTGGAGAAAAAGTCAGAGATCGGAAGTCGGCTGGAGCGCACGCACAGGCACATCTTCCAGAAAGAGGAACCTGTCAGCGCCAATTTCAACGAACAGATCAAGCAGACAGAAAATGACGAACTGGTTCGGGCCCTGGAACAGGAGGGTCGCCAGGAACTTCGCCAGATCAATAACGCCCTGCAGAGGCTGGAGAACGAGGAATACACGATCTGTTCCAGTTGCGGCGGGGAAATCGGGGAACAACGGTTGCTGGCCATACCCTACACGGATCTGTGTATCGAGTGTGCCAGTGCCGCAGATTCCTAGAGGCAATACTTCGGCCCGAATACAACTGCTTCGAGGCTAAAGCTGAGTCCGGGCCTGGCAGTGGGAGAATCACGCATGCAGTCTTATAGCAGGATACTGGTTGTGCTCGACAGCTATGACGAGCCGCCGGACGAAACGAGGGGCTCCCGATCGAAGTGGCGAAGGCGCTGCGGTTTGTCAGCGACAAGCAGGAATCGGAAATCTACCTGCTCGTCTGTGGTTATGAGAAATTCCTCCATGACAGCTATTACAGCTTTGGGGACGAATTGAGAGTTCTACGTGAGGAACATTGCACGCGTCTGGAAGCAAACCTGGCGAAGGTCGAGCACCAGGTAAAGGAGAAGGGGTATAGAGTTCATGCTGAACTTGTCTGGGCGCATCCCCGCTTCGAACAGATAGTCCGCAAATCTCTCGAATACTCAGCTGACCTGGTAATTCAGCACACTCGGGCCTATTCGAAACTGGCAAGAACGTTTCTAACTAACGACAGCTGGCAACTGGTGCGATTCTGCCCCAAACCGTTGCTGCTGGTCAAAGACCGGGAGTGGCCTCCAAAGCCGGTGATACTGGCCGCAGTAGATCCGGTTCACAGTCATCATAAACCGCTGCAACTGGATCACAAGATCCTCAGTAACGCTGTGGGTTTAGGGGCGCAACTGGGTGGTACGGTTCATGTACTTCACGCCTATGCTGAAGTCGGGAGGCCGTTTGCACTACCGGACAAGGTACTAAAAGCCCACAGTGATGCGTTCGAGGACTTGCTGTCCGAATTCAGTCTACAGACCGAAAACTGCCATCTGTTGGATGAGTCCCCGGTTTTCGCACTGCAAAACTACGAACAGAAACTCAACAGCGATGTTATCGTTATGGGAGCACTTTCACGATCCCGCCTGGCGGACGCACTGATTGGTAATACCGCCGAAAAAGTGCTTGATTACCTTGATTCTGACGTGTTGATCATCAAACCCCAATCAATCTCCTGACCCGTTCTCGGAGTCCATGGGCGGTCTGGTGGAGGGACCCGGTGACACTAATGATCGATTGAGACTGGAAGTGCTCTGGAAGTGCTGAGGAGGCCAGACTTTGCCGACAATAACTGCGATATAAAGTCAGAGCATGAAGTCGTTGACGGTTGAATTCAATCTGCCTTCATTACAGTCAGGTCCGTGCCGCAACGTTTACAGTATCTGGCATCCTTATCGTGCCGGGAAAGGCTGCAATTGTTACAGACCCGTTCGGAGTCTCCCCGCACGGCTCCCTGCCGCTGAATCTCATTCATGAGTTCCACCCCGACTATGCCCGTAGGAACTGCGATTATCGCGTAGCCACAGATCATGGCCAGTCCGGCCACCAGCTGGCCCAGCGCCGTATGTGGCGAGATGTCGCCATAGCCGACCGTCGTAACTGTGACGATTGCCCAGTACATGCTCTTCGGAATGCTGGTGAAACCGTTCGCCGGCCCTTCGATTACAAACATTAATGTGCCAAAGACCACTATCAGTGTCAGAACAGAGAATAGGAAAATGAAAATTTTACGACGGGCGTGTAAAGTGCACTGAACAGTATGTTTCGCTTCTCCTATGTACCTGAACAGTTTGAGAATTCGAAAGATTCGCAAAACCCGCAGAATACGCACTACGATGAGATATACCGATTGCGGGAACAGAAAGGCGATGTAGGTGGGAAGGATAGAAAGTAGATCGATCAGTCCATAAAAGCTGAATATGTAACCTCGCGGATGTGGAGAAGAATAAATTCGCAAAGCGTATTCAATGGTGAATACAATAGTAAAAAACCATTCAAGCGAGTTGAGTAATTGCCCATATTGTTGGTGAAAGCTTGCAACTGAATCGAATACAACCGCAATAACGCTGGCCATGATCATGATGATCAATCCGAGGTCGAAGAGGCGACCGGGCGCCGATTCATAGCCAAAGATCACCTCGTAGAGTGTACTCCTTAAGTCTCGCTTGTTTGATTCTTTTACGCTCATTTTTACTTGTCAGAGGTTCCCCGGGCAATTGAGGCAGGCCATTCCGGTAGCTGTTCAGGCTCCCTTACTTTTTCCCTGTGCCGGGAATCACAACCAGGTTTTTATCCAGTCCGTGCATGAGTTTTTCAGCGGTGTGACCGAGTATAAACTCCCCCAGGCCGTGCCGGGCCGTGAATCCCACAGCCATCAGGTCTGCGCCCAGTTCTTCGGCCAGCCGTTTCAGAACTGAAGCAGGTGTGCCGGCACTGACCAGGATTCCTTTGCAGGTAAGAGAAAGTTCACTCAACATCTGCTGTATGACTGGCACGATTCTGGGGCGCATCTTTTTTTCCAGGTCCATCAGCAGTTGTGTGTCCGTGCCGGTCAGAGGGTCCGACGCTTCTACGCAACAGGCGATATAAAGTCCATATCCTTCCTGCAGGGTCCAGTCTCTGGCCCATTCAAGCACTTTTCTGTCCAGCGTTTGTTGAATCGGATTTCTACTCTGGGCGTCGATGGTTACCAAAAGCTTGCGAGCCTGGGACAGATTATGATCGACAGCGATGATAACCGGACAGTTGAGGGTTCGGACCAACTGCCAATCGAGGGGAGTGTGGCCAGGGGTTCCGGACCGGTGCCCGGGTTTGATTACCAGATCTACCTGATTCGTCCGGCAATACTGTGCACAATAGCGGGCAATGTCAGGTGTAGAAACGATGTCCAGTGTAAGTTGCGGCCGACTTCCGAGGAACTTGCCGACAGCCGCTTCCAGGTCTGACATTAGATTGGTCTGGTCGACGACCACATTATTTGCCGCGGCGGCGTTGATAAATGCCAGTACGGTAATCATCGTGGCGGTATTGCCTGTGAATTGGCGGGCCTTCTGCAGGGAAACCGGTATGGGAATCTCCCGATCGACGACAATAAGTACATGTTTGTTCATTAGCTGCTTGCATCACCCGGTGTTAGCTAGGCTTTATAATCAGCACGTCACAGGGGCAGTCGTCAAGGATCTTTTCGGCGGTATTGCCGACTATTGCTCTTTCCAGGATGTTGCGCGACAGGGCGCCAATTACCAGAATGTTGGCCTGGCATTTCTCCAGAAAGTGTATGAGTGAGGGGACCAGATCACCTCGGGTAAGCTCCACGTTATCGGGCGTGATATTGTGGCTGGCCAGCAATTCGTTGAGTTTTGTCTCGTGTCGTTCCTTTAATTCCTGCATCTGCTCTGAAGTCTCGGTTGCTGTAGGAAACAGGGTTCCCACAAAAGGGAAATAACAGTGAAAGACTTTTGCAGTCTGCTTGAATTCCGTTGCAATGTTCTCCGCAGTTTCAATAAGGTGGTGATCAAGCCGTGACTGGGCGGCTTTTGCATGCAGAGGATCCACAGAAGCGACTACGCTGCCATTCTCGAACCAGCTGCGCGGTTTGACCAGTAGCAGGGGTTTCGTGCACTTGCGTATAAGGCGCCAGTCAGTATTGGTGATGATGGCTTTTCTGAACACATTATGGTGATGGGTGCTTTTCAGAACCAGGTCAGGGTCATATTCCTGAACTTCCGCCAGGATGGCCTCGGCAAGATTGTGTTCCTCGGTGAAAGTGGATGTGGCATTGACGCCCAGTTTACTGAATTCCTGTACCAGATCCTGCAGTATTTTCTGGTAGTGCTCCACGAAAAGCAGGCGTTGCTTCTCGAGAAAATGACCGTCCATTCCCTCGTAGGCATAGGAATGCTGGGTCAATGTGTTAGATGTGTTGATGAAGAAACGAACCGATGACTTGTGTCGTGAGACGATTCCCTTGAGCCGGTCAATGACAAAATCGTGTTCAACCGTAGGGTCGACGATGACAAGGATGCTGTCGATGGTTGCCATGAGAAATCCTTTGTGTGTCTTTGCCTGGCCCGTGTTACCGTGTCCGGAAGGCTGTAATAGATTGTCACCTCTGACCAGGTCTGAGCACTCCGGGGCTGGCACCACTGGGCGCTCAATCCCGTGCGGCAATCATACCAGCCCCGGAGTGCGAGTGTATATCCGACTGGTGTTATCCGATGTCGATTCTGTAAGAGTCCCGGCTGGATTTGTCCTCGGCTTTCTTGGGTATGGTCAGAGTCAGGACTCCATCGTCGAAACTTGCCTTGATGTCTTCCTGCCGAATACCGTCATCAACCGTAAAGCTGCGGGTAAATGAGCCACTGCTGCGTTCCTGACGGATTACCTTGCCTTTCTTCTTTTTCTCACTTGAGGATTCCTTGCTGGCACTGATCGACAGGACATTGTTCTTCAGGGTTACGGCGATATCTTCTTTCTTAACTCCCGGTAGCTCGGCAGTGATTTCATAGCCATCATCGTCCTCGTGAATATCGATTCGCATGGCTGCAAGACTCTTGGCAACATCGGACTTGTCCATCAGGACAGGAAAGCCGGTAAAAAACTCGTCGAACAGGGAATCCAGATTACCGAATTGGTTTTTTGGAATCAGATTCATTGTTAGGTCCTCCAAATTTAGTTTTCCGATCGTAAATTCAATGTATCAGAACGGGTCGTATGTTGAGCCACGTGATTGGTCAGAGGTTCCTTAGCCAGAGGCTTCCTGGCTATTCTTCCCCAGCTGGCTCGATCTCTTGTTGATTTACATCAAGCAACCTCTGCGAGTTAAAATGATGGGGCCATCCCGTTGGGATTTCAAGATTCGGGCACCTTGTGATACTCAAATCCTTCCATCTTGGCACTTGCCATTACAGTAAAAAATTGCTCACATGAAGTGATTTCACAGAGGAACGAACGGCATGGCAATCACAGACGCATTAAAAACTGGTTTACCCGTGACGATAGTGGCTGTGGTACTGCTGTTTCCGGCAGCCTGCAGCCCTCCCGCACCAGAGTCAGGCTTTCGTGCTACTGGAGTCAATGTTCCCTTCGTGCCGGATATCAGCATCAACGAGATCATGGTAGGACAGGTGGACCATGCTGCGCACCAGATTCTGCAACTTTCCATGGAAGATCAATCGCGCCTTACAATAGGTGCCTGGCAGGAGCTTGAACACAGTGCAATTCAGCTGATTTCAAGCACCTCGGCCATCACCATGGGTGGGGCTGGAGTCAATGATGCCATGTGGGTGGCGCAATCCGGCTGGCGGGATTTTGCCGGCCGGCTGAACGTGGCGGCGACCAGTGCCCTGCAGGCTATCCGCAGCCAGGACCTGCCTGCCATGCTGGGCGCAGCAGATTCGATCAGGGCAAGCTGCGACGGCTGCCACCAACAATACAAGCCTGAAGTTCCAACCGAAGGGTTTTACCGCACTCACTGAGCGGGAGGTCAGCCTAGCAGGCTGTTGAAAAACGTGATGAGCGCAGCCAAGGCGAGGCAAAAACTGGCGAAAAAGCGCAGTTTACCGGGTGTAAATGAGCATTTTGAGCCAGTTTTTAACGAAGCACTTGCAAGCGCAATAGTTTTTCAACAGCCCTGCTAGTACAGCAGCCAGTCCTTTGCCAGGTAGAAATTATAGAATCCGCGGATATCCGCAAGAAAACCTTCCCGGGTGATGGCCTGGGCAAGGGACTTGCCCATTGAAAAGTCGGCGTGATTGGAAAAGACCAGTGCGGCCCTGATTTCAGGGCGGGCGAATTGCTTCACCTGAAGTACTTCAGTCCTGATGCGTTTTTTGACTAACGAGGAAAGATTGGCGCCACGAAAATCAAATATGGCTTTCGATGAGGTGTTTTCAATCCGAAGTGATTCGAGAAATTGCGAGATTTCGTCATTGGTCACGTCACCCACCACTTCGATTACGGTGAGATCGACACGCGAATCCTTTATTCTCCTGAACTGGGCCATAACTGTTTGATTGGTGTGAAAGTAGCAACCGCCAGCGGTGAAAAAATAGAACCACTCCTGTCCAACTCCATTCTCCGAGCTGTCAGAGTGTAATGAACTGTCAGTGCTTTTGCTACTAAAAACTGGGTAAGAAATTATCCACAAATTATCGACCGGATTTCCACAGCTTGCGCACAGCCTTGACGATACTGGAATCGGAGATTCGTGTTCCGATTCCAGCGCTGTTTCCGGGGTGTGCGGATCATCCGTGTGGGGCCCTGCGGAGCTGGGGGCTCACTGGTAAGCTGATGAGACGAGAGTGCCGGTTATCGTGGACCCTTCCGTGCCCGCTGATTGTCCGGGTATCGAATTCCACCCTCCAGTGCCCTGTGGTAAACTGCGTGGCCCTGAAATAGCTGGGCTGGCAGAAAGGGAAGCATTCTGGAAAACGCTCCGGAAGTCATGTCCCCTAACCTGCATTGGCCCTAATACCGGCTTCTTCAACTCGACCCGACGCATCCGAACGAGGGAGATTGATGTCTACGAGCAAATGCAAAGAAGCCTTGATCTATGACGGGGGTCGAACCGCCTTTGGCAGACATGGCGGGGTTCTGGCGCCTGTACGTCCCGACGATCTGCTTGCACACACCATCAGGCACCTTGTTTCCCGCAATAACTTCGCCCCTGAGGACTACGAGGATGTCGTCGCAGGAAATACCAATCAGTCCGGTGAGGATTGCAGAAATGTCGCCAGGTTTGCTGCACTGCTGTCCGGCCTTCCGGTCTCCGTCGCCGGGCTGACGGTGAATCGACTTTGTGCTTCGGGCCTGGCAGCGGTACTGGATGTTGCCCGTGCGCTCAGGTGTGCTGAAGGAGAACTGTTCATAGCGGGCGGAGTGGAATCCATGAGCAGGGCGCCACTGATTCTTTCCAAGGCACAAACCGCCTTTGACCGGGGCCAGCAGATTGCTGACAGCACGCTCGGCCCCCGATTTCCCAATCCCGCCTTTGTTACGGCTTATGGCAATGACAGCATGCCGGAAACTGCCGACAACATCGCCAGGGAACTCAATATTTCGCGCCGGGACAGCGATCGGTTTGCCGTCGCCTCTCAGGCCAGGTACGAGGCAGCCCGCAGCGATGGCTTTTTCCTTGACGAAATTATTCCACTCGAAGTCCCTCAACGACGGGGAACTGCCCCGGCAATAGTGGATAGGGATGAACATCCGAGGCCGGGGACGGACCTGGAGACACTGTCAGGATTGCAGCCTCTTTACCAGGGCGGCGTGGTTACCGCCGGAAATGCCTCAGGAATCAACGATGGCGCCGCTGCGCTGATAATTGGCAGCCGCGAAATCGGTGAGAAAACAGGAGTTAAACCCCGGGCGCGGATTGCAAGCGGTGCTGTTGCCGGCGTCGAACCACGGGTCATGGGTCTGGGACCGGTATTTGCTGCACGTAAGGCACTGGACAGGACCGGTATTACAGTCGCTGATCTGGATGTGATTGAAATCAATGAAGCTTTCGCTTGCCAGGTGCTTGGTTGCCTCAAAATGCTGAATTTGAGCTTTGATGATTCCAGGATAAATCCAAACGGAGGAGCGATTGCCCTGGGGCATCCCCTCGGCGCCTCGGGTGCCCGACTCGCGCTTACGACACTCAGGCAACTGGAGCGTGGGGGAGGACGTTACGGCCTTGTGACTCTCTGCATAGGTACGGGTCAGGGTGCTGCCGCAATTATTGAACGACTGGACTAATACTGCCAGATCCGGCAGTGCTGAGAAGCAATCCTGTCAGTCTAAAAGGAAGATCCAATGTCAAACGAAGTCAGCTATGAAGTGGTCGACAACATCGGTGTCATATCGGTCAACAATCCACCGGTAAATGCGCTCTCGCAGTCGGTACGGCAGGGTATTCGGGCTGCATTGCAACAGGCTCAGGCGGATGACAGTGATGCGGTGTTGTTGGTCTGCGAGGGCAGAACGTTTATTGCCGGCGCTGACATCACCGAATTCGGCAAGCCGCCCGAACCACCCTCCCTGTCAGAACTTCTGGCCAGTATGGAGAATTCCAAAAAACTCGTAGTCGCTGCTATTCATGGTACTGCGTTGGGAGGAGGGCTGGAACTCTCGCTGGCCTGCCATTACCGTTGTGCGCTGCCCGGCGCGACAGTCGGCCTGCCTGAAGTCAAGCTGGGCTTGCTGCCAGGTGCAGGGGGAACGCAACGGGTACCAAGGGTTGCCGGGGTCAGGGCAGCGCTGGACCTGATGACCGAGGGCAATTCAATTTCTGCACCGCTGGCCAGTGACATGGGTCTGATCGATGAGATTATCGATGATGGTGAGCTTAGGGCCGGGGCCCTGAATTACGTCAAGGACCTGCTTGAATCGGGCGCCCCCTTGAAACGTGTCAGAGACATCAATATTGACCCGTCTTCCATAGAGCCAGGGTTTTTTGAAAATTACCGCAAACAATTGTCGCATAAGACTCGTGGGCAGATTGCGCCCGAGTCTATCGTGTCCTGCGTGGAAGCGGCTGTTACCATGCCCATGGACAAAGGGCTGGAAAGAGAAAGGGAACTGTTCAGGGAACTGGTTCAATCGCCAGAGTCAGCCGCCATGCGACATGTTTTTTTCGCCGAAAGGGAAGCAGCCAGGATCAGAGATATACCTGCAGATACCCTGGTGCGCGACGTCAGGTCGGTGGCGGTAATAGGCAGTGGCACCATGGGTGGTGGCATTGCCATGTGCTTTGCCAATGTCGGCATACCGGTCATACTGCTGGAAATCAATGAGGAAGCGTTGCAGCGCGGCTTCGGTATCATCAGGAAAAACTACAGTATTACCGTTAAGAAAGGCAAGCTGAGCGAAGCGAATATGCAGGAGCGGCTCAATCTGATCAGGGGAACAACGGACTATACCGATCTGGCCAATGTAGACCTGGTTATCGAGGCAGTCTTTGAAAATCCCGATATCAAGAAAGAAGTATTTGCCAGACTGGATGTGGTCTGTAAACCTGGCTGCATTCTTGCTTCCAACACGTCTTACCAGAATATCGACGATATCGCTGCGGTCATCCGGCGAGCAGAGGATGTCTGTGGAACGCATTTTTTCAGTCCTGCCAATGTAATGAAATTGTTGGAAGTGGTACGTGGCGAGAAGACTGCCCCTGACGTGCTGGCGACGGTGATGAAAGTTGGCAAGCGAATCGGCAAGGTTAGTGTGCTGTCAAAGGTCTGTTATGGCTTTATTGGAAACCGTATGCTTTCCGGCTATAGCCGCGAAGCCCAATTGTTACTCATGGAAGGCTGTACCCCGGCGCAGGTGGATAGTGCGCTGGAGGGCTTTGGCATGGCCATGGGAGTTATTGCCATGAGCGACCTGGCCGGTCTGGATGTGGGATACAAAGCACGCAAGGCGCACAGGAATCTGCCCGCCGACCCGAAAATAACCATCGTGGCTGATACGCTGGTTGAGATGGGGCGCCTGGGGCAGAAGTCGGGAAACGGTTATTATCGGTACGAGCCCGCCACCCGCATCCGTGCGTCAGATCCGGAAGTGGAAGCCTTGATACGCGACAAAGCCGCAGAATTGGGAATCGAACAACAGGAATTTTCCGACCGGGAGATAGTGCAACGCTGCTTGTACCCTTTGGTGAATGAAGGCGCGTTGATTCTGGAGCAGGGTATCGCCCAGCGGCCCGGGGATATCGATCTGGTGTATGTGTACGGGTACGCATTTCCCGCAGCCAGGGGCGGCCCCATGTACTGGGCAGATCAGGTCGGATTGAAGAGCATCTACGAAACCATCTGTAAATTTCAGGACAAATACGGTGAGCAGTACTGGAAACCTGCGCCTTTATTGGAAAAGCTCGCGAGGGAAGGCAGGACATTTGCCGAATGGGCCAGGGATATTGTTTGACAGGGAGGCAGAAAGCGATTGATTGCTTACGAAACGGCTGAACCCGGGGCGCCATTGGTCCGAGTTGAAAAGTCAACTCCCAGGCCTGCCGGCACCGAGGTTCTGCTCAAAACTGTCGCTTGTGGCGTGTGTCACTCTGACGTCCATCTGCACGATGGTGCCTTTGAGCTTGGCAATGGCGAAAAGCTGGATGTAGCCCGTTCCGGTCACGTACTGGGACACGAGATTCTTGGAGAGGTCGTTGCGTTGGGGCCACGGGCGCAGGGGGTTGAAGTCGGTGACAGGCTGGTGGTTTATCCTTGGATTGGTTGTGGCGAATGCGCTGCCTGCCAGCGTGGAGATGAACACCTGTGTACTCCGGGTTACGCGTTGGGCATCGTGAGACCCGGGGGCTTCGCGGATCACGTGCTGGTGTCTCACAGTCGCTACCTGTTCGACAAGGGAGGGGTGGCCGATACTCTTTCCGCCACCTATGCCTGCAGTGGGCTGACCGCGTTCAGTTCCCTGAAAAAAGTAGGGGCGATGCAACCTCTCGACAGGCTGGTCGTTATTGGAGCTGGTGGTGTCGGGTTGATGGCCATTCAGATTGCCCTTTCGGTGTTTGGTATCCAGCCTGTTGTCGTGGATCGCGATGAGGGGAAACTGCTGACGGCCAGGCGACTGGGCGTGGAGCATACTTTTCTTTCCTCAGACACCGAGACGATAAGAGAGATTCGAAAGATTACCGGTGGAGCCTTTGCAGCATTAGATTATGTAGGAGCGGAAAGCAGTGTCAGATACGCACTGGGTTGCCTTCGCAAGGGCGGTAAACTGATCATCGTGGGTCTGTACGGAGGTTCTCTAAATATCCCTATTCCCCTTCTTCCCCTAAATGCGCGCGTAATCCAGGGCAGCTACGTCGGCTCTCTGAGTGAAATGGACGAACTGATGAGGCTGGTACGGGAGCAACGGATAGCGCCGATTGAAATTCACGAGCGTCCGCTGGGGGAAGCCACCGAGGCATTGGCTGATTTGAAAGCCGGCAAGGTGATTGGTCGACAGGTATTAGTGAATGCCTGATCTTTGGGCAGTTTCAAGGATCGCCTGAAACTGTTTCACGGAGCGATGCCAGGCTGATGCCATAACCGCAGGCCCGGATGCCGGGATTCCAGACCAGGTGGATTTTTACCTATGCCATTGATATTACTTGCAGCGATTCTGGCCATACTGGTTTATTTACCCTCCCTATGGGTGCGGCGCGTCATGTCCCGCTACAGCAGGGAATTGCCTGAATTGCCTGGCACGGGTGGAGAGTTGGCCAGACATCTTATCGATCGATTCGAGTTGACCGGGGTCGGCGTCGAGGAGACCGGTCCAATGCGTGACCATTTCGATCCTCAGGCTCGGATGGTACGCCTGAGTCCGGACAACTATCACGGCAGATCGCTAACGGCTGTGGCAGTGGCAGCCCATGAAGTCGGGCATGCCATTCAGTTTCATAGACGGGAAAATATCTTCAAGTTGCGTGAGCGCTATATTCCCCAGGCCATGGCTCTGAACCGGGCCGGTATCGCCATCATGTGGAGCCTGCCTCTGGTGGGGTTGCTTCTTCGATCCCCCTTTGCTATTGCGGCGATTGTGGTTACCAGCCTGGTATTGCAATTGGCTGGAGCGCTGGTCTACCTGATCGTTCTCCCTGAAGAGTGGGATGCCAGTTTTAACAAGGCATTGCCGATACTTAAAGAAGGAGACTACATTGATGCCAGGCAGCTACCGCAGGTTAAAAGCATCCTCCGGGCTGCGGCGTTGACTTATTTTTCGAGTGCCCTGGCAAATGTATTGAATATTGCTCGTTGGCTGCTGGTTCTGCGTCGCTAGCGGCGATCGAACCGCGAACCCTTGAAGCTCGTGGTTTCCAGGACCACTATTTTAAGAAGCTGCAGCACCTCCCCCAGGGCCTGCACACGGCCAGTGCCCGTTTTGAAGCCAGGCGTCGTCGGCAGGCCTTGCTCTACTACCTGGAATAATTACGCCGGGAAATTGCCGTCAGCCGGATTTGCAGTGAACAATATCAGCTCCTATAGTGCGTGTCAGACCGGGGTATTTATCAATGAAGCAAAGTAGTGTACAAAGAGTCTCATGGACGAATCGCTGAACGTTTTCGACGAGCCTCTTGAACCCTGTGGCATGAATCCGACGACCGGGTTTTTTCGTGATGGTTGCTGCAATACCAGCGACGAGGATCCTGGTTCACACACCGTTTGTGTCCGGGTGACGCAGGAATTTCTGGAATTTTCCCGATTTCGAGGCAATGACCTTTCTACTCCCGTGCCTCAATCAGGATTTCCCGGTTTGAAGCCGGGTGATTGCTGGTGTCTTTGCGCCGCACGCTGGTTGGAGGCATACGAGTATAACCGGGCTCCAAAGGTGTTTCTTTTGAGAACCCACAAACGAGCACTCGAAATTGTGTCTCTGGAGAAGCTGGTGCAGTTTGCCGCCGATCTGAATTGATTGGTGCATTGCCTGGACCGGCGGACCCGACAGACATTCGCAGAACATCGCGGTAATTCATCAGAGGTTCCTTAACAGTACATGATCAATTGAGAACGGAAACCAAGGGAAATTAATAATGATAAAAGGCAAAAAAAAGGCAACTCACGTCCTGGCGACTTTACTACTCATAGTAATAACGGGGCCTCTGGGTGCCCAGGAGTTTCCGGATCCAACCCGATACGAGGATACAATAAAGAGTTTCGAGGAACAGGATCTCGTCAATCCGCCCCCTGAAGGGGCGATCATTTTAACTGGAAGTTCCAGTATTGCTCGGTGGAATGATCAGGCAAAAGAGGCACTGGCACCCTTGACGGTCATACCTAGAGGTTTTGGTGGCTCCATCATGCATGACGTGCTGCATTACCTGGATCGTGTGGCACTCAACTACAAGCCCAGGGCAATCCTGATATACGAAGGCGACAATGATACTGGAATAGAATCTTATGGATTGACCAGTAACATGATACTGGATGACCTGGAAGCGATAATTACCCGTATCCACAGGGAATTACCCGAAACGCGCATCTACGTGTTATCTGTCAAACCCAGTGTGCTGCGCCAGAATGTCTGGCAGCAGGCCCAGACTGTCAGTGCTGGCTATCGTGAAATCGCAAGTCGGGACCCTCTGGTGTTTTACGTGGATGTGGCTACGCCCTTCCTGAACGTGGACGGCAGCGTGATGACTGACATTTTTGTGGCGGACGACCTGCATCTCAATGACCTGGGGAATGCCATCTGGGGTGCAACTATCAAGGCGGCGCTGATGCCCATGGAAGCGCGCCACGAACCCGCCTATAAGTAAAGTACCGTAGCGGTGTCCCGGCCGGCCGAATTATCAGCCGGGGCAGTCAAGTATTCAGTTCAGGGAGCCAATACAC
>CALOEW010000055.1:0-11819 GCA_942492445.1 uncultured Gammaproteobacteria bacterium
GGGCGATCTCGGTGTTGAGGATATCGAAGTTGTAGTCATTCGTACCGTCGTTGTAGTCCTCCATGTCCACGGTGCTCATCAGGCCCAAGAACTCGCCGGTCTCCCAGTAGACCTCGCCCTGGTTGAGCATGTTGCCCTGGCTCACCAGGTTCTCGACCAGGCTGTTCGGCAGGCCGATGCCCGCGGAGGTGTCCGGGGTGCCCATGTCGAAGCTGAAGTACCACTGGTTCTTGCCGATCTCCTCGGTGCAGGTCGGGTCAGTCGTCTACTACTTCCTTCGCAGGGCTCCGCATAACCGTCGCCGTCCGAGGCCGTCCGGCTCGAAGAAGTACTTGCCCAGTCCCTTGGATTCCTCGGCTGCCACGATCACCCAGGCGCTCTTGTTTCCATCGCGTCGGCGTCATAACCCTGCAGCGACAGACGCGGCCGGGTCAGGGCGGTGTTGGCCCGGTTGGGCAGATCAGCAACGGCATCGCCATCGCTGTCGGCAACACAGATTTCGGTCTCGGTGACGCCAGAGGGCGAGTTCGGATTGCCGGTGAGGATAGTCACGGTATCGGCGCACTGATTCTTCAGGCCGAAGAGCCGCTGCGACCTCGAAGTCGCAGTAGAGGTCGTCGGCTCACCGCCACCAGGCCGTAACGGTCCGGCGGGTTGCACTTGGCGTTGTTGGACAGACGCATCGGCACCGCCATGGGTACGAACACCTGGGGCCTGCCGCTCGCTGTCAGGTCGTGGTCCAGGATGTTGATCGGCACCGTGGTGTTGTCGACGGTCTCGACGATATCGAAGTACTCTTCGTTGATGAAGGAGTACCACATATCGGTCTGGCTGTGGGCGACCGCGCCGCTCCAGCCCTCACCCGGGCCTAAGCCCTGGCCGGGACGCAGCCCTTCGGGGTCTTCCTGCCAGGTGACCGCGAAGCCGGCGCCCTTGACGGCCTTGACTTCGATGCGGTTGACGTCGCGCCGTCCGGAGGTCAGGCGCTCGGCCTTGGTCCAGACCATGTGGCTCTCTTCCACTTCCTCGGTACTGGGATCGTCACCCGGCAGCAGCACGCCGCGGGCGGTCCAGACGCAGCCGAAGGGCACCACGCCGGCCTGGGGATAACCCTCGTCGGCGAAGTCGATGGAGCCCTGGCTACCGGCGACGCCGAAGGCATCGGTCAGGTAGAGGTCGTCGTTCGCATCTCCGTCGATAGGACTGGTGAAGTCCGGCAGGGCCGGGACGCCCAGATCGACATCACCGTCCTGAATGAAAGCGGTGACGGCAGCCAGGCGCTCGAGGTCAGGGTTAGTCTCGGTGCTCATCTGGTAGGCGGGTTGCCCTTGTGAGCAGAAGCGGCTCGGCCAGGCGACCAGGGTCTTGTTGCCGGCGGTGGCGTGGAACACGTTGTAGGTGCCGCCAGGATAGTTGGTGATGTCAACGGGCAGGCCCTCGCAATTCTCGATGGGCTCGCCGGTGTCTTCGTCGATCACGGACACGGCCGGGCCGGTAAAGACTTCGCCGGTCTGTCGGTGTACTCGGCAGCGACGACGCAGGGCGGAAGCTCGTCCGGTCGAATTCTCGTCTTCGAACTCGAACTCGCCGTCGTCCTCGGCCTCGGTGGTGCCGACCTCGTCGTCCGGTGATGGCGTTGAGGATGGTGACCTCGACGGCTTGGCGTCGCCGGCGTTCGTCACCCTTCGATCTCGAGCTTGCCGCCGTTCTTGTTCCTCGGCTTCCCACTCGGCCTGGGTGATGACCGGGCCCAACTTCGACCGGGGTGTCTTCGTCCCACTCGTTGCTCATGGCAGCTGTAGCAGGAGGGCACGCTCGGCAACGCCCTGCAGGCCCTGACGCCGTGGCATTCGGTGCATTCAGCGGTGAAGGGGGAGTCGTAACCCCTTGCGTGAAATACATCGTCCAACTCGATATTGTGGTCACCGGGCAACGGATCACCGCCACTGGCGTTGTGGTCGGTCTCTATGTTGAAGGAGCTCTGGTCCGCGGATTCAGACAGGTTGGTCTGTTTCCAGGTCTCGCCGTCGTCCAGGCTCACCGCCGCGTAGGTGTCAAACCACCGGTGGGCGAATGCGGTCTCGGGGACCCCGAAGGCGGGTCCGTGGATAAAGACGTTGACCAGCGGCTTGGCCACTGCCAACTCTTCCACGGCGTTAGTGCAGTCTTCGCCGGGAGCGGGTGTATTGTCGATATCGCAGTAGGCGATGGGTCCGACCAGACCGCTGGCGGCCTGTTGAGCGGTACCTGGTGGAACCCGGACCGTGACGGCGAGGGTTTTATCATCGATGTTGCCAATGCCGGGAGCATCGTTATCAGCTTTTACACCTATGACAATACCGGTCAGCAGATGTGGCTGATCGGCACCGGCGACGTTGACGGCAGCGTCGCGGTGATTGATTTCTACGTGACCGAGGGCGGTTTTTATGGATCCGGCTTCGATCCTGAGCTGGTCAGCAAGACCTTTTGGGGTACCGGAATCTTCACGTTCACTGAATGTGCCACCGGTGTCGCGGATATCATGCCCAGCCTGGAATTCTCTGCGGAGTTCGAAGACATGACCACGAACATCACCCGGCTGACGGTGCCGGTTAATTGCGGTTAGCAAACAGTTTCACGACCTGAGGGGAATCGTTCTCCTCGAAGTCAGCAATCTGGTATCCCCCGAGCGCTGACTAAGGCCGGGCGCCGCACACCCCCTGTGCGGCGCCTTTTTTTCAGGGTGGGATTCCTCTATACAGATATCTTCCGGAGATTTGAAGTCATCAGTCCGGAGTCATTGTCTCTCTTTAGTATGTCCATCGTAAGGGAAACGAATGTGCCCGTAACGGATCACGAGGACAGTTACCGCCAGGATCAACGCGGCCGCGGAGATACCAATCACCTTCGAGGAGTCCATTCCTTTCATGTCCAGCACCAGGTAACGAGCCAACGCCACGATCGCTATGTAGAGTGGGATCCGAACCGGCAGCTTTCCCGATTCCAGGTAGATGGAGACCATTGCAAGCACTTCGAGGTAGATGAACAGCAGTAGTAGATCCGCCAGCGTCACCGTTCCCGCATCTATCATGACTTTGATCTCGATACCTACCGCCACGACGGTGGAAACCGCGATGATCAGCAAACCAATATCCTGGGCCCATGTCAGTGCTGTGTGGCCAAGATTCGCGATTTTTTTCATCAGAAACACCTGCAATAAACTTAAGTTTGATTCTCAAATATTTTCGGCTGGGTGGCAAGTGAGGAAGGGTCTCCGATTAATTTCAGTTAGACGGTCACAATTTGGGCATTAAAAGATAGGAGGGCCTCATTCTAAACTGTTGAACAAAAAGCAGACTGCGCTTGCGATGTGGCAGAATAGCCGAGGTGCAGCCAGGGGATATTCCCTCATTATGAGTTTTTTCGAAGAACTGAAACGACGAAACGTATTCCGCGTGGGTATTGCCTATGCTGTCGCGGCGTGGGTTCTGCTTCAACTTACCGATGTGGTCGGTGAGATTCTGGAGCTGCCCGAATGGGGCGGGAAGCTGATCCTGCTGGCCGTGGTGGTCGGGTTCGTCCCGGCACTTATCATTGCCTGGGCATTCGAATTAACTCCGGAAGGCGTGAAACGCGAGTCAGAGGTAGACCGCAGCGAGTCGGTGACCCCAAAGACCGGCAAGAGACTGAATACAATGATCGTGGCGTTGATGGCGGTTGCCATCGCTTACCTGCTGTTCGACAAGTTTTACCTGGCGACGCTGGAGCTTGAGTCACCTTCAGAGTCGACTATCAGCCAGGCTGAAGTCGTTGAGGTTTCTCATTTACCGGAATCGCCGCAGACCGGGCAGGTTAAACCCAGCCGCCAGTCCATTGCCGTGTTGCCTTTTTCGACACGCAGTACCAACGAGGAGGATCAGTTCTTTTCCGACGGCATGCACGACGACCTGCTCACGCAATTGGCCAAGATCAGTAGCCTTAAAGTGATTTCCCGTACCTCGGTAATGGAGTATCGCGAAACCACAAAGAATATGCGCCAGATCGGTGACGAACTGGGTGTCGCGGCGATCCTTGAGGGTGCAGTCCAGCGTGCCGGCCAGCAGGTTCGCATCAATATGCAGCTAATCGATACAGAAAGTGACGAACACCTGTGGGCCGAAACCTACGATCGCGCCTTATCCGTCGATAATCTGTTCGCTATCCAGTCAGAAATCGCGCTTGCTATTACGGAAGCTCTGCAGGCAACGCTGAGCCCGGCCGAGAAGGACCAGCTGGACCGGAAATTGACGGACAACCTGGATGCCCTGGAGTCCTATCGGCGCGCAAAAATCCTCGCTGAAGAATATGTTGTGGAAGACCTGGACCGGGCCGAGATGGAGTTGCGGCATGCACTGGATCTGGATCCCAGGTTTGCCGCCGCCCTGTCGTTGTTGGCACACGTCAATCTCGCTCGTTGGTGGGGCATAGAAAAGAACCCGGAATACCTGGTCGCAGCCCGGGAGCAAATTGATCGGGCGCGCCAGATAGATCCGGAACTGCCTGAGATTGGCATTGAAGAAGGCTACTACCATTACTGGGGCTTCCTTGATTACGAACCCGCGCTGGCGTCGCTGGAGCCAATGCTGCCGGTCTATCCCAACAATATTGATCTCCTTGAAGTTATTGCTTTTGTAAACCGGCGTTACGGCCGCTTCGACACGGCACTGGAATTTTTACTCCGGGTGGAGCCCCACGCTCCGCGCGATCTGAATGTTCTCTATTCCATTGGCGAAACCTATGTGTACCTGCGACGCTGGCCAGAAGCGCAGGCTTACCTGGACAAGCTGATCAGTATTGATCCTAATTTTGCGCGGGGACACCAGTTGCGCGGAGCGATCCTCGCCAGCCGGGACGGTGATTTCAAGGGAGCGGTACGCTACCAGGCCCTCGCAGCCCGCGAACTCCCCTACGAAAGCCTGACCTATTGGAATTTTCAACTGCTGGCAGGGGATTTCGAAGGTGCGATGGCGGCGGCAGAGGTCGTGTCAGACACAGATTTATACCGTGAAAGCTCTCCACTGAGCATGATGCGGGGACTCACCGTGCGTCTCTTCGGCAACCCGGAAGCGGCGGCCCCGCTGCTGCTGGAAGCAAAAAAGCAGTTGACCGCCCGGCTGGAGGAAAAGCCCGATAATTTCGAGTTGATGAGCTCTCTGTGCCAGACTAACGGTGCGCTGGGTGACACCGGGCAAAGCATCACTTCATGCGAGGCAGCTCTTGCCGCTATGCCGGGTGATGCTTTTGTTGCACCGGTTCAGTGGATCACACTGGCATCCGGCCTTGCGATGGGTGGCGCTCCTGACCGGGCCATGCAGGTGCTCTGGTCACTTCCGGATTCACCCGTCGGACCGGGCACCAAGGAATTGCGGGCCGACCCGAGACTGAAAAGCCTGCACGAACTCGAAGACTGGCAGCGGTTGATTACCGCGCTGGATACCCGGCCGTAGGATGACCTGGCGCCACTCATGCGCGGGCGGCTTTCTCCATGGACCGGCAAACCTTGCCTACCGGTTGCGCCAGGGCTATTGCCAACTCTTCTGAAAGGCATCGTTCGGAATGACTCAGGTGCTGACGATCGGCAGAACTGAGAGAGTCCGCTTCCCGAAGCAGGCTCAGTGTCTTGTAGACCTCCGCGAGAGCAAATGGATTACCATCGTCCAGTTTTCGCTGTTGGGCATTGGCTCTTACCTTCCATGAACTGCTTACCGATTCGCTCCAGTTACCAATATGCTCCAGCACTCCGCGGGCCTCTGACTCCTCGATCGGTTTCCGGATGGTGTCAGCCAGGTCGCTCTCGCGAATCATCATGACGATGTCGTCTCGGGGAAAAAACAGCTTTGCGAACTTGTACCCTTTAGGGCCTGAAAAACTTCTCTTGCGGATGGACTGCACCGTGCCGATGCCGTGCTGGGGGTGGTGAATGGGGTCGCCTTCTGAAATCGTAATGATCTATCTCCTGAATGCCTGATTATGTTAAGAAAGTGTAAAAATAAACAAACAATTCAGTATGTTACACTGTTTTCACACAAATGGCAATGAGATTCATGGATTCATGTGGGTTGCATGAAAAAGGGCTTTCGTTCTCCTCATACTCGTGTCAGTCTTCGACTTATGAATAACACAATGACAAAACGGTCAATAATTGCGGCGGTTTTTGTATCCATTCTGATTTTTCTATTTCTGCCCTCGGAAATCTACCTCCGAAACCCGGTTGAGTTCGTTTCCACCCCCAGCCTGCTGGCCCGGGATCTGCTGATCTGGTCGAGCGTCGCCGCAGTTTTACTGACCTTGCCCGTATTGATTCCGGTATCAGCATGGCAACGGGCCTGGCTGATACTGCTGGGCTCCCTTGCCTTTGCTTTATGGGTATCCGGAGTTTTCCTGGTGCCTGATTTTGGATCCATGGACGGCACCAGTTTCCACCTGGAACGACACACGGCCCAGCTGAATGTCCACACCCTTATTTTCATCGTGACGCTGGCAATCGCTGCTTTTGGGATGTGGAAGTGGCCTGGTTACATGATTCGCGGCCTGGCCGTTCTCGGCGCCGGCCTGGCCGTCTTGACGGTGAATAACTTCTATTCGGTCAGCACCAGTCAGGAGGCGCAATTTGAGCCGGTAGATCCGGCGGAGATCGCGATTTTTTCCTCTGAAAAGAATGTGCTGATCCTCGTTC
This sequence comes from uncultured Gammaproteobacteria bacterium, assembly GCA_942492445.1. GTDB lineage: Bacteria > Pseudomonadota > Gammaproteobacteria > Pseudomonadales > Pseudohongiellaceae > NORP240. The sequence goes on from CALOEW010000055.1 coordinate 6,695, forward strand.
TTGATACGTTTCAATCGGACATCCTGCAGCAGATCAATGAAAGCCAACCGGGGATGCGCGATGCGCTCGATGGCTTCCAGTTTTTTCCGGACACCCTGGGTGTTGCCCCCACCACTTATCTGACCATGCCGGCTTTTCACTCCGGTGTTTCCTATGACCGGCTGATTTCGCTGCCTACGTTCTACGACCAGGGTATCAGGCAGGACTCATTCCTCGGCGAACTGGCCCGAAATGACTACCGTGTGGATATCGTCAACCCCATTGCCGGTGTTTGTCCTGAAGATGTGGACGTGTGCAAACACCAGGAGCATTTGCTGCTCAACTCCCGGCAAGCGACAGAGACGGAAACGCTGCGTCTGGCCGACCTGGGTATATTCAGGGCAACCCCCGGGCAGTTTAAGAGACTGGTATTTCAAAGTGGCAGTGGAATTGCCAGCCGGGTACTCAACGAAATTCCGCTGGCCGGCCTCGAACACCGCATTTATAACGCCAATTCCATTTTGCAAATGGTTGCCGACGAACTCACAACAGCAGAGCGTCCGCCCACCGCCAAATTAATTCACCTGTTAAACACGCATCCACCGTTCATGTTCGATCAAGAGTGCGCATTTATCGGCGTCAAAAAAGTCATCGACCGGGGCCATCAAACGCGACAAACTGAATGCGCATTGAAGTGGGTTCTTTACCTGTTCGAGGCAATGAAGCAAGGCGGAGTCTATGATAACTCCCTGATCATTCTCACCGCTGATACCGGTGCGGGCAGCATTCATGCTGAAGATGACCTGTCTTCACTTTATGCGCAGCAGCATGGCGTTGCACCGGGTAAACTCGGCCGGTTAATCGGTGGTGCAAATCCGGTACTGGCCATAAAACAGCCTGGGGCAAGAGGCGCAATGCAGACATCCTCGATCCAGGCCCAGTTGACTGATATCCCGAAAACAGTCTGCGTATCCACCGGCGACTGCAGCAACAGTCTCGGACTGGACCTCGGCAGTGGCCGGGATGAGCTCAGAGCCAGAACCTATCATTATTACCAGTTCAAAAATGAATACTGGGGCCTGGATTATATTCCGGGAATCACGCAATACTCGGTGCTGGGACCTCTGTGGCTGGAGTCGTCCTGGACACAGTCCCCTGATGATGGAGTGCCGCAGGAGATTCTGCGGCTCGATTTTTCAAAAGAAGATGAGCCCGGCGTTTTCGGGACCGGTTGGGGAGCCGTTGAAACGGAGAGTGAAAGTGTCAGCAAGCGCTGGGCGATAGCGGGCCAGGCGGAACTGCTGTTACCGCTGCCAGCCGGTAAAAACCTGGTACTTTCATTCAAGATTTACCAGGCACCTTCTGCGAACCAGCAGGAAATGACGCTCAGAATCAATGACCAGGTCATTGGTTCAAGGACTCTGCGGGAGGGCCTGTGGGATGTCTATATACCAGTGCCTGCAACAGCTATTTCAGACGATCAAACCAGGGTCCTGCTGGAATTTTCCGAGCTGCAGAGCCCGGGGAATAGTGACGAACGTGAACTGGCGGCTGCCTTCTTCAGCCTGGTTGCATACCAGAAGTAAAGCCGGGTTTTACACACAGGTACAGAATTCTGTCACCCCGGTTCACTTCCTCCATGCGTTTTATTTCAAAAAAACCGGCAAGGGCGGATTCCAGGCCTTCACGGCTGTAATCCTTGTACTTGTCTTCCTTGTTCCGCAAAAGCGTCTTCACCTTGTCATCACTTCGCGAAACATATTCAATCACCAGCCTGTCCGTCAGTCCGGCCAGCCATTCGATAAAGTCCGGCAAGGGGATGTTGGCACTGATCACGATGTGATGAATCAGTGCCAGGCAGAGAATCATGTCAGGCTCACTGCGGCTGGGCAGATCGCCTCGTTCGCAGTTGCGCCAACCCCAGTTCGGTGACGGGTCAGCCAGGTTCTGCACCAGCGGCAGAATGTTGTCGGGTGCATCGCGATCAGAGTAAAGCCGCTCTACTGCGACATGGTCAATGTCCATGGCTACGACCTGGCGGCAGCCCGCCGCGGCAATCCTTGAGAACTGCCCCGTGTTGCAGCCAATGTCCCAGACATTTGCGGGTTTCTCACTTTCGATCGCGTTCCGCACAAAAGCTTCTTTCTGTTGATGGTCCCGGGCAGAATAATTATGAAACTCCGCATAGTCACCCCACTCGGAACCCGTGGCTTCCCAAACCAGCCCCTTGATGAGTTTCTGCATCTTGCGGACGTTGGCCAGGATCAACTCCTGGTTGAAACCGGCAGATTTAAGGTTGGACCGAACGTTTTCGCTCGAGCCACCATAACGCCTGTCCAGTTTGGACTGCAGCCAGACATGACCCAGCACGCCTTTTCTGAAGCGATCACGAAAGCCAAACAACGCAGCGGCCGTCTGCACGTCAATGCCGTTAATCGACGAACGCATGAACGGCTGGAAATTACAGCGTTTGTAAGACTGCAACAGCAACGGAAACAGAAACATCTCGCAAAACTGACGATACCCGGCCCAGGGCTCGCCTTCGCGCAGTGGCTCAAAAGAAGGAATATCGATAAAGACCGGCTTTTTATCGATGAACTGGATGTTGTAAGGCGTTGCATCTTTAAGCGTGAAATCGTTGCTGACTGCCCGCTCTACCAGGTGCAACTGCAATGCCGCAGCATCCCTGAGCATGCTGAAAGTCCATTCATACGGATAGCTGATCACCGGAACACAGTCGTGCTCGAGAAAACCCGCCCACTGGTTTTTCACGTCTTCCGGCAACAGGCACTCTTCCCGGGAAATTTCGCGGGTGCCGATCAGCTTGCCGGCTTTTGCCAGTTCCTGGTAAAAATCCTGCTGCCGAAGTTGCCGGAAGCTCTCCAGGGCGGTCGAGCTGAGACCGCGAAAAACCCTGCCATCAAAGTGATAAACCCGCCCGTCGCGATCACGGAACGATCCCGCATTGACCCTGGCGGAAATTTCACTCATGACAAATTCAGACAGCGTTGTCTTCGGCTTTTTCTTTCTTGCCAAAGCCCAGGAATGCCCTGAGCCTGTACCAATAGAGCTTAATGACTACACCGATAGCGGCGATCCCCCCAAGGATAACCTGCAACATCATGCTGCCAGTGCCCGGGTCCAGGTATGCCTCGGCATTGACAGAGAGGCTCGTTAACGCGCAAAACACCATGAACTTTATCAGGTAGGACTTATTGATATTCAAAAAACGTACTCCAGTATTTCTTTACCATTTTATCAGCAAAAAGCCCCAGCTACCGTTTATCCGGTTTTCGCTGGAATAAATGGCTCCGGTCACTCCATAATTCGGGAACTTCTACTTACGAGGAACGGCCGGAGCGGCATCGGCGGCGGTGGGTGTTTTCTAAGGAAGGAATGATGGTTGAGGACCTGGCAGAGTTTAAAAAGCGTGCAAGATCGGGACTGAAGCCATTCTTGCTTGCATTGCCAGCTTTCAGTTACATTCGTGGTGTTGGGATAGAGGTCGATGATCTAAGCGACCAACTAATCCTCCGTCTCATAAATGGCCACAAAATATTGTTTGAAGCCGCTAATACGAACATCGAGATTGAAGAAACTAGCTGGCACAGGGAATTCGTCTTGAGTATTCCAAACAAGGTGATATGGATTCGATTTAATTCAAAAGGGCTGCAATGCGCCATCACATGGTAAAACCTGAATGCAGTCCAGCCCCTTATGAGACTCATTTACTACGAGGTGCAAGGCAGTTGTGCTTCTACTTTGCTGGACTGGCCGACGGCAAGGAGGTTCCTCCGTTTTCTTTTTGCAAGGTTTCAAAAGAATTGGAAGGTAGCAGAATCTTACTGAGGGATCTCGAAAATTGTTGGTACTAGCTTGGTTTGCGGGACGTTTCTTCAAATATTTATGAAACGTCCGATTGGATATCTGAACAGCTCAGGCGATCGAACTGTGACCAGGCCTATTTCATTGGCGATAGCGGGGTGGAAAGGTGGATGCATGCTGCAATGTTATTTGCGGCACTTACTGGATTAGGCAAGGAATCAGCAATATCGAGTTTCACCGAATGGAAACCGGCGGGCACGCCTTGGTCGGGCATCTGAATCAGGATGGGCGTTTGCTGAGCATTCTACAAAATGAGTGCTGTTAATGGCTTGTTAGACACACAGTTGACCATGAGAATCCCCTCTTCCCAACAGATAACTTCCTCCTGAATCCAACGTTCCGGCCATCGGGTCACTCTCATCAACGGTATTCGGGTGGTGCGCGTAAAAACCGATATCACAGCCAATGAGGGGTTCTTGAAGTGCATCCTGGATTACAGTTCATTCATGCTGCTCGCCTTCTTTTTCGGTGTGTTTCAGCCGCGCCCTGACGTGATAGCTGGCACCTCGCCGCAATTTTTCACGATGTGCGGCGCCTGCAGTAGTTCTGTTTTGTTACCGGTCTCCTGATAGTCAGTAATTGGCCCCGGCTGGAGGCTAGTAACGAAAAAGGTGTCGCACACCTCGTCTGCGCCTTTATTTTAATTGGTGAATATCAATTTATTCTGTTAAGTTTTCGATCTTAAAAATGTAGAAAATTTCTGTAAAGAAATGTAATATTGCAAAGATGCTGTAAAAATTGCCCGCAAAAGATCCTGAAAAATCAGTGACAGGCGGAATATAACTAAGGAGTGACCCGATGAAAGCCCTAAGACCTTTTACCTTGTTTTGTATACTGCTGGCTGGCCTTTTCCTTTCAGGCTTGGCCCAGGCGCAAACGTTCTACACGGACCGCACGACGTTCGAAACAGAAAATCCTGTTCTTAGTACCGAGGATTTCGAATCACCAGCACTTCTCCCGCCCCCCGACGCTTGCATTTTTAACGGCCCTGTCGACTCGACCGGTGACGGTACCTGCTTCGGACCCGGGGATTTGCTAACGGGTGTGATTTTCGACACGGACGCAATCACTCCTTCAAACATGGCTCATCTCTCCGCCGGTGCCTTTGGTGGGTTTCCGACTCAATCGCTGGCAAGCAACAACCCCACCTTTTCGACGATCCTGACCTTCACTGAACCCTCAAACACGGCCGTTGGATTCGATCTGGTCTGCCTGATTGGTGGCGGACCCCAATGCGGACGTAGTTATCGGCCATTTCCGG
>CALOEW010000056.1:0-52855 GCA_942492445.1 uncultured Gammaproteobacteria bacterium
CCGGTAAAGTGCCCGGAAGCGCCAGGTCGTAGATATTGGCCTGGGTGTTTGGCTCCGATCCGAAGCGGGTAGAAGTACCGGAAAACAGCTTGCTGCAGGTCGACAACTGGACATGAACTTCAAGGCCTATAACGGTTTCCCAGGTCATTTTCAACCCTCCCCTGCCGTTAGGACCGGTTTTCGCCTGTGCCAGTCCGTGTGCTGTTGAAACTGGTGGGCCACATTCAGCAACCGCGCTTCCTCGAAGTCTCCGGCAACAATGTGCAGGCCTACTGGCAGGCCGCTACTGTGACCGGCGGGGATTGAAATTGCCGGCAGGCCCGCAAGATTGACGGCGATTGTGTAGATGTCTTCCAGGTACATGGCTACCGGATCGGACTTGGCGCCCAGTGGGAACGCCGTGTGCGGAGACGTCGGGCCGACGATCACATCCACCTGCTTGAATGCTGCCAGGAAATCCTGTTTGATCAACCGCCTGATCTGTTGCGCCTTGCGGTAATAGGCTTCGTAAAAACCGGCCGACAGGGCGTAGGTGCCGACCAGGATGCGACGTTTCACCTCGTCTCCGAATCCTTCACTGCGGCTGCGTTTGTACATGTCTTCCAGGTCGACGGGATTCTCGCACCGGTACCCGTAACGCACACCGTCGTAACGGGACAGGTTCGCCGATGCTTCCGCCGGAGCCACCACATAGTAGGCTGAGACCGACAGATGGTTGTTAGGCAGATCGATATCCACCAGGGTGGCACCGAGATTCTCGAATTCCTGCAACGCATCCCGGATCGACTGTTCCACTTCCCTGTTCAGCCCTTCGGTGAAATGCTGTCGCGGAATGCCGATACGCAAGCCTTCCAGGGACCGCCCCAGCGAAGCAGTGTAGTCCGGTACTGCCAGGTCGACACTGGTGGAATCCCTGGTGTCGAGACCGGCCATGGTATTGAGCATGATGGCGGCATCTTCGGCGCTCTTGCAGATAGGGCCTGCCTGGTCAAGACTGGAGGCAAAGGCGATCATGCCCCAGCGCGAGACTCGACCGTAGCTGGGCTTCAATCCGGTGATTCCGCAGAATGACGCCGGCTGGCGTATCGAGCCACCGGTATCGGTGCCTGTGGCCACGACGCACAGGTCGGCGGCGACCGCTGCGGCGGACCCCCCGGACGATCCGCCGGGAACCCGGCTGAGGTCCCAGGGGTTTTTCACCGGGCCGAAAAAACTGGTTTCATTGGACGAGCCCATGGCGAATTCATCCATGTTGGTCTTGCCCAGAGTGACAGCGCCGGCAGCACTCAGTTTTTCTACTACCGCAGCATCGTAAGGCGAAGTGAAATCAGCCAGCATCCGAGATCCGCAGCTGGTGGTCACACCCCGGGTACAGAAAATGTCTTTGTGTGCCAGCGGAATGCCGCACAATGGGCCGGTGTCCCCGGCTGCCAATCGTTGATCAGCAACCCGGGCCTGCGCCAACGCCTGCTCGCTGCAAACGGTGATGAAGGCGTTCAGGCCCGGGTTGAGTCCCGCAATCCGATCCAGGTAGACACGGGTGAGTTCGACGCTGGAAACCTCGCCACTTCTCAGTGAACGCGACAATTCAGCGATTGTTCTGGCTTGCATTTTCAGGTACGTCCTGTGCAGATAGGTTGGTTGGCAGTGCGACGGGGCGGCAGGCCTGCCGGCCCAGGCCGCAATTCCTCTTCCGTGTCTATTCGATAACTTTGGGAACCAGGTAGAGGCCGGCTTCCACTTTCGGAGCAATTTTCTGTAATTCCTCGCGCCGGTCTGCCTCGGTTACCTGGTCGGCACGAAGTCTTTGTACCGCATCCAGCGGGTGGGAAAGAGGCTCGACATTTTCGGTATTCACAACCTGCATTCTGTCAATCAGATCCAGTATGTCAGAAATTCGGCCGGCAACCTGTTCCGCTTCACTGTCGTCGACATGCAGTCTCGCCAACTGGGCGATCTTAGTCACCTCGGATTTATCCAGCGCCATAGAGTATACTCGGTTGCAACTACCGCCGGCTCCGGTCGCCGCGATACTCGCGTCAAATTGGTTGTTCCACTCTGGTTAAATGGTCAATTTATTGATGGCAGGCTCTTGCTCAATTCTCTGCCCGTTGCTAGAGTGCGTACCTGTTACAAAAGGCGGGATTATACTGGAAATAAGCAGGTTTGGACCAACCAATTTCCTACATCCGGAGTCACCGTCTGGAAAAAGGGGTAGAGCGTTGAGGGACTCCCAGTAACCCGCAACCGATCGAATTTCTTGATCCCGCAAGCCAGAAGCCCAGAACCTGAAAATAATCTGGCCAAGGAGAACTCGACAGACTGGCTCATGCCGGGCACCCGAGAGTTTTCTGCAAGATCGAGGCGAAGTGCCGTACATAAGTGAGGATTGCCGCGAACTGGCTATTAAGCTGTTGATGGAAGGGCTGGCCCGGGCAGAGAGTCTAGCCATCTGCCGGGAGGGTCCTTATCCTGCGCGCCTCGGTTGCTCTCCTGATTTGAAGGATTCAATTATCGATGTTTAAGAAAATTCGGGGAATGTTCTCCAATGATCTCTCCATAGATCTTGGAACTGCCAATACCCTAATTTATGTGAGAGAGGAAGGCATCGTGCTGAACGAGCCTTCGGTAGTTGCTATCCGGACCCACAATGGCCAGAAGACAGTCACGGCCGTGGGGATGGATGCCAAGCGAATGCTGGGCCGTACTCCCGGCAATATAATAGCTATTCGGCCTTTGAAGGACGGAGTGATAGCCGACTTCCAGGTGACCGAGAAGATGTTGCAGCACTTCATTAACAAGGTGCATGAAAACAGTTTCTTTCCCCCCAGTCCCAGGGTGCTTGTGTGTGTGCCATGCAAGTCCACCCAGGTGGAGCGTCGCGCGATCCGAGAGTCGGTCCTCAGTGCTGGAGCCCGCGAGGTTAGGCTGATCGAAGAGCCAATGGCTGCCGCAATCGGTGCCGGGTTACCGGTGGAGAAGGCAAGCGGCTCCATGGTCGTGGATATTGGCGGCGGTACCACAGAGATCGCCATCATCTCACTGAATGGGGTGGTTTACGCGGAGTCTGTCCGGGTGGGAGGAGATCGGTTTGATGAGTCGATTACAACCCATGTCCGGCGTAACTACGGCAGTCTGATCGGCGACGCCACGGCGGAGCGGATCAAGAAAGAAATCGGCAGTGCCTACCGCGACAGCACTACCGAAGTCCGTGAAATCGACGTGCGGGGAAGGAACCTGGCTGAAGGCGTGCCCCGCAGCTTTACCCTCAACAGCGACGAAATACTGGAAGCCCTGCAGGAGCCTCTGTCGGCAATCGTCCAGGCAGTGAAAAGCGCACTGGAACAGTCGCCCCCGGAACTTGCATCCGATATCGCGGAAAGCGGACTGGTTCTGACCGGTGGCGGTGCCCTGCTGCGTGACCTGGACAAGCTGCTGTCCGAGGAAACCGGGTTGCCGGTGATCGTCGCGGAAGATCCTCTGACCTGCGTGGCGCGGGGTGGCGGCAGGGCGATGGAGCTCATGGATTCTCATGAAATAGACCTGCTGACACTGGACTGATCCGGTGACGGGGTCTCATAATCCGGGAGTCGAACGATACAACAGGTAGGGAGCCGCTGAATCGGCCTGTCAGTCGGAGGGCTCCCATGCAGTCTACATCCGGGTTCATCAAGCAGAGGTGCTCAGGCCATCGATAAGACTATTTTTATCAAAGGCGTTTCTCTCGAGTATCGGGCCTTTGCGTTTGTTTTCCTGTCCGTGTGTCTGATGTTTGCCGACAACCGCTTCGGATACCTGGAGCAGGCACGCTACGTGCTCGGTTTTATTACCACCCCCATCTACTGGGTTGCGGACACACCCACCAGAATTTCATTCTGGATCGACGATGTGCTGGTGTCCCGCAGCGACCTTATCGAGGAAAACGAAAGCCTGCGGGAACAGCTGCTGTTGTCCCAGCGCCAGCTGCAGCTGCTGGAAAGCCTGGCTTCGGAAAACAGCCGCCTTCGGGCCCTGCAGGATTCCGCTCAGGCTATTGAGGGGAAAGGTTCTGCCTGCTGAAATTATCAATATTTCGCCCGATCCTCTATCCAAGCGTATCCTGATCAACAAAGGCGCCCGGGACAGTGTCTTTGTCGGCCAGGCACTTCTGGATGCGAACGGGCTGATGGGCCAGGTGGACGAAGTACTTCCCTTTACCAGCTGGGTTCTGCTGATCACCGACTCCCATCATGTCACACCGGTGGAAGTCAATCGCAACGGCGAGCGGGCGCTGGCCCGCGGCAGCCGCACCGGGGCGTCCGAACTGGAGCTGGAATTTGTCACTCAGACGCAGGACATTACCGCGGGTGACCTGCTGGTCAGTTCCGGCATGGGCCAGGTCTACCCCAAGGACTACCCGGTGGCCCAGGTGACCAGCGTTTATCAGGATCCCGGGCAGCCGTACCTGCTGGTAAAGGCAAGACCTCTGGCGCAGGTGGACAGTACGCGAAACGTGATGCTGGTTTTCGCGGGGCAGGGCTCACTGCCCCAGTATGCCGCGCCGGCAATTCAGGATACCTACCAGAATCCGGAACCGGACAAAGTGGAACCGGGCCCGACTGTTGCCGGCGGAACCGCCGCAGACGAAGATCCTGCTGTCGCGCCCGGCTCCGCTGGTGAGCGGGCGCTGGATCAGGCGGAGACGCCTGAGGGACAGCGGGACCAGGATAACGCGACGGCAATCGCTGGCGCTGCAGCTGCGCGGAATTAGCGGTATGAGCACCAGGGCACAGGGTTTGTGGGTCATACTGCTGACTTTTTTTATGGCCTACCTGCTGGCCATCGTGCCGTTTCCGGAATGGGCCATGAATTACCGCCCCGAATGGGTGCCGCTGGTGCTGATCTACTGGGTGATGGCGTTACCGTATCGCGTGGGCATTGGCAGCGCCTGGATGGCGGGGCTGGTGCTGGATATACTGGAAGGCTCGATACTGGGGCTCAATGCCCTGGCGCTGGTGGTGATCGCCTACATTACCCTGAGCCTTCACCAGCGCCTGCGAATGTTCACGCTGTTTCAGCAGAGCGGATTGATAATCGCTCTGGTAGGCCTGAACCTCATGATCTGCCACTGGCTGCAGCTGACAGCCGGTCAGACAGTGTCCAACAGTCTTGTTTTTCTCATGGCTGCTGTTACCAGCGCCTTTGTCTGGCCTTTCCTGTTTCAAATCCTGCGGCAATTGCGTCGTGGTTTTAGCGTAAGATAGGACCTCAAGGCGGAATTACAGGATCTGAACATCCATGAACAGGCGCAAGCGGCCCCGGCAACAGGGGCCGGGAATATTACTGGCATCGGCCTCCCCCCGGCGCCGGGAGTTGCTGCAGCAGATAGGGGTCCCTTTTCAGGTAGTTCATCACACGGTAGAAGAATTCCAGCTGGAAATGGAAACCCCGGCAGATTTTGTCCGGCGCCTGGCCCTGGAGAAAGCCCGCAGCGGGCTGGTTCAGCAGCCTGCGGATACCGGCCACATTGTGCTTGGGGCCGACACGGTGGTGGTATGTGGCAACCAGATTCTGGGTAAACCCATCGACCGTAACGATGCCCTGCGCATGCTGTCACTGCTGTCAGGGCGGCAGCATCTGGTGCACTCGGCAGTGGCGCTGGCTTCGCGGGAACGACATCAGCTCGCCCTTTCTACCACAAAAGTGGAGTTCCGGGTCCTCGAGCGTGAGGAACTGGAAGCCTACTGGCGCAGTGGAGAGCCACGGGACAAGGCAGGTGCCTACGCTGTTCAGGGGCTCGCTGCGGTTTTCGTACGAAGTCTGCACGGCAGTTTCAGCGGGGTCATGGGCCTGCCGCTGTTCGAGACCGCACAAATGCTGGAAAGTTTCGGAGTACCCCGCTGGCAGTCCCACCATTCAGACAGAGCCGATGAGCCATGAGCGAGGAAATCCTTATTAATGTAGCGCCCATGGAGACCCGGGTGGCGCTGATTGAAAATGGCCTGTTGCAGGAACTCTTCATCGAGCGGCCGGAGAGCCGGGGTCATGTGGGGGATATTTTCCTTGGCAGGGTAGTGCGGGTCATGCCCGGCATGGAAGCCGCGTTCGTCGACATCGGCCTGGAGCGTGCAGCATTTATTCATAACACGGACATCACTCCCATCGGCCCGGATGGCTTCGAGGTGCGGGAAGAGACGTCAAGACCAATACAACAGCTGCTGCGTGAGAATCAATCGATAGTGGTGCAGGTGGCCAAAGACGCCATCAGCAGTAAAGGTGCCAGGTTAACCACCCACCTGACCCTGCCATCCAGAAATCTTGTTTATCTGCCACGCAGCCGGCATATCGGAATATCCCAGCGCCTGGAGGATGAACAGGAACGGGAACGGCTGCTGGCGCTGCTGCAGGGCTGTCTGGAGCAGGAGTGTGTAGAGGACCGTGGTGGTTACATCATTCGTACGGCCGCGGAGGGCGCTGATGCGGACAGCCTGCTGTCGGACATCCGTTTCCTGCACCGTCTCTGGGAAGCGGTGGAGCGCCGAATCCGGCGTGGTGGCGAAGTCACGACCCTGTACCGGGATGTGCCGGTCTATATGCGGACCATTCGCGACCTGATAACCGCCAGTGTAGAGAAAATCCGGGTTGACAATGAAGATTCCTGTCTGGAGATCACGGGATTCATGGAGGAATTTATTCCTGACACCGAAGCGGTGGTCGAACTTTATCGTGGTGATCGTCCCATCTTCGATGTATACGGGATCGAGGATGAGATCAACAGGGCCCTGAGTCGCAAGGTGAAGCTCAAATCCGGCGGAGATCTGGTCATAGATCAGACCGAGGCCATGACCACGATCGATGTCAACACCGGAGGGCTACCTGGGCAGCCGCAATCATGCCGAAACCGTGCTGAAGACCAATCTGGAAGCCGCCAATGCCATAGCCAGGCAGCTCCGAGTGAGAAACCTGGGCGGTATTATCATCCTGGACTTTATCGACATGCAGGACGGGGAACATCAGCGCCAGGTCCAGCGCATGCTTGCCAAAGCTCTGGAAAAGGACCCGGCGCGTACCACGATAACCGGTATTTCCGAGCTTGGATTGATTGAAATGACCCGCAAGCGGACTCGGGAAAGCCTGGGGCAGCTGATGTGCAGCCCCTGTCCCGTATGTGAGGGTCGCGGTATCCAGAAATCCCCCGAAACAGTGTGTTACGAAATATTCAGGGAAATCATGCGCGTTGCCAGAGCCTACGAAAACGACGTTCTGCTGGTCATGGCTTCCCAGCTGGTGGTCGACCGGTTGCTCGACGAGGACTCCGCTGCCCTGGCGGACCTGGAAGAATTGGTGGGCAAGACGGTCAAGTTTGAAGTAGAACCCATGTATACTCAGGAACAGTTTGACGTGGTGCTGTTCTAAGGAACCTCTGATTACTGAGGGCCCCGGCAGTGCCCTGATTGATCAGAGGTTGCCCGGGGATTCCCGACGTCGCTGCAACTTGACTACGTGCCTGTTGAGTTCAACTACTACCACAAGAGGTTTTTTAAGTTCCTGTTAAGCCGTCACAACCGATACTTACCGTTGTAGTCGGAAGATGGGTCCCGTCAACACGATGTCATTGTCTTCGCTTAAATCCCTGGCCCGCAAACTGGTAATGGGTTTCGCCATACTGCTGATCCTGTTCGCGGCCTACCTGAGTATCGGTCGACATTTCATGCCGGCACTAACGTCCTATACCGGCGAAGTGGAAGACTGGCTCAGCGAAGCCCTTGGGGTTCCGGTTTCCATTGCCTCTCTAGCTGGATATTTCTCCGGGTTCAATCCCGCTATCGAGATCCAGGGGTTGCGGTTTGACGTGCTGGACCCGGACACGGCAGACTCCGCGGAACAGCCCGGCCTGCAGTTCGAACGGGCAATAATTTCCCTGGATGTGGTGGCAACGCTGTTGCAACGACGCATCGTGCTGGATGAGTTTACTGTCCAGGGCCTGGATCTCAGTGTGCGCCGGGTCGAATCGGGCAACTGGCTGTTGTCGGGTATCAGTTTGCAGGGCACGGGAAGCCTGGATGCCAGGCTTCTCTATGACACCATACAGCGGGTGGATCGGCTGGCGTTGACCGACCTGTCCTTTGAGCTGCAGTTGAGCAACGGCGCAGGCGGCCGATTCGAAAATGTCCAGGCGGTTATCCAGAATGGCGGCGGGCGCCACTTTATTCACGTGAACGGCACACTGGGGGGAAGCGGTGAGGAAATTCTGTTGTCTCTCGAACTTGCCGGCGAATCATTGGTTGATATCAGCGGGCTCATCCACGCCAGTTTTCCATTGAACGATTATTCCAGACTGGCGTCTGGCGAACACCTCGCGGGAGTCGTGCTGGAGGAACTGGTCGGTGGCGGTCAGGCATGGCTGACCGTGGAGGAAGGGGAACTGCGTTCTGCGATTCTCGAGCCCCGGCTGCAGAACGTGGAGTTTGCTCTTACCGGAGGAGAGCCTCTGGTGTTCGCGAACCTGTCCGGCACAGCGGAACTGGCCCTGGACCAGAACAGTGCCGGCTGGCAGCTTGCCACCGATGATCTGGCTTTCGACTGGAATGCCACCCGCTGGGAGCCAGCCGACAGCCTCGTGCGTTATCGCCCCGGAAGCGCCGTGAGGATATACGCCGAGGCATTGCGTGCCGGAGTTCTGCGCGATATTGTCCTGGCGTCCGGGCGTTCTCCGGCGGCATTGACCGAGCGTCTTGCCGGGCATCAACCCCAAGGGTTGCTGAGAAATTTTTCTCTTTCCTATTCCCTCCAGGAAATTACCGCCGGGGACCTGTTCCTGGTAGCGAACCTGGACAACGTGGCCGTGGAAAGCTACCGCAACACCCCGGCGATGTCCGGCATCAACGGCTATCTGGAAGTTGACTATGACGCCGACCGGCAACTGGTGAATGGCCTCGCTGAAGTGGATTCGGAAAATTTTACCATCCTGCTGCCAGGGGTGTTCTCCGAGGCCTGGCGCTACGATTACGTCAACGGCAAGCTCCGCTTCGAGGCAGAAACCCGGGACGGTTTTCAGCTGCGTCTGTCCAGCAGCATGATCGCCGCCGAATCGGAGATCGTCGATGGCAGGGTGCAGTTTTCCAGTCGCTACCGGCGCTCCCGGGATGGTGAACTGGATTCGGATCTCAGTCTGCTCGTGGGCGCCGTTCGTGTCGATGGAAGTCAGAAATCCCCGTACCTGCCCGATGCGCCTACAGTCAATCCAGGCCTGTACCGCACCATGGAGTGGCTGGACGCCGCACTGATCGACGGCAATGTTTTCAACAGTGGCGTGATCTACCGGGGGCCCTTTCACCGGGGAGCAACGGAGCGGCAGAGAGCCTTTCAGGGCTTCTTCAATTTCAATCAGGCACACGTGAACTATATCGATGCCTGGCCGGAGCTCAGTGACGTGGCAGGGTCGGTGGTGGTGGATAACTACAGCGCGGATATTCAGGTGCAATCAGGCCAGACCATGGGGCTTGCCATCGGTCCCACCGCGGCAACAGTCCAGGAAGAAAGTGAGAACCGACTGTGGCTGACAGTCGACGGGTCGGCCTCCGGAACCAGTCAGGCCGGGCTTGATTTTCTCAACGTCGCACCGCTGGAGGCGACTCTGGGCGACACCATGGCCAACTGGCGGGCTGTTGGCGACGTCAATGCCGAGGTGAACCTGCGCATTCCTCTGAACGCCGCAGGCCTCGAACCGCGTGTGCTGATCAGCGCGGATGTGCGGGACAATGCGCTGGTGCTGCCAGACTTTCAGCTGGAATTCGATGGCATCGATGGCGTGGTGAATTTTGATTCGGTGGCCGGGCTGCAGGACAGTGAATTGAGTGCCCGCCTGTTCCAGGGGCCAGCCCGGTTTGTTCTGGCATCGCAACGCACTGAGTCCGATGAGATCGAGACTTCGGTGCAGCTGCAGGGGGAAGCGTCAGTCGAGGCGCTGGCTGCCTGGCCGGGTCAGAACCCTTTCGTGCAGGCAATCCTGGATCGGTCCGAGGGGTCGTTGCATTACCAGGCGGACCTGGGTATCCGGCAGGACTTTACTCGCCTGACTGTCAATTCGGACCTGCAGGGGCTGGCCTTCAATTTGCCGCAGCCTTTTGTCAAATCGAGTGTCCGGCCGCAGCCGCTAAACCTGCGGATCGAGTTCGCGCAGCCGGTAACACGGGTAGAGGGAACTCTGGGTTCTGAGTTGGCGTTGCAGGTGGACGTGATTGGCGAGGATCTCGACGGAATCGTGTATGTCGGGACCGTGCCCGACACAGCCGAGCCCTGGCTGGCGGAGATCGACGCCCCCGGCCTGGAGCTGCGGGGGAACCTCGACGTGTTTCGAGTGACCGAATGGCTGGATATACTCAACAACACCGGCATTGTCTCTTCTCCTTCCCGCGACCTGACCCAGTGGATTTCACGGGTCCGGCTTGACATCGGTGAACTGGATCTGTTCAGCCAGCAACTGCGGTCAGTGAACATCCGTATTGAAGACCTGCTGGGAACCGACTACTGGACTGTGGCACTGGACAGCGAGGCGGTGTCGGGCTCGGTACTGATACCCTTTGATCCCGACCAATACATTGAAGCCTACCTGGCTTATCTTCGCCTGCCGGGCGATGGCAATGTGCAGGTGGAACCCGGCGAGGGAAGGCCGCCGCCGGTGGATATCTTCGCTGGACTGGATCCACGCGATTTTCCCCGGGTGAAATTCTATACCGGCGAGCTGCGCATAGGAGAACGGGACTTCGGCCTGGGTCGATTCACCATGACGCCAGGACCGGATGGTGCCCGATTTACGGACCTGATGGTGAATTTTCGTGGCTTCAAGCTGGGCAGGGCAGACGACCAGCCGGAATTCCTGTGGCGTTATGACGGTGACCGGCACCACAGTTACCTGAACGGAATCATTCTGGTGGACGATATGGCGGATGCGCTGCTGGCCAACGGATTCGCCGCCAGTCTGGAAAGCAGCAATGCCCGCTTCGATGCCAGTCTCGACTGGCCCGGCAGCCCCGCGTTTTTCGAAGCCGGAAACCTCAACGGATCCGTGTTGCTGCGGATCGAGGACGGCAGGTTCCTGCAAGGCAGTGGTGGGCCCGGTGCTCTGAAACTCATCAGTATTATCAACCTTGACGCGCTGATGCGCAGGCTGCGATTCAGCGACGACCTGTTGCGTCGGGGCCTGGCCTACGAACAGATTAGGGGGGACCTGTCCCTGCAATCAGGCGTGGTGACTATCAATGATCAACTGGTGATCACCGGCCCATCAAGCGTCTACCAGATTTCCGGCACGGTTGACCTGGGTCGCCAGACAATTGATGGCACGATGTATATCACTCTGCCCCTGAGCAGCAACATTCCCTGGATCGGGCTGCTGGGTGCTATTTCCGGCACTCTGAATCCCTCGCTGGCAATCGGGGCTTACCTGTTCGAGCGTATCTTCGGTGATCAGGTTGACAGTCTTACCACGGCGCAGTACCGCCTGCGGGGGCCATGGGACGGTCTGCAGCCGGAACTGGAACAGGCATTCGGCACGCCGCCCGACAACACTGGTGGTGGCGCGCCGGCACAAACCAGGCAGCAGTAGCTCCGGAGAGCCCCCTATTGATACCCGCGGCAATGGGATAATCGGTCACACGCAGCCAGTCTGGCAGCAAGCAGGAGGATTCATGACACATCGAGTTGCGGCTGTTCAGATGGTGAGCAGTGCCAGCATTGACCGGAACCTGGCCGCGGCTGACGCCCTGATCAAGGCTGCAGCCGGCCAGGGCG
Organism: uncultured Gammaproteobacteria bacterium; assembly: GCA_942492445.1. Lineage (GTDB taxonomy): Bacteria > Pseudomonadota > Gammaproteobacteria > Pseudomonadales > Pseudohongiellaceae > NORP240. Next base: position 11,773 of record CALOEW010000056.1, read on the forward strand.
CCGAGCTGGTTCTGTTGCCGGAAAATTTTGCTGTTCTTGACGGCGGACCACTACACCGGTTTGCCGAGCGGGAGGGGGCTGCAGGCTCACTGTTGCAGGCCTTTCTTGGGGATCAGGCCAGATCCCGCGGTATTACCCTTATCGGTGGGACCATCCCGCTGCTGACGCGTCCGGCCGGGCGGGACCGCAGCAGGCTCCCGGACCTGGATGACGGCAGGGTGCGACCGGCTTCCCTGGTCTACGATCCCACAGGCCGGCTGGTGGCCCGCTATGACAAGATGCACCTTTTCGATGTAAAAGTCGCTGACCGACAGGCCCAGTATTCGGAATCACGCAGTTTCGAAGCCGGTGACCTGCCGGTAGTCGTCGACACTACCGTGGGGCGGGTCGGATTGACAGTCTGCTACGATCTGCGCTTTCCGGAACTGTATCGCCAGCTGCTCGAAGACGGTGCCGAGATCTTCACCGTGCCTTCCGCGTTCACCCGCACCACCGGGGAGGCGCACTGGGAAATCCTGCTGCGGGCCAGGGCCATCGAGAACCAGTGTTTTGTAGTGGCGGCCAATCAGGGCGGAATTCACAACGAAACCCGCGAAACCTACGGGCATACCATGATCGTGGACCCCTGGGGCGGGGTTCTGGACCGGGTGACAGTGGGCGAGGGCATAGCCGTTGCCGATCTGGATCTGGAACATCTGGCGGGCATCCGACAGGACATGCCCGTGTTCAGTCATCGTCGGCTGTGACGCAGGCAGTGCTGCCAACAATTCGGTTCCTCAGTCGTGAAAGTTGATAAAAGCCTCATAACCAATCTCCTCGCCGCTCTGCTGACCTTGGCGGGCTACCTGACCGAGGGAGCACTCCGCCCGTACCTGTTCAATACCGGTCTGTTCGCACTGTCCGGCGGCCTGACCAACTGGCTTGCCGTGTACATGCTGTTCGAGCGGGTCCCGGGCTTCTACGGTTCCGGTGTGATTCCACTGCGCTTTGAGGAATTCAAACGGGCGATTCGTGGCCTGATTATGGAACAGTTTTTCAATCGCAGGAATCTGGACCGATTTTTCAAGGACGCAACCGAGATCTCGGACCGACTGGAAATTGAGTTGAAAGCCAGTGTCAGAAAGCTCGATCTGGACTCGGTGTTCGAGTCGCTGGTCGACGCCGTGATGAAATCGTCCCTCGGGAATATGCTGGGCATGCTGGGTGGACGTAATGCCATCGAAAGCCTGCGCACTCCCTTCAAGGAGAAGCTGGAAGCTTATTTCCAGTTATTGTTCGACAAGGCTTCATTTCGCCAGCATCTGCAGGATGCGGTGCGGAACTCCGTGGAGAGCGAAGCGGTGCTTGGCAAGCTTGAAGCCATGATCGACAGCAGGCTGGATGAAATGACCCCCCAGCTGGTCAAGCAGATTGTCCAGGGTATGATCAAGGAGCATCTGGGCTGGCTGGTAGTCTGGGGATGTTTCGTGGGTGGTTTGATCGGTCTCGTTTTCACTGTAATGGTCGGAATCTGACTATCACAGTGCAGTAATCAATGGTCCGGTAAATTGCCATCCGGGATGTAAAAGGCAACTGACTGTAATACAATACCGCCTTTTTGAATTCTGGGGGCAGGCTGCGCACCGGGCGGGCTTGTGAAAATACCGCACTGCAAACGGAACAATGATTCCGAAAAGGATTGAGATTAATCATGGCAAGACCTGTTGAGTTTGAATACGACAAAGTTTTAAACAGCGCGATGGAACAGTTCTGGAAGGAAGGGTACGAGGCCAGCTCGGTACAGAAGCTGCTGGACTGCACCGGTATCAATCGGGGCACCCTTTATAATTCCTTCGGCGACAAGGATACTTTTTTCAAAACCTGTGTTCAGCAGTACAACAAAGGAATCGAGGAGAACATCAACGCTTCTCTCAAAAACAAGGATCTGGCCCCCTGGGATGCTATCAGCAGGTATTTCGAGCTGTCGGTGACCGAGGTCAGCAACAGGCAACGGGCACTGGGTTGTCTGCTGGTCAATTCCCTGTGTGAAAGCATCAACTATGACCGTGATATGAAGAAACTGGTCCGCAGCTCCCTGGGGACAATCCGCAAGGCCCTCCTGAGCAGGCTCAACGAGGCGAAGAAAAAAGGCAAGATCAAGAATGGGATAAGCGCAGAATTTGCTGCCGACGTGCTGATCAATACACTGCACGGAGTAAGGGTGAATTCCCGGGATGGCAGGAATGCCAAACAGCTGGGGGAACTGATCCAGTTCTCCATCAGCGCCTTGCAGAAGAAGTAGCAGGGACGGGTCTAAGGCCCTGCCTCCCCTGTACTGTCGGGCACATGGCTTGCAAGCCGGGTCCGGAGGGGTGCCGGCGGCGCCATGAGCGGCGCTGTGGAGTTGTCGTAGCCGGAATCGAGTGGCAGTGTTCCGCTTCGGTGGGCGGGGCCGGTCCGGTGCCACGTTGCCACTCCGGTTACCGGGAAAGTGACATTTACCCGCACGGGATGCCCGGCAGCAGGGGCTGACAGGTTCCCGCAGGGCCCGGGCCATTGCCGGACGAAAGGCTCTTTTTCCGGACAGGGAATTGCTGTTATACTCCCTCGAACGCCAAATCTGTACCAAGCAGCAGGACCTAATAATGAAAAAGATCGCTGGAAGGAAAAAAACTGACGAAACCAATATCGACCTGACACCAATGCTGGACGTGGTGTTCATCCTGCTGATCTTCTTTGTGGTAACGGCAACATTTCTGTCGGAATCCGCCATCAGTGCTGCCAGCAGCGAGAGCAATGACAATCCTCCGCCCCCACCGGATGAAGAAAGCCAGAATATCCTGTTCGAGATCGGTCCCAATGACGAGATCATCCTCAATAAGCAGCCGCGCCCCATCATCCGGACGCAGATTCGTTCCAATATCGACCAGTTGAAGGCGGAAAATCCCTCGGCATCGGTCATTATTCAGCCCAACAACAACTCCAGCGTCGCCACCCTGGTGCTGATAATGGATGCGGCGCGTCAGGCCGGCATGTACAACATTTCTGTGGTGGAGCCGGTTCGACGGCGATAGTCACTCAACTAATTCGGCAGGCTTAAAAACGCACCTTCAGGGTGCGTTTTTGTTTGCAGGGTCAGCAGGTTGCAGCTGACAGTCAGGACCGGGGCGATTGGTACAGGAATCTTCGATGCAGAGCAGGTGGAATCAGCGGGATGCAGACAGACAGGCACAGGAAGGGGAGCTGGGTCTGCGGGTGTACACGTCAAGACTGCTGGGCCGGGAGCAGGATCTGGTGCTGCACGGTGGTGGTAATACCTCTCTAAAGGGCCGGCGCACCAACCTGTTCGGAGAACTGCAGGAGCTGCTGTTCGTCAAGGGTTCAGGCTGGGACCTCAAAACAATCGAGGCCGGCGGCTTTCCTGCGGTGGATCTGCGCCATCTGCTGCGGCTGGGCGAACTGAAGGAGCTCAGCGATACGGAAATGATGCGGCAGCTACGGCTGGCGCTGCTGGATCCCGGCGCTCCCACTCCCTCCGTGGAAGCTATTCTGCACGCACTGATTCCAAGTCGTGTCGTGGATCACAGCCATGCAGACGCGGTGGTGGCGATCAGCAACACCCCTGACGGTGAATCGATTCTGCGACAGATATACGGTGAGCGGGTACTGATCCTCCCCTATAGCATGCCGGGTTTCATTCTGGCCCGGCAGGTCGCTGAGGCGACCCGGGGCATCGATTGGCAGGCGCTCCAGGGCATTATCCTCCTGCACCACGGAATTTTTACCTTTGCCGAGGATGCCCGCGTCAGCTACGAAAACATGATCGGGCTGGTGGCGGAAGCCGAGGACTACCTGGCCAGCACTGGAGCTGCGGTTGCCATCTCCCGTAAAAGCTACCAGCCGGGTAAGGAGGATCTGCTGGCGCTAAGCCGCCTGCGCAGTGAGGCTTCGCGGCTGCTCGGTGCCCCCGCATTGCTGCACTGGGACACTTCCGAAGAGGCCGTGGGTTTCGCCAGCCTTGCGAATGCCGCCGACCTTGCCACCAGGGGGCCACTGACCCCGGACCACACCATTCACACCAAGGCGTTTGCAGCAGTTTTCGCCGACGATCCGGCTGGGGGGCTGGCGCAATTTCAGACTCGCTATCAGGCTTACTTCGATACCCATGCCGGGCCTGGTCACCAGCGCCTGGATTGCATGCCCCGCTTTGGCGTATGGAAAAACAAGGGCATGTTGCATTTTGCTCCTGGTCTGAAACGTCTGCAGGTAGTCCGGGACATTACCCGGCATACGCTGCGCGCAATTCAATGGGGGGAGGCGCTGGGTGGCTGGCGGGCGCTGCCCGAACGCGATCTGTTCGAGGTCGAGTACTGGGAACTCGAACAGGCCAAGCTGAAAAGCGGCAGCCAGCCCCCTCAGTTCGAGGGCAGGGTGGTTCTTGTTACCGGTGCCGCCTCCGGTATCGGCCGCGCCTGTGTGGACGAATTTTCAGCGCTCGGAGCGGCAGTCGTTGCCCTGGATATCGCGGCGACCCTGCAACAGCAGTTTGAAGACCGGCCAGGCGTGTTGCCGGTGCACTGTGACGTCACCGATTCGGGAGCGATCGAAGCCGCAGTGCAGCGTGGCGTTCAGGAGTTCGGGGGCCTCGACATGGTGGTCAGCAATGCCGGCAGCTTTCCACCCAGTACGCCCATTGCCGCACTGGATGACGAGTCCTGGGAAGCTGCTCTGCAATTGAATCTCACATCGCATATGAAAGTACTGCGAAGTTGTGAACCGTATCTGAGCAACGGCATCGAACCGGCAGTGGTAGTGGTCGGGTCCAAGAACGTGCCGGCTCCCGGTCCGGGCGCAGCGGCCTACTCGGCCGCCAAGGCTGGACTGACTCAACTGGCCCGGGTCGCGGCCCTCGAGCTTGGAGCAAAGGGAATTCGGATAAACGTCCTGCACCCCAATGCCGTGTTCGATACCGGATTGTGGACTGAAGAATTGGTCCGTGCGCGGGCGGCCAGCTACTCATTGCCGGTGGAACAGTACCGCCGCAACAATGTTCTCGGGACCGAAGTGACCTCGGCCCAGGTAGCACACCTGGCAGTCCTGTTCGCTTCTTCACAGACCGCCGCCACCACCGGTGCCCAGATTCCGGTGGATGGCGGTAACGAGCGTGTCATCTGACCGGGTCGACAACGGGATATCCAGTCGCCGCATTGGGCAAGCTGAGTAGAGGGCACCGTCGTGCTGGTTAATGGAGAATCCTTTCGCAGTATCTGGTTCGATGCCACTGATCAGGCGGTAAAAATTATCGATCAGACCCTGTTACCCCATGAATTCGAGATCAGGACTGTCGAATCCGTCTCCGACATGGTGGAGGCCATTCGTTTCATGCGTGTGCGGGGTGCTCCACTGATCGGCGTTGCCGCCGCTTTCGGCCTGTATCTGGCATTGCGGGACGAGCCGGGGGACATTGATTCCCCGATTGCCAAACTGACTGATACCAGGCCAACCGCGGTCAACCTGTCCTGGGCCATGGCAGCAGCGCGGCAGCAGCTGGTGCGGCTTCCGACAACGGAACGTGCCCACGGGGCTCTGAAATTCGCCCTGGAGCTCGCCGAACAGGATGTCGCCACCTGTGGAAGGCGATCGGTGTCCAAAGGATGCCGGCTGCTGGAGAGGTTGTGGCAGGCCCGGGGTTGTCCATCGGAACCGCTGCAGATACTGACCCATTGCAATGCAGGCTGGCTTGCCACAGTGGACTGGGGAACGGCCCTGTCAGTCCTGTACAAGGCTCAGGCTCATGGTATACCGCTGCACGTCTGGGTGGATGAAACCAGGCCTCGTAATCAGGGTGCATTCCTCACCACCTGGGAGCTTCAACAGCAGGGCATAGACAATACCCTGATAGCTGACAATACCGGGGGTCACCTCATGCAGCATGGCATGGTGGACTGCTGCCTGGTCGGCAGCGATCGCACCACCGCGTCAGGGGACGTGTGTAACAAAATTGGCACTTACCTCAAGGCGCTGGCAGCAAGGGACAACAACATTCCCTTTTATGTGGCGTTACCGGTCTCCACTATCGATTTCGAGATCCACGATGGCCTGCGGGAAATTCCCATTGAACAACGAGATGCAGATGAGGTTCTTCGTATCTGTGGGCTGGACGAAAGCGGTGTGCGGCGCACCGTCAGCCTGGCCCATGCTGACGTGCGGGCCGGCAATTACAGTTTCGATGTCACCCCGGCGCGTCTGGTAACGGCACTGATAACTGAAAAGGGGGTCTGTGCGCCTGACGCCGAGTCAATTGTTCGCCTGCGCAAATGACTGCCCGGGTGAATCGCCGGCCTGGTCCGGGTTTCATGCGGACTCGGGATACCCGCCTCCCGCGCCGGTACCTTTGGACCCCGCCTGGCCAGGAGAATAATCAGGTCCCGCATGTCTCAGTGGGTTTGGAAGGGGAATCCGCTTGCCATTGCGCCCCACTGGCGCCGGCATCAACCCGGTGGCCAGGTCAACCGGCGGCCGCCCAGGATATGCAGGTGCAGGTGGAACACGGTCTGGCCTCCATGATCCCCGGTGTTGATGACGAATCGGTAGCCGTCGTCTTCCAGGCCCTGCTCCCGGGCTATTTCGCCACCCTTCATCAGCAGCTGCCCCAGTAACGCCGCATCAGCGGACCGCGCCTCACTGATGGCGGCGATGTGTCGTTTCGGAATAACCAGGATATGGGTGGGAGCCACCGGATTGATATCATGAAAACCCATGACATCATTGTCTTCATAGACCTTGTTAGCGGGTATTTCCCCTGCGATAATTTTGCAGAACAGACATTCTCCTGACATGGTTGCACTCACCGGGCATAATTGGGCCGAGGTTCCTTAATGGTAAAGGCAATCAACAGCGTTATGGTCACCATTGTAGTTGGGAAACGTATTGATTCCAAACAGGTATTCATGATCAGGTCACTCAATCTTCTCATCGCCGTCCTGACCACGACAGTGCTGCTGGCAGGTTCGGCAGCCTCTGCGCAGACACCGGTCTATGGTTTCGAAGTGGTCGAGCGCTTTCCCCATGAACCGTCCGCCTACACTCAGGGGTTGCGTTTTCACGACGGCCTCATGTATGAAGGTACGGGCCGTCGGGGCCAGTCATTGCTTAAAAAGTACCGGCTGGAAGACGGCCTGGTGCTGTCGAGCAAACGACTTGGAAACCGTTATTTCGGAGAAGGGATTGAGATTGTCGGGGACCGGATCTACCAGTTGACCTGGCAGGCGCACATGGTTTTCGTTTATGACCTGGAGACTTTTGAACAACTGGACACCTTCTACAATCCAACCGAGGGGTGGGGCCTTACCTACGACGGCTCCGAACTGATTCTCAGTGACGGCAGTTCCAATCTGTATTTTGTCGATCCGGATAACTTCGTCACCACCAGGCAGATAGAAGTGAGACTGGATGGAAATCCGGTTCCGTCCCTTAATGAACTGGAGTATATCGACGGCGAGGTCTGGGCCAATATATGGCAGACTGACTTTATTGTGAGGATTGACCCCTCGTCCGGAAACGTCAACGCGCTCGTTAACCTGACCGGGCTTTCTGAACTGACCGTCCGCTCCGACCGTGAAGCGGTGCTCAATGGCATCGCCTATGATAATGCCGGAGACAGACTGTTGGTCACTGGTAAACTGTGGTCCGATATTTTTCACATCAGGCTGGTCACCCCCTAGGGACTTAATCAGAGATTCCCTGGAATGTGGGTACAGAAACATATACGCCTGAGCGCCAAACCCAGAGGGTTTCACCTGGTTACTCGGGAGATTGTAAGACAGCTGCCGGAGCTGGCGCAGATCCGCGTGGGTCTGGCGCATTTCTTCCTGCAACATACTTCGGCTTCTCTTGGTATCAATGAAAATGCCGACAGCAGCGTCAGGCGGGACATGGAATCCCACGTCAATGTGCTGGCACCGGAAGATGCGCCTTATTACGAACACAACCACGAAGGTGCCGACGATATGCCGGCCCATATCAAGTCCACCCTGATCGGTTGCCAGGTTACAGTTCCTATCCATCACGGTGAACTGATGCTCGGCACCTGGCAGGGCCTCTATCTTGGTGAACATCGGAGCCAGGGAGGTCGGCGGCGGCTGGTGGTCACACTGACAGGAGAGCCTGTCGATCAGCGGAGTTGAACATGTCACCGACAGCACCGGCCCGGCGCGTTGCTAAACTGTTGGTGGCCGCCGTGGTGGCAGTGGGGCTGGTTGCCTGCGAATCACTGGGATATTACGGCCAGGCGGCGCGTGGTCAACTGCATATTCTCTGGAACAGGGATCAGATTGTCGATCTGTTGCAGGAGGACACTCTGACGCCCGAATTGCGCCATAAATTACAGACCGCGCTGGCTGCCCGTGCTTTCGCCGTTGAGGCGCTGCACTTGCCCGCCGGTGATTCCTATCTTAGTTACGTAGAGCTGGACCGTCAGAATGTGGTCTGGAATGTGTTTGCAGCGCCTGAGTTTTCCGCAGTTCCCCTCAGCTGGTGTTACCCTATCGCCGGCTGTGTCAGTTACCGCGGTTATTTCAGCGAAGCGGCGGCTCAGCGCTTCGCCAGCCGCCTCGAACAGCAGGGGTACGATGTCTATACGGGCGGGGTGGACGCGTATTCCACCCTTGGCTGGTTCGATGATCCGCTGCTCAGTACCGTCGTCCAGCGGCCGGACTATCAGCTCGCGGCCCTGATTTTCCACGAGCTCGCCCATCAGCGTGTCTACCTGCCAGGCGATACCCCGTTCAACGAAAGTTTTGCAACCCTGGTGGAGCAGGAAGGATTGCGGCGCTGGCTGGGCCAGCAGGGTGACAACCAGTCGCTTCAGCAGGCCCGGCAGGAAAGAGAGCGGCGGCAACAGTTTGTGGCACTGGTACACGACTACCAGGATCGGTTCAGGGCCCTTTATGAGCAGGAACTCGATCCTGGCAGCAAGCGGCGGCGCAAGGCGGCCTTGCAGCAGGAGTTGCGTGACGACTACGGGTTGCTGAAACAGAGCTGGGGAGGAGCAGGCCCTTATGATCGGTGGTTTTCCGGCCCCCTTAACAACGCGCAGCTGGCCACTATCTCCTCTTATAACGAACTGGTGCCGGTTTTCGAGCAAATGCTAAGGCAGAATGAAGGCGACCTGAGAGCCTTTTATGCCCAGGTGGAGCGGCTGGTGGAGATGGACCGGGAAGCCAGGGAATTGCTGTTGCGCCCCTCCGGGGACAGTAAGCCGTGAGAAACTGCTGACCACCTGTCGTGCGGCATTGACTGACCCGGTGGACTTTGTCGGAGCCGGCTTTTATGCTTGAGATCCCGTGATTGGTGCTGGCTCAAAAACCCGCCAGCTCATCTGTAACCTGTCGATTAAAGGAGTTTCCCATGTTGCATCAGGCTCGAGTCCGCTGGACAGTGACGGCCCTCTTCACTACTGCCAGCTTTCTGCTGGTCAGCGTCGTGCAGGCGCAGCTGGTCGTTAATCCGACCAACGAGCATCCGAATCCCTACCGTACCATCAACGATTATTTCTCGCTCCCCGGAGCGCGGCAATGGGGATCCACCAGTGCTGTCGATATCGACCCAGACGGAGAATCCATCTGGGTGGCCGAGCGCTGCAGCAGCAACAGCTGTGCACTGTCTGAAGTGGATTCCATCATCAAGTATGACAAGGATGGCAATATCGTCACATCGTTCGGAGGTGGCCTGCTGATCTGGCCCCACGGAATTCACGTGGATCGGGCCGGGAATGTCTGGATTGCCGACGCGCGGGTCGCGAATGCCCGGGAGCTGGCTCAGAATCCTGCCGCGGCAGGCAAGGGCGCAGCCGTCTATAAGTTCAGCCCCGAAGGTGACCTGTTAATGACACTCGGTACACCAGGCGTGATTGGTGATGGCACCGGGCCGGTTCTCAGTGAGCCCAACGACGTGGTGGTGGGTCCTGACGGCAGTATCTATGTGGGCGACGGGCACAGTGGCCAGGGCGCCGATGCCGACCTGTCCACAGTTGCCCGTATCGCAAAGTACGACCCCGCTGGCCGTTTTCTGGAATCCTGGGGTCAGATCGGCACTGCACCGGGTGAATTCCGAACTCCCCATGGCTTGGCCTTTGATTCCCGTGGCCGGCTGTTCGTCGCGGATCGCGGTAATGTGCGTATCCAGATTTTTACCCAGGATGGTGCTTTCATTACCGAATGGAAACAATTCGGCCGTCTTAGCGGCATCTTCATCGATGACAACGATATTCTTTATGCTGCCGATTCCGAATCCAGCCCCACTTCCAACCCGGGCTGGCGGCGAGGTATCCGGGTTGGCAGCGCCATCACGGGGCACGTGCTTTATTTTATTCCGGACCCGGCCGTCAACCCAGGCGGCACCAGCGCCGCGGAGGGCGTCGCTGCAGACAGGCACGGCAATGTCTATGGCGCCGAGGTCGGTCCAAGGCAGCTGGTCAAGTACGTGCGCGAAGACTAGGTGAACAGGCCCTGGGAAACGACCAGTATCCAGGGAACCTGATTAAGTGCCACAACGCTCTGGCCTTCAGACTGGTCTGCTGGCGAGGCGTATTGAGGTGATTTTTTGGATTCCTGATGCCTGCTAGACGTTCATCAGGGCGCGAACATGTGCCGTTGCGCACTGTCCCAGGGCAGAAAGATCGTAGCCGCCTTCCAGGCTGGATACGATCCTGCCCTGAGCATGGCGTTCAGCCAGTTCGGCAAGTTTCCGCGTGATCCAGTAATAGTCGTCAACAGTCAGGTCGAGCCCCGAGAGAGGGTCGGCACCGTGTGCGTCGAATCCGGCTGAAATGAGGAAAAAGTCGGGCTTGTGCGCTTCGATGACGGGGAACCATTCTTCGGAAACGCGATTGCGGAATTCGACCGAACCTTCACCTGCCTGCAGGGTGACATTGACGATGCGCTCACTGGTACGGTCGAACTGTTTGCCGGGATAATTGGGATGCTGAAAGCTGGAACAGATGACCACCCGGGGTGAGTCGCGGAAGATGTTTTCAGTGCCATTGCCGTGGTGCAGGTCGAAATCGACGATCAGTACTTTTTCTATCTGCTGCTGTCGCAGTGCATGGGCGGCACCCACGGCGATGTTGTTGAAGAAGCAGAATCCCATGCCGTGCCCCTTCTCGGCATGGTGCCCGGGAGGCCTGATATTGCAGAACGCATTGTCCACTTTCCCTGACAATACCAGGTCCACTCCCTTGACCACGGCACCGGCCGCGCGCCGGGCTGCTTCCAGGGTGAAAGGGTTCATGATGGTTTCGTGGTCCAGATTCCAGTTTCCCTCCACCGGTGCGTGCTCTTCGACATAGTCGATATAGGCCTTGTCGTGCACTCGTTGCAGCTGTTCCCGAGTCACCCTGGGAGCTTTGTAATGGGCCAGCAGGTCGGCCAATCCTGCTTCGATCAGGGCATCGTTCACCGCCGCCAGGCGGGCAGGCTGTTCAGGATGAAACCGCCCCATGTCGTGACGTGAACAGACGGGGTGGGAAATCAATGCAGTAGTCATTTCAGAAACGCCAGTGATGCTTTACCCGTACGCACGAGTCGTGACAATAATGGCAGCAGTGGGACCAGGATGAATTATGGACCAGATCGCCCCGGATTTCAGAGAAACCCGTCAGCTGGACAACGGCACCAGCCTGATCATCCGTCCAATCGTGCCGGAAGACGCTCAAATCGAATGGGAATTTGTCCATGGACTGTCGGAACAGTCTCGGTACTACCGTTTCTGTGCCGGGACCAGGGATCTGACGCCGGCTATGGTGAAGGGAACCCCGGATGAATTAAGGACGGCCGGGGGAGGCGGGCGGGACGCGGCGGGGGGCGGCGGAGGGGCGAGCGCGGCGGGGGAGCGGGGGGGGCCGGAGGCAGCCAAAAGGGGTCCTCCGTGGCGAGTTCAACTGGAGGCCCCTTGGCAGGCCGACGCATGCCAAGGCACACGCCTCTTCAGTGAACTCCTGGACACCAGAGCAGTGGCTTATGGTGAAATATTTCACCACCATCGATTTGAGTATACACATGGCGCTGATCGCGGTCATTGTTCAGCCTGACAAAGCGGAGCGGGAAATCGCCGTCGCCCGCTACTTCAAGCTGGCACACTGCAATCGCTGTGAGTTTGCAATCGTGGTTGATGACAGCTTCCAGGGCCTTGGTATCGGGCATCGACTGATGGAACTGCTGATAGCAGACGCCCGGGCAAAGCACTATGAGATCATGGAAGGGGAGATTATGCCCGGTAACAGGCGCATGCTCGACTTTGTCACGGAACTGGGATTTCGCATCAACAGGGCCGCCAGCGAAGGGTCATTGCTAAAAGTGGAATTGCCATTGCAGTCATCGACCGGATTGATCAGTGTCAATCGGTGAATCGGTTGAAGTTGACTGAATCCCCGGGGTGGATTTAGGATGACACTACTGTCGGCGGTGCTTCGGTGACGCTGAAATCTTTATCTGCCCGGGAGTCGACCAATGAGCAGCAGAAAGAATTATGAAGAAAAGCTCAAGTTCAAACTTGAGCAGCTGGAGCGTGACATCGAAGAGCTGATGGCCAAGGTGAAGGATGTCGAAGACGACCTGGAACACGAGAAGAAAGTCGAGAAGCTTCGTGACATGAAAGATGAGGCCAGAAAGAGGCTGCACCAGCTGATGAAAGCCAGTGACGATGCCTGGGAAGACCTCCAGGAGGGTGCGGAGCACTACTGGAGCGCCCTGGGTAACGAAGTCAAGGCGTTTGAAAACTTCTTCAGGAAATAGCCCCGTCGTGGGGACACCCCCTGCTGTACCGCCCGGTCAGGTGGGCAATCTCCATCGCCTCCGGTGAAGGTGGACATGCCAGGTACAAGGAGTTAAATTCGAAAGCTGATTCCTTGAACCAGATAAACCGGGAGTTGGCTATGCGATCTGTCACCCTCTTGATCCTGCTGGTCTTCGCCAGTTCGGTGCAGGCCCAGGGGTTTCTCGACTCCATTCGCCGGCGGGTCAACGATACCGTCAACAACGCAGTGGATGAAGTCCGCTCGATTACCAACCAGGAAATTGATGACGCCAATCGGGATGTCAGCCAGTCCACCGATGGGCTGGTTGACGACGTCATTCCGCAGGTGCCGGCAAACGCGGGCGTTTCAATCCCGCCGGCGGTTCCATCGGGTGCCTCTTCCTCGGGGCAGACCGGTGTGCTCTCCAACACACTGTATTGGGGCACTCCGTCAGGCAACGACCTGCTGGCCAGCGAGCAGGAGATCCAGGGTCTGAGGATCGGAATGCCGGCAATGGATGTGGACCAGGCGCTCACAGAGCGCGGCTATGAGAGCAATACGCCGCAACAGTATTTCAAGCGCCAGTTGACCGATGATGGCCGTGTGATCCGCACCCAGCGAGTACGTTACCTTACCGTGCAGCCTTCCCGGGAGTTTATCGACGAGCTTGAGGAAGGAGCCCTGAAAAACAGAGTGCTGGAGGCACAGCGGACGGGCAGTGGAAACCTGGAACTGGTTTATGTGATTCTCTATGAACAAATATACAACCAGGAAGTCAGGCAGTTCGATGCGGATACCATGATTGGCCAGGCACGGGCTGCGTTCGGGCCCTCCACGTTCCCCGATGACGTGCTCAGGAACGGCATGGCATTCCGGACTTCACCCGACACGACGCTGATGTATCACGACGCATCGCTTCTCTCTATTGACTTCAGGAATTCGCTGGTTGAATCGGTTCCGGAAAGAGGGATGGGGCACCGGGAGGCTGTCTTCAATGCCCTCAGAGCCCCGTGCGGAGGGCCTGAGAATCCCTGGGGCGCTCCTGGAGGCGGCGGCTGCCCTAATGGCTGGCTTGACGCAATCCCCGATGACTTTGACAGGCAGCTTGAACTGGCGCGGGCAGTACTCAGTCCCTACATGCGAATCAAGCTGACTTCTTCCGGCGCCGGTATTGAGACACGTCTGGAGTGGAGTTATCTGCAGAGTGAGCGCGGTATGCGTGAACGTAACGCGGAGAAAGCGGCACGGGATAGCGCGCCTGCGGCAGAGCTTGATTTTTAACCGGTACTGGCTCCAATGTTCTTCAGACAGGTTCAGTGGCTCCGGGTGCAGGACGGAAAGGGCTGTGGTTTCCTGCTACAGGGCGGAAACCATCTGAGCCTATCAGGATTCGCCGCTTGTCAGACTGTGGGGGACGGCACTGGCATTCCAGCGCAGGATCCCACCGAATATATTGGCGACCCGTTCGTGTCCGGCATCCCTGAGTATAGTGATGGCCAGCGCCGAGCGCTTGCCGGAGCGACACAGGGTCACAACAGGTTTGTCCGACGGAACTTCACCCACCCGGTCCCGCAGTTCTGACAGGGGAATGAACAGGGCGTTGTTCAGTGTCTTCAAGGCTTCGTCAAGTTCTTCCGGTTCCCGTACGTCCAGAATAGTGACGGATGGCTGGTTCTGCATGACCCAGACCGGTTCGACTTCGGGAACGCCGGCGTAGCTTATGCGCAGATCCGCCCAATCGGGTTCCGGCGGCATTGCCCCGGATTCGGGCTTGCCGCAACGCAGGTTGTTGGGTACTGCCTCGTCGATTTTTTTCGGGTGTGGCAGTTGCATCGCATTCATGTACCTGACGAAATCGTTTTCGTTGGCCTCCCCGCCAACACGCGCGTTGAAGGCTTTTTCCTCGCCAATAGTGGACTGAGTTCGACCATTGTAATCATGGGCCGGGAGGACAGCACAGGCATCGGGCAGGGTAAACAGCTGTTCGGTGATGGAATGAAACAGGCGTGAAGCATTCCCCTGTTGAAAATCGCTGCGCCCGCAGCCGCGGATCAGCAGGGCGTCACCGGTAAAAACCCTTGACCGGTCGGTCAACACGAAACTCATGCAACCATTGGTATGGCCCGGCGTGGACCGCGCTTCGAGAGTGACTCCCTTTACGCCGAAGGACTCTCCGTGGTGAAGCGGAAGATCCATATTCTCGGCTCCGGCATCGGCGGAAATGGCTATCAGGCAGCCGGTTTTCTGCTTCAGCAGCCAGGCTGCGGTAATGTGGTCGGCATGGGCATGGGTATCCGCGACCAGCTTCAGGTTCAGCCCAAGTTCCCGGACCATGGCCAGATCTCGCTGGAACTGCTCAAAAACCGGATCGATAAGCAGCGCTTCCCTGCTGGAGTCATCTGCCAGCAGGTAGGTATACGTGGAGGATGTGGAGTCGTACAGTTGTCTGAAAATCATGGGATCACCTCGCGCGTCTTCAGGGACTGACTTTCACCGTGTAAACCCTGGGGTTGTAGGCTGCATGTTGCGAAAGGATCTCAAGGGCCAGATTTTCCTTCTCCTGGTCCCGGGTGCGAACGAAAAGCAACAGATGCCCCTCATCAACCTGTTCCTCCAGGTATTCGGCGTCGCTTTCATGGATTATTGCTGCCAGCAGGGCACCGATGCCACCGAAAACTGCGGTAGTTGCCGCAGCGGCGGCGATAGCGCCACCGAGGATTCCGGCCGAAGCGACTACAGCACCCCCGGCTACTGCGGCGCCGGTCATGTACAGAGTACCAAGAAGCGCATGAACAGTATCACCGACCGATTCCTTGGCCACAAAAGCGGTATCCGGAGCATCGGGGTCTTTGAAATCTTCATTGATTTCCTCGTACAGATGCCCGAGTTTTTCCCGCACTGTAAACTGTCCCGCGAGCAGGCCGATTTCGGCATGGCTGAATCCCGCTTCCTGCAGCGCCTCGACAGTGTTCACGAGTTGTTCGGAATTGAAGAATATTCCCGCGGCTTCGCGGATCATTGGTGAGTCTGACGGCTTCGACATCTTTGGGCTCCTCAGGGCTGGGGAACCTCTGATCATTTTCCGCAGAGCATCGCGGTAGTTAATCAGAGGTTCCCTCGTATTCCAACACGTGTCACTCAGTTCTTAACTATACACAATAATCCGCTATTGCTTCTGATTTGTAACAAAAAGTCATTGCTGTCCCACAGAAGCATGAGCGGAAGATAATCAGCGGCCTGTATCCGCGCACTTCCAGTATTCGTGATCTCGGTCAGTCATGAACGTGAGGCTGTTAAGCCGCTGGAAATAACTCGGAGTGTTTTTTGGGAAGCACCGCCCCAGGAGAATCTGATCCTCCCCGATTTGCGCGCCTCGGGCTCCGGGTAAGGATTTTCCCCTTCAACCACCACTGGAGCAAGATTCACCCGGAAAATTTATCGCATGCCAATGTATTGTTGGTCGTGTAACAATCTCGCGTTCATGTCTGACAGGGACCACGCATACTGGAAATGCCCGGATTCAGCCCGTTGAAAGCTTTTCAGTCATGATATTGTGGAACAGCAAAAGCAATGACAGAAAATCATTATTACCCGATTGCTATGGAACTCCCCGGGCCTGACTCTGCATACCGTTCACCCGGAACCCGGTGGCAAGGTGCCTCCCCGGTGAACTCGTATTGAGGCCTGGGCAGTGCCATAATCAACCTGAGTTCCCCCGGAATCCTCTGCAGCAGGGGAGCAAGGACAGGCAGTTGATCGAACTCAGAAACGTCTACAAACGCTTTGAATCCAGCCGGGACTATGCCGTTACCGATGTAAATCTTATCGTGAGGAAAGGTGAACTGCTGGGGCTGATCGGCGAGTCCGGCTGTGGCAAGACCACTACACTCAGGCTGATCAATCGTCTGGAGGAAGTCACTCAGGGGGAGATCCTGGTGGCCGGTGAAAATGTCATGGACCACAACCCACAGGAGTTGCGGCGTAATATCGGCTATGTGATTCAGGGTATCGGGCTGTTTCCCCACCGCACCGTCGAGCAGAACGTCGCCGCTGTGCCCGAATTGCTGGGCTGGGATCCCCAACGAATAGACCGGCGCTGTACCGAAACGCTGGATCTGGTTGGTCTGCCTCGCAGCGAGTACGGCATGAGAAATCCCATGGATCTGTCCGGAGGACAACAACAGCGGGTTGGCGTGGCCCGCGCCCTGACCGCGAAGCCTGAACTGATGCTGATGGACGAACCCTTCGGTGCCCTGGATCCGATAACGCGGGCCGGCATTCAGGATGAATTTAAATCCATTCAACGTAATCTGGGCCTTACTGTCATCATGGTCACACATGACATGACGGAGGCCCTGCTGATGGCAGATCGCATCGCGGTGATGAAAATGGGAAGGATCCTTCAATTGGGCACTCCCGGGGAATTATTGAATGAACCCGCCGATGACTACGTGCAGGAGATTGTGGAAATGCCGAGAAGGCGTGCTGAATTGATTGACCAACTGATTGAATAAAGCCCAGGTCACCAGTGATTAGCCAGAGTTTGCCCAGACCCTCGAAGAAGCCATGAATCAGAATCTTCAGGAACAACTACTGTTACTGCCGGAGTATTTTCAGGGACACCTGGTACTTACCTTGAGTGCCATGGTGATCGGCACACTGGTCAGCATCCCGCTGGGTATCTGGGCCGACCAGTCGCGACGCGTCAGAATGCCGCTGCTGACTGTGATAAGCATCATCCAGACAATCCCCAGTCTGGCGATACTTGCCCTCACGGTGGCATTGCTCGGGGGACGTATCGGCTTCTTGCCTGCGTTTATCGCACTTACTCTGTACTGTATGTTGCCTATTGTCAGAAATACGCTCACCGGACTTGAAACGGTGCCGGCGGATGTGGTGGAGGCAGCCCGGGGGATCGGTATGACCGAAGCCCAGCTGCTGAAGAAGGTGCGGCTGCCACTTGCCATGCCGATTATAGTTGCAGGCATCAGAACCGCCACAGTCTGGACCGTCGGGCTGGCAACCCTGTCCACCCTGGTTGGCGCCACCAGTTTTGGTAACTACATCTTTACCGGCATTCAGACCCGGAATCTGGTCGCAGTCACGGTTGGCAGCGTGGCGGCGGCCCTGATGGCGATTGCCCTTGACAGCCTGATCGGTGGCATACAGTGGCTCGCCGAAAAGCATCTGTATCGATCGGGAGGCGCCAGGGATCACCTGAAAAGAAGTGCCGTGGCAATTGGACTGGTGTCCCTGGTAGCCGTGTCCACGGTGTCACTGATGCCAGGCCCGGACCCGGATTTTGTCATCGGGGGGAAGCCTTTTACCGAACAGTACATAATTGCCGGACTTCTCGCGGCCGAGTTGACCAGAGAGGGATTTGACGTTGAGCAGCGGCTTGGCCTTGGTTCTGATGTGATTTACGAAGCCACACGAAGCGGCAGCGTGGATGTCTATCTGGACTACACCGGCACTATCTGGGCGAATCAGATGGGAGAGGAATTCAACCCCGGAAGAGCTGCCGTTCGCGAAGCTGTCACCGAGTACATCGAGCGGGAGGCGGGCCTGGTATCCGTCGGAGTTGCAGGATTCCAGAATCAGTACGCGCTGGCGATGGGGCGGGACCGCGCGTCCGAGCTTGGCGTGGAATCCATCGAAGACCTGATACCCATTGCCGCAAGCCTTATCTGCGGAGCAGACCTTGAGTTTTTCGGGAGACCTGAATGGATTTCATTACGGGATACGTACAATATTGACTTTGGCGAGAAGTTGACATTTGATGCTGCGCTTATGTATTCAGCGGTCAATGACGGCCAGGTCGATCTGATCACCGCGTACACTTCGGACGGTCGTGTTGCCGCCTACGATCTGTTGATCCTCGATGACCCTCGCAATGCGTTGCTGCCCTATGACGGGCTGTTTGTCGCCTCGGAACAAGCAGCGCGCAACAGACGTTTCCTGGATGTAGTCACTTCCCTGCGCGGGAGTATCAGTGATCGGATGATGCAGGAGGCGAACCGGATTGTGGATGTGGAGGGGAGATCGATCGGGGCAGCGGTGGAGTACCTGCAGGCTCAACTCATCGGCCGCCGATGAAAAGCTATCTACCTTTCCGGGAAGAACTGAAGGTGCAGCAGGACTCAGTTTCGGCGCAGAAATCTGAAGATCGAGCGGGACTGTGAGCGTACCTCAAAGCGCCGGATTCGGTAAATGCCGGGGATGGTGCCCGGATCCAGGCGCAACTGCGTAACGGGCGAAGATTCATTCAGGCCGATTGCGACGCGATTTTCTCCAGCTTCCACGCGCTCCGCAATCCTTCTGTCGGTCGCATAATCAGGTTCCGCCCGCGTGGTATAAAAAATTTCAAGTACCGAACTGTCGGGAACCTCCAGTTCGATGTAAATGCCGATCTCGCCGGTGGCATCCGGAATCGGGGGAAACACAATATAAGGATCGCTGCCGGAAGCGGCAATCTCCAACTGGCCGGGCTGCCTTACCTGAATTGTCACCTGATTCGAGGCAACTGCAGTCGGGTCGAAATGCTCCTTGAGAGAATAGAGCGTCCTGGGCAGGTAAAAGAACTGCTCAATGCGACGCTCCCGCGATCTGGTTCTGCTCATCTCGGCCTGCAAAAGTGGGCTGTCCTCAGCTTTTGACTCGCCAGTCAGTTGTAATTCCTGCTGCCGTGCCGGGCTCAGGTCGTCAGTGTAAATTTCATCAATGCCGAGGGATTTCAGATAGAGCAGGTCTGCGTAGTGATTGACAGTGTGAGCATAGGTTGCGATCCCCCGAGCAGCCAGCGCCCCGGGCAGATTCTGTTGGACGCGGTCGGTGTTCATGGTCACCGCAAACAGGTTCATTGTAGACGACAGGTCCAGTACCGACCGGGTTCCGCCCGGATACTCGTACAATGTCCAGATAAGGTTGTCAAATCCCAGCCTGCTCACCGGCAGGTATTCATCCGGCTGGTAGATCTGGGGAATAATTCTCTGTAGCAATTGCGGGTAGTCGGCGGCAATCTGTGCGAGTGCTTCGAGGTTGCTTTCCTTGATATCGGTAATGAGGCGCGTATCCGGATGCTCCGAAAACCAGTCCATAAGGCTGGCAAGAGTGCATTGGGTGAGGGGAGAATGATCCCGGACCAGGCGATCGAATTCGTTTGCTGTTACCGCTGGACCCGGTGGCAGCCCGAAGCTTCTCTCAAAACTTTCTTCCCAGTCATGCAGACAGACAAGTTGCCGGTCCGAGGTCCAGCTGAGGTCTATTTCAAATGCACGAAACCCGGCAGCAAAGTTTGCATCAAGAGCTTCTAGCGAATTGGTGTAGGTTGCGCCGTTGACCCGACCACCGGCATGGGCAACTCGAGGCAGCTCCCCGGCCGGCTGGGCACGGAGCTGACAACTGCAAAGGATCATGATCAGAGACAGAATTATTTTGTGCGTCATGCCTGTATGCCTCGATATATTCCCTACTGTATAGACCTTATCTCCAGGCTGCTGATCAGAAACCGCCCCGGAGAAGTCCCGGGGTCGATTCGTAACCGCCCCGTTCTGGCAACTTTGTCCAGAGGGAACACCAGTTGATTTTCACCGCTGACGGTGGTGTGACTGATCGTATTTGCCTCGGAATAATCTGGATTGTCCCCGGTAGTAAAGTAAAGCGTGAACGAAGACGCCTGGTCTGACTCCAGGGTTACATAGATCCGGGAATCCTGTGGTGAGTCAATGGTAAGTTCAGGCAGGATAATGAAGGGATCATCGCCCGTGGAGCTGAAGCTCAGGCTGCCACCGATGAGATTCTCCCAGGTCACGTGGGCGGAGAAATCCAGTTCCCACAGGCGGGCATCCGCCAGGGAAAACAGTAACTGTTCGTCTTCCAGTGACGAAAGGAATTTACTGTTGATAAAGCGGATCGCCTGTTCGCGCTCGGCAATAATATTCATATCCTCCAGGGTGAGGTTTTCGGATTGCAGAAGATTGGCTCCGGCAAGAAATGAGACATTGTGTTGAACATCCAACAGGCCGAGGATTGTCGGAGCAAGATCCATTGCGGTGGCAGCGGTTTGTGCAGTTGCCTGGCGATTGCCGTTGAAAGCCGTAAAAAACAACCGGCGCTCGTAGTCGTCCGGAAACAGTGAGTAGGCAGTGTTTCGCATTCCCAGGTGGTCCGAAACAAGCACGACGACCGTGTTCTCCCACGCCGGGTGCCGTTGCAACCGATTGATAAAATCTCCCAGCAGACGATCAGTACAATGAACTGCATGCAGGATTGCATTGTCGTTATGGGGGTACCCGGGACAACCCGGCGACGGTTCACCGGTGGGGTGATGTGTGTCGACTGTGAGAACCGTGAGATGGAAAGGTCTGTCCAGGGCGGCAAGCCGATAGAACTCCGCTTCTGCCAGCTTGAACAATGACTCGTCGTACAGCCCCCAGCCTCCCAGTTGATCAGGGTCCTCCAGCCGGGGGGTGAGCCTGTTGCGCCCCAGCACCCGATTGTAGCTGTGAGCGTTCAGAAATTCGCCCTTGCCGGCAAAATCCAGTGAGGCCCCTCCCATGAACACCTGGTGGTAACCTGCCTTGGCCAGCACGTCCGGCAGGCAGGTTGCCCGATCCAGAAACCCGGTGAACATCACCATGTTGCCGTCAAGCCCCAAATCATATAAAAGCGGTGTTCCGCATAACGAGGATACCAGCCCTCCCATGGTCCATTCAGTGCCACCCACCTGGAAGAGATTGTCCAGCTGCCAGCCCTCGCTGCTGAATCGCTTGAGATTGGGCGTCAGGCCTGGAAATAATGACTCTTCAGTGTAAATTTTTTCCAGGCCCTCCATGAACACCAGTACCAGGTTTTTGCCAGCGGTTGCAGCGATACTGCTCTGCTCGAGTGCCTCCCGGCTAAGCTTCAGGCGATCCCATTCGATTTCCGACAGGGAAATAACCGGCTTGGTGTCATTGCCTGTCCAGGACGCCATGGTCGATTGCCTCAGACCGGGATCCAGTGTAAGCGCCGCCACAAGCAAAAGTGTCAGCAAAGATGTCGGGGTCCTGAAGGTGTCGAGGTGATTTCTGAAATACAGAAAGCACAGGCAGATCGCACCCAACCAGGCCAGAAACAGCATCGCAAGAGGCCAGTACACAGACCAGGTCTCGGTCAGTGTGGCGAGATTGAAATGGTAATAGAACTGTCGGTTGAAATAACTTCCCTGCAGGTAGTAACTCAAAAACTGACCAAAGAAATAGCAGGCGAGCAGTGTAACCAGTAGCATTCCGGTTGTGATGCGGGCGACTCCCGGTTTGAGCCTGGCCAGAACCTGGCCCAGAAATACAACCATCAGGGCCAGCGAAAGAATCGCCGACAGCAGGGCGGCTGGACTCTGTTCCAGGCTGAAATGCTGTGCTGCAAACACCGGTAATGCGAACAGCAACAGAAAAATCATCTGCATAGGCTTCATCGGCTGTGTCCCTGAAGCATTCGTTGCAACAGGCCCATTCAATCAGAGGTTCCCTGGTAAATTTTTCTATGAATGCCAAGCCTACCCGCTACCGGAAAATCAGTCCAATTTTTTTCCGGGACGCCAGCGCTCAATTCTGTGGGATCCACAGATCAGGTAGAATCTGCGAGAATAGCGCATACGCCACCTGTTCAGAAATTGCTGCATAAGAGAAGGAGCATGAAAGCGTTTTGAAAAAAGCCCCGAATGAAACTAGCGTCAGGCGGATACTTGACGAAATAGAAGCGGATGCCCGCGCCACGGCGATGGAAACCGGCCGCGAAAAATTCAGCAAGAAAGTGATGAATGCAATCGCCGCAGTGGCCCGTGACCGCTTCGTACCGGACCAGTACAAGGACACAGCCTATATCAATCGTCCCTTGCCCATCGGTCATGGCCAGACGATTTCGCAGCCCTTTATAGTCGCGTTGATGACCGATCTGCTGGAGACCGGGCCAGATCATCGGGTATTGGAAATAGGCACCGGTTCCGGCTATCAGGCAGCTGTTCTGTCCAACCTTGTCAGAGAAGTCTTCAGCATCGAACGTGTGGCGGAACTGGCCGAATCCGCGAGTCTGTTGCTTCAGGAACTGGGGTACGGAAACGTACACGTACGCTGTGGAGATGGCGGTAATGGCTGGCCGGAGGAGGCACCATTTGATGGTATCATAGTAACCGCTGCGGCATCCGTGATACCCGATGCGTTGCTCGAACAGCTTGCCCCTGGAGGACGTCTGGTAATTCCGGTGGGAGAGCGCTGGGGGCATCAGGTGCTTAAATTAATTTGCCGGGATAGCGAAGGAAATCTGACCAGCAGGTCGGTGCTCAGGGTTGCATTTGTGCCGCTGCTGTCCGGAACGGGCTAGGGAGTTTCAGGCGAAGTACCGCCGAAAGTTACGGCAATTAAACAGAAGTTCTCTGATCATTGCTACCCCGCTGAATCATGTCCACAAGGCTTTCAGCGGCCTTAATCCGGAAACTTCCAGTAGTCGTGATCCCTGTCAGACATTACGGGAGTCTGTGACGAGGCCAACAATAACTCGGGAAAAGCGTGTGGAAGCCACTGAATGCTTAATCCTGCCGGCCGCACCGCTCGAAGCCACCTATCCCATTCATCCATCTAACAGGCTGTTGAAAAACTATTGCGCTTGCCAGTGCTTAGTCAGAAAACTGGCTCAATTTGCTCATTTAAACCCGTTAAACTGCGCTCTCTCGCCAGTTTTTGCCTCGCCTTGGCTGCGCTCATCACGTTCTTCAACAGCCTGCTGTGCGAGGTGATTCTTGATGCGGATCAACTGGTCAGAAGTTCCTTAATATTACATTAAGGAATCTCTGTTTAATTACCGCAGAGCATCACGGTAATTGATCAGAGATTCCAGCTTGTGAGTGGCAGGCGCTTTGACGTTCATGCTGGCCAGGTTTGCCAGGAAGTCTCTGAATTGTTGCCACAATTTTTCTGTAACAGGAACAGAGTAATGATTGCAATTGGATATCGTCGAGTTATCAACGGGTTGTTTCTGCTCGCTTTCTGCATGGTTGGAGTGGCTCAGCCTGGCCCCGGCCCCGGGATGGGCTATCAGTGCTCCGGCTGCACAGCGGAATACCCAGGTGCACTGATGTTGGCAGAAGTCCTCGGTGATCTGCTGGATGTGCCGCCGGAAACGGTCTCCGTCGTACCTGGACAGGACGTCAATGTCTACACCATCTCTCTGCCTGACGGGACACTGCTGAGTGTCACCCCTGTAGGACCGGCATTCCGTTATCAGAATGCTGTGCAGAGTCGCCTGCAGCAAACCGAACAAGGCGGTTTCAGGTTGCGCTCCCGCTCCCGGGTGGAACTGCAGATTCGCAGCGCCATACATCGGGAAGCAGAGCTGGTCGCGGAACTTCTGCGCCTGGGCTGGACAAATTTTTACTGGTTTGAGCACGGTCTGGAAATGGATTCCCCGGCAGGAGCTCGGTATTGCTTCAAGCCCGATATCATTCTTGGCAACGCACCTGCACCAGGCGATATTGAACTTGTGGTTGACGTCGACGGCTACCTCGTAGTCACTCATCCCGATGGTATTCAGCAGCGACTGCATGCCTGTGCTCACGATTTCTTTCAGTTGCGTGACCAGGTTCGAGCGGCCGTTCAACAGCAATTGATGTTGAACACGGACGGGACATTCCAGCTGCTGATCGGAGAAGAGAATCTCAGATTCAGGTTGAATGCCCAACTGGCCTGGACGGATGAACTGGATCAGCCGGGATTTTATACCGATGGTGACAGGATTCTGTTGCGCTATCGGGATGGCTGGGCCCAGGAAGTGGTGTTACTGGATTAACCTGCCGGAGGCCAGAGTCTGAACGGGTTGGCTCAGTCTTCTTCAGTTTCACCTGGATTTCGGCCGAAGCTTTTCCGGGTTTCGGACATCGAACGAAGCTTCTGTTCCACCAGCCTGTTGAAACTGCCTTCCGGAAATGTGTTATCGCCATCCCGCTCGCCTGCGGACATACCGGTCAGAATCTCGATTGCCTGATCGGTATTGTCGACCGCAAACAGACGGAATCGGTTTTCTCGTACAGCGTCGACTACATCGTGGCGCAACATCAGGTGCTTGGCGTTGGATGCCGGAATAATTACACCCTGGTCGCCATTCAGGCCGCGTTCGCGGCAGATGTCGAAAAAACCTTCAATTTTCTCGTTAACTCCACCGATTGCCTGACTTTGACCGAGTTGATTGACTGAACCGGTTATGGCCACGGATTGACGGATGGGAACATCCGCAAGCGAAGACAGCAAGGCGCAGAGTTCTGCCATGGAGGCGCTATCTCCCTCGATGTGTCCGTAGGACTGTTCAAAGGTCAGGCTGGCGGACAAAGAGAGTGGTGTGTCCCTGCAGTACCGGGCAGCAAGAAACGAAGACAGAATCAGTACTCCCTTGGAGTGGGAGGCTCCACCAAGTTTAACCTCTCGCTCAATATCAATGAAGTTGCCGTTCCCGAGCCTGGTCGTGGCAGTGATCCTGGCTGGATAACCGAAACGGTAGTTGCTCAGATCGATAACCACCAGGCCATTGACGGAACCGGTTTGCTCCCCTTCTGTGTCGATAAGAATCGTGCCCCGATGGATTTCACTACCCAGCTTCTCCTTGAGCCGACTGAGCCGGTAAACCTGCTCGTCCATAGCCTTTTGAACATTTTCAGCGCAAACAACCCGGTCACCGCTTTTGACTGCCCAGTGAGCCGATTCCTGAAGCAGATCCACGATACTGTGCAGGTGAGTGGAGAGCTTTTCCGAATCGCCCGCCATCCGGGCACTGAACTCTATTACCCTGGCGACCGCTGACGCATCGAATGACGGTAGATCCTCTTTCTTGACCAGATGCGCCAACAAACGGGAGAACTGATCGATGTTGTCAGGTGTCCGGTCCATTTCCTCTTCAAAGTCGGCTGCCACTTTGAACAATTCCCTGAAAGAGGGGTCGTATTGGAGAAGTGCGTAATAGAGGTAGCGTTCACCCAGCAGCACTATCTTGATCTCCAGTGGGACCGGTTCCGGTTCCAGGCTGGCCGTGTCCATCATGCCGTATAGCGCACCCATCGATTGTATGGAAATCCGGTTGGCGTAAAGAATGCGCTTCAGGGCATCCCAGGCGAAGGGCTGTCGCATCAATTCCAGCGCATCCAGCAGCAGGTACCCGCCATTGGCAGTGTGCAGCGCGCCGGGCTTGATGTGAGTGAAGTCGGTCACCAGGGTGCCCATTCGGGATTCGTATTCAACCCGACCGGTCAATTTCGGGTAGGCGGGGTTGTCCTCATAGACTATAGGGGCACCTTTGGTCTCCTTGTTGTCTATCAGGAGATTGACCTCGTACTTGCGGAATTGGGGCGATTCCTCCCGCGCGATTTCAAGTAGTTCCGGCGTTGCCTGTTGTTCAATGAAGTTATCGACGCTGTCGGCGATATCCTCCTTGACGCTGCGAAGATAGTCGCATACATCGGGCAGGGCTTTATATTTCTCCAGCAGAGGAGAGACCAGGACGTCAATGGTCCCGGTTGCTGTTTCCCGAACGAGCCTGCGGATTTCGGTTCGCTCCTCTCTGGCCAGTTGCGGCATTTTCTGCAGCAGGGAGTTCAGACGATCCTCGTATTCCTCGATCAGCGTGTTAATTTTTAGCTGTTCGTCTTCAGGAAGCTTGGCAAATTCCTTATGATCGATGGCCTTGCCATTCACGATCGGGGCTAGAACAAATCCCTGGGGACCTCGAATCAGGGCGATATTGTTGGCGGATGCCTCCTCACTCAGTTCGTTGAACGCCTGGGCACGCTGCTGCTCATATTTCTCCCGTATGTTCTGCAGTAGTTTCTGATAATTCTCGGCTTCGAACGCAACCGGCATGGATGTTTTGGTATCATCGATCAGTTTCTGCATGTCGAGACACAATTCGTGGCCTTTCCCCGCAGGTAAGCGTAGCGCGTTTGGTTTCTGGGGATTTTCGAAATTGTTGACGTAACACCAGTCATCCGGTGTGCTTTGTGATGCCGCCCTCCGGGTTAGGTATTGCATGATCGTGGATTGTTTGCCAATGCCAGCCGGACCCAGCGCGAACAGATTAAACCCGGATTTATTGACTTCGATACCAAGCTCTATGGCGGATACCGCCCGCTGCTGGCCAATCACATCGTCGAGACTTTTCACATCGTCTGTTGAACTGAAAGGCAGGCTTGAAGGGTCGGTGGCCCTGAAAAGTTTATCCGGGGAAAGCACGTAACTGTCTGACATGGGCACTTCTGTAGGTTGTGTATGGTCCGTGGACCCTTGATGAATCCTCTGATCCGGTGCCGCAGAGCGTTGCGGTAATCATTCAGAGATTTTCTGGATTCTGCAGATATTCTGCTTCAGGACCGGCCTGTTCCTGCCTCTTTTGAATACTCAACATTATAGCGTCTTCCCTGCTGACAGGACAAAGCCGATACGTGATAAGGATTCATTGTGTACGTGAGAACACCGTAAGGACTGAGCTGCGAAACAACAAGGCGGGCCGCTTCAGAGCACCACGGAAATCGGCCGTGTTACTCTTCCCGGCTGTTGCAGACCAGTTGAAAGTGTGATCATTGCATCATTATCGGAAATAACATCAGCTGTAATGGCTGTCCGGCATGGAAGTTTCTGGCTTCATCTGCAACACTGCGGCACTGTCCGGGGCTACTGAGCAGACTGACCGGCAGCAATCGGAAGCTACAGTCCTGGCACAGTTGCTGATTGTCTGTTGCAGGGACACTACATTGCAATATCGCGCTGAAATCGATGGGCTTCGAGCCGTTGCGGTAGTGCCCGTAATCCTTTTCCATGCCGGCTTCGACGCCTTCAGCGGTGGTTACACCGGTGTCGACGTCTTTTTTGTTATCAGTGGCTATCTGATTACGGGGATTATCGTCTCCGACCTGGAGCAGGGCAACTTTACGCTGCGGCAATTTTATGAACGGCGTGTGCGACGCATTCTGCCGGCTCTTTCTGTCGTACTTTTCTGTTCGCTAGCTATTGCCTGGATGCTGCTGCTTCCGGTGGATATGCGATCATTTTCCCGCGACTTGTTCGGAGTGGCGGTCTTTGCATCCAATTTCCTGTTCTGGATCAATACAGACTACTGGAGTGTTGGCAGTGAACTGAATCCACTTCTCCATACCTGGAGCCTGGCGGTGGAAGAGCAGTTTTACCTGTTGTTTCCCGTGCTGTTGATGCTGATCTGGAAATGGCGAAAAGATTTTCTTATCCCAATGCTTTTGATTGTGGGAATCGCCAGCCTTACACTTTCCCAGTGGAGTACTTCCCACGCTCCTATGGCGGGCTATTTTCTCTTACCAGGACGGGCCTGGGAGTTGCTGCTGGGTGCCGTTATTTTCCTGGTGACCCAACCCGGGCGGCTGACAGCCGCATATCTTACTCCTTGCCGGTTTTCAAGGGTTACCAGGGAAATCGCCGGACTGACTGGATTCGGCCTGATCATGGTGGCGGTATTTTGCCTAGACGACAACCTGCCTTTTCCGGGAGTCCTGGCGCTGTTGCCGACGCTGGGCGCAGGATTAATCCTGATATTTGCAACCTCAGAAACACTGATGGGAAGGATTCTGGCACGGCGGGAGCTGGTTGCCGTGGGGCTTATCAGTTACAGCGCCTACCTGTGGCACCAGCCGCTGCTTGCGTTTCTCAGGCACGCGACCATGGGAATGCCGGGGAAGCGGCCAGGTCGTGGCCGTGGTCGCCGTGACTTTTCTGCTGGCTTTCATTACCTGGTTTTTTGTCGAATTGCCGTTTCGCCGCAAAATCGTGCTTCCACAGGCATCGCTTTTCAAGGCGGCCCTGGCCTGCTCGCTCTCGTGCATTGCAGTTGGCATTGCCGGCCAGAAGACTTACGGGTTTATCAATCGCTCGGCAGGAGCGGAGGTATACCTGTCCTGGGCAGACAAGACCAGAATCAACTACGGCCTGCATGCCGATTGCGACAGTCAGAGTTCCGACCCAGGACTATGCCAGACCAGCACCAGTCCCGAGATTCTGGTCTGGGGTGATTCCTACGCCATGCATCTGGTACCAGGCATCCTATCCGCCAATCCGGCTGCCAGCCTGGTGCAGATGACCGCCAGCTCCTGCGCGCCATTCCTGTCGATTGCCGTCATTCAATCCGGCTATGCACCGCAATCCTGCCTCGACTTCAACCGTCAGGTAACAAGCCGGATCGCCCAGTTTCCCTCCCTTGAGTTCGCTGTCCTTTCGTCACCTTTTTCCAGGTACTTCAGTGGCAACAGCAGTGTGCTGATGGCCGAAGGGCAAACTGTCACTGCGAATGAAGAGCTCGTTGACAGGGAGTTCAGAAAAACCCTGGAGTTTTTGATAGAGCAGGGCATCACTCCAGTCATTTTTTCTCCAACACCGGGCAATGACGGCGCCAATATCGGCCGATGTCTGGGCAGGGCCGACTATTTTTCCAGAAGCCTGAGTGACTGCAATTTTCCACTGGAGAACAACAGTGAGGAACTGCAGCGTGTGTTTGCCTGGCTCAAGCGCTTGAGTGAAGAATTTCCGGTAGTGTTTCTCGACGAATTGCTTTGTCCGGATGGCATCTGTCAGGCTCATTCTGACGGGACTTATTATTACCGTGACAGTGGCCATCTTGCCATTGCCGGATCCGGCGCTTTGGGAAAACAGGCCGACTTTTACACCTTGATTGCCGGTGGAGAAAAGGCGGCTATCGCCCAGTCCCGTTGATTGGTTGTGCAAACTTTCAATAAGCCACAACTAGCTGAAATCCCTCAATAATTTGAAAAATCAGGTAACGTGAATCTTGCTTCCGGGGGTTTGAGGGGAGTCAGTTATTCGTGGATTCATGTATTTGTGGCGTCGAGCCGCGTGGCCGCTCGACGCCACGGAAAAATGACAATCCTCCAGCCCCCGGGAACGAAACTTTACACTTACTGACTTTTCAGATTCAGTATTCGCAGACTTATCTCCTTTAGAACTTGTGCGCATTGCAAGTGTTGGATCCGTGGAATCCGCCAGTTGAGTTTCCGTAAAGGCAATGCCAATCTACACCACCACTTGGGTCCTTTAGTCGGACCCGATGTTTTCGTTGTACGGCCTTGGGAACCAGAAAATATCAAATAATAGGGGGTTCATCGTTGGGCACAGTATCTGTGTCCGGGTTGTGCTGTTCCTGAAAGGCTTCGACGGATTCAGCGACGATGCCGGGCTCGGAAAACACTGCGATGTGGTACAGCGCTTCACCTTCGTGCACCAGTGGCAGATTGTTGCGCCCGATGACAATACCGGGCACTGGCGCCTGAATCTCCGCCTCCCGTTCTCCGAACGGATCCGCCACCCAGCCGATAATCTGATCCTTCTGCACATGCGCGCCCAGGGGTACAATGGTTCGCATTATTCCGCTCTGGGGTGCCCGTACCCAGCGACTGGAATTGGCAACCAGGGGTTTGGATATAGCTGTCGCGGGCCTCCTTGAAGGAAGCATCCCCAGGTGGCGCATTACCCGCGTAATACCCTTGACCCCTGCACGGATCGCTACCTCGTCGAAACGCAGCGCCTCGCCCGCCTCATAAACCAGAACTGGAATTTTTTCCGCCACTGCGCGCCGAAGCGAGCCTTCTACGATTTCAGAATTCAGTATCAGGGGTGCGCCGAAGGCATGGGCCATCTGTTCCGTCATGGGTGCGTTTTCGATACGGGCGCGGATCTGGGGCAGATTTTCCCGCCCGATGGCGCCTGTGTGCAGATCAATACCGTGGGTACATTGGTTGACTACCTGTTTCAAAAAAGTATCTGCCAGCCGAGCTGCCATAGAGCCGGTTTCGGAGCCTGGGAATGCCCGGTTCAGGTCACGCCGATCGGGCAGATAGCGGGACCGGGTTATGAATCCGTGTACGTTGACTACCGGCACGGCGACAAGGGCGCCGGTTATCCTGTTTACAGCCCTGGTCTTCAACAGGCGCCGAATAATTTCGACACCGTTTATTTCGTCGCCGTGAATCGCCGCGCACACGAACAGTATCGGCCCCGGTTTTTTACCGTTGATAACATACACAGGCAGGGAAACCGGCGTATGTGAGTACAGTGCTGGCAGTGAAAGCTCAATCGAGCGACGTTCACCGGGGGCGATGCGGAAATCTCCGAGGGTGATCTCGTTGTTCATTCTCAGCCTTTGCCCCTGGTTGCGGTACCACCAAGCTTGCTGTTGTTTTCGATGAACGTGATTATTGCCCCGGCAACATCCCTGCCGGTGGCATCTTCAATACCTTCAAGTCCGGGTGAGGAATTGACCTCCATCACTACAGGTCCGTGGTTGGAGCGCAACAAATCGACACCGGCTACGTTCAACCCCATGATCTTGGCTGCCCGCACGGCGGTCGAACGCTCTTCGGGAGTGATGCGAATCAGGCTGGCGTTACCACCCCGATGCAGGTTGGAGCGGAACTCACCGGGCTGCGCCTGGCGCTTCATGGCGGCCACTACCTTGCCGCCGATGACAAAGCAGCGAATGTCCGCGCCGCCAGCTTCCTTGATGTACTCCTGTACCAGTATATCGGCACCCACCCCCATGAAACCTTCGATCACACTTTCTGCTGCTTTCTGGGTCTCCGCCAGCACCACGCCGATTCCCTGGGTGCCCTGCAGCAGCTTGATGACAAGTGGGGCACCACCAACCATTTTGATCAGGTCCTTGATATCGTCGGGCTTGTTAGCGAAACCGGTTACCGGCATGCCGATTCCTTTGCGGGACAGCAGTTGCAGGGAGCGCAGTTTATCCCGTGACCGGGATATCGCCACCGACTCGTTGAGGGGATAGACCCCGCCCATTTCAAACTGTCGCAGTACCGAGGTTCCGTAAAAAGTCACTGAGGCGCCGATTCTGGGTATGACTGCATCGAAGCCGGTCAATTCCTCCCCCCGGTAGTGAATAGTGGGCTTGTGGGAAGCAATGTTCATGTAGCAGCGCAACACGTCGATGACCTGTGTTCTGTGACCGCTTTGCTCTGCAGCTTCCACAAGCCGCCGCGTGGAATACAGATTCTTGTTTCTGGATAACAGGGCTATTTTCATAATTCCTCGCTTTCTGAGAGCTCTGATTACTAATAATGACAGGATTGGCTGCCTGACTTCAGGTTTGATAAAGCGACCTGGTATCGAGTTTGCCGCACAGGTACGAAGCATTCGGGTCAACCAGAATACGGTCCTCCATTGCTTTTCGCCCCAGTAACATTCTGAAGCGCATGGTGTCCCGATTCGTCAAGGTCAGCTCAATCTTCCAGCGCAGCTCTCCAAGGACTACCTCGGTTTCGATAACATAGCGCTTTTCCTGATGCCCCCCGGAATCAGACACTTTTCTGATGTCAACCAATTCCGCTTCACACTGGACCACAAGAGAGCTGTTACCCTGCAGGGGATGCATGCCGAACCGGACCCGGTCCCTGCCGCCGAGTTTGATACGCTCGGTCTGGAACGCATGAAGTGCCGAAGTTCTGGCACCGGTATCGACTTTGGCCTTGATGGCGGGAAGACCGAGATCTGGCAAGGCTAGCCACTCTCTCCAGCCAACTGTCTGCGTATACTGTTTGTTCATTTCGGATTGCTTGTACGGGATGTCTGGACGCCGGCGGCACTGCGCCGCGACATTGATCTCGACTGCAGGACAGGCTCTGTTTCAGAGTGCCCGGATTCCAGTCAGGGCAACTCGAGGAATTTTCAGGATTCTCCTGGTCTGGCACTGGAAACGATTCCTCGGCCGATCTGTACCAGACCTGGACCTCAGAGGCTTTCCAGGGGCAGGATTTTAGCACGCCAGTATGGGAGTGAATATCGGCCTGACGGCAAAAGCATTGAAGGAGTACCCGGGATGCCACAATATGGATGAATTGTTTCCCCTGGACACCCGCAAAGTGTGTGGCTATGCTGGTTGGAGGTGGTTAATCTGCTAACGGGAGGCATTGTCGATGAGAATAACGAACGTTCCACAACTAAAGGCGGCGATGGGAAGATTCGCTCTGGGCGTCTCCGCATGCATTGTGATGACATCAATTGCTCAGGATTTCCAACCCCATCCATCTACCCAGGATCCTGGCGTCAGGGTTACATTGGACACCCTGACCCGGTGGGAGGACGAGCTTTCCAACTGGGGACGGTGGGGAACTGACGATCAGCGCGGCACCCTGAATCTGATCACTCCGGAAAAAACCCGGCAGGCCGCTGCTCTGGTCAAGGAGGGTATTACCGTGACCCTGCAGCATTTTGTCATACTTGACAAAGCCATCGACTCCCAGACCTTCGGACCGACTGAACATCGGATGAGCCGCCTGGACCCTGATACCGGGTTGCCAACATTTGCGCTGGATGAAATCCGTTTTTCCCTCCACGATGGTATGCTTTCGCACCTGGATGCGTTGTGTCACTACCGTACCGAAGTAGACGGCGAATACATTATTTTCAACGGTTATCCTCAGAACCTTACCGCCCGGGGGTGCGAAGACCTGGCTGTGGATCGAATGGGAACCTCCTACGTAACCCGGGGAGTTCTTGTGGATATGCCATTGTTGAAAGGTGTCGACTGGCTGGAGCCCAGTACGCCGATTTATGTATCCGATCTGGAAGCCTGGGAGGAATTTGCCGGCGTCAGAATAGGCAGCGGTGACGTACTGTTTGTCCGCACCGGCCGCTGGGCCCGGCGTGATGCCGAGGGGCCCTGGCGATACGGGCAGGGTGGGGCGGGCCTGCACGCTTCAGTACTGCCCTGGCTGCGGGAACGAGATGTGTCCGTCCTTGTGGGTGACGCGGTTAACGATGTACAGCCTTCCGGAGTCGATGGTATCAACCGCCCCATTCATCAGTTGACGCAGGTGAATATCGGCCTGCCGATCGTGGATAACGGCTACCTCAAGGAGGTGGCGGAAACGGCACGCCGACTGCAGCGTTGGGAGTTTATGACATCCATACAGATCAATCCGGTACCAGGTGGAACTGCCAGCCCCTTCAATGCACACGCCACATTCTAGCTCCTTCAACAACCACCAGCGGCAGGTTCCGGTAACGACAGTGCGGAACGGGGCCGGGAGGCAGGCTTGACATCGACTGCCTTTCCGGCCGCGCTCCGGATTGCCTGTGGCTACCGTGCCAGGGGGTCGGGGCGCATCTGAAAATGGTAGACCTTGCTGGTGGTACCTGCCCCGGTTTCCATGTGAAAGGGAGCTCGGCTCGAAATGGTGGCCCATATCCCCCGACCACGCCAGCCGGCATCAGGGTCATCGATGCGTCCATCCATCCATTTGGTGTAGAACCCAAGCGGGTATGGCACGATCAGGCGTACCCATTCACCTTCGTTTAGCGCCAGCAGGGAACCGGACTGATTACCGGTATTGATCGGGGTGTTGTCACCCAGGCCCAAAGTATTGAACTGGTCGACCCAGGTGTAATAACTTCCTTCCGAGCTGCCGGATTGTTGCAGGTTTTTGAACTGTGGCAGTGGTTCGGTGTGAAAGGTCCAGCCCTCCGGGCAATGCTGTCCGGTTGCTTCAGGCCCATTCAGAGGCCCGTTGCATTTGCGGCGATCAAAGCTTCCCATGTGTCCGCTAGCCAGGGCGACCCAGGCAACGCCATTCCGATCGATATCCATGCCCCGGGGGGAAAACCCCTCGATGGCATTGCCGTTTTCGTCCAGTGGCAGCTCGTAGTACTCGGTAATGGCTGTGTGCGTAGGGTCATCGCCCGGCATGATGCGCACAATGGCACCGGGATAGCTGAGGTTGGAACCCCAGACTGAACCGTCTGGCGCCGGCGCAACGGCATAAAGGCCGGAGTTGATACGCTTGTCGAGATCTGGATCGACCGGTTCGCCCGGTTCCACGTACGTATCCCGTCGACCATTTCCGTTGGTGTCGAGAATGAACGGAGTCCAACCCTGGGCGGCAATGGCATCACCGGTTTCCAGGAACTGGCGAGTATTGAACCAGCCCACCACGGTGCCACCACCGCTGGTCCACAGGGTGTTGTCCGCATCTTCGGCGAACATCAGGTGGTGCGTGCCAAAGCAGGTATTGATCGGGGTATAGACATCATTTTCGGGATCGTAGACGCCCAGATGGCGACCTGAGGGCCCGAGAGGAAATGCCTGTGCGGAAGGATGGTCGGAGCCTTCCCGGCAAAAGGCGGGAACGTCACCGGGAGCTCTGGCCCGTGAAGTGATCCACACGCGGCCTTCACTGTCCATCATGGGGTTGTGAACGGTGGTCGAAGCGTCCCAGATGGCTTCATCACCCCAGTAGGGCGAGGGAGCCATGGGCGGGGAGGGTTCCGGATTGTAACCCGGGTCTTCCGGAAACACCGGCACCTGGTCTGTGCTGTGGTCGACCGGGTTCAGCACCGGCAGATAATCGGCGCTTTCTTCCAGGGCCCCATAAATCCTGCCGTAGGAATTAACCGTCGGGTCGCGTCGATCCGTGGACACCAGATCGTGAAGGTAGGCGGTGGGATCAGCCCAGTCCCATTGGGTTATGACCACGTTACGTTCCAGGCCCTGTGGCCTTTGAGGTGCAGGAGGCAGTTCCCCATTGGCGATACGGTCAGTCCAGTCCGCATACATTTCCAGCGCCCGGTCTCCCATCCCGGCGAGAATCCGGCTCATGAACCCGCCGGCCTGGCCCGAACGCACTCTGCGGTTCCAGGCATCGAAGCTGGTTTCAGCATTCGCGAAAAGGTCGGGAAGGGTCCGCGTGGCAGCGTTCCCCATCTGATGACAGACGACACAGCCGCCGCTGGTGACGCGACGAATGAAATCATCCTGAGTCTGGACTTCGGGTGAAATTCTGTTGCCATCCGGGCCGGTCCCGGGAAATTCATGGGCTTCCGGTATTTCCAGAAGTGAATACCAGAAACCGGCTGGGTAATATTCCGCTGCGGCGGCGGCGCTGGGCGCGACCTCGGCTCGCAGGTCGAGGGATTGACCTGGATTAGCCGAAATCCGGGAAGAGTCTACCAGACCATAACCCCGTACCCACACGTCGTAGCTGGCCGCCGGGAGGTCGGGGATGAGGTAGCGTCCCTGGTCATCGGTGACTACTGTTTTGGAATACAGTGTCGGCAGATCGCCGGTTTCGGCGATTACCCAGACCCCGGCTTCAGGACCATTGACGCTGGTTACAACGCCCGCGATGGCGTCTTCACCGACGACCACTTCGTTGTCGGTTACCGCCGGTTGGGTAACAGCGGTGGATGCCGTCTGACTCCCGGTACCTGGATCTCCACAGGCCGCCAGGACCAGTACAGTCAGGGCAGGTAGGACAAATCGATAGGAACTGACTTCAGACATCGTAACCTCGTTATTCTTGGAGTGACTGAACACTACACTCTACTTTGAACGGATTGTGGTCGCAATGGCAGTAGTGGGCAAACGGATTCAGCCAGGCGGTGAACTGCTGGTATTACCGGCTAAGCGGTAGGATAATGCCTGGCGGCGAAGTCTCCAGGCGGGTCCCGGGGCCGCCGCCGGCCGGATTTCGGTCTTGCACTCAAGCAGGTAGCCTATGCTGTCGATGCCAATTACATCAACACCGCCCGCCGCAGCCTCCGACGCCAGGATCCGTGCCGCCCGCATGGAGGATCTGCCACGTCTCTACGCGCTGGAAGAGGCAACCTTTGAAACCGACCGTCTGAGCCGCCGCCGTATGCAACACTGGATTCGGGCGGACAATGGAATACTGCTGCTGGCGGAGCAGCAGGGAAAGCTGTTGGGTTATTGCCTGGCATTGTTGCACCGCGGTACCCGGCTGGCGCGACTCTACTCTCTGGCAGTGAGCCCGGAAGCGCGGGGCCGGGGTATTGCCATGGAGTTGATGGCTCGAATGGAAAAGCTGGCGGTGGCGCGCGGTAAACTTTTCATGCGACTGGAGGTTGCCAAAGATAACGACGCAGCGATTCTGCTCTACCAGAAACTAGGGTTTGCAGCATTTGGCACGTTCGAAGATTATTACGAGGATCACCGCGACGCGTTGCGAATGCAGAAAAGAATTCGCTATCTGGGGGAAAACCTTCGTCGTCAGGATGTGCCCTGGTATCAACAGACGACCGGTTTTACCTGTGGTCCGGCAGCGCTGATGATGGCTATGGCTGCGCTGGACAGGAGTTTCCGGCCAGGTCTTGAACTGGAACTGGACATCTGGCGGGAAGCGACCACTATCTTTATGACTGCCGGACATGGCGGATGCCATCCCATAGGGCTGGCCCTGGCTGCGCGCAGCCGTGGCTTCAGCGCCAGTGTAATGATCAATAACACCGAACCGCTGTTCGTAGAGGGCGTGAGAACCGCAGAGAAAAAACTTGTCCTGACAGTGGTCCACAAACATTTTGTTGAACAGGCAAAGCAGTCAGGGGTGCCTGTCATTCATGCCAGTATCACCCAGAAACAGCTTGAACAGTTCCTGGACGAAGGCGCACTGGTGCTGATGCTGATCAGCACTTACCGCATGGATTCCAGAAAGGCGCCTCACTGGGTTGCGGTGACAGCCATGGACGACGAATGTCTCTATGTACATGACCCGGATCCAATAGAGGGTGAGCAGAGCGACCTGGACTGTCAGTACCTGCCAATACTACGCAGCGACTTCGACCGGATGAGTGTCTTCGGCAGAAATCATCTGCGTACTGCCGTTATCGTAAAGAAATAAAACGCAAGTCTACCGGATTGTCCGGCGAAATTGCCTTCGGAAGGTGACGCTCCCGGAGGGACCTCTTACCGCGTCTCACAACACCAACGCTGACAGCAGCGCTCACATTCCAGGTGCTGCTCCGCCGGTCCGCAGCAGTTCAGCGTGGCTTTTCTCTTCAATCGGCCAATGAAGCAGCGCCGCAGCGACCCCCAGAATGATACCGGCGGTCCAGATTCCGTCGTAATTACCAGTGCGTTCGTAAAGCCAGCCACCCAGCCAGACCCC
Organism: uncultured Gammaproteobacteria bacterium; assembly: GCA_942492445.1. Taxonomy (GTDB): domain Bacteria; phylum Pseudomonadota; class Gammaproteobacteria; order Pseudomonadales; family Pseudohongiellaceae; genus NORP240. The sequence goes on from CALOEW010000056.1 coordinate 49,509, forward strand.
GCTGAAACTGCCGATCTGGTGGCTCAGGAACACGATCCCGTAAAGAAATGTCATGTAACGGGTACCGAAAAACAGTGCCACCAGGCCGGAAGTGGGTGGTACCGTGGCCAGCCACAGGAAGCCCATTGCCGCGCTGAAAAGTAGAATGCCGGGAATGGAAACCGGGGCCACCAGGAATACAGCGATAATGACGGCACGACCCATATAGATAGCGGCGAGCAGTTTGCGCATGGAACGATGTCCGCAGAGCTTCCCGGAATAGTAGGAACCGAAGACATTGCATAAACCGATCAGGCTGATGCTCCAGGCGCCCATGGAAACAGGAAAGCCAAGATCTGCCACGTAGCCTGGCATGTGCACAGTGATGAAGGCGACATGAAAACCACACACGAAAAATCCAAAGACCAGAAGAGAGTAGGAGCGTGCCTGGAACGCATTGCTTGCAATTTGAGCAAGGCTGGTTTCGAATTCGGCATTTCCCACTTCATCCTGCGGGCCGCCATATCGTGCCAGGGGAATCGAAAACAGCACCATCAGGAACGCTGATGCGCCGAGTAACTGCAGTGCCTGGAACCAGCCGACTGAATCGACCAGCACCTGCATTACCGGGACAACCAGAAACTGGCCCATGCTGCCAGCAGCAGTTCCCACACCCAGCGCCCAGCCGCGGCGCTCCGCTGGAACCGCTCGGGCTATGGCAGGAAGAACTATGCCGAAAGAGGTGCCTGAAATGCCGGCTCCTACCATCAGGCCGGCAGTGGATATCACTTGAAGTTCCGTGGTGGACGAAGCCATGAAGACCATGCCCAGTCCGTAAAGCAGGACACCACCCAGCAGGACTTTCAAATTACCGTATCGGTCCGCCAGACCGCCGGCAATGACCGCAAAGACTCCCCAGGAAAGGTTCTGAATGCCGAGGGCCAGCGCCAGCACGTCGCGTCCCCAGCCGTTTGTCTCAGACATCGGCTGCATGAAAAGTCCGAAACCTGCACGATAGCCGAATGACAGCATCAGCAGCAGACAACCGCTGATCAATACCGGCAGATAAGGACGGGAACATTGCTTCATGAGTGGTAACCTGTTCTTATAGAGACCGATCCAAAATTGCCGCCATAATGCTTTCCTGATTGAGGATCGGTTAGAAGTATGACAAAAAAGCCAGAAGGCGGAAACGTAAAGCGCTTTCTCGAAACTGTTACAGGGGGATGATATGCTCTCCGGACTTGTAAACAACAAGTGGCCCCGGGGAACGAAAACCATTTATGACCATACGTGTAGCTTTACGCCATAAAACAATCTATCGATTCGACCGTGTCGTCGAAATTTTGCCACATGTAATCCGGTTGCGGCCGGCTCCTCATTGTCGTACGCCTATTCACGGTTATTCCCTGAAGGTTGGACCAAAAGAACATTTTATCAACTGGCAGCAAGACCCGTTTTCCAATCACCTGGCCCGGGTAGTATTTCCGGAAAGGGCCAACGAGCTTTCGCTGGATGTTGAAGTGATAGCCGATATGACAGTGATTAATCCTTTTGATTTTTTTCTCGAGGAAAGTGCTGAAAATTACCCGTTCAAATATGAAGATCAATTAAAAAGAGACTTGGCGCCTTATCTTGTAGTGTCAGAAAAAGGCCCAAGGCTGCAGGCCTGGCTTGAAAATGTGAATCGCACAAAGACCCCGATAGTAAACTTTCTGGTCAGCCTCAATGCGGAATTGCAGAAGCAGATTGGCTACCTGATCCGCATGGAGCCCGGTGTACAATCCTGTGAACAGACTCTTGAAAATGGCACTGGTTCCTGTCGGGACACAGCATGGCTGCTGGTGCAGATACTGAGACACCTGGGATTGGCGGCACGCTTTGTGTCCGGATATCTGGTGCAACTTACCGCGGACGTGAAGGCGCTGGAAGGACCTTCGGGGCCTGAGGCGGACTTCACAGATCTGCATGCCTGGGCCGAGGTTTTCGTTCCCGGCGCCGGGTGGCTGGGGCTTGATCCTACGTCGGGGTTGTTTGCGGCCGAAGGACATATTCCGCTTGCGTGCACACCGGATCCCGTCAGTGCCGCGCCGGTCACCGGAGCGACAGGAGTGTGCAAGGTCGAATTCGAATACGAGAACAGGGTGACTCGCATCCATGAAGACCCTCGTGTTACCAAGCCGTTCAACAGTGGCCAGTGGTTGAACATCGATGCACTGGGCAAGAAAGTCGACCGGGAGCTGAAAAAGCATAAGATAAATCTCACAATGGGTGGCGAGCCCACATTCGTGTCGATCGATGACATGGAAAGTGCACAGTGGAATACAGCGGCATTGGGCGACGACAAGCGCCGATTGGCAGGTTCACTGCTGCAGACGCTGGCGAAGGAATTCACGAGGGGGGCTGTCACCCATTTCGGCCAGGGGAAATGGTACCCGGGTGAGCAGATTCCACGCTGGGCACTTGGGCTGTTCTGGCGTGAGGACAGGGAGCCGCTGTGGCGCAATGCCCGCCTTCTTGCCGATGAAACAAAGCCTGGTAAGTCAAAGGAGTCGGACGCCACCGAGTTTATGAAAACCCTCGTGGGCAATCTGGGTGTCGCTCAGGAATTCATTGTTCCTGCATATGAGGATCGATTGCACTACCTTAATATCGAGGGGTCCCTGCCTGCCAATGTGGAGATCGAGGACAACAAACTGCCGGATCCACTCGAGCGTAAACGAGTGCGCAAAGTTTTTGCGCAGGGCCTGGACAAGGTTATTGGCTACGTGCTTCCACTGGCCTGGCTGGACAATGGCAAGCGCAAGGGCTGGTACAGTTGCCAGTGGTATTTTCGACGCGAGGTGATGTATCTGACCCCGGGCGATTCGCCCATGGGCTATCGACTTCCGTTGAACAGCATCCCCTGGGTGCCCCCCGAGAAGAAGCAGCAGCAGTACCCGAAGGATCCATTTGCCGAAGACGAGTCACTGGAGATTTCCAGCATGGAACCCGGCGACGACAGCCAGGATATCGACACTATATTTCACACTGCACTTTGCGTTGAAGTCCGCAATGGACACCTCTATGTATTTCTTCCTCCTCTGGAACGTCTGGCACACTTCGTCGCCTTGTTGCATGCGGTTGAAAAGGCAGCCGGGGCTCAGAAAATCCCGGTGATGCTGGAAGGTTACGAGCCGCCCCGTGACGCACGCCTTAGAAAGCTGATGATCACTCCGGATCCAGGTGTCATTGAGGTCAATATCCACCCTGCCCACGATTGGAAGGAACTGACTTCCATTACCGAAAAACTGTACGAAGCAGCCCGGCAGTGTCGTCTCGGCACCGAGAAATTCATGCTGGATGGCAAACATACCGGCACCGGTGGC
>CALOEW010000057.1:0-6219 GCA_942492445.1 uncultured Gammaproteobacteria bacterium
GTATGCATTAAACTCCGACCAGATATTCGCTACCCGCTCCCGGTTTGCATTAGGGAACCTCAGTCCGGTTGCCGCTATCATGCCTGCGACAGTAAAACCGGAAAGAATATTTCGTTGTTGCAACCGGCTTATGACGACTTGAGTCGATTGAGATAGGCCTTGTACGCTGAATCAGCCAAGACCCTTGAAGCTCTCACCGAGGCGAATATTTTGGCAATTGCATAGAGAACCAATAGCCCTATGGCCGACTCGATAAACGTTGCAGCGAATCGCTCGAAGCCATCAAACGATGTATTGGAACCGTTCATTGTCCATAATATCAACACGATAATCACCAGCGCTGCTGAGAATATTAACGTGGGAAACATGCTGGCACTCAAGCCCTTATCGTTTTTGTACAGTTGATCTGTGCTTTTGTTGTAGGCTTGAATAAAGGTGCCCTCGGCGGCCCCGCCCTTCGTAAGTTTGAATAAAAGTCAGCCTCCTGACCCACGGTACAGGGCACTAGAAAATTTTTCAATTCAATGGCATGATCCTTCCCCGCATCGTCGGTCAGAAAAATGTTCTGGTAATTGGTAATCTTGGTTTCAACCTTTCCGGTTACCGGAGTATTGGTGGCGGCGCCACCGCTCACGCTGCCGGTAACCTCTGTCTCCGTTCGCGTATCCGTACTCTTGACAGAACCGGTACTGGCATAAACCGTATATTTTGCACCCAGGGCATTACCTTCAGTTACTTTTTCTGACATGGCTGTATCTCCATTTTTTATAGTGTTTTTCATTGCTGTCCCATATTTTTAGAAAGTAGCAAGTACTGGATTTGAAATTCAGATAGCGTGCAGTTTTGTTTCCAGAGTTTTGAGGGGAGTCAGTTATTCGTGGTTTCGAGCGGCGTGGCCGGCAGGGGTATACCTTGGGCTGCGGACCGCGCCCCTCAAGAGTGCCCTCACTCAGAAAAATGCCCTGTAAAGCGGTCATTTTTCCTCCCTCGGCGCTGGTCCTCTTATTGCAGCCCCAGGATACCCCTGCCGGCCACGCCTTGGCTAAGTGCAGAATTCCCCGTGCAGTGGCTTCGAATGCTCCGATTAACTCCCAACAGAGGAACTACCGATGAATACCGGCTTTTCCAACGAATTGCGCTTCTGGGTCTCCACAAGCCTTATATTCGAGCACTGAGCACCGGTCCAGGGGAGTCTGAGGACGGAGCGATAAAAACGCAGCACTGGCCGACCGAGCAAGACCGTCCTCCAGGACTTGCGACCGAGAGAGGGAACCCCGGAGGGGTGTAAGCTGCGGAGGATCAAGACTCCCCTGGAGCGGGTGCGATCCCGGAAAATTTATCGCACGCCAATGTATTGTTGGTCGTGTAACAATCTCAAGTTCATGTCTTACAGGGATTATGAATGCTGTAAGCACCCGGGTTCAGGCCACTGCAAGCCTTCCGGTCATGATATTGTGGGACAGCAATGAGTGTTTTTCTTGAATTTGCCGATTAATGTGTTTGGCGTGTCGAGTTCTGTACCGAGCCTGTTTAACACATTTACGTTCAGCTGGTTTACTACAGAGGGACTATCGAGGGGTGGGTTTACAGGGACAGCAAGCCTGACGGCAACTGGAAACAGTGCTGTATTCGAAAAGACATTGCGTCTTGTCAACTTGTCAAAAAGAATACCCATTGCGGAGTTTTCTCGAGGGTCGGGTACTGCTCCCGCAGAGCGTTGCCTGACTAAATCAGAGGTTCCCTAGCATAGTTCCCTCGAAAAGAAACGTTACCATAAAAACCCGTCCACGATGAAAAAATCGGATCGGTCATTTACAGGGATGCCATCGACCCCCTGGGGAAGAATTTTTCTGCGTCCAACATCAGCTGGGGCGGATGTCAAAGGCGATACAAATACGCTCCTCAGTTGAGGTGAATGGCACTGTACAGTGCCAGTAATAAGAGGGAAACGTTACCAGTTTTCCCGGTTCGGGCTGGACGTGATGAAAAACAACCGGGGAACTTACTCCATAAACCTCTTCGGTTCTGCCGAATTCCAACCACCCGGATTTTGAATCTCCCTGTCTTACCTCGCCGGGCACCTGCAGGTAATAACAACCGCTCAGCCAGCCGACTGGGTGCACGTGCGGCTTCTGAAAACCACCATCGTTCAGGCGAACAATCCAGGATTCGACCTTGTAACGGTCAGGAATTGCCCGACTGAACTGGAACTGGGGTAATTTTTTACATCTTTCCCGCATTGCTGCAGTGGCACTGTTGATAAGCTCATTCATGTGCGCCATCACCGGGGTTGGCAGAGCACTGATTGACCTGCTCTGCAACCCGTTAAAGGTGGCCCGGTGCTCTGAGTCGGTCCACATTTCCGCGAACTGCTCGGTACAAGCAATTAATGCCGCATTGAACTGATGAAGAGTCGAATAATCGCCGGGCACCGTCACAAAGGTCTCCCGCAGAAGGGTGTCGGCTGCATAGAGTTCCAGGAGTGACTCTCGATCACCGGCGAGATTGAGCAATACCGCCAGCTGCGAAAGTGCCCTGGTGTTGCCAGCACTCAATTGCAGTATCTTGTCCAGCAGATCACGCGCTTCTTCCAGCCTCCTGTTCAACAGGTAGTGGTCCGCAAGCTGATTCATTACAGCGATGTTCTGCGGCTCGATAGTGAGGGCCTTGGTAAAAAACCCTGTTGCCTGATCGGCCTCACCCTGACGCATGCATATTACCCCGAGCCTGAACACGATCTGTAGTTGTGGATTCTGCCGGTCCAGGGATTTTTCCAACAGGGACCTGGCTTCGTCTATCTTGCCTCGTTCGTACAGAACGTCCGCCAGGGTAAGGCGCAAGTCGTGGTCATTTCCTGCGTATCGTAACGCGGTCCTCAAATTTTCTTCCGCAGACTCCGGATCTTCCAGTTTCAATTGTATGCTGGCCAGGTTCTTCAATATGTCCTGGTCATGGGGCGCCAGCTTTTTAGCGGCGTGGAGAATTTTGAGTGCCATGTTTGAGTGACCCATATCCCAGGCTATCAGCGCGGCATTATTCAACGCCAGGTAGTGGTCGGGTTGCAATTCCAAAACCTGGGAGTAGCAGGCCGAAGCACGTTGCAGATCTCCACTTTTTTGATGGCGCAACCCCTGATTGAAAAAATCATCGGCTGAGTTTTCTGACACTGGGTCTTCCCCCGGCTTCAATAGATCAAGGAACCACTGATTAATTCTGGCACCGCTCCGTCCATCATTAATCCAAGGATTCCCCAGGCTATCCCTGGCTATGGCGAATGTCCAGCCCGCGAAAGCCTGTCGTGGTGCTGGCCTGAATCACCGTGCCGGCCTGAGCGCCAGGCAGCGACAGTCCCCACCGGATCTATACAATTTGTCACAGATTCTCAGGGTCAAGCTGTGTACAATCAGCGAGATTGAACTCCCGTTCATTGAGCGGATATTTTCAGATTTCGTGTGTCAGGCCTCTTTGAGTACGAATGCGCGGTGATTTTTTTCGGGAACCACCTGATCAGGAAACCCTTCAGTGGTTCTCTGTGAGTACAGCATGGCCCAGGGAAGGATTCCATCTCTTTGTAAATACAGTTGTCTGTCCCTGCTCTTACTTGGCAGCAATCCGCTTTTCGCTGAAACAGTTTCCCCGGAATCCGACGATTCAACAGTTGTCTACCCTGCCGATTTTTTTACCGAGTATTCTCAATCTCGGTCAACATGATCGACCGGATTCCCGGGTTGAGTCTGAGCATGGGAGGCTCAAACGGGCGCAATGGAAGCCGGCGGGGCTGGGCTCCGGTGCCGGTGAAATTCTGATAAACGGTCAGCGCATTGCCGGCAAAGGCCCCAAGCGAAGGTCGCAGCCAGCTCAGCCGGATTACAGCGGACCAGGTCAACTATATCGAGATTATCCGTGGCACCTCCGGAGATGAATGTTCAGGTGAACTGGCGAAATCGTATCGTGCTCATTGAGTCGATTCGCTCGTGCTGATGATGCCGGGCCGACGGCACCTCGACCTGGCGGCTGGATCTTTGCGGTCTGAAGGTGTTATCTGCTACCTCGCCTTCCGTTTGGATCCCCATTGTGCCTTTGTGAGCGAAGAGAGCCTTTCCAGAATGCAGCCCCTCATCGGCTGGCATGCTGGTAAGAAGATGCCGAGAGAACGCCGTACGAAGCTCCACTTTTGGGGTTTCCAGTTCCCCCATCGGTTGGCGGACCATCGCGCCACGGTTCCCTTCGAACGCAGCGGGCGCTTAGGCCTCTGCCGGCAATGCCCGGTCCCCATGGCGACGTATCGGCGGCTTCGGCAGAGGCGGTGGCGCCTGCGCCTGCAAAATGGACGTCTCATGTGCGGTTGGCGGGACAACTAGGAGATCGAAAACAACTAGGAATGCCATCTGGACGGCGGTGGCTGTAACCATTGGACATGTGTTCGTCAGTGACCACCGACCTGGCCCGTGCTTTCGAGCGCTTCGAAGTGCAGTCGGATAACCGCAGGAAGACCCTGTATCTTACTGGCATTCAATCAGGACCGGGAACGCATAGTACGTACTTCGTATCGATGGGACCTGAGTTAACACAGGGCCTTGAGCTAGGTCTGGAAAAGGCTCAGACACTGCGTGACAACAACCTGCGCCAGGGTCTGCGCATGGCGGGACGACGGATCCACTTTACGGTGGCCTGGTACCCGTTCCGGTGACCAATGCCCGCAGCACGGTAGAGGAACTCCGTTACGAAAGCTTTGCCGTTCACAACTGGCAATTCAGCGACCGCATGTCACTGGAAAGCTCCCTTGTACGAGGCGTCGGTCATTGAACAAACCGGCGATGTCGCCAACCAGCGGGATTTCAACTACGTTCGCCCCAAGCTGGATTACCGTTTCGACATTACCAACGGGCTGCAGTTTCGCGCGACTGCCGAGCGGATCGTCTCGCAGTTGAGTTTCTCCGATTTCAGTGCCAGCGTGGACAATTCCAGACTGCGATCAGAACACCCAGGCCCGGTAATCCGGAAATAGAGCCTGAACAATCCTGGGATTATCGAGTCAATCTGGAGTACCGGCTGCCCAACGACTTTGGCGTCATCAGTTCATGCTTTCTTTACCGTGATTTCGATGAGGTCCTTGACCGGATTGACGTCTCACCCAATGACCAGGAACTGGCTTCTGCCCGTGGCAACATCGGCGACGGCTGGCGCTGGCGCTACAACATCGACACCAGTGCCCGGCTCGGTTTTATCGGACTGCCCAATGCACTCCTTGCGGTGTCCGCCAGCATGGGAGACTCGGAGGTTACCGATCCCTTTCTGGGAATCCACCGGCGTATTTTACATGAATTACCGTTCATTCAATCGGATGAGCTTTCGCCACGACATGACCCGCATCAACCTGAGTTATGGCTTCGACCTGAGCCTGCCGGAAAATGACGGCAGCGGACAGACCCAGATCGACATCTTCGACTCCGAGACTCTTTACCAGGACCCCAACCTGAACCTGTTTGTCGAGAAAATAGCCTTTGACGACACTACCTTCGGTTTCGCTGTCCAGAATGCCCGGAACGGTCACAACTGTAGCAAGCGTACCCGCTTCGACGGTGCCACAGAAAATGGCGTCGTGGAGGAGCGTGAGGCTTTCTCTTCGGCACCGGCCCCCGATATGGGCTGAAAGTCCGACATTGATTCTAAGAACCAGTGCTCAGTGTCAGAATTCAAAGCTTGTAAACCAGTAGGTCTATGGTTGAAGACACCACAATCGGTTCTGCCTTGCCTCATTCAAAAATTGATTGCGGGGCTCGAGGTCACTGCTGAAAAAATTCTGCACTGTCAACCGTGGCCGCTCGAAGCCACCAATAACTGAAAACCCTTCAAACGCTGGCAACAAAACTGCCCACTGACCGATATTCTACCTTCAGGACTCGCACAATATTCACCTTAAAAAGTTTGGGCACCCCGCATTTCAACGGTTCCAACGGCAGGTCATATTGGGCCCAAATAAGCCCTTTCCTGTTTCCGGCAAAATGGGTATTTCTGGAAAATGTGGGACAGCAATGAAAAGTGATCTGAAAAGCACCACCACAAGCGAATCACATGAAAATGCCAGAGAGAACAACTTCGATTCAGATACCTGCCGCGGTTGCCTTTGAGTGCGACAATTTGCCGCGTTGCGTATAGTAAAACCTGCTACCTTAACGCCATTCTGGGGTAGATCGCTTAAAAAAGTGGTCCGGAACC
>CALOEW010000058.1:0-29883 GCA_942492445.1 uncultured Gammaproteobacteria bacterium
GTGTCCAGGTCAACACCCACAATTCAACTTATTACACAAGCGTCGTAATCCGCTTCCTCAGCCGCTGGATCAGAAAAGTCGAACGTGCTGACGATGATAACTTCGCAGTATCCGCACTACAACAACACAACGGCGACCTGCGACACCTTTGATCGGTGCTACTTGCCAGAGGTCAATTCCTGTGGCAACCAATAGCTGGTGGGGCTGAAGAAACCACAATTGAAGCTACCGTGCCTCTTGCAATAACTGATCGCAGGAATCGACGTCACTGAAGGAGGAATCCCGCACTCAACCAAGGTGTGTGACTATTCGGAGCCACGAATCCACGAATAACTGACTCCCCTCAAGCCCCTGGAAACAAAGTGTCACGCTATCTGGTTTTTCAGAAATTATCAGAGATTCCGTAGCGGTTTTCGGAATTTCTGTGTATACCGTGTAGACTTGTTCATCACCAAGTATTTGCACAAGAGAATACTCCTTGATCGCCTGGGAGATACCATAGTGGTTGTCTAATGAACAGGGATACGCCGATACATTATGGCCCCTTCCGGGGCTGCCTGTCGGGTGCCACGGTGCTGTTGCCGCGCCTGGCAATGGCCAGGGCCGTTCCCTGCGCACGACGCCAGGCCATAGCGCCCGACAGACTCCCTCAAAGCAGTGCCGTTATCAATCAGCGGTTCCCTGGAAAGCTGATGGTAATGCTTATGCTGCTGAGCAGTGCGGCAGTTTCCCAGGACTACAACGTCTATTATTCGGATGCTGCCTGGACGCCGACAAGAATTGTGTATGTCAGTGCGGATGGTAAGACTACAGATGCCAACTCCAGTTCCAGAAACAACCCATTGGCAGTCAGTTCTGTGCTGGCTTCAATTCAACCAGGATCCCTTTTCCATTTTCTACCCGGCACGTACCTTGACTTCAACCTCTATCTGCAGGGCGAAGACGGGCACTCCGGCACTGAATCCCATCCGGTGGTGTTCCGTGGCGAGCCGGGGGCCGTTTTGTACTGTGCCGAGGGGGGCAGCAACCAGCAGGCTTCGTGCTTTAATCTTGAACAAACGGACAACATTGCCGTTGACGGCTTTGAAATGATCGGTGGCAACTTCGGTGTGCGGACAGTTGGCTCCGGATTCGGTGTTGCCAATACTCAGATTGGCACTGTTATTATCAATAACGATGCCCATGACCAGAGCAAGGATCCGATCTTTGCTGGCAATTCCAGTTACCTGGTGGTTGAAAATAACAAGGCGCACGGTGCCGGAACTGGTGATGGGCACGGCATCTATCTTGCGGATGGCGGCGATTACAACATCGTCCGCTTTAATGAGCTGTGGAACAACGCCGGTGCTGGCTTTCAGATTAACGCAGATCCGGAGTTCACCTGTTCGGGTATTGGAATCAATGATCCCGGCTGCTACGGAGCTGTGGAACAGGGATTGGGTCAGGGGGTTTCGGAATACATACTGGTGGAGGGGAATTACTTTCACGATGATAACGTGACCGCCAATTTTACCTCCGTCAGAAAGTCTGTAATAAGAAACAATATATTCGGACCCGCCATGCGCCATGGTGTCAGCTTCTGGCAGGAAACCGGCAACCCGGAACTGGGCTCCACCCAGAATCTCATCGACGGCAATCTGTTCTTGAGTGGTGTTACGGGTCGCCATGCAGTGCAGTTCATAAACCACTCTGACAGGAATACGTTCACCAATAACATCGTACTTTGCCTGAACCAATCAGGGACAGCAGGCAGCAGTGGCGGGATCGCAATGGAGATGGACAGCTCCACTGCAGCCAGTCAGGCCAGTTTCAGTGGCAACTACTATGTGTCCTGCGGTTTTGACGGCTACACGCCAAATGCGCAGGAAACACAATTGGAGTATGCCAGTGGCTGGTTTGTAGACGCGCCGTGGGGAGATACAGGAGAGCCAGAGGACTACAACCTGACCGCTGCGGCTCCGTTTGACAGGACACATTTCTCAACTCCACCCATTGCCAATGCCGGAGATACGGACCGGTAGTGTGGGTGACAGGATATTCCTGGATGGCAGTGAATCGGAGGATGACATCGATAGCCCAGAGGATCTGGTTTACGAGTGGACTCTGATCACTCCCTTCGGCAGTACTGCGACTCTGACTGATCCGGGAGCTGCAACGCCTGATTTTATTGCAGACCTGCCAGGGACTTATATCGTGCAATTGGTGGTTACTGACAGCGATGACCTTTCCTCTGAGGTCAGTACTTTGAATCTGGCTGTAAGTCCGGACTCTCCGGCCACAAACAGGGCGCCAGTTGTCGCTATACTGGCAGAGAGCAAAGTGATTACTGATACAGATGGTATTGCCGGGGAAACAGTGACTTTCTCTGCGACGGCAACGGACAGCGATGGCACCCTGGAGAGCATAGTTTGGCTGATTAATGCCAGAACAGCAGGAACGGGTCTTACGCCAACCCTGGCGCTACCGGATGGCGACAATGAAGTGACTTTGGAGGCAACCGATAATGATGGAGCAACATCCACTGCAAGTGTCTTGGTAACGGTTGAAGCTCCTCCTTTGAACGAGGGCTGGCCCTTTCCGTACAGTGGCATCACCCCGGATGAATCACTGGGGCTGGAATGGAACAATATCGGTGCACTGAATCCTCAGGACGGGCTGATATATTCCTGTCTCAGGATTTTGTCCAATGACCTGCAGAGCACCTTCGATGGAATCGACCGATTCGATATCGCTTTTCAGATCGTTTCCCTGGCAGAAGCCACGATTGGTGTAACCAGGGCCAGAATGTTTAACGAAACCGGTGCATTGAATGAGAATGGCGAAATCCCGGATTGCAGTGGCGCTTTCGAGATGACTACGGGTACCTATACAGATACCATTCAGGCTGGTGATGAGGTCTACAATGTCAGGTTCGAGCTGTTCGACGGCATTAATCTTCTGCTGCGTGCTGTTGAATTGGAGCTAGTGGCGCGATAAATCTCCTGAAGTGCACGCCCCTGGGTAGCAGGCAATAATGAAAATCCTGTATCGCATCGTCATCATGATCGGATTCGGCATTGCCGGGTTTATGCTGGGCGCTCTCTTCGCAGGCAGATCCGGCGCAGCCGAGGGAAGTGGACTCGCGGGTGGAGCCATTGTTCTCGGCTACGGTCTCGGCGTTGCGGTCGTCGCCATGATCGCGGGGCTGATGGTCTCTTTGCGACTGTCAGATGCAGCCCTGTTGCGTACTGCCGTGTGCGTCGGGGCGCCACTGGGATTGTTTGTTGTGTACTCCACCGTGCGGTTCCGCAGCCTGCAGCAGTCACGACTCGATCCGCCAGAAGCTTATGCGGATATCCCGGTTTTCTTTCTGCAGCTCGACCCCGGACGCACAGTCTCGCCGATCCGGTATTGTCGCGACAGATCACTGTCGACAGCGCTGGCAGGAGCTGGTCTTCGAAACTGCCTGATGGCCGGACATGTTCGGCCGATGCATCTGCCCCGGCGCTGCGTCACATGTCTGCTGCGCTGGATTCCCTGCTCGAAGTGGATGGTGGTCCGGAATCATGCAGTGGCGAAGTCCTGCAACGCCTGAGTTGGCAGGGTGAATCCGGAAATGGTCGCTATGACGACAGCCTTGAATTGACAGCGGCTTGTCTGACCAACCAGCCTGAAGTCGCTGCAGTCCTGGTGGCGATGGAACAGGTGACGCTGAGTTCAAACACTTCAGTGCGGTGCAGGCGCCTCCGGTAATCGTATCTTCTCTTAAGGAATCTCTGATCACTCTGTTTCAGTCCGGATTCTGCTTCACAGCGGGAGGTCATCTGCGGCATGAATCTGCTGATACAAGAATGTGAACAGGATCACGTTTCACAAACGGAGAGGCACCTAAACTACCTCAATCTGAAGTACCAAAGGAGTCCAGGTATGAACAAAAAAAAGACAACTGACCGCCTGGGAGGTCGGCTTTTTGCAGACAATGGCTTTCTCTGCATGGTTGTGGATATCGATCCGGCTAACGACATTGCTACCGTGAGTTCACGGGGGCAGCTTATTGAAATGCCGCTTTCGAAGGTGACTGACAAGCTTGCAGCCTATACGAACCTGACGCTGGACAATCTGAACTCCGAGCGAACGGTGCACCGACTTGTTTCCACGGACGTCGGGTGGTTTTTCAAAACGCGCGAAACAGGTCTGGCAGGCCCCTTTGATACCCGGGAACAAGCGAAAGATGCCATGAATCAGTACATCATCAGGGTTCAGGAAGGGCGTATCCCGGAGCGACGCTGAAAAGATATCTGTATTCACATTGCTGTCCCACAATATCATGCCCGGAAGGCTTTCAGAGACCTGAATCCGCTCGAAGCCACGAAAACATGGCTCCACGAATAACTGACTCCCCTCAAAACCTTGGAAACAAAACTGCACGCTATCTGATTTTCAAGTCCAGTACTTGCTGACTTTTCACCCCAAAAGCCTGGGCACACTGCAGGCACTCGTCCCGTCCGTGAAAACCGCAGTAGTGGCTGAAGGAGGAAAATCCTTCGGGAGCGGGGGAGGCTTAATTGGTGCTTCTTAAAAATGTGGGACAGCAATGTTGCATTCAGAACCTGTGAAACAGATTGAACTGTAATTGGCCTTTGCCGAGGTTGTCGGTTTCCTGGTGCATGTACCCGATCTGCAAGCGGACCGAGTCGGTCAGGCTGTAGCCCAGTGCCAGGTAAGTCCGGTTGCGGTCGAAACTGTCCACGCGTCGACCGCCGCCTATGTCCCGGTCCAGATTCACAAACAGTTCATTGTAAAACGACAGGTACACGGCACCCTGCGCAAGAGTGTCCTGATTAACCGGGTAGTTGGCGGCAAGGAAATAGCGGAACCGGTTGCGAAAATCCTGCCCGTCCACGTCACGCTGCTCAAGGCGAAACCGGTGAGTCAGGTATAGCCTTGAACCCGCCAGCTGAGGGATCAAGGCCTCCTGATAAACGCGTCGTTCCCTGGATTTGCTGTTGTCACGACCATAAGCACCTGAGGTGATGTGGGCCAGGCCCAGGGTGTAGGTGGTTGCGGAGTCCTCCGGTGACCAGGTGGCGCCCGCCCGAATGAGTAATTGTTCCAGGTCGCCTCCCAGATCCCAGTTGCGGTGCTGAACATCGCCCTGGAAACCGAAATTACTGTTGTCCAGGGTTGTATTCCACAGGTACATGTACCAGGCGCCAGTCTCGCCTTCGTCGATCTGGGCGTTGGCAGCAGGGCTGAAGGCCAAACAAACAGCGAGCCACATGTACCTCGTGAGCAGGTGCTTCATACGATCTCCAATAAATTCAACAGGCGCAAAGCTGGTAACCCGCGTCTCTTAATTCCCTGGCTGACATCAGATTGGGGGTCCAGCGTCAACCACAGGAATGATCGGAGGGCTGGGCACAGAGGCTGGCAACCAGGGAGTATTGTCACCCTCGCGCGTTCACGCGGCAGCAGGTTGGGACCGGACTGGTCGGCAGCATGCCGCATCGAGACCGGACCGCAAGGTGCCCGGTTCCGGTTCGATGCGGATCTGTCAATGGGAATCAGGCCCTGAAAACTGGGCCCTGGTTTCTGTCCCGGCAGCCGGGCGAAACTAGCGGTGCCGCTTGAATGACCCCAGGGGTTTCTTACGATCGACGTCGTCGGTGACGTCCATTTCAAGGCTGGCCGCGTCTATTACCGGAACTTCCTCAAACTTGCGTCTGAACGGTGGCTTGCCGGAATAGTCGACGGTCCACACCCGCTCGAATTCAACAATCTCGTTGGAGGCCTCGAGCCGGGCAATGTCCGCGGCCGGCAGTTCGATCAGTTGACGCTTGAAAGGGGGGCGTCCGCTGAAGTCAATAGACCAGACCTTCACCATCTCCTGTCCGCCCGACTCTGCACTGGCCGACGTGAAGGCCAGTGCGAGCAGTACTCCTGCAAGACCTGTAACCGGGATTGACTTTCGCATGATCTGTACCTCCAAAAAATACCTGTTTTTTCGTGTCAGGGTGACGCAGGCCAGTGTACAGAAACCCCGGGCCGTCACTTATATAAACACCCAGAATTGGTGATAGATGTTATCTATAGGGGGCCGGAGTGAACTGTCAGCCGGGCGGTGAATGGCCCGGCCGGGTGTCGGTGAACAGGATTGATACCAGGAGGGCTCGGATCGGATACCACAATTGCACTGTGCTTTTTGATCGCAGGATCCCGAAAAGCAGCACGTAAAACGCACTAAAAAAGAGCATTCAGCACTTTATTAGTGCGCGATTTCCAGGCAGGAAATAAATTTAGTCAATAATATCAGTAGGATAACTATATGGCCCGCAAATTGCTTCAGTGCTGATACTACTCTAATTTTGGTGGCAAACCTGATGCAACAGCGACTCTCCGGAGTTCCCCGGTTTCCTTCCAGGCTATTCGGCCCGGCCCTGTTGGCCTGTGCCGTGATGGGCTGGACTGGGGCGCTTCACGCCGATGCCCCGCTGGAATTCGCAGCATTGTTCTCCCACAGTGTGCCACTGAACCAGACTGGTGCGGGAAGTTTTTCAGTGACAGCTACGGTTGGTGGTGTGGAAACCGAATTTCTGGTGGACACTGGCGCCAGTATGGTCACGGTCAGCTCCAGTCTGTTCAGAAAGATCCGGGAGCAGAGTACCGTGGTCCAGGTCCGCAAGGTGGGGGCGCGTCTCGCCAGCGGCCAGGTGGAGATACTGGAGGTTTACCTGGTCGAGCACTTCTCATTGGGAAATGGCTGCGAACTGGGTCCGGTGGAAGTTGCAGTGCTTAAGAATGGCGGTCGTAACCTGCTTGGGATGAACGCCCTGCAACAGGCGGCACCCTTCGCGATTTCAATGACTCCCCCGGTACTGGGCCTTTCCCGCTGTGATCTGGCGACCCGCCAGATCAGCCTGAAAGACTAGTCCCTGCCCACCCACCGGTCTTCAGCCGGTCGCCCTGGATTTCCATGTCTGCCAGGTTTTACCCTTCGTTAGCGATACCAATGGGGCGGGTGATCAATTCAATGCCTTGATGATTTCGCGGGTCAGGGCCCAGCGATCGAAGCCCTGCCTTCCGTAGTCGAGACCGCGCCGGACGATGACCAGATCGTGGGAGGGAACTACGATGGTGTATTGGCCACGATTCCCCGAAGTGGAATAAGCGTCTTTCGGCACATCGGTGCGATCTTCCGGAACCAGCCACCACTGACCACCGTAGAAACCACCGCGGCCCACGGTTGCCGGTGCGGGGGTCCGAACAAAATCAATCCAGTCTTCAGAGAGCAGCCTTTCACCGTTCCAGACCCCGTTATGCAGATAGAGCAGTCCAAACCGGGCCAGGTCTCTTGCATTGGTGTACACCTGGCTGCTGAGAATAAAATCACCAAAGCGGTCGGTACTGACCAGGGTATTGCGCATACCGATCCGGTCCAGCAATGCCGTTCGCGGGAACTCGGCGTAGGCTTTCTCCCCTCCCAGGGCCAGTTTCATGGCGTACACCCCCAGCAGCGTGTCGTAATTTTCATAGTCCCAGTGAGTCCCCGGTTCACGGATCAGGCCGCGACTGCGGGCTCCGGCCACGGAGCTTGCGCCGGCCCAGTACGACAAACCCGAGCCGGTGGCGTATTCCAGCCCGCCATTGTCGATGGATTCCAGGCCACTGGACATGTTCAGCACGTGACGAAGGGTGATCGCGTTTCGAGGATCGTGCTCACCTTCGGAAGTCTGTGGGTACCAGCCAAAGCCCAGCGGTTCATCGAGCGCCAGCCTGCCTTCGTCGACCAGCATGCCGATGAGTGTTGTGGCTATGCTCTTCGCAGTTGACCAGGTTCGGGTTCGGGTGTGCATGTCGAAACCCGGGGCATAACGCTCAAGAATGATCCGGTCCTTGTGCACCACCAGCAGGCTGACCGTTACCTGTTCCGGGGTGGGACGGTCAAATGCCCAGTCGGAAGCTGCCTGCAGCGCGGCGGCATCCACTCCAGCGGGCAGACCGCCGTTGTCGATCAGATCGCCGTCCGGCCAGGGAATGGTGGCAGGATCACCGGCAGGCATTGGTAGCTTCAGCTCCGGGAGGCGGTCGCTGTCGGCGAGGGTCTGATCAGGTGGCAGAATGATACAGCCGATACCCTCGCGGAATACTGCCCTCATGGCTGGCACCGCACCGGCTTTGCCAACTTCCACGGCGCCCAGGTTCCAGTACACAGTGTAGTCACCACCGTGGGGAGTGCCGATCGGCTCCTGGAGAAACGCCAGTTCCTGGGCGAAGATCTGTTCCAGGTTGCGGTGTGAAGTAAACAGGCCGTTGCACATGAATATCGCCTGCTGACCACGATGAATCATTTCCCGCTGGAATTGCCAATAATCGTAGGATTCATCCTGCTGTGCCAGCGCTGGCGTAGTGGTGAGGAGAGTGCAGAGAGCGACTGCTGACAGTCTGGCGAGGAGCTTCATGGGGTGACCTCCCTTGGTTGTTTTTCATGAGAGCATAATCCCATTTCCACACAGGTTAAAGCGGTTCCGTTGCGTTGGCCCGCCGAAATCGTCGGATGCCGATAGGGTCACCATGCTCTGTCGATGGTTTCAGTCGGCGTTCTGGCCCACCCTGATGCATGTTCCAGGGGTGTCATCGGGTTACCCTGGCAACCGCCCGGGATCCGTCGTACAGGACCAGATAAAAGGGACACGACAGGACTTGCGACTGGTCGCATCCTCAGTGGGGCGAGCGCTAGGGCAGCGAACTGGACAAGAAATGGTATCGAGGCTAGTGTAAACCCATAAATTAAATGTCGCGGCGAGAGCAGGTTTGTTCACCGCGTCCAGCTGGAAATTCCAATGTCCTGTCGCTTTTCTGGAAGTCTGTTCCTCCGTGTTCTTGTGTTTCTTTCATTCCTGTCCGGATTACATGAAGCCGGTGTCGTCCTGGCCCAGGAGCAACTTCCGCGAGTGACCTTTGTCGCCGAGGCGGACAACGATTTTGAGCTGGACGGTGACCTGGTCGAAGCGGTGTGGAAAGATCTGCCGGTGGTCGACGGCATGAAAATCATCGACCCGGACACGCTGGCCGATGCCCCCTTCGAGACCCATGTCCGCATGTTCTACACCGAGCGTGGTATCTATATCGGCATCATGAACTTTCAGCCACCGGATTCTCTGGTGGCGCGTATGACCTCTCGCGACATCCGGCTGGCCAGGGACGGGGTAGTGGTGGCCATCGATCCCTCGGGACAGGGGCTGTACGGTTATTTTATCCGTCTTAACCTGGGCGAAACCATGAACGACGGCACCATCCTGCCGGAGCGGCAGCTGAACATGCAGTGGGACGGAGCCTGGAACGGCAGAACCTCGGAACTGGAAGACGGCTGGAGCGCCGAGCTTTACATTCCCTGGTCCATGATGGCCCTGCCCCAGGATGGCACCGATCGCGTTGTCGGTTTTTACTTCGAGCGTCAGGTCGGGCATCTCAATGGTGACACCTGGTCCAACCCGCCTTTGCCGAGGACCGTAAACGAATACCTTTCGGCTTTTACCAAGTACCAAATGCCGGGTATCGAACCGAGTCGGCCGCTGACCTATTTTCCCTTTATCGGCGGGGTACACGATGGCATCCGCCACGAGGACACCTATAAGGTGGGGACCGACATCTACTGGCGTCCCACCCTCAACACCCAGCTTTCGGCAACTATCAACCCTGACTTCGGCAGTATTCAGGCCGATGACGTGGTGGTCAACCTGACTGCTTTTGAGCAGTTTTTTCCGGAACAGCGAAATTTTTTCCTCGAAGGGCAGGATATTTTTATCAATCATCCTCGGGCTTCGGGGTTCATGCGTGGCCCCGGTGGGCCTATTCAGATGGTCAACACGCGCCGCATCGGCGGAGCCGCCATTTTTGACGTGCCCGACGATGTTTCGGTGACGCCAACCGATCTCAGTGCCCCAACCGACCTGCTGGGGGCGGCAAAGTTTACCGGGCAGTCAGGCGCCTTTCGTTACGGCGCCCTGCTTGCCGCAGAAGATGACATGGAAATTGACGGCTTGCGGGATGACGGCAGCAAGGTGGCCCTTCACTCAGAAGGCCGCGATTACATTGTCGGGCGGGTGCTGTACGAGGACACCAATCGTGGCGGCCGGCGCAGTATCGGATGGATGGGCACGAGCGTCAATCACCCGGATGTCGATGAGACTGTCAATGCGCTTGATACTCATTTTTTCTCCGCCGACAATCGCTGGGTCATCGACACCAGTTTCATGCGTTCCGACAAGGAAGGCGAGGTGGGTTACGGCGGCATGGCGGATTTCGGCTTCCGGCCGGAGCGGGGCAAGCAACATACTCTGCGTGCCACCTATTTCGATGAAAAGCTGGACATAAACGAGCTGGGGTTCCTGACCCGTAACGACCAGGCCAATCTGGACTACAACTACAACAGCACCGAGTCCGATATCCCCTGGCTCCGGTCCCGCGAATCCACCTGGTTTGTGCTGAATCAGTGGAACCTGGATGGTCGTCCCGTGCGCCTCGGGGTATTCTTCAATCAGAATTACAATTTTCTCAATAACAACACTTTTTCCTATTCCCTGCGCTATTTCCCGGAACGTATCGATGACCGCCTGGGACGCGGAACGGGGGACTTCAAAATCCCCGGCCGCGAAGCCACCAACCTGACCTACGAAACCGATCCGGCCCAGCCCCTGGCGCTGAATGTCGGTCTCGAATGGGGCACGGATGATCTGGGTCCGCAGAGTGTTACCAGCAATGCCGGAGTCGTGTGGCGTCCAAACGATCGGTTCTCATCCCAGTTCAATGTGCGCTACACCGACCAGGAGGCCTTGTTGCTGCATCGGGGCGGTGGTCAATACACCAGCTACGAGGCGCATCAGTGGGCGCCGGATGTGGAGCTCAATTATTTTATCGGGCCCCGTCAGCAGATACGTTTTTCGCTGCAGTACAATGGTCTCAAGGCCTTCGAGGACCGTTTCTGGCAGAGTTCGCCGGATAAGGTGGATTTTCTTACCCCCATCGCCAAGCCCAACGAAACGCCGGACGATTTCGTCATCAGCCGCATGACCTTTCAGGCCAGATATCGCTGGGAGATCGCGCCGCTTTCCGACCTGTTTCTGGTCTATACCCGCGGCAGCAACCTGCCTGGAGACAGTTTCGACAGTTATCCGGATCTGATCGAACGGACCTGGAACCAGCCGATTGTCGACACCTTTGCGTTCCGGTTGCGTTACCGCTTCGGTTCCTGAGGTGACTCCTGCCCGTTGCCGGGCCCTGCCCCACTGGTAGTGCATGGGCAGTTTTCGTGGTTGAGCCCGCTACCTTCATTGCGGGGGTTGACTTCTGTTGAGGATAAAAATACTGTATAGATATACAGTATTTTTATCTTGGGAACCTCTGATTAAGTCCCACAATGCTCTGGCCTTCAGGCAAGTCTGCTGGCGAGGCGCATTGCCGCCGGCATGCGTCGGCCTGTCAAGGCAGTGCAACGAAGCCAGCGGGCTTGTCTGAAGGCCCCTTCGGGCGGGGCCTGTCGGGCGTCGCTGCTTCGTTGCCGTGCTTGGCAGGGGAGTGACCATTCCCGGCGCACCGCGCCTTACAGCAACACCCGACAGACTCCCGCAGAGCATTGTGGGACTTAATCAGAGGTTCCCTTGCTAAAATGGCCAGCAGATCCCCCCGGAAAGATGACTCACAGCCCTTGCCGGCAGCCTCGAAGCAGGCGTCCGTGCCTGGCTACGCGGAGCTGCACTGCATCTCCAATTACACTTTCCTGCGTGGAGCCTCGTTTCCCGAGGAGCTGGTAAAGACAGCCCGGAGCCTGGGTTACCGTGCTCTGGCCATCACCGATGAATGCACATTGAGCGGCGTGGTCAGGGCTCACGTGGCGGCCAGGGAAGTGGGCCTGAAACTGGTCATCGGCTCCGAGTTTTCAGTCAGTGCCGGGCTGGAAGCCGGATCAGGGCAGGCCCTCAGGCTGGTGCTTCTGGCTGCCAGCCGTGCCGGTTACGGACGGCTGTGTCACCTGATTACCTGTGCCCGGCGTGAGGCGCGAAAAGGGGAGTACCGCCTGGACCGGGCTATGCTGGAAGCTAACCTGCCGGGAGAGTGCCTGGCATTGTGGGTGCCGGATCTGCAGCAGCCGGAAGAGGTCATTGTTTCGCAGCTGGTGTGGCTGAAACGCCTGTTGTCGCAGCGATTGTGGATTGCCGTGGAGTTGTTGCTGCGTGGCAGCGACAGCAGACAATTGCGCTATCTGGAAGAACTGGGCCGCCAGTTTGCTGTTCCACTTTGTGCCGCTGGTGGCGTCTACATGCACAGTCGCCAGCGGCGCATCCTTCAGGACACAGTCACGGCGATACGCCTGGGCAGGCGCATCGACGAGCTTGATTTCACAGCCGAGCCCAACGGTGAGCGGCATTTGCGGAATATTGAACAACTGTTCAAGCTGTACCCGGCCCGGCTGTTGAATGAAACAGTGAAAATCGCAGGGTATTGCCACTTTTCACTGGACGAGTTGCGGTACGAGTACCCGCGGGAGCTGGTCCCCGAAGGATACACCTCCCACGGCTGGCTCCGGGAACTTACCGAGCAGGGTATTCGTCGCCGCTGGCCTGGCGGGGCTTCGCCAAAGGTGCGCAACCTCATAGAGCATGAGCTGACCCTGATCCGGGAGCTGGGTTATGAACCCTATTTTCTCACCGTTCATGATCTGGTGGATTTTGCCCGCCGCCGACAGATTCTCTGCCAGGGTCGGGGCTCGGCGGCCAATTCGGCCGTCTGCTATTGCCTGGGCATTACCGAGGTGGACCCGGACCGGGTGGCGGTGTTGTTCGAACGGTTCATTTCCCGGGAGCGGGATGAGCCGCCGGATATCGATGTGGATTTCGAAAATGCCCGTCGTGAGGAAGTCATCCAGTATATTTACACCAGGTACGGGCGTAGCCGGGCGGCCCTGGCTGCCACAGTGATTACCTACCGTTCCCGCAGCGCTATTCGCGAAGTGGGCAAAGTGCTGGGGCTGGGTAATGAGCTGTTGAACTCTCTTTCGAAGTCCATCTATTGGTGGGGGTCGGACCTTGAAGAGCAATTGTCGGATGCGGATATCGACTATTCGGATTTGCGCATCCGCCAGCTGATCTACCTGTCCCGTACGCTGATCGGCTTTCCGCGTCACCTGTCCCAGCACGTAGGGGGGTTCGTCATCAGCCAGGGGCCGCTGTCGCAGCTGGTGCCGGTCGAAAATGCCGCCATGGCTGATCGTACGGTCATTCAATGGGAAAAGGACGACCTGGAGGCCCTGGGTCTGTTGAAGATCGACGTGCTGGCACTGGGCATGCTGACCGCGGTGAAGAAATGCCTGAAACTGGTTAGCAGCTACAGCAGGTCAGAATTGACCCTGCAGAAAATTCCGGCCGAGGACCCCAGGGTTTATGACATGATGGGTGAGGCAGATACTGTAGGTGTATTCCAGATCGAATCCCGGGCCCAGATGAGCATGTTGCCGCGGCTGAAACCCAGGAACTACTATGATCTGGTTATCCAGATCGCTATTGTGAGACCTGGCCCTATACAGGGTGATATGGTGCACCCCTACCTGGCCAGGCGCAGCGGCAAAGAGGAGGTGAACTATCCCGGTGATGAAGTGAGGGTGGTGCTGGAGCGCACCCTGGGGGTGCCGATCTTTCAGGAGCAGGTGATGCAGCTGGCCATGGTGGCGGCGGGTTTCAGCGGTGGCGAGGCGGATCAGTTGCGGCGAGCCATGGCGGCGTGGAAACGCAAGGGTGGTCTGGAGCAGTACCGCGAGAAATTGATTAACGGCATGTTGAGCAGGGGCTATCAACGGGACTTTGCCGAGCAGCTGTTCCGGCAGATCCAGGGCTTTGGCGACTATGGCTTTCCCGAATCCCATTCCGCCAGCTTTGCCCTGATTGCCTATGTGTCTTCCTGGCTGAAGTGTTATCACCCGGCGGCATTCTGCTGTGCCCTGCTGAACAGCCAGCCCATGGGGTTCTACGCGCCAGCCCAGCTGCTGCAGGATGCCAGGCGTCATGGCGTGAGGGTGTTGCCGGCAGACGTGAATTACAGTTTCCATGAGTGTACGCTGGAGGTTGCAGGGCGGCCGGGAGACTCACTGCCGCGGTCGGGGCCGAGGGAGGAACCTGGCAGTTCAGGCGCGGAGGATGCCGGTACGTCAGTGCATGATTTTACCTGTAATCCGGCCCCGGTGCTGCGTATCGGCTTCAACCAGATTAAGGGGTTGTCCGAAGCAGGTGCCAGAGCTGTCGTGGCAGCAAGGGAGAACCCGGTGACAGTGTCGGGTCAAACGGCCAGAGGGAGGCTGAAGGGTGGGGCCGCAGGGGCAGGAGGTCAGGTATTTCGAACTGTACAGGAGCTGGTTTTTCGCAGTGGTATCAGCAGGAAAGATCTTGAGTCGCTGGCTGCTGCCGATGCTCTGCGTGCCCTCAGTGGCGATCGTCACCGGGCTTTCTGGTATGCCGCTGGCTCCGTTCCGGGGCGGAGCTGGTGGTCGGAGGACGGGCCGGCCCTGGTGGAACTGGAAAGTGGCAACGAAGCAGAGGTTGACGTGATGCTGCCGCCGGCCACCGAAAGCCAGAATATCATGGCTGACTATGGAGCTGTTGGTTTCAGCCTGCGTCGCCACCCGTTGTCACTGCTGAGAAATCATCTCGACAGTTACCAGGTCAGCCGTGCTGATGTCCTGCCCGAGTTTCTGGACGAGAGCCTGGTCAAGGTGGCAGGTATTGTGACCTGTCGTCAGCGTCCCATGACTGCCTCAGGTGTCACATTTATCACCATGGAAGACGAAACCGGCACCGTCAACGTGGTGGTCTGGCCGGCGCTGGGCGAGAGGAAGCGCCCGATAGTGCGCCAGGCCAAGTTGCTGGGAGTTTCCGGGCATGTGCAGCACAGCGAAGGGGTAACCCACCTTATCGCTCGGGAGCTGGTTGATTTGACCCACTGGCTGGGCGCCATGCAGCTTTCCTCCAGGGATTTTACCTGAACTGTCTCTGGAATTGGACGTGACTTTCCTGCATTATTCGAATCATTTTCAAAGGGGAGCTACACCGCTAATGGCCTATCTCTGGTTCGTCACCGCCCTGTGGGCATTCTCCTTCAGCCTGATCGGCGAGTACCTGTCCGGGCAGGTGGACAATTATTTTGCCGTCATGTCTCGGGTGGTCCTGGCCATGCTGGTTTTTCTGCCCCTGCTGCTGCGCTACCCGGTGCGGCCTCGTTATGCCCTGCAGCTGATGGCAATCGGCGCGATTCAGCTGGGGCTCATGTACCTCTTCTACTACCAGTCCTTCCTGTTGCTGACTGTTCCAGAGGTGTTGATTTTTACTATCTTCACTCCGGTCTATGTCACCCTGATCTACGATCTGCTGATGCGTCGCTTTCATCCCCGCTATGCATTGACCGCGCTGCTGGCGGTCGGGGGAGCCGCCATTATTCGTTACAGCCAGCCAAGTAGTGATTTCTGGCTGGGGTTTTTGACCGTGCAGGCGTCAAATGTCTGTTTTGCCGCTGGTCAGGTGTTTTACAAGCACCTGCTGGAGAAACACAGAGACGCGCAGCAACATCGGCATTTCGGCTGGTTCTACGTCGGCGCTGTGCTGGTGGCGGTACCAGCCTGGCTGCTGTTGGGCGAACCTGCTTATCCTGACCAGCTACACCAATGGGTAATCATCTTGTGGCTGGGGCTGGTGGCATCTGGTGCAGGTTACTTTCTCTGGAATCTGGGCGCATCGAAAGTGGACAGCGGCAGCCTGGCGATAATGAACAATGCGTTGATTCCGGCGGGGCTGGTGGTCAATCTTGTATTATGGAATCAGGATGCCGACCTGCTGCGGCTGACGTTGGGATCCGGCGCACTGATTCTCGCGTTATGGGTCAATCGACAGTGGTCGGACTTTCCACAACGGGCTATGGCCTCGAAATAAGGGCGAATCATCCCCTGTTGCAATTCAGTCCCGGGCTGAACCCGGCACAATTGCTACCTGGACGTATCCGGATTGCCCGGACAAAGCGGGCCGGCAACTGTTGCCGGCCCGTTATGACCAATGAAAGAGCCTTATTCCTGCTGCGCTACCTCTTCCTCCGTGCCCTCTTCACAGGTCATGCCTTCGATTTCTGCTTCGCAGTCCATCATGCCGTCACCGTCTGCGTCGCCAGGAAGCGCTTCAGAGGTGATGGTCAGACCGCGAATGTGGACCAGCCCAAGCAGGCCGTTGAACCAGTCGTCGAGGTTCAGGGGGTCACCGCCGGGAACAGTCAGTATCAGGCCGAGCTGGTAGGTGCCAGCGGGAATCTCGGAGGTGTCTACCACTGGAACTTCGAAGAGTTTACGGGAATTTTTTCCGTTCGCCGTTTCCCCGTCGCCCTCTTCGACAACCTCGCCGGGTGTGAGTGCTGATTGCTCGGAGCCGGTCGATTCAGATTCTTCTCCGGAATCCCTACTTCCTTCCTCGATTTCCTGATTCAGAGGCACCACCACCGCAGGGGTGGGACCCGTGGGCTCCTCACCTTCTGCTGAGGCCGCGGGAGGTGAAAAGATTACCAGGAAGACATCGGCGAGGCCGTCACTGACAAGCTCTGCACCACGGGCAAAGTGGATGCCGATTTCGAGTGCTTCGCCGGTGTAGACAATGTCTCTGTTGGTAACGATCCGTGCCATCAATCCATCGGATGCGTTACCCTGACCGTTGTTATTGGATTGGCCTTTCGCCTTTCCGGGAGGTGTTGTATCGCCCAATACGGAGTTTTTTCCGGCGCTGCCGCTTTTACCAGGTGAAGTGCTGCCCCCGTCCTCCGGCGTCGTGCCAGCCTCGGTATTGTCTCCTTCTTCTACCTGCTCCTCCGGCACTGCGTCTTCGTCCACTTGTTGCGCTAACACCCACTCCTGTTTCTGGTTGTCCGACTCGACGCTTGAGTAGTCTATCGTGTTGCCGTTCAGACGATTTACCAGTCCAACTGACTTGCCATTGGAGTTTGCCAGTCCCGGTGGCTGGTCCGGTTTGCCCTTGCTCTTGCCATTGGCTGCCCAGCCGGTGCTGGCAGTCACCGCGCAGGTGACGGCAATTACCAGCGCTATCAATAGCTTGAAATATTCTCTCGAGGTGTTCACTGATTGTTCTCCCTGTAACGTAGGTACCTCACCCGTCATCCTCTGACGAATTCCCGTAAAACAACAAGAAACTACCATGACCCAGGAGCTCAGAGTGTGAACTGCTTCATGGCCGTTCAACTTTCTGCTACCGGACCTGTACCAATTCGATGACCGGCATCGGCAGGAACGGATTCCTGCTAGAATAGCGGCGCAAGTTTCAACTAGGGGACGCAAACACCATGAGTCGGCCTGCCAGTGACTCCATTGCCGATACGGCGTCGCCACAACCCGCAATGCGGGGCCTGAGTCCGTCGCAGGTGACTGAATTCCATGAGCGCGGGTTCCTGGTGGTGGATTTCGGGCTGGATGACGAACTGCTGGAACGAATCAAAGCGAAAGTCTATCCGCTGTACCCGGAAGCGTTTCGCAACGATCTCACCGTGGGTGCCCGGGTTCAGGATGCCTGGCTGCAGGTTGACGAGGTGCGCCGGCTGGCGGCAGACAGGCGGGTATTGCATGCCTTGCAGCAATTGTACGGCCGACGCCCCCTGCCTTTTCAAACTCTGAATTTTCCGGTCGGCACATCTCAACTGGCCCACTCCGATACCATTCATTTCAATTCACTGCCCTCAGGGCTCATGGCTGGCGTCTGGGTGGCACTGGAGGATATGGATGAAAACAACGGTCCTCTGATCTACTACCCGGGCAGCCATAAATTACCTGAATACACCATGCAGGATTTCGGACTGGGGGCCGGCTATGCTTATTACAAGGCTTACGAACAGGCGATTCAGGGTGTCATCGCAGAGCGAAACCTGCAGCCCGAGTACGGAATTATCCGGAAGGGCGATGCGCTCATCTGGCACGCCAATCTGCTTCATGGGGGCGCAACTCGCCGGGATTTGTCCAGGAGCCGCCATTCTCAGGTGACGCATTACTATTTTGAGGGCTGTAGATACTTCACTCCGATGCTCAGCAGCGGAGAGAATAACCATTACCGGGACCCGGTGTGGATTCCGGAAACCGCCGCTGAGGTGGACCGGATTCGCAGGGACCTTTCACCAGGCCTGCTACGTCGGGTAATACGCAAGCTGGTAAAGCGCTGAACTGAACAGTTTCCGGCGGCAATGGGCCGCCATGGGGAACTCGAGTGAAGGCCGGTGCGTTGCGGGGCCTATTCCGAGGCCCCCTGGCCATTGTATGCGGCTTCCAGGGCGTCGATATCAAATTTGACCATGGTATTCATCGCCGCCATGACGCGCGAATTGCGTGCCCTGTCGTCGCTGGTGATGAGCTTGAAAAACCGGTTCGGTACGATCTGCCAGGCGACACCGTACCTGTCCTTGAGCCAGCCACAGGCCATTGAGGTTCCGCCTTCCAGTAAATTGTCCCAGTAGTAGTCGATTTCATTCTGATCGTCACACGATACTACCAGTGAAATGGCTTCGTTGAATTGGAAGGCGGGTCCTCCATTCATGGCAGTCATTTCATTGCCGTTCAATTTGAATCCGATGGTGAGAACACTGCCCGTTCTGCCGGGACCCGCCTCATCATAATAACTGGTGTGGGTAATCCTGGAGTCGGGGAAAATGCCGGTGTAGAACGCGACGGCATCCTCGGCGTTGTCGTTGAACCAGAGAAAGGGGGTTATGTTTTTCATTATTACCTGCCTTTTGGAGTCAGCGGGTTGAGTGGAGACCGATCATATTGCCGTCCGGGTCCAGCGCCAGGGCGATGTAGCCGTATTGGCCGATGGACATTTTTTCTCTTTCCAGCCTGCCTCCGAACTCTTCTGCCCGGGCGGATTCCACGGCGCAGTCTTCGCAACTGAAGTAGACGATCGTGCTGTTGATGCCGGGTGCTTTGTCAGGGTATCGGACCAGGGCGCCACCACTGCCGTGGGCGTGGGAATTCTGTGGGAATGACCACATTTCCAGGCCAGGGTTCTCCAGACGCTCCAGCTTCACCTGCAGCACACCTTCGTAAAACACCCTAGCTTTTTCCATATCCTGCACGTAGATTTCAAACCAGTTGACCGGATTGTCTGCCATCGGGGTACCTCTTCGGTTGTTATCCTGTTGTCACGCAGCATTGGCCAGGGCGCTGTACTCCAGTGATGTCCATGCCTCATCAATGCGCTTTCGGGGTAGTTTGCGGGCTGCTCGCCCCCGTGCATTGTAATCCCTGGCGCTCGGCAAATCTTGTCACAGTTTGCCTGGCCGTTCGGATTGGTACCTGATTGCTTCCCGGGGCAGTTGAGATTTTCCGTTGTCGCTATGCAGCGGGTGGCCCTCAGGCAAAAATCCCGTGCAGGTACCAGTTTCGTCCACCGGTTTTTTCCCGGTATATCCACAGGCGGCTGCCACTTTCCTCCCTGGCTACGTAATAGTCCCGGCGCACATCGGTGCCCGACCACCAGCGGGTTTCGATCCGCTCGGGGCCGCTGATAATACTGACAGGCCGGCGGTGGTAAAGCCGGCCTCCTTTTATCCTGAGTGGCTGGGGGGTGGGCAGCAGCCAGAAGGGACGCGGGTTCCCGGGGGTCTGTCTGCAGCCGGCAGAGCGGCTGTCGTGCAGCGGGTCCAACTGCAGGGTGGCATATTCAGGGCAGTGTTCGGCCACGTTGCCAATCCTGTGGATGTGCCGCTCTCCGAGGCGGGCCTGCAGCTGTTCCAGCAACAGATCGAGGCTGTCACCCCGGGAATCGGCCTGGCTGGGTCTGTCGTATTTTCCCTCAGGCAGGAGCTGGCCGGATTCTCCCGGGTGAGCATCGAAACGTTCCACCCGCATCCTTACTGTAACCACCGGCGCCGGTACACTGAGGTTGTCCAGGTGGATCTGCAGCAGCTGCAGCAGCTGCTGCTGACAACGGCTGGGCTGACGCAACCCCAGGGTT
Organism: uncultured Gammaproteobacteria bacterium; assembly: GCA_942492445.1. Lineage (GTDB taxonomy): Bacteria > Pseudomonadota > Gammaproteobacteria > Pseudomonadales > Pseudohongiellaceae > NORP240. Next base: position 20,010 of record CALOEW010000058.1, read on the forward strand.
ACCCGGGTATCGGCCTGTCTTTCGTGGACCAGTGAGAGCACGAGCCGGCTGGCACTGAGATCCCGACGCCGCAGGAAATCCACCAGCTGGGCGAGGAATTCCTCCACCACGGGTAACAGCAGGCTGCTGTTCTCCACCTCGCAGGGCAGGTCATAGCTGCAGCTGAAAGCCGGGGGCGGCTGATAATACCGCTGTGGCTCGGGCCGTTTGCCCACGGCCTTATGCAACTGGTCGATGAATTCGCTGCCGAAACGTTTGCGTAACCCCTCATCAGGCAGGCGCCACAGATCGCGCAGGTGCCTCACCCCCATGTTGTACAGGCGTCGGCGTTGCTCCCGGCTCAACTCCAGCACATCGGTAGAAAGTCTGCCCAGGGCGGAGCGCAGGTTATCCCGGCGGTAGACCAGCTGGTTGTGGCCGCCCCGTGCCAGCAGCAGGGTGCCGGTCACGGTGGGAGCGGCGGCATAGTGAAACTGCTCTGGAAGTTGCCAGTTCCGCAGCCTCCGGCTTACCCGGGGCGCGAGGGTTTCATGCAGTTTATCGATGCCGCCGAAATACCGCAGGCTGCTGCGGATTTCAAACACCAGTGAACAGGGATGGAAGCTGACCCTGGAGCTGACCCCGGTGGCCAGCACCGCCAGCTGTTCGAGCCGTTGTTGCTGCAGCCGCTCCGGGAGTTCCGCAAGCTGGGGAAGGTGCAGGGCATACCAGAGGCTGCGTGACGGGTTCCGCTGCGCTTTTTCCGGGAGTGGCACCATGGCCCTGCCGGGCATCCGGACTACCTGTCCCCTGGTGGCGGCTTCAGGGGCGGTTAAAGGCAACGGCAGGGTGAGTTCAGGCTTTTTCATCGGGCTCCCTGCCCGCGGTGAGCGGAAACAGCAGGTCTTCCTGATAAAGGTTCACCTGCGCCGACAGCGGCCGGAAGCTGCCTCGTGCCCTGAGCACGATGACTTCTGTAGGAGGCACGGTGCCCTGGGTGTTTCTGCGGGACAGCCGGCGGGCAGGCCGGGATTCTTCCAGCTTCAGTCGCAGGGAAGGCTGTGAGTCCTTACTTGCTCTGTGCTGAAAAAGCACACCCAGGGTTCCGCCGGCCTCAGCTGCCAGTTGCAGACGGCGCACCACCTTGCCGGGCAGCCAGTTCTGCCAGGCCAGCACCAGGCCGCAGCCTGCTGCCTGCAGCGCCTTTTCCATGCTCCACAGCGCGTCTTTGCAGGAGATCTCCAGATTGATTACCAGCACCTGCCGGGGATCAATGCCGGCCTGCAACAGAGCTGGACTGTTCAGCAGGTAGGGTGGTGAGATCCACAGTATCCACTTCCCTTCGCCCACTACCTGACGCATCAGCGGAACCAGCAGTTGCAGCTCTCCCATTCCCCACTGGGGAGTGATGATTTCCACAAGGGCATTACGGGGCCAGCCACGGCCTGGCAGGATACCGTCCAGTTGCGGGTAACCGGTGGGTTGCCCGTGATCGCCTCGACCAGCCATGTCACAGCCGCGCCACAGGGCCGGATTGCGTGATAGCAGTGCCCTTATGGCGTCATCGTCAGAAGCCCCGGAAGGCGCTGCCTCCCGGGCTTTTTTCTGGTTCCTGAAGAGCTTGGCCGTGGTTGTCATCGGGGTTGGGGAGCCTGTCTGTTGCCGGCCTTTCCTGGGTTTTGCTGTATATTTATACAGTATTATAACCAGGAAAATTCCCCGGGCAATAGCCATGATGATTAATTCCGCTCCCGGGCAGAAGTAATTTCCTGATTTCCCTCGAATATTAAAGGATTATGACAAAACGCCGCTAAACCCTGTGTCGGAGGAATCGATCCGGCCGGAGTGGTCTTCCGAAGTTAACAACAAACCATCTGGAGTGGGGAAATGGGTAAAAAACCGGATATGGTGATCGTGGTAATCACTCTGTTTGCAGTTAGCGTGCTTGCCAGCAGTGTTGCGCAAAGCGCGCTGTTCTGAATCTGTCAGTCACCTCCCTGTTTCGAAGACCTGATCGTTCAGGGCGGCGGACCATTCAGGCAACCCGGCACAAAGTTTCAACGCAGCTGCGGGGAGTTGTCACGCCAGTAGGTTGTCGACTCGGTAACGACAGCATCCAGCGGCACGTCCCACAACCGGACCGGAATACTGTCTGTTTTCTGTAGTTCGTAGGCAAGGCCCACCAACCTGGGCCGCCGAAAACCCAGCCTTTGCCGATAGGCGAAAGTCCGGTCGTAAAAGCCCTTGCCCATTCCCATGCGGTTACACATTTCGTCGAATCCCACCAGCGGAACCAGAACCAGGTCCAGGGAATAGGCTGCAACCAGGCGTCTGAGCGGCAGACCAGGCTCCAGAATTCCCCAGCGATTGGGTACCAGCTCATCCTCCTGGCGAAAGGCTGCAAAGCAGACCCGGTCGGGGCGGTGCGCGCTGAGCACCGGCAGGTAACAATGTTTGCCCATCTGCCAGGCTCGCAGCAGGATGGCGAGGGGATCGACTTCTCCATCGTTGGCGACATAAAAAGCAATGCGGCTGGCCCGATGGAAAAAAGCCTGGGTGACAACCTGGTGAAATACCTGAATTGCCTTGTCGCGTTGCTCGGCAACGGGCAGTGACCGGCGTTGGAGGCGGAGCTGCTTACGTAGTCGCGTGGGTTCAGAATCAACCATGAAAGCAGGAACAGAAAAAACGCTTCGGACTGAGACGCGCCCGCAGCAGAGGTTTGATAGAGGAAAGTTCCCCAAAACACCGCTATCAAATTTGCCCTGAACCGAAAGGTTCAGGTGGTGGCTCCCGCGACGCATAAGGCTTTCCGTCTTGCGGACATGCACAACAGCATCTGTCGGGTTGCCTCCGGTATTACAGATATCGGCTCAAGAACATGTTTGATTGGCAAATGTTCCAGGAAACTCTGATGAGTAGTATAGCCGCCTGTTGATGCTGATGCCAGTTGCCTGAATCAGCACAGAAGTCGGGGTGTTAACCGCGTTCTCTGACGCAGTCCTGAAATTTCGGCAGGACAGCACCGCCAGGCCCGGGCCGGGCAGGCTCGTTGAAAAGCGGGGATTACATTTCCAGCTGGCGGCTTCGTTGCAGGGCGTGGTCGATTTTTTCTTCAAGTTTGCCCAGTTGCTCGGCGTTGACGCGACGGGTTTCGTTTATCAGGCGATTCTTCTGCAGCAGTTCGTAGGTGATGTTCAAAGCAGCCATCACCGCCACTTTTTCACTGCCGTGAATATTGCCCCGATCCTTGACCTTGCGCATGCTTTCGTCCAGATAACGGGCCGATTTCATCAGCGCCTCCTGATCAGAGGGTGGGCAGTTGATGTGATATTCCTTGTCGAGAATCCGTACCTGTACAGACGTGCTTTTTTCAGACATGAAGGTCACCCGCGGTTGGTGTTTTTCTGTTATTCGTTGTGTCGACGACTATTGTATACCGAACCGGGTATCTCTCAATACTCAGGGTATTGCGGATCAATGTGCCGTGTGTGCCGGTCCGGCCGGTGCCAGATTGCCCGGGAGGGCTGGACTCAGGGGAAAACCTGCAGGGGCGGTGAACTACCGGGATTCCTCCAGGGCTTTGAGGCGGGCCAGGATCGCTTCCAGCCGGGTCTTGGTAACCTTGTTTTTTTCCAGAAGCTCCCTTCGCTCACTGTGCCAGTTCTCTTCATTGGCTCTAAGTAGCTGATTTTCCTGCTTCATTTCCACGCACAGGGAGATCAGGGATTCCACCTTCCCGTTCAGGGTTTGAAACTTGTCTTCGCTCATTACTCGAATCCATGAATTTGGGTTAAATTCCAATAACAGCAACAGGTTATCTGGATTTGTTTAAGTGCAGCGTAACTATAGTGGGGAGGTCAAGGGGGGTCAATGACCCAATTCGCAAAAATAACAACCGATCAGGTGGACCTGCCAGAATGTTATGCCTATGCTAGGGCCGTCTCGCCGGTTCTGCCGGTTTGTTCCCTGACTGTTCCCCGAGAGGCTTATGACTGTCGATTACCGAGAATTCAAAAGGCGGCGCAAGGAGCTGATGGCTCACATGGAGCCCAACAGTATTGCCATAGTGGCGGCGGCTACCCCAAAAACCCGCAACAATGATGCCGACTATCCCTACCGGCAGAACAGCGATTTTTATTACCTGACCGGATTCACCGAGCAGCAGGCGGTGCTGACTCTGATCCCCGGACGTAAACAGGGGGAAACGGTATTGTTCTGCCAGGAAAAGGACAAATTGAAGGAACTGTGGACCGGTATATTAATGGGGCCGCAGGGTGCCAGAGAAGAATTATTGATAGACGACGCATTCCCGATTTCCGACATTAACGACATACTGCCCGGCCTGATCGAAGGTCGGGAGCGGGTCTATTATTCCATGGGCAAGGATCCTCAGTTCGATCAGCAGGTGATGGAATGGGTCAATGTCGTGCGCAGTCACAAGCGTCAGGGCGTTCATCCCCCCGGGGAGTTCCTGGTGCTGGATCATCTGCTGCACGAGCAGCGGCTTGTGAAGAGCAGCAAGGAAGTCAAGCTGATGGAGAAGGCGGCGAAGATTTCCGCCCGCGCCCACAAGCGGGCGATGAAGTTCTGCAGGCCGGGAATTCACGAATACCAGCTGGAGGCGGAATTGCTGCATGAGTTCTACCGTAATGGCAGCAGGTTTCCGGCCTACAGCTCCATCGTCGCTGCCGGTAAAAATGCCTGCATTCTCCACTACGATACCAATAACGCAGAAGTCCAGGATGGCGGACTGGTCCTGATCGATGCCGGATGCGAATACCAGCATTATGCCTCCGATATCACCAGAACATTCCCCGCCAACGGTGTCTTCAGTGCCGAACAACGGGCTGTCTACGACATTGTCCTGAAAGCCAATCTGGCGGCAATCGATGCGGTAAAACCCGGCATTGCCTACGACCAGCCTCATAATGTGTCGGTCAGGACCATTACTGCGGGTTTGATCAGGCTGGGTTTGATAGAAGGGCCGCTGAGCCAGGCAATAAAGAAAGAGGACTATCGCGACTTTTATATGCACCGGGTTGGACACTGGCTGGGTATGGACGTGCACGACGTGGGAGACTACCGTATCGATGGTAACTGGCGATTGCTGGAGCCGGGTATGGTTACGACGATAGAACCCGGAATCTACATTGCCCCTGATAACAGGAAAGTAGCCAAGAAATGGCGTGGGATCGGAATCAGGATAGAGGATGATGTCCTGGTTACGCGCACGGGAAACAAGGTGCTGAGCGGGGACGTTCCCAAGGATGCTGATGAGATCGAAGCGCTCATGGCCGGCAGACCTCACTGATAAAGAATGCTTGTACAAAAACCGAATAATCACTACGACATTACCGTGATAGGTGCCGGCATGGTCGGAGCGAGTTTTACGCTGGCCTTGCGAGGCAGTCTGCCCGAGCGCATTTCGATACTGGTAGTCGAGGCTGCCCGTTCCGATCCCGGGCACACGGCATCACCCAGTTTCGACGATCGCACCACCGCCCTGTCATTTGGCAGCAGCGGTATTCTGCAACAGATCGGTCTCTGGGAGGAACTGGCGGTGTCGGTTACACCGATAGACCGCATCCACGTGTCGGATCGCGGCCATTTCGGTTCCGCGCAGCTGGATCGGGAGTCTGAGGGTGTGGCGGCACTGGGATATGTGGTTGAAAACCGGCATTTCGGTCAACTGCTCAACCGTGGACTTCATGGCAGGCCGGGGCTGGATCTGCTGGCGCCGGTCAGAGTTAAAAGCATAGATCCGGTCGCCGCAGGCATGCACCTGTGTCTTGGTCATGAAAATGGCGAGATTTCAGAGGTAAGTACCAGCCTGGTGGTGCTGGCTGATGGAGGCAGGTCACCCATTTGCAGTCAATTGGGGATTGCCATTGACAGGAAGCAATACGGTCAACGGGCCATTATCGCCAACATCGGTTTCGACAGAAGCCACAACAACATAGCCTATGAGCGATTCACTGAAACCGGCCCCATGGCGGTTCTACCGCTCCAGCCACTGCATGGGTCGCCACGGGGAGCGCTGATCTGGACCGTGGCGGAGAACGATGCGGAGCACTTGATGGCATCGCCGGAGGAGCAGCTGGTGGCAATGATACAGGAGCGATTCGGGTATCGTCTTGGCCGCATTCAGCGCATAGGAGAATGTTCCTGTTACCCGTTGAGTCTGCAGACGGCCCGGGAGCAGGTCAGGCCCGGCCTGGTGCTGTTGGGCAATGTGGCCCACACTCTGCATCCCGTGGCCGGTCAGGGATTCAACCTGGCGCTGCGCGATGCCCGTGAACTTGCTGCGGTACTGACCGGGGCGGTCGAGGCCGGGAAGCCGGTGGGAGGCATGGAGACTCTGCAACGGTTTCAGTTTAATCAGCAAAAGGATCAGGATCGCACTGTCCAGTTTTCACACTACCTTACCCGGCTGTTCTCCACGGACAGGGCAAGCCTGGTATGGTTCCGGAAGTTCGGCCTGGCGTCCATCGATATCGTTCCGCTTGTCAGGCATGAATTCGCCCGCGGCGCCATGGGGCTTGCTGACAGGTAGGTGCTGGTGATTGCATACCGGGGAGCCACGGGCGGCAGGCAGTTCCTGGTTCAGAGGTCTCTGAGCCGGTTGCGAAGGGCCTCGATACGTTTTCTGTTGACGCCCAGATCACCGTAGCCCAGGCGGGAAGCAGACCTGACGTGAGTGACCCCGGCGCCGGCATCGTACAGAAATTCCACGTCATCCACGAATCCCATCAGTCGACTTGTGAATTCGGCATACAGGTAGTTGCCTTCCAGGGAGACGATGCGGGCTTCAGGGAGTCCCAGGAGCACCTGCTGCAGCTGGGCCAGATTGGCATCCAGTGGTTCGATAAAATGACTTGCCCGGGTTTCGAAGCTGCATACACAGTTGGGTGAGTCGGGACAATCCGCCAGCCGGCCATCCAGGTTGCCGATATTCTGGGGCGGTTCGCCTGCACATGCGGAAAGCAGAGGCAGACAGGCCAGAGTAAAGCGCTTCTTCTTCACGATCGGGATCTCCTGATCAGAGTACGGTCAGGCCCAGCCATTCAGCAATCAGGGCCGGCTTTTCTTCGTCTTCGATTTCAACTGTGACCTGGTGTTTCAACAGATAGCGCCCCGGTTGCTTTTCACTGGCCTGCACCAGGGTGAAACGACCCCTGATGCGCTTGCCTGCCTTCACGGGACTGATAAACCGGACCTTATCCAGCCCGTAATTGATATTCATTACCGAATCTTTGAGTTTGAGGCCACCTTTCCTGTTACTGAACATGCTCAGTAACGACAAGGTCAGGAAACCGTGAGCAATGGTGGAGCCGAACGGAGTATCGGCCGCCCGCTCCGGATCCACATGGATGTATTGATAATCCTCCGTGGCTTCCGCAAACCGGTTGATCCGCTGCTGGTCGATCTCGAACCAATCGGTGACACCCACTTCCTTGCCCAGATAGTCAGGTAGCCGGGATGGGTCGATAACAGTACTCATGGGCTGCGCTCATCACGTCTTTCAACAGCCTGCTAGGCTACCACAAGGTGCTTCGGGAGAGAGCACAAAGCGGAACAATTTCCTTTGTGTCGTGCCCGGAACTGCCAGTCAGGCGGCGCCCCCGCTGTCACCCCGGCTCACACCAGCCTATAATATGCCTATGATAAACACCGGAACCGAGAGAGATTTCGACATCGCCATCGTCGGTGGTGGCATGGTCGGAGCGGCGCTGGCCTGTGCCCTGGCCGGTACCTCACTTCGGGTCGGGCTGTTCGACAGCGCACCCTTCGATTTTTCGAGTCTTCCCTGCCGAAGCGGGGAGTTGTCATTTGATAGCCGGGTCAGCGCAATCGCGCCGTCCTCGCGGCGGTTTCTTGCGCACATCGGTGCCTGGGAGACAATTGAAAATGCCCGGGTGTCTCCTTATACAGACATGATGGTCTGGGATGCCGAAGGCTCGGGGTTGATTCACTTTTCGGCGGCGGATATCCACGAGCAGTGCCTGGGTCACATTATCGAAAATCCGGTTATCCTGCTGGGCCTGTACGAGCGCCTGCGTGACGCGATAAACGTAACCCAGGTCAGTCCGGTTCCGGTAAGCCGGTTTGAACGTCTCGACGACAGTCTGCAGGGCGGCGTGAAACTGATAGCCCGGGACGGGCGGTTCTGGACCTCTACGTTACTCGTGGGAGCCGATGGACCTCGCTCCAGGATCAGGCAGCTGGCCGGATTCACTACCAGGGAGTGGGACTATCGTCACCAGGCACTGGTGACGACGGTCCGCACCGAGCTTCCCCACCGGTCCACGGCCCTGCAACGGTTCATGTCCACCGGGCCGCTGGCGTTTCTGCCGCTGTTTGACAACTCGGTCGCCCAGGGCTCCCGACAGCATTACTGTTCCATAGTCTGGTCGACGGTTCCGGATCAGGCTGAACAGTTGCAGGACATGGACGACCGGGATTTTGCCGACGTGCTTGGGCGCCATATCGAGCACAGGCTCGGTTCCATAGACTGGGTGGACCGACGCATTGTATTCCCCCTGCGCCAGCGGCATGCACGGGACTATGTTCAACCCAATATCGCCCTGGTCGGTGATGCTGCGCATACGATTCATCCTCTGGCCGGGCAGGGAGTAAATCTCGGTTTCATGGACGCCAGGGTGCTGGCAGAAGAAATCCTGCAGGCGCTGCACCATCAGCGCCCGTTGGGCGATTTCAGTATTCTGCGGCGCTATCAGCGGGCCAGGAAAGGGCACAACCTTGGCATGATGGGAGCCATGGAGGGGTTTAAATTCCTGTTCGCCCAGGATGCTCCTGCGGTGCGCCTGCTGAGGAATACGGGAATGAATGGTGTAAATCGGATAGGGTTCATCAAAAACAGGCTGATGCGCCAGGCTATGGGAATTCCTTAGCGCTGAAAGCTGAACCGGGCGTTCAGTTGCAGCATGTCGTTATTGCGGAATCCATAGTAAAGGGAGTTGCGGTCTGCGCTGTAGCCTACCCACAGTACGCCGAATTTCCAATTATCGGACCAGTCGTAGTCGAGAGAAATCCGGGTCAGGGATCCCTGTTCGTTTGCCAGTTTGTTCCATACCGTCAACAGCTCCAACCGATCGTTCCAGCCAGTCCAGTAAAGCCTGGTACCAACACCGACCTGGTTACGATCAATTTCCAGTGAACGAATATCGCCGCGGGTATGCGTGTTGTCTATTTCCAGGCTCAACAGGGTATTGCTGAAGCCGCTGTATTCCAGCCCGAAAGCACCCAGCACCCGGTTGCGTTGTTCCCAGCCTCGGGCATCGAATAGCGCCTCAAGACTCAGTGGAGTGACCGGTGCGTTGTGCTGGATACCCAGTTCACCGAACAGCAGCCAGGATCCGTCTACCCGATTGGCCGCAACACCCAGTGACTGCACCCGTTGCTGCGCCAGGTGGAAAACCTTTCCGGACGCTTCAGTGCCGCTGATGCCATTGAGAGTCAGCTGATTGTTGTTGAACTCCCCGGCTACTATCTGCAAGTCGCCATTGGCAAGGTGAGTGGAGGCTCTCAGGAACACCTCAGACCGGTTGTGAGGGTCCTCCCGGTCGATCAGCCAGTTGTCCCGGCGGATAGCCAGAAACTGATCAAACTCGTCGCCTGCCGGAGCAATGTCATTGTAGCCGGCGTGATAGGTGATTACCGCATCCAGCGTCCAGCTCTGTAACAGCGGGTAGCTGAGCAGGACAGAAGGTACCTGCAGGCGGATGTCCTCCAGATCCTGCTGGCCAATGGTGTATTGATCCTCGGTATTTATCAGGTCGGTGATACGCAGATATTCGGCGAAGCCCCAGGCGTGAATCTGGTGGCCGGCCTTGAGATACAGACCGTTGTCAAATTGCTTTTCCAGAGCATG
>CALOEW010000059.1:0-5023 GCA_942492445.1 uncultured Gammaproteobacteria bacterium
TACAAATTCAGTTGCAGGGCGAGCGTAGGCGTACGGGTCTGATCGCAGGACGAATGCCCTGGATTCAATACCTACTCTGTGAATGGGTTCAGCACACGCACACCTGTTTTAACGAAATCCTTGTGGTTACGTGTGACAACCGTCAATTCATAAATCAGCGCCGTTGCGGCAATTTGCTTATCCAAAGCATTTTCTGGATGAGGAGCCCGAAGCCGTCCCCAAAGCTGTGCGATGTCCTGGTTGATATCGAGTATGTGATCCTGATATTCAGCCATTAAATTCTCCAGCCATTTCTCCAGTTGGTTGGCCTGGCGCACATCTCCACGGTAACGGATCGATTCGACGCCGCGCCGCAATTCACCGACGGTGACAACCGATATGAATATCCGTGTCTCGTCCTTGATGGCCTGCTTGAAGAACGCCCGTACCCCTGTATTCGCTTTTGACTTTTTGCGCGCCTCACTGATGACGTTAGTATCAACCAAATACATGATCGTTTCCGACCTCGTCCTCTACCCGCTCGAAATCCTCATCCTGCCCCACGTTGGGCATTGCTGCGAGTACTTCCGCGAAGCTCTTTCCCTTTGGCCGCAACAATAACGCTTCGAGTAAGGCGCGATGTTCGGCCTCGGCACTTCGGCCGTGCCGCGCTGCACGCTGTTTGAGTGCATCAACGATGCGTTGATCGAGGTTTCTGACCACGAGATTTGCCATAACAGCACCCCATCTGTTTCGGTAAAGAAGTGATTGCAATGATAGCACTCCATCGGCAATAGTGCAATCATTGATAGCATTCGTGGAGGAGTACACTTCGCCTGGTAGAGTCGAGAGCTGGCCGTGTCGCTAACACCAGTGCTGCTCGGCATGAACGCCTGCTCCTGGTCGTCGATCCATTCTCTCGGCGACGAAGCCGCCCGGTCGCACCGGGTGCTCGTGATCATGGATTGCTATTCGGCTTCACCGTCGGCTGTTTTTTGATCCACGCCGGATTCATGGATCGTGCTACCTTGTGTCAATTCTTCGACCATCGCCATCAAAAAACAATCAGGTTAAAGGTCAGATTCCAAAATATCTCAGCTCAGACAACGTTTACATCCGCCTTTATTCCTGCACCCACACGATGGCAATGTTTCCCTTTTTTAAAGCGGACATTCTGGACACGTATGATGAGATTAAGACCTTTTGTCGTATCACCTTTTCCCTTCCCCGTTCCGCATCCCTTTGTTGAGCGACTGATCGGGGGAACCATTCGGCGAAGAATACCTTGACCGCGTCTTCCCTTTTGAGAACGCGCAGGATCTGGAAAAGAAAACTCGTCGGGTTCCTACAGTATTACAACCATAGCCGTGTTCATCAGTCGCTGGATGGGAGCGCGCCTGCTGAAGTTAGTGGCGGACGTCAACCACTACCCGCAAAACTGAGCAACTGTTCGTGGATATCAGACTGCAACGGACTTTTTCAGACACCAGTTGCTGCGTGAATTACGAATTCGCCTAGAACGTGTCCGGCCGGTAAAACGCTGCAATGGTATCGGCCAACTCCGGACCTACAAGGACGACCAGCGAAGGGCAACTGTGCAGCATACCCGGACGTTCCCATTTTTCTGTGGTAATTCGTTTGCTGGCCAAAAAAGAGACTATTGTGCTCGCATGAAAATGGCCCAGAGGGGCCGTCGCTTTATGCCTTACTTGTCGGCTGCAACATTAACGATAGTGTACGCACACCCCCATAAATGGAAGCTGTTTGCTGGAATACATTGAGCTTACTTCACCAGTTCAATCTGCCCAGGCAAACACTTCCCGTCGTACCACGCTTCAGCCTGGCTGTAGAGTCGCATCAGGCAGAACCAGTCCCTTACAGCCCGACAAAGAAATTAATGATCAGTGCGTTCACGAGGTCGACGAAAAAGCCGCATACCAGCGGCACGACAATAAAGGCACGGTGAGCGGCACCATACTGCTTCGCGACGGCTGTCATGTTGACGATGGCGGTTGCCGTGGATCCCAGGGTGATACCCCCGAAGCCGGCACTGATAACCGTCGACTCGTAATCCCTGCCCATGAAGCGGAACACGACCAGTACGGTGAACAGGATGGAAAGCAGGATCTGACAAAACATAACGGTGCTCATGAATGTCATCAGCCCCTGCAGTTCCCATAGTTGCAGCCCCATCAGCGCCATGACCAGGAACATACCCAGGCTGATATCCGAGATCAGCGCGATGCCGAGCTTGGCCCCCTGGTAAAGCTCTTCCTTTTTCATGATCAGGTTGCGCAGGTTGCCGAGTACAATGCCGCCGATGAGGCAGGACACGAACAGGGGCAGCTGCAGCCCGGCTGCCGCGATAGCCTGGTCGAGGTAATAGCCGAATATCATTGCAATGTTCAGCCACAGCCAGGCCCACAGAATGCCGTAGGAATCCACCGGGGTGGAGTGCTTCTTCTCGTGCTCCACACCGACATCCAGGCTGGTGTCGCCGCTGGGGGTAATCTTGTGCCGTGTGATCAGGAAACGGGCGATCGGGCCACCGATAACCGCCGCGGATATGAGGCCCACGGTATTCGCCGCTATACCCAGCTCCAGTGCATTGTCGATACCCAGCTCTTCAACGAACATTGGAGCCCAGGCTAGCGCCGTACCGACGCCGCCGGTCAGGGAGATCGAACCCACCATCAGACCGGCCACGGGTTCCATACCAAAAATCGTAGCCGCACCGATGCCGACGAGATTCTGGAGAAAGATGAACGCGGTCGCCAGAAGCAGCAGGATGGCGAGTGGCTTGCCGCCCGATATCAGTGTGCGGATATCGGCACGCAGGCCGATCGCTGCGAAGAAATACAGTAACAGCCAGTCCCTGATTTCCAGATCGAAAATGACTTTAAGATTGAAAAAGAAATAACAGATCGCGACCAGTGCTGCGCAGAGAAAACCACCGATAACCGGCTCCGGTATGCTGTAACGGCGCAGGAGTTCGATCCTGCTGACCGCAGTCTTTCCGAGAAACAGAAGGACGATTGCAAAGGTAAATGAAACAAAGCCTTCAAACTCGTGGGTCGTTCAACAGATGGGCATCATCACTCCGGTGATAATTACTGTACTACCGGGTACGGCCAGAACCTGTCATTCCCGGAATTACTGCGAAGGTCCCAGTCGCATAATAATATGGTCATTTACGGCTCAGGTAATAACGGCGGCCGACCAATGTCGCCAAAGCTACTTGAGATTGACTCAATACTGATCATAAAGATCAGAAAACATAGCGCAGCGTACCGCCCAGGAACAGCGCCATGTTGGTATCGAACTTGCCCTTGAAGCGTACCCCCTGGGCTGTCTGGTCAACCTTGCCTTCGCCGAAATAAATCAGCGTACTGCACCAAGCGCGAAATCCAGTTGCCTGCTCCCTTTCCAGGCGTAGGCGGCGGACAACTTGTACGTCTCGTCAAAGGGAGATCGATGGTACGGTCTTTATCGTCTCACCGGTGAACTGTCATAGGAAAACCCGACCGAATAGCCGTTGGTACTTTGTTGCTCCCATCGACAAATGCGACACCGGCACTCCAGGTATCCTTGAAATTGCGTTCCAGCACACCCACCGGGTTCAGCGCCCCGCCGGTAATCGCCAGCTGATTCTCGCTGAATGCCGACCAGTCCTCCCAGTCCGCGCTGAACAGCAGCCGCTTGCCCGGCGCAAATTCGTAGCGCAAGCCCGCCTTGAGCACCTGTGGGTTATCCCAGTCAATTTCGATGTCGTTGGCCGGGGGTGTCGGGAACGCCAGACTGCGAAAGTTGAGGTCGCCCTCCAGGTTGACATCCATTTCCGCACGGTAGACGACACCCAGCATGAGCTGATCCGACAGGTAGTATGTCAAACCCACAAACGGCTGATAACCCAGGTCAGTCATATTATCGAACTTGACCTTGCCATCCGCCAGCGTACCCGGCCCCGGGACCAGTGCGCTCTGGTTAATGGCAATAGTCTCTTCGAACTTGGTATAGATGATCGAAACGCCACCCCCCAGCGACAGGCGATCATTGACCTTGTAGGCGATGGATGGCGAACAGCCCATCGCGGCAAGCGATACTTCGGTGGCCCCGTATCGCCCGACGGGGAGATTATCACTGTAGTTCATCGCGCCGCCCGTGGGGCAACCAGCGCGAACCCCAGACGAACCCGGTCATTCAGCTTCTTGACCATAAAGAACGCGGGAATCGCCGCTATATTGCCGGCATTGCCACCATCGCTGCCGCCGGCTTCGGCCACCGACGAGTCAAACTCGATTTTCGGCAGCAGCAGCTGCAGTCCGGCGAGCATTTCATCCTGCTTCAAACCCGTCATACCTGCCGGGTTGGTCCAGGATGAGTCAGCGGAAATTGTGTTGACGGTTTGCCACCCCGCTGTTCCCAGGCTGCAGGGTGTGCCCACTTCGGAGATATAGAAGCCGGTCACCGCCTGTGCGGACTGCGTCAGTAGCAGCGTGGCACAACCGGCAAATGCCCGATGGCCTTCGTGTAGTTTGTGTGCAAGGTTTCTTTCTCCTGTCGGCCAATAGGCGACCATTAAGTTAATGATAGTGAACGTCCGTTGGTACTGAAAGCAGACATTCAGTTGTAGCCTGCGATCTGCACCCTATCAACCTGCTTTAACGCCCTAGCCAAGCGGCGGCCATGAACTGCGCAGCCCGGCATTCAGTATCAGTAACTCTCCTCGATGGCTTTTAGTGCCCACGACGGAATATCACCGACGTTGTTTCATTCCCCGACCATGGTTGTTCCTGCTTCGCCATCGCGCGTCCCGCATCAAAGGCCGTATGCATCTGCTCCGGGTCAAACGCAAGGGGGTCGTGGCCGATATCCAGATCGTCGGGAATCGACACCACATTGAACTTGTATCCCAGGATACTGAGCCCCGAAGTAGGACCGGTTCAAAGCTGTTTGCATGGATTGATCCATCATCACGCTGATTCTGGACATCCAGAAGGTAACCAGCTATCTATGATTATCTAACCCGCATCTGCACTGGGCG
>CALOEW010000060.1:0-14067 GCA_942492445.1 uncultured Gammaproteobacteria bacterium
AATTGCAAAAGCTCTGGCGCGGCGACACTTTTCATTGCTATCGCGGGGCCAGTCCGGGGCGGCTGGATCGCAGTCTTTTCACCCGCCAGAAAGTGAATGGCCCGACCCCCCTCAAACAGACCGCCCACCTGGAATGGGGCGCCATCTATGAAGCGCTGAATCGCAGGCAGGCGTCCTGTGGACCCGGCCAGTTCCTGAACGGCTGAAATGGCATCTTCCAGCGTGTCGGCGACGCGGACCTGTTGGCCCATGCATCCGCCGGAACCTTTGACGACCACCGGTAGCCCAAAGGGTTTCAGAACTGAGCGCAGGACGTCGCTGGTCAGTTCTTCCGTGTTACTGCAGTGGTCCAGGTAGAGGGTCTCCGGAACAGGGAGTCCCAGTGAGCGTGCGAACTCCTCCATCTGGTGTTTGTTCCGGTACAAGTTGATCTGAGCGAGGTCAATCCTGGGGTAGACCCGGTCGATCCAGGGTGGGTGAGATTCCCAGATGTCGAACAATGTCAGCTCGTCCAGGGGCAGAATGACGTCAGGCTTCAGCTTGTCGACAGCTGCCTGGATGGCGCTGACCCTATCTTCAAGCGCCAGCGAGACAGGTGGCAGCAGGGAGGCATTCGGAGGCAGCCGCACCTCGAAACTGAACTGGCGCAGAATGTACAAGGTGGCATCAATATTCCGGAAATCGCTGGCCAGCCGAATTGAGTTGAAGCCGCCCCATTCATCGACAATCAGTAGTTTCATGATACTGGTATTCAGTTAATCCGGTTGCCGGAGCCAAGTCGCATCTGCAGCCATTGGCGGCTGATTCCGGCGAACTCACCCCTGCCCAGAGGGTATTGATGAGCCTGTTGGATCATCGCCGGGCTGAACATGACATTGGCTTCAATAAGTATCGGCCCCTTGCTGGTGAATCCCACATCCCAGCCAAGAAAAGCGTAATCCGGTAATAATGAGTGGGCTCGTTCCAGGCTTGCAATACAATCCTCCCATCGGGGTAATCTGCAGCCGACGATAGGAGCACCGCTGACGGGGTGCCTCGCAAACCCCGGTTCGCAGCCGTCACGTTTTATTGCCGGACCCAATTCTCCCGTGAGCGGGTCAACGGGGGCGACGATGCCTGTTTCGTTGAAACTGTCGGCCACCTGAGTTCCCAATTGCATTTTAAAAACCGCAGTCAGTAATTTAATCGCGCCGTCCGGAGTGCGCGACGTGATCACCCGGGCAGTGGAAAGTCCACCACCGCTCAATTGGGCAATGTCAGGATGATTTCGTAACCAGGGTTGCAGCAAATACGGTTGATCACCGGCCAGCCGTGCCAACTGCTTCCTTACCTCATCAGCGGTCAGGTTGCCGTGTTCCTGACATCGGTATTTTTCTGATCCAAGGTTTTCAAAACCGAATATACCCCGACCGTCCATGCCGGAGTTGGGCTTGGCAATGAAGTCCCGGGCTGGGAGTTGCAGCGTTTCCGCCGTGCTGACGGGTTGCGAACCTTCGTAGTTCAATGCCTCCAGCGTGGGAACTACGGGAATTCCGTGTCCGGCAAGGTAGCGGTTGAATTCAAGCTTGTTTTCAGTGAACTCATTACTGATTCCGTCATTGATCAGATCAAACAACGCTGTCTGCATTACCGTGGTCAGAAACTTGCCTGCGTGCTTGCGGGACTCTTTGTCGTAGTACCGGTAAAGATAGTACTCCTGTGGCTCGATCTTTCGAACCAGCGCAAGGGTGAAAATGTTGACTGCCTGCACTGCGTATCCCAACCCTCGCGCTTTCTTGACCGATATACCATTTCTGGACACTTGTCTGATTGTTTCAATCAATGCCCGGATCGGCCATACGGCGAGCATGTAAAAGTAAAGAATCCTGGAAAGCTGAGGGAAGCGTCGGTTCCAGCGAGGATTGAAATACCTCGCCACAGTCATACGGACATAGTCAAAATCGTCCTGCGGGTTACGCCAGCGCCAGACTACCGGCGTGCGTCCCCAACCCATTGCCAGCGGGTCAAAGAGTTTCTTCACTATTCTGTCTGCCATGAACTGTTGATAAACCCGTTGCTTTTCATGCCGGCGTCTGCCCGACCTGCAAATCCCGCTGGACAGCGGCTCCTCTGCAGGTTGTCGCTGAATTGGACTCAAGATACGGTATAGCAAACACCCAGGCAATTGAACTCGTTAACAAAAATCAGATAAAGTGGGTTGTTGGCTGCGACGGTTGCTGCGGGGTTGCGTGGTCACATGTGTCACGATAAATGTGGGGCGTGGTCGCTGGAGCTACCTGGGTGACTGAGCCTTCGCGCGGTCTGTAGGAAAAGGTAACCGATTGAAAGGGGTTGGGTTTTCTGAAATACTCCAGCAACCGACCAGGGTTGGACCAGTTCCTGACCGGGGTCGCTGAGGGAACAGCCAGGCACTGATTAAGTGAGAGGGATCAAGCGATGGATACGGACAGGCAGTTGAGAAAGCGCAGTGTCACAGGTGGACCGGGTAAAACTTCGCCAGAATTTACCGTAAGTGGGCTACTGTTTTCAGTTGCATGCCTGCTGGCCTTGCTGGCAGGTCAGCCGGCCCGGGCCGCGGTCGGCGGTGAGGACGTCTGCAGCATTTTAAACCAGGTGTCGGGCATCTCCCTTAAGGAAACACGTCAGGACGGTAACTGGTCAGATCCGGCCACCTGGGGTGGTACCCTGCCATCCGGCCAGGATGATGTTGTCGTTGGACACAGGGTAACCGTGGCCGGGGGAACAGCTCGCCAGGTTCAGATTCGTGGTGAGCTCACGCTGGCAGGGCTGCTCGACGTTCACGGCTCGGTGCTCGTTTGTGCCGACGGCCGTCTGCAGGGTCAGACTGGTACCCTGGCTATTCACGTAGAGGACGACCGCCAGTTTGCGGGCAACACCAGGGCAGGCCCGGTCAGAGGCTACCCGGACTTTCACCCGCAGGATATCGGTCTTTGGGTATTGCCCGGGGGCTCCGTGATGTTCGATGGGGAACCGGTTACTTCATGGCTGGACGCTGTGGCTCTCGATAATACCAGGGCTCGCAGATTTCAGCGCGGGGTATTACGAACCACCGCCTTTGATAACGGAAGAGCGAAACTGGCGCAGGCGCCCACCGGCTGGCAACGCGGCGATTCGATCCTGCTGGTCAACGAGAAGGGGGAAAATGCCCTGGCCACTCTGGAAAGTGTTGCAGGGCAGGATATCAGCTACCAATTCATCGAGCAGGGCCGGGAACTGGAAGGGTATGTGTTGGAAGTGGATTCGGAACTCGAGCCGAGATCTGTCAATCCGAAAGTTGCCAATCTAAGTCGGCGCTTGCAGATCATCGGTGCCGACGTTGCCGAGGGGGATTTCAACCATCGCCCCCACACTGTCTACATGCGGGGGGCAACGGTTTCCCTAACTGCTGTAGAGTTCAGAAATCTCGGCCCGAGAGCAAAATTGGGCCGCTACCCGGTGCATTGGCATCACAACGGAGAAACCGATGGGGTCCTGAGCGGCAGTTCCATCTGGCAAAGCGTTGATGACGGTGGAAATCGATTCGTCACCATGCACATGGTGTCGGGAGCCACGGTTTCCGACAACGTGGGATACCGCAGTCAGGGTCACGGGTATTTCATGGAGGAGTTTACGGAAACCGGCAACAGGGTAACGGGTAATCTGTCCGTGGATGTGCGCCACACCGAAGAACTGCCCAACGTCGATTCGCAACTTTCCGGCGTGACGCACCATTTCTGGCTGCGCTCCGGCAATCAGATCGTGGGGAATGTCGCCGCCGGCCACAGCTGGAATGGCAAGGGTCTGGGTAATCGGGCTCCTTACATTGAAGGGCTGGTCGTTCTGCCTTCCAGTGCGCCGGCAGGGACCACGTTAGTGAGTGATTTCGAGTGCCTGGGTTGTGGAGGGGTGGGGATGTGGACCGCCGTGCCCGACACGGTGTTTGAAAACCCGGTGTCGTCCTATGCCACAACCGCCGGCTTCAGAGCCTATGAAGCCTGGAATTTTGATGCCAGTGGCGCGGTCGTAAAGAATCCCCTGTTTATCCTGAATGGCAACGATGACCTGTTCGCCGCCAGCAGGGACTATCAGGACAAAGTGCCCTGGGCCAGCCAGATTTATCTGAACTACGGCGCGGTCTCGGTCGAAGGTGGAACCCTGGTCGGCAAGCTTGGAATCCACTCCCACTATTCGTCACGACTGGCTGTGAAAGACACCCTCGTGATCGCCAATATCGCTATTGATCCCACCTACTGG
Source organism: uncultured Gammaproteobacteria bacterium (assembly GCA_942492445.1). Classification (GTDB taxonomy): domain Bacteria; phylum Pseudomonadota; class Gammaproteobacteria; order Pseudomonadales; family Pseudohongiellaceae; genus NORP240. The sequence goes on from CALOEW010000060.1 coordinate 4,255, forward strand.
GACAGTTCCGCGATTTTTGACGGGGTAACCGTCGATGCCGACAATCTGTTTACCAAAGGATACGGGGCGGGGCGGCGGGCGTCTCCGGGCGCGATTCTGTTCCGTGACAGCTGCTTCAAGAAAAATTGCAGAAATTCCCGTGCTCTGGAATCCGTTGGCTATTCCAGCAACTTTTACGCCGATGTGTTTGCGGATTACAGAAAGCCCTTAAGTTACGGCACCTGGGTGGAACTCGACGGATCGGTCGGTGAGACTGGTTTTATCCGCGTGCCTGAAGATCTGGGCGCCAAGTACTGGTCAGTTACTCCCAGGGATTCCGGATCTGAAAGTAGAATCATGTTGATTCGCGAGAGTGAGGCAGCCTGGCAGGAATACAGAAACCGGTTCGGAGGCTTCATGGACGGGTTTCCCCCGGGGGAGTATCAGGTGAATCTCTACGCATCCGATTCGCCGGACTCGTTGCTGGTATCGAAGACAGTCACGGTCAGTCCGGGGCAGCTGTCTTCCCTGTAAAGTCAATGCCGGGACAGTGAATCCCGACACTCTTCGGACTCGCCCGGTAAAGTAAAATGGCCTGCGTGAGGATATAAGTAGGTAGCTCAGTCGCGCCGTTTTACATGCAACCATCAACCGTTCACATTGCCCCCGGGTCCGAAAGCACAGGTGCTTCGTTGCCACGATCGAGAATGCAGCCATGATCTCCATGTCACGCGCATCGGTCGTGAACAATGTCATCATCACCTCGCTCGGTAAATACGGCGAAACCCTGATTGCGCTGGTTGCCAGCGCAATTGTTGCGCGGGCGCTGGGGCCCAGCGATTACGGCGTGTATACCTACGTCATTTTTATCTGTGGCTGGATGATCCGGCTGTCGAACATCTCTCTGCCAGCCACGGCGATCCGATTTATCGCGGAATCACGCGGCAGTAGCGAACAGGAGCGCGCTGTACGGGTCGCAGGAGTGCTTCTGCGGCGGCAGACAATCAACTCACTGCTGGTCTTCGCCGGGTTTCTCGTTTTCATCCGGTTTTTCACCCCTGAAGTTCTGGCCGACCAGAGCGCCCTGCTTTTTGTTCTGGTTGGCATGGCAGTGTTTTTCAAGGCCCGCTATATCTTCACTATTTCTATTGCCAAGGGTTATGAGCGGTTTGATGTAGAGGCAATTTCGGTTGTTGCCGTGGGCCTTGTCAACATTGCGATGGTCTTGTTCCTGGCGGCAAGCGGACAGGGGATCGACAGTTTTGTAATGGTCTTCACCGTGACCTGTTGCCTCATGCTGATGTGCGCCTGGTTACTGTGCCGTAGTAACGGTATTGATTACCATCGCGGAGCCATTGAACCGGACTACCTCGACAAGGTACATCGCTATCGGCGACAGGCTCTCTTACTTGGTATGGTGGCACTGCTGGGTGGAAGTACCCTGGAGATGTTTCTGCTGGGGCATTACGCCTCCGCTGCCCAGGTCGGCTTTTTTGCTTTGAGTATCGCCTTGACGCGGGGGCTCAATGAGCTCTGTACCGAAGGACTTACCACCATTCTGATGCCGAGGATGGCCCATGCTTTCGGTGCTTCCAATATCAAGGCTGTCAGGCATATTTTTCTCGAGTCCACAAGGTATTACGTGTTCTTCGGTGTAGGCTTGAGTCTCTGGGGGTTCGTAGTCGCTGACCCGATTATCCTGCTGGTGTACGGGAGCGAGTACGCGGAGGCTTCGTGGGTTTTCAACGCGATGCTGTTGATAACGGGTTTCGGCATGAGCAGCGCAGCAGTAGGGGCCTACCTGAGTACAACCGACAACCAGGATATCCGCGTCAAGTTTGCGGTCACTGTTCTGGTGATTCATTTGATTCTGGTGTTCGCGCTGGTCCCTTTTTTCGGACTTCGCGGGGCATTGCTGTCCAGTGCCCTGACCCAGCTTGTCAGTACTTCGCTTGGCCTTGGCTGGGTGGTAAGAAACCTGGGTGTTGCAATCCCCGTAGGGTTGTATTCGCGGTTGCTGCTGTCCGGTTGTATCGCCCTGACAGTACCCTTCGCAATCAGCTTCTACGCCAGTCATGTATTGATCGACCTTGTCGCGGCAACTGCGTTCCCGCTGTTGTACCTGGTAACGACTATTGCCATGGGGTGCTGGACTCTTTCTGATCTGGATCTGGTCAGACATGTTTTGGGCCTGCTGCCCGAGAGGATTGGCGCTCCCTTGTTGAGGATAATAAGCAAGTGGTCCTCTGATTAACTCCCACAACATTCTGAGGGAGCTTGGCGGGAACGTAATCTGATGGGAAATCTACCGGGAAGGAGAATCGTCCTATGGGCGGCATAAGAAGGGCAGGTAAGCTATTGCTTGAGCGGCTGAGCGGATACCGTATCGAAAGGCTGGGGCCCAATACATTCGGGGCCTGTCGTCGTGGCTGCGAGAGTGAGGCATGGTTTTCCCAGGCACAACAATTACAACAGGCGATCGAACGGTACGAAATCGATGTCGTACTGGATGTTGGTGGCAGCGAAGGGCAGTTTGCCGAAAAACTGCGCAAGCATTATCAAGGGAAAATTATTTCATTCGAACCGGTGTCGAGTGTCTACAAGTTACTGGCCCAAGCCGCGGCCCCTGACCCGAACTGGGAGGTTTACAATTACGCTCTCGGAAGTATCGAAACAACCCGGACAATCAATGTATCAAGGGGCACTGTTTTCAGTTCCTTTCTCGAAATCAATGAATATTGCGTAGAACGTTTTGGTGACACTGCCAAAGTTCTGGAAAAAGAACAGGTAACAGTACGTCGATTGGATAACGTGCTTGAAGAACTACTTCCAGAGCCCGCGTCCCATAAGATCTTCCTCAAACTGGATACTCAAGGGTTCGACCTGGAGGTTTTTGTCGGGCTTGGCGGCAGAAGCGACAGTGTTTCTCTTTTACAGTCAGAGGTCTCTCTGCTCTCTCTTTACGAAAACATGCCTGACTGGCATGAGACGGTTAGTCATTATGAAAACCAGGGTTTTCGAGTCATCGGGCTGTTTCCGGTCACTCAGGATAGAGGCAAGATCATCGAATACGACTGTCTGCTGGGGAGATAGGCTTTTACGGCCGCTTTCATCGGTCAGTTTTCTGACCATGATCCCGGCTTGTTGATCTCCCGATTTCGATACGCTATTTACGTGGCGCCTGGCCGGCAAACAGCCCGAGGAAATGGCCAGTTGCTTTCAGAAGCAAATGATTTAAACGTCCGGCACGATGCGCATAGCGCAAAGTCAGCCTGGAAAACCAGGTGAAAAAATAGCTCCGCCCCCAGACCTCACGGAAAAACCGCCGGTGAAGAAAATACAATTTAACCATTTCCTTGAATCCGCTCTTCCAGTCGGATGAAAGATTGCCCTGAGACATGCGCCTGAAGAGCGTGAGTGCTTCGGGTTGGAACCCGATTCTGACGCCATCCCTGACCAGCCTGAGGATCAGGTCGTAGTCTTCACCGATTCGGAACTTGTCGCTGAAGCCACCGGCCTGCAGGAACACAGATCTTCTTATTAAAAACGCTGACGGTAACACATGCCCGCTTGTAAGCATGTCCTCCTTCTGAAGCACGGGCGGCTTATCCACATAGGCCTGTTTGGGACCTGTCTGATCGAACACCGTCAAACCGCAATGGGTTGCGTGGAGGTGATTGTTCTGTTCCAGAAATTCAAGTTGCCGTTCAAGCTTTTCGGGGAGCCAGACATCGTCGGAATCCAGAAATGCGATCAGTTCTGATTGCGCTGCTGCAACGCCGGCATTTCGAGCTTGTCCAGCTCCCTGGTTGGTCTCCAGGGTAATGACCTTCAGCCAAGGGTACTTTTCTGCGAGTTGGCGGGTGAACCCGGTTCCGCCACCGTCATTCACCAGGATTATCTCATCGGCGGGATGGGACTGGTTCACCACCGAATCAATGCATTCATCAAGGTACTGATGGTACTTGTTGGATGGTATTACCACGGCAACACTGGTGTTCATGGAGTCTCAAAAACTCCGCATAATTGGAACTGAAGCGGCAGTAGGTAGCGGCAAATCGGGTACTGTGTCTGTTTCATAAGCCGTTCTTCAAAACACCTCAGGTTTATCCGGGCGGGTTCGAGGAGGAACCCCAGAAAAACAAACCACCTCGCTCTCCCGCATCGAACGCTATTCTATAGTGATCCCGCCGTCTTGACGACCTTCGCTGAATCCCGTCGTCAGCTTCCCCGGTTTGTGAGCTGAATCAACCTTGCCGGTTGAAAACCATGACTTCGCTCGCGGTTTGATAAACCGGTTGAGTAATACACTGCTCAGGTCCGGTAGACGTCCAAAGCCTGCCTGCACAACTCAATTCGCCAAGACAAGGAAGATGGTTATTACTGCAAACCAATCCAACACCTGGATCAATACGTCAAGGCGAGATCTGAAAGAACCCGGAATCTCGAAGAGTCGAATCGATATGAATGGTAAAGTGTTCAGTTTTCTTACCGTGGCCCTGCTGGTGTGTGCCAGCTCCACCCAGGCTCAAACCAGCAGCCCCGCTGATCTTTGCGCCCTCTACAATCAAGCTCTGCCAGCCAGCAGCATCAAATCGGTCAAAAGCGGTTTATGGTCCGATCCGGGAACATGGGGAGGGCTCGTGCCGACTGCCAATGATAATGTGACTGTGAACCATGCAGTCACACTTGACCAGGGCAGCGGTCGTGAGATTCAGGTAAAGGGCAGCCTGGAAGTAAGTGGTATTTTACATGCCCATGGTTCGATACTGGTTTGCAGTGGGGGTGTGGTTTCGGGAAGTGAAGGGGCGATTCAGTTTTTTGTGGATGACGACCGGCTGTTCACCGGCAATACCGCACCCGGTCCAGTATCCAAGGCATATGGATTTCACCCTGAAGACAACGGTCTGTGGGTAACCGGCGGGGGAACGCTGGATATAGCTGCCCCTAGAGTCACTTCATGGCTTGACGCTGTCTCCATCAGCGGCAAGTTTGCAGAGAGAAAGCATGACGTGCTCTCCTCAGTGGCGTTCGCCGATGGCAAGGCCAGACTGGCATATCAGCCTGAGGGATGGCGGGCTGGAGACCAGTTGTTGCTCGTCAATGAGCGCGGAGAACATGCTCTGGCTGTCCTCAACACCATGAGCGGCACCAGCATCACCTACAGCGCAACCGAGGACCTGGTCGGTGAAGTGCTGAAGATCGGAGGGGATTCAATCAATCCCAAGGTAGCCAACCTTACCCGACGCTTCAAAATCGAAAGTCCCTGGGTACAGGAGGGTGACACCAACCACCGCGCACATACTGCGTACCTGCGCGGGTCTTCGATTTCGCTGCGCAATGTGGAGTTTCGCAATCTCGGACCCCGGGGGAAACTTGGACGCTATCCTGTACACTGGCATCACGCCCATGAGTCCGATGGACTTCTCGAGGGCAGTGCAATCTGGCAATCCGTGAACGAAGGCGGCAATCGCTTCGTGGTACCCCATATTGTCAACGGGGTTACGGTGGCAGACAACGTCGCCTTTCGTTCCCATGGGCATGGATTCTTCATGGAGGAGGTTCAGGAATTCGACAATGTGGTGGTCGGTAATTTATCTGTCGATGTCCGTCACGGCGAGGAATTGCCGAATGTCGATGAATCCATTTCCTTCAGGAGTCACCATTTCTGGCTTCGTGAGAGTAACACAATCAGTGGTAACGTGGCGGCGGGGAATTCCTGGAATGGGGCTGGATTGGGCAACAAGGCGCCGTACATCGACGGGCTGGTCGTGTTGCACTCGACTAAAAAGGATCCGGCGCCCCTGGTAACCGACTTTGAGTGTCTTGGATGTGGCGGCACAGCAATGTGGAGCTCGGTGCCGAACACTTTGTTCGAGGATCCGAAATCGGCCTACGCCCTGGTTGCAGGTTATCAGGCCTGGGACAAGTGGAATACCAACTCCCGCGGTAGCGAAATCGTTAATCCTGTATTTTTCTTCAACGGCAACAATGACCTGTTCAAACAGACCGGCGATTACATGGACAGGGTTCCCTGGGCGAGTCAGATCTATCTCAACTACGGGGAGATTCTGGTTTCGGGTGGCGTACTGGCCGGCGACGTGGGCATTCATGCCCACTACGGTGCGCGCCTGGGTATTGATGGCAGTTCCGTGCATGGCGATATTCTGCTTGACCCAACCTATTGGGAGCTAATTGCCAATATCAGTAATGTAGAAGTGTATACTGACAGGCTCACTTCGCGCGGTTACGGAAGAGCCCACCGGATCTCTCCCGGGTTTGCCCGACTTACTGATCTCTGTTTCTTTTCTGAGTGCGAAGGATCAGGAGCCACTCCTTTTTCAGCCGATATTACCGGGCGTCAGTTCAAGACCTTGCTTGAGCAAAGTGTGAATGTGGTAGATGACCTGTCGGTCGACTACATTGCAACCACGCAGCCGGTTCCGGCTTCCGGCTATGCTCGAATTCCCGCCGGGCTTGGGATCAAGTATTGGTCCGTGGCACCCGTGGGAACCGGAAATTTCCTCACCGCTCGTTCCATTCAGGAAAAAGAACCGTTGTGGGATCGAAATTTTGCCCTGTACGGGGGTATCTCGACGGCCTCCCACCTGGCGATTATGACGTCAGACTCTATTCGGGAAGCAGTGAATCTTCGCAGGTTGCATCCGGCACTGTAAGTATCTTTCCGGGGCTCAAGAGCGATGTCTGCCTGACCGGTGAGGTTTGTAAGGTAAGCTCCGATCCCACGGTTGTTATCAGCTCACCGAGCCAGAACTTCATCTATTCAGGAGAAAGTACTCTTTTCTCCGGTTTCGCCAATGATTTCTCAGACGGCGTGCTCAGTGATGAAATCCAATGGTCCTCAAACCTGGACGGGCAATTGGGAACAGGAAGTGAAATCACCTTTCTTCTATCAGACGGATTTCACACGATCCATGCAGTAGTCGTCGATTCCGACGGCAACCAGTCTTCCGACGAGATACAGGTCAGTGTAGGTAGCACATTCGTTGCACCTCCGAGTGGAGGCGGCAGTTCCGGCACGACAGTCACCCTGGCTGCCGGAGTCTCAGTGTTCGTCGCGGCAACAGCTTGTGCAGACGGCATGGATCCCCATTGGCAATGTGCCGGTAACTGGACCGCGCCCGAAAACCTCAAGGCCGACACCTTCGTCGCCTTCTGCAGCCTCGGCGAAACGAAATACAATGAGTGTCTTGGCGGTGACAGTTTTAAGAAGTTTGGTGATCTGGATCTGACCGATGCCATCGGAGCCTGTGTCGGTGTGGCATTGGAAGGAGAAGGCCGGACTGCCTGCGCTAACTCCATCGGTCCAGAAGGTCGTGCTTCCCACGAGTACGTTGCGATTGCAGATGTGCTGTCTGGTGGAAATACCGACGGTTCCGGCGCTACCAGCGGTGGCAACACAGCTGGTGGTTCAGGAAGTGCAACAGCAGACAACAATGAAACGACGGGTGGCAATGACGATGTTGGTAGCGGCGCAAGTGGCGGCACCACGGCGCCTGAGGAAACCACGCAAAGCGATGGCGATGACTCAGGAGCCAATACTGATACCTCTCAATCATCCGGGTCCACAGGTGAATCGTCCTCCGATGGCAATGCTGAAGGCGCAGACGAGCCTGTCAGTGGGGCAGGCGATGAACCCACCGGCCCGGAGGGCGGGTCTGTCGACACTTCCGGCGACAGGGTCAGTGAGCCTGATTCCAGCCCGGATTCGACTGATGATGGATCCGGACAAGGCACTGTCTCCAGCGACAACACGGAAACTGACGCTGGCCCATCCTCTGAAAATGGCAGTCAATCTGAAGAATCTACAGAATCTGTAGAATCTACAGAACCTGAAGAATCTACAGAATCTGAAGAATCTACAGAATCTGAAGAATCTGCGGAACCTGAAGCGGAGCCAGGAGCTTCCAGCAGCGGCAGTCCCACTACCGATTCCGGAAGTGAAGCTACGGCAGAGTCAGGCGGCAGCACGGAGACTTCTGATACTGGCAGTGCTGAATCCTCAGACACCGGCAATGACGACAGCAGTTCTGAAAATGACGGTGACAATGGCACTGATACCACGGTAAGTGACGGTGGATCGGCCGGTGGAAGTGCGGTTGGTGCTGTCGTCGGCGAGTGGTGTCAGTCGAAACCTCTAGGCGGGAATAGCTCATCCGGTGGCGGAGTTCTGGTTGGCGGGAGCACCGGTTCGGTCAGCCCTTCCGGCTCAACAGTTGAAGCCGTTGAGGATGAACAGCCAACTCAGTCTGATGAGGATTCAACCGGCTCTGCACAGGGCGGGGAGTTTGTAGTGCCGAAAGGATCGGTCGTCTACAATTCAAGAACCCTGTCAGGGGTGGACAACAACGGGACAATTATCGGAGGTGTCCTGGCTGGTAAACATCGACAACAGCGGAGGTGCTCTCGTCAACGTTACCCTTGCCAGTGACGCTCTGGTCAATGGGGGAACGGTGAGCGGTACTCTTGATGGTTCCGGTAAAGTTTCCAATCTGTTGTTGGATCTCTACGAATTACGCGGGCAGGTCTCGGTCGGGTACGGAGTGACGGTGACGGCGAAAATGCTTACCAGACCCGGTGTCGCCGGGTTGGAGCTGACGGGGGCTGTGAAGACTGAAAGTGGCAGGCTCAGTGCCAACCACCCACTGGTCAGGAACGGCAGTTCAGACACTCGGAGCATCGTGGACCTTGTGAAGCAGGCGATTGATGGCTACTTTGGTGACAGATCCACGATAATCAGCGTGGCGGACATCTCCGGAAATCTCCTGATTCGTAATGCCAACTTCCCGTTTACGATTCAGTTGGCACCCGCCTCTGTCTATGCAACGGCTTTGCCAGAAGGGGTGGAGATCCTGCCACCCGGCATAGTCAGAGTGGTATCTGGCGGATTGGCGATCTATCTGACCGAGGTGGGCAAGTAGTTTTCTGCCGCGATTGGTGTTGCCGCGCTTGCAACCGGTTTGTTGTTATTCGACAATTCTGCAGTACTGACATCGATAGTGCCACACCGGGGTTTCTGAATCCCGGTGTGGCACTGGCGGCACCTGCACCTTGTAATTTAAAATAACTCAATGCTCAGTTACCGCCTTAAACGTGATGTTGCAACGCTGCTCGGATTGAACAGCTGGAGATGGCGACACCTGCCAGCGGGGCTTTACGTTTTCAATTTCCACCGGATCGGGAATCCCGATGATACACCTTTTGATCCGAATGTATTTTCGGCCAGCGAGGTGAAATTTCAGGAACAGCTCCAGATCATTGCGTCCAGATTTGCGGTAATCGATATCAAACAATTGTCGGATCTGGTGGAATCGCAACAAGCACTGACCGAGCCCCTGGCGATGATTACCTTCGATGATGGATACATCGATAACTATACCAAAGCGTTCAAAATTCTTAAGGCATTGAAATTGCCTGCCGTGTTTTTCCTTCCTACGGACTTTATCGACAAGCGGGCACTGCCATGGTGGGACGAAGCTGCCTGGCTGGTGCGTAATTCCACTGCAGCCCGACTGGAACTCCCTGGCCTCCAGCACCCTATAGCGATCGACCGGGACAGCCTTTCTCAGACAATCAGGAACGTATTACGCTACTTCAAGGATTTCGACAATCTGCCACTGGAAGAAACGATGACGCTGTTGAGAACGCAGTGTGCCGTCGAATGTTCCGGGCCGGAAAGTGAAAATCTCTTTCTGAGCTGGGATCAGGTCAGGGAGATGCATGCGCACGGAATGGATATCGGGTCACATACCTGTTCTCACCGGGTCCTCTCTCATCTCGACCCGGATGAACAGCGGACCGAACTGTCTGACT
>CALOEW010000061.1:0-22549 GCA_942492445.1 uncultured Gammaproteobacteria bacterium
GATACATTCTCTCAGTGGTTAGAATAATTGGTAGAATGAAGACACCCCACACTTCAGCAGTTCCCGCTGCCCGCCAGCCTGCCGCTTCCAACGTCCCGGGTCGGTGCGCTGGCGTTCACACGTAAACGTCCGAAGCAGCGAGTTTCCTGAGCCGCCCACCGTGAAAGATGAGTCAGAGTTGTTTGAACAATCTCCATCCCTTTGATACAAAGTGAGACGCCATCTGAGAGGAATACGGAACTTGTCTCACTAAAAGCAATGCAATCTAAAACGGCATGATTAAGAGGAATTTGCAATGTCAACTTTACTGAACCTGCTTTCAAGCGATGTTGGCCTGAATGACGAAGTCGAGTCTTTGCGGGCGCTGCACAAGTTCGCGACGGACTGGGATGACATCAAGAGCCACTTTGGCGGAATAGACGGTATCGATGACGTAGTCGACCTCATCAATGCCATCAGCGCCAGGAACAGCGAAATCCAGGATGCGCTTGCCAATCTTGGTATCGACGCCGGCCAGATGGATGTGATCGGTGACTTTCTCAACCACTTTACACGGGTGGCGAACGATCTGGACCCCAGGTTGCAGAAACTGCTGAGACCGGCCGGCGACTTCGAGGAGAAAGGATCGAGCGATCCGGGTGAGATCGATCTGCCACTGATCACGCTTGAAAAATCGCGAAGCTCGGTGAAACGCCTGAAAGAGATCAAATTGGACCTTTCACTCTCCGGCAAGCTGGAGTCGTCCCTGACAGCCGAAGCCGGCGATATCCTCCCGTACCCCGGTGCGGACAAACCTGGTAAGCACCTGAGAGTCACGGCCGACGGCAGTCTTACAGCCGGGGCCGGTGCGAAGCTGCCGTTCACCGGCGGCGCCCTGGGCTTTTCGGCCAAAGCCGAGGCCGGAACCTCGTTGAGCTATTTTTTCCAGACCCGGCCGGAATCGCTCTACGCGCTTGAACTGGCGCGGCATCTGCCCAGCCTGACTTCACCCTTCGACTACCAGGGCCTGGTCGAGGCGATGAGGAATGATGAATTGGATGCACTGGCCTTCAAGATCAACGGCTCGGCCGGCGGTAAGGTGACCCTGGCAATCGCACAATCGGCAAATCTTTTCACCTCGAATCTCCCCGCTCAAATTGGTTACCAGTTTTCTGCGAGCATCGAGAAAAGCGGATTCCTCGACGTGGTGATGCGCGTGGAACGCGAACCCGGACAAACGCTGAAAAACGTGCGGATGACCCTGTCCCGTTCAAAGTCCACTGAAAAGGCGGCCAGTTCCTCGATCAGCATCGTGGTGGATAGCAGCGAATTGTTCAGAGCGCTGCGCGATACGTTGCAGGACCTGCTTAAAGACTACAAAGACCTGGTCAATGAGTACGAGGAATACCTGACCCCCGGCACCTGGCTCAGAGACCAGGCATCCGAATGGGCGGACGCCACGCTGGCTGACCTGATCAAGGACGATAAGGTGAAAGAGGCCATCGGCATGGTGTTCGGGCGAAAAGACGCAACCCGAAAATTCCAGGACCGTATCGAGGAAGCATTCGAGAAAGCGGGCAACACGGTGACCGGATTCTTCGACAAGAAGACCTCCGCCGTTGAATCCAAACTGCGGGGCGCGGTTGAAAAGGAACTGCCCCGCGCGCTGTTCAATGTGATCGACGAACGCCTCGATAAACTGATCGACAAGGGCATTGAAGCCATTCGTTCCAAGTTGAAAGAGAAGACGGATGACCTGGTCGCAAACAGTACGGCCAAGGCGAACGGCCAGATCACCAAGCTCAAGAAGGCGCAGGATCCGATCAAGAACGCCATCAAGAATGCGCAGGGGAAAGCGGACGAGCTGTTTTCCGGCGTGCGCGAAATGCTGAGCCAGATCGAGAAAACCCTGCAGGACCTGCACGACGGTGCGGAAAAGCTGGCCAAGGCCAAGCTGACCCTCGCGTGGTCTGAAACTACGACCATCACGGACCGGCAATCCATTGAATTCGACGCCTCACTTCCGGTCAAAGGGGACCTGCAGGCCTTTGATGACACCTACGATGGGCTGATGCGGGGTAATATCGGCGACATTGCCATGCTCCTTACCCGTGATGACGTGGTGGTTCATTCTCAGGCGCTGGAGAAGTTCTCCGGCTTCCATCAACATCGAGTTTACAGCGTAATTTTCATGGATGTATTGATCAAACAGGAATCCATACTCACCGCGAACGCCATCGTGCGTCTCGAGGGTGAGTCGATCGGCGTCGGAACCGAGGCGTCACTGAAACGTTGGTCCAAGTCGAAGCATCAGCAGCAAACAGCGACCTTCATGAACGTGATCGACCTGGCCGTGCTGCGAAATCGCCCCGACAAAGTCGATCGCACATTTCAGCTACGCATGGGAATCGAACACGAAGAGCGCCGTTTCCAGGAAGACGAGATCCGGAATTTCCTGACCGAATTCGAAACCATCGGCGTCATCCGGGAAGGCGCGACGGACCGGGCGGTCTCCGCCATGGAAGAAGCTGGCCTGGTCAACCCGAGTGACATTCTCAACACATCGGTCGGCCTTTCCCTGAACATCGATGAGACCGGCTTCGCCCGGTTGCTGGATCTCGGCGCCTCGCCGTTCGATGGAATGTTTCCTTCCGAACTGAACCGGCTGGAACTGTTCGAAACCGCCTACCCCAATATTCGGGACAGCGGCACATTCGATGAGCGCTACAAGGATAGCGGAAAGCTCAAGAGACGAGAGGAAAACGCCGAAGGGGTCATTGACGTGCTGGCCACGGCCGCCCAGATCAACGACACAGCGGATCCCGCTCGAATCCTGATGCAATATCACGCCCGTAGGAAGCAGGTCGCACCAGGCGTTGGAGTATTCTCGAAGGCAAAGGACAAACGGCGCAAGAAGGAAGGCGAAAAGGTCGTCCGCAGGATGGAGAACCTCTATACCATGCTGACTTCGCTTCGCGAAACCTGGATATCGAATCCAATTGACGAAAAACACGACGAGAAGTGGTACCGGAAGAAACAGCAGGCGGTGGCCGAGGCACTGGACGACTGGATGCAGACCGGACAGGTGCTGTTCGGCGGCTGGAAGAAAGGGCTGCCACAACATGAAACCGTCGCATTTTGCGCGATCATCTGCGACCTGGTGGGTAAACCGGGCGAACCCGCAATGATGAGCCTCACAATCAAGGACCCGAAAAATGACCGGACTATCGTGGTCGAGTGAGCTTCGGCTGGTCCCAGGCCGCCCAGCACAATGCGGACCTTCTCTTCAGCGGAATATTGTCGGCGTGTGGCTCGGCGGATATCTCGTATGGCCTTGTATAACTTCCTCAGACCTCACGCTGCACTGAATGGAAACCCCCCTATAAACGGTTGCGCGAGAAGCTGGCCGCGGTTAACCGCGGGCTTGACCAGTCACAATGGCGGGTGAGGGCATATGATCTGCTCACACGGTTTTTTGGTACCATTTTTTTTCGCCGGTACATGGCACAGGATTTCATATCTGGCAGCGAGGCCCTGACCGACCTGCGCCTTTCCTGGATTCGCCACATGCGCTCACTCGACGCCGATCAGGTCATTTCAGCAGGCCTACAGCGACTATGCCGTCAAGAACCCCGGGGCGGACTTCTATTTCATCGGGCATAGCAACGGGACCTACATCCTGGGCCAGTCACTTCAGTCCCTGAGGTCTATGAAATTCAAGAACGTGGCCCTGGCCGGAAGCGTGCTGCCGCGGAATTTCGGTTGGCGGAAGCTCATGAGCGGAAACGACCCGCAAGTCGAAATCCTGCGAAACGATTGCGCCAATACGGACTGGCCGGCTCACCGGGCTGGCAGATGAGAAGCCGGCATTCAGCCTGTTCTCCAGGATCGCTCCGTGGTTATTCAGGGTGTTGGTGGTGGTGTTGCTGGGGATTCTAATGTTCGCCATAGGCGCCCAAAGCCCGTTTGCCGCCGTCGCCTTTGGAGTTTCTCTGTTGGCCATCGCGTTCATCCTTAAGGTGCTGTAAACGGGGTAGGCAGGGGGTCAGGGTCAAATGGGTTAACATAAGCTAACGGTCAGGACTTTTTGGTACAAATTTCTCGGTGATTAATGGGTGTTCCTGTTTCAAATTTTGATGACTTTCGAAATAAGCTAAATGACTTCGCTGATCGATCCGTCATCTTTGGGTTCCTGTTGTACGACAGTCGTCCGAGCCAGAAAATCATTGACCAGTTTGCGCAGAAGCAGGCCGACTGGATTGATGAACTGGCCAGGAGTGCCGGCATCTATTTTTTCTTTCCTTTCAAACGCGAAGGTAAGTCATTCGATAACCCGAGCACCGAGATTTTACGAATATTCAACCTTGGTGTATCCCGGCTTCCCGGGATCATCCTCTTTGCTCCGCCGGGTAAAGAGGGAAAAATCTCTGCAAACCACGCTGTTTATATACCGCTTGAAGAGAAAGACTTTGGTAACGTTGAGGTCTATGAGCCTATTCTCATTGACCTGTTTGAGTTGATCAGTGAAAGCATCAGGCAGGAAAAAACCAGCGAAACAGTTTTGATACATATAAAAAATGAACTTTCAAAGCTCCGAAACAAAAGGACGCGGCGGGGGTTCGCCAACTACATCAGAAAAGGGGCCCATTTGATACTTTTCGAAATTCCTAAATCAATTTATGGTCCATTTGCAGAAGGATTCGGCAAAGCGCTGGGGGGCAGGGCGGCCGGTTTCTGAATAATGTACGGCTTTCACCACCAGGGCTCCGGTAGCTTTCTGCGCCAGAAATCCGAGAAAACTCGCCGCAATTTGAATTTTGCGAATGTGCTGGCTGCGTAAAAAATGATCAGCAGGCCGATTACGGTGACTGCATAACCCCAATAGATCAGAAACGGGCGGACAAGGTATTCGTAAAGCGTGCTGCCAAAAGGAACCAGACCGGTTATCCATTGCAAGGCCGTATCGACTCCCTGTGGCACCCAGGTTTCCTGTCTGCGCTCGGTGTAGTGATGCCACCCTGCAAACCCGACGATCGCTATCGTCACAAAAACGAGTGCCACATAGACATGCCGGCGCAGGGTGACCCAGCGACCCACTTTTTCCAACGCACTCTCTCCTCCGATGTTGCTTACTACCTCCTTTAACTTTTCAGGGTCCTCAGGGCCCGCGCCGATATTTGGGTCTGTTGCGACAATGCTGAAGTCTCCCGGTAGATTGCCGGGCGCATAGTTCTGCGTCCCGAGTGCAATTCGCTCGAGAGCACTTACATGAATTTTGGGCTTAGTTCCGAAACGTCGATAGGTTTTTTCGATATCCCTTGGGCGGTACCGATAATAGACCGCCAACCCGTGCCTGGAGTCATATAGTTTATCGTGAACGTTTTGCAGGTGACGGTAACGGTCACGTTCGCTGCGGATGAATTTCAAGCCCCGGTCCTCGGCTTTGTGCATCATCCAATCCAGGGTGACCAGTGAGATGCCTTGTTTTGGATAGCCCCCGCCGACATTGGAATGTACCCCGGCAAACCAGACTTGCTCGACCTGGGGATCACTGGAAGGTTCCTGCTCTCGCTCGTCCCACATCATGGGGTGAAAAGTGCGGCGTTCGTCATCGATCGAAACGGCATGGCAGCCTTTTTCGACTCGCGAACTGAGCAAATAATCGGGAAACATGAACGGGTAAATAAACCGGTTCCAGAACTTGCTGATTTCCTTGAATGGCAGACCTACTGCGGCAACAGTGTCCCAGACGCCGACAAACTTTATTGAGACCTGCCCATCAGGTGCGTAAGTATCATCGTGAATTGAGTACTGGCGTCGGAATTCATTTGTTTTGGCCTCTGCCCTCTTACTGGCGGCTTCAGCTTCTGTGCTGGCTTGCTGTGCCACTTCCCTGGTAGCTTTTACTTTCCTGGCTCACCGACTCATAGTTTTCCTTGCTCGCACTTTGTAGCCTGAATTCGGCATCGGCCAATTTGCGTGTGGCCTTGATTGCTTTGCGACCCTTAACTGTACCCAACCTGAAATGGCTGCGAAATTTCTTGTACGCGAGCTTGGAGAGATCATCGAGTTCACGATCGGTTTCCCACGCATCATGGCGAATGATTCCGCAGGATAAAATGAGGCCAGCCAGGACCCGGGCTGTATAGGCTCCCCGGCTGAATCCGAAAATGTAGATGTCATCTCCCGGCCAATACGCACGGCAAAGTGACTTGTAAAGGTCCCGGATATTTCGCTTCAGCCCGTAACCGAATGCGCCACCCACGATCTTCAGCACCTTATTATTTTGGCTTCCGACACCGTCATCATAAAAAGCGATCTGCTCTTTGCCAGGGGTCGAACCGTCGCCATGTCCCTGGTGCCAACGGTGCGCGGTCAGGTCTACGGCTTCATATAGTTTCCAGACATTGGTGCCCCGGCCCTTCATCATGGTGTTGCCGGTACCGTCTGAGCATAAAACAATATTTTTTGGATTTTCCATCGTTTGTTCCTCTCATGTCAGATTCGGTATGCCATCAGCATGTCACACCCCCGGCATCTTTTCGCTAATCCTGGCTATATTGTCGATACCGCGATCGCCACCTGCCCCGAACAGGGCGCCCAACACCCGGCCCGCCGAGCCCTGCGGGTGCCAACGCCTTCACAGTATTCAACTTCCGAGCCCGAATAAAGCTCTTTGAAGCGAACCACGTTCGTATCCTGAGCGGGAATTTCTTCATCGGAATTCCATGTTATGCCATGTTACCCCCCGTCCAAATCTGACCCGGAAAAGCGAACCTTGCCGGGAAAATCGATCGTGCCGGTATCACGCTTGAGCAAAACCAGATCCTCACATTTGAGTGTGCCACGGCCCTTCATATTTCCGAATCGGATTTCCCGGAGTTCTCCGCCACGAAGTTCGAGGATGATGCCTTCGAGCGTTAGCGCCAGGTCAATCCTGAAGTCGATTTGCCCCAGCTTTTGGCCGTTCAGGCTGACATCGACATGCGGGTTGTGGCTCGAAGCGATCGAATGTTTCTTGAGACTAATCAGAACCGATTCCCTGGCGTCGTATTGTTCAGGATCGAGATATTTCTCGAACAGGTTATGTTCATTCCAGGCTCGAACAATAATGTCGAGCAGGCTGATGTCCAGTATTCCGCTGATCGGGTCGCGCAATTGGTCTGCTGTGACAGGCAAGGTTTTGTTTCCGGTGGCGTCTCCAATTTTCTTTTTGACCCGGGTCAGCGAATTGCCGGAATCCAGTGCCTTCAATTCCTTGCTGCCGGAAACACAGGTCTGCCTGTATTGAAAAAAGTTGTCTAATGTCGGTGCAGCATCGCTCATGGCTTTTTGCTCTCGTGTTTAATTAATCCATCGTGTGCTTCGATAGTCTGGGTTCCAGGATCGCCGACAGCACTCAACCGTATCTCGAAGTCCTGGTCGATTGGATGACCAGATTCAATACGGGACTTTCCGGGGTCAGGGTTCGGCGTTATCTCCAGTTCGAAATGAAGCGAACTGTCTTCACCCTGGACGGCCTTGCGGGGCCTTTTCCAAAGCAGCAGCGCGCCAACAGCAAGAAGAATCAGACCCGCCGACGAAATAAGTGGCAACAGGTACCTGTTGGGTTTTGCAACCGCAATCGACAGGCTCAACGCAGCACCTGGCGCAACTCTGAGTCCGGGATTGGGTTGTTGTCGTAGAACCGTTCCAGCCTCCAGGCCAGAAGCGGTTTCATTCAGTGATCCAACCGCCAGGCCCGCTGCCAGAATCTTCTTTCTTGCATCCGGAAAGTCGAGGCCAACCACATCGGGAACCTGCACGCCTGCAGCCGGAGGCTCGAGCTCTTCAGGAGGATCTTCCACAGCGGGAGGATCTTCCGCTACGGGGGGTACATTCACTTGTTCCCTAATGGCTACGGCTACATGAACCAGGGTGCCGGGCTCAACCCTTCTTCCGGGCAGGGGCTCCTGCCGGAAAATTGTGTTTTCCTGGTGCCTCGACGGGCCCGATGTGATTTCACCCAGCCCGAGGCGCAGCCTCCCAAGCCTGGGCTCAGCCTGTTCGGGCGTCATGCCAAATAAATCAGGTACCGGCACGAGTACAATTTCCGGTCTGACCGCGATAACCAGGTCAACGACACTTCCAACTGTCACTTCTGTTCCTGGGGATGGCTTTTGTTCAATCACCGTACCTTCACGATGATCCGGGGATGTCTGTTCCCGACGCGCCCCTGTACCCAGGCGGTTTCGCTGAAGCACTCGGGAAGCTTCTGCTACAGTCATGCCAATAACGGGGGGAACCCGAACCCTGGGAGGCCCTCCAAGCACAAGGACGAGGCTGGAACCAGGGGGAACTGCCGTGCCCGGCGCCGGGCTTTGACGTATGACGGGCCCTTCCATGTAGCCAGGCACGACTGACTGAACGTTTCCGGTTTTCAGCCCTGACTCCCGAATGATTTCGCGCGCCTGTTCCAGGTTCTTGCCGCGAAGGTTCGGCACCAGGGTGGGTTCTGGATCTATCCGTGTCATGGTTCCGGGTGGGAACCTGGTTACCGTTTCAGGCGAAATCACCCGCTGCCGGGGCACGAACTGAAAATCGTCTGCATTGATGTGTCCCCATCCTCCCGAAGATGCATCCACTATTCGGATAAAGGCCTGCCAGCCCTCATACTTTGCCAGGTCCCAGGTAACCCGGCGCATTGATTCGGTGTTCCTGCCCGAAGCGAAAAATGCCCGGTTTTGATTAAATTCGGGATCTCCACCCACACTGAGAACGATCAGTTCCACGCGTGTTTCGAAAGCTGAGCCACCCCCGACCAGGAAAGTCAACGAACCCGCGGGTAGCGTAAATTCAGCGGACTGCAAAGTGCCTAGGAGTTGATCACCCTGTGTATTCCCGGCGCGTTCTCCGGCCCGGCCCTGGTACTTTTCGAAGGTGCCAATCCACCATTTTCCCCTGGTGGCGGGAAGGCTGGCCACGGTTTCTGGCAGTCGGGTTGTCACCCTGGGTGGGCTGGTATCTGAAGGCGTCGCCCCTGGCCTGCCAGCCGCGAAGGTCGCCGGTTTCAAAGTCGTTTGTGAACGTGTCAGTCTGAGCGCTGAGTGAGGAAGCAGACAATATCGGTGTGCGGCCCAGCCCATAATGACTATATGCAGCCATCTAGCCAGGTAGTGTCGCGACCGAATTTCGACGGTGCGGGCTATCAGGTCATCCACCTCCTCTTAAACAAGTGCACTATTGGCCTGTCGATACACTTTTCGCGGGAGCCATCATCTATTCCTCCACACTCCTTCCCGGGAGCGCCCGCAAAACGCGGGCGCTCCGGTGGCGATGGACTCTACTCCGCTTCTACCAGGCAGAAGCCGACGAATTCATCATCCCAGCGGCCATAGGAACTGCAGTTGGCGATTGTTCGATCGCGTACCAGTAACCGTACGGTGTAGCCGCAGGGCTCCATGGGCTTGGTGTCGAGAGTCCAGGTGCCGGTCTCGCCGGCGCCCGGAACGACCGGGTAGCTACGCACCGACGGGCTCGTCGTCGCGCCATGCGCAACATTCGCAGGCTGAACCCGGAGCGTCAGATCGCGGAAATGGTTCTCCGGCGCATCCGTTGCACTGTAAGTGCCGTGGATGATGTCGCCGACCTGGAAGGTTCCACAACTGACCGCGGGTTGTACCGGGCCACCGCCGCGTGAGAAGCCGGTAATGGAAATATCCGCCTTCGGGCGCGTCTGATCCAGGCGCACCTTGACGTTCTGCCGTGTGCTGCCGTCGACCAGGCAGGTCGTGGTTCCGGCCAGGTAGATGTTGTTGAACGAGTCCTTGGCGCGAATCATGATCTCCCACAAACCGCTGCCACCGGGACGCGAGTCCCAACGGGCGAGCTGACGGTTGGGTGAGATGACCCGGCGCCATGTGCCCGGAGGCGTGCCGTGCTCGCGGTAGGTGTAGTAGCCGTCAACAGGATCGACTTGCTGGGTCAGCGGGTAGCTGATCGCGGTGGTTGGGCTCAGGCCCTCCTGGATGGTCACCTTGAAGTCGTTGTTCAAGGCCTGCCAGCCACCCTTGGGTGTGCCGTTGTCGTTGAGTGACCGCACCCATATCTTGTACTTCAGGGTATCGGCGACATTGAGCGCTAAGGCGGCGGGGATCTCACCCTGGATATTGATGACGTCGCCATAGGGCCGGTCACCGGTCGTCCAGCCGCTTACCTGGTCGATCGAGCAAACGTCCCGGTTGCACAGGCTGTAGAGAAACGGCGTGTATTTCCCAGGCTTGACCTTGGCGCCGGGCCGGATATGGACCAGCGTCTCTTCGCGGTTACCCCAGACGGGGACGTAGTTGGGGTTGTTGCAGGGAGGCGCCACGTTCCATGAGAGGATCGCCCGAATGGGGATGATGCGTGCGCCCTTGGTGCACAAACGCCGGTAGGGGTGCAGGTTAACCGGTAGCTGGAGCGAGTACTCGAGCCCTTCATCCGGGATGCTCGAGATGTCGAAGACCTGGACCTGGGCGGTGCCGAGGCAGGTCTCGAAGCTACCGTTGTTGTTGAAATCGCCCCAGAATGTAATGTACTCGGTACTGCCGTTGCTGCAGGGGTCGCCCGAATAGCCGACTGGCCGCTTGATGCGGATGATCCCGACTAGCTCGTCGCGCTCGTTGTCGAGACCCACGCACTCGAGCTCTTCGTAGCTGATGTTACCGTCCTTAGGCTGGAGTTTGCCCAGCAGGTCGCTCAAGTCGAGATCGATACCGGAAAACACGTTGTTGGGTCCGACCGCGGCCAGGTCCTCGATCTGGCCCGGTTGGGCAAGCATCTTCTGGACCGTGGCGAGACCGAAGCGGTGAGGCTCAACCTTGCCTTTGTACTTCTTGGCCAGCTCCGTAACGCTGAGTTGCTTCGGCTGTGCGAGGGTCAGTTCCTGTTCTGGATCGATCAGGCTCAGCTGGGGCTGCAGCTTGTCTTCGAATAACTCGGCAAAGTCCGGGAATTTGATCTTAAGCCTGAAGGGATCGACAAGGATGTGGGTGTTATGAACATTGCCCCACACCGGAACGTAGTCGGGGTCGTCGGGTGGCGGTTCGAAGTTCCACGAAAGAATAGCGCGCGCCAGAATCGTGTTTTCGACCTTGCACCATCTCTTTCGCGGCTCAATTTCGAGCGCAACTGCGTACTCGAGCCGCTTCCTGCCCTTGGTGCCACTGGGGATGTCGTAAGCCTGAAAGCTGGTGACGCCCTGATCTTCCCAGGTCGCGCCGTTATCGAGCGACAGGTAGAAGCGCAAGTACTCGGGTGTACCGGCGCTGCAAATGTCGCCGCCGTATCCTGACGGCTGCTTGACGAAAACTACCGCCTCCAGCCGGTTGAGTTGCGGCTGATAACCGACGCAGCCGATCTCCTCGTAGATGACCGAACTGGTCAGGGCCGACACCGCATCGAAGGCACTTGCCTTGAGGTTGCCAAAATAGTTTGGGTTTTCGAGTAGTTTCGCCCTGAACTGCAGGCGATGTCTGTGAATCTTGGCCGGTACCTTGATTTCGTCACCGGCCGGGACTGGTTTGGCTTTCTTGGACATGTTGGTCTCTCTTCTCTCCGGTCCATGGGGAGCGCTGTGGTGGCCGAAGCTGGTTCGACCGGGTGGAATCCTCTCGCCATAAATTTTGGAAGAGGAAAAAATCTTTTTGCCCACATCTTAAGTGTGCAAAAGAGTGTATTTCTCCCACCTGTGCCGCCAGTGTTTTTTGGCGATCTCCGTCTTCATCCACCCCCGCATGCTTTTCGTCTAGCGATCGGTATCGAGTTCTATTTCCACCAGCGAGTCGATCCCCTGGCTGCTCACTGGCCCGGTGTCAGCCTGGAAATGCAATAAAACCGTGCTCTCGGAAGGCCCAAACCCTTCAATGCCAACATGAGGGCGCATCAACTCCTCGAACTTGACTCCTGCCTGGCGAGCGAGTGTTTCCCATTGCGATCTTATTCCAGGCAATACAACTTCCAGATAACCACCATCGGTGTATCGAAATGCACGAACTACAACAAGGTTGGAGAGCTGCATATCCTCGACCACGATCCATTCACCACTGGGGGAGACCACGGCTCTTACGCCCATGGATTCTTCGATCAATCGCTGGGGTTTCCCGTTGCTGCCAGTGACTATAAATCCAGCTGACTCGGAAAACGAGGTGTGAATCTGGTGAACGGATTCCGTACTCTCAGTGCAGCCCTGCAGGCATAGAACGATTAAAAAAATGCCGAGCGTTCTATGCATTATTGGCTCTGGGGTCGCCCTCCAGGTAGAAGCCAAACACTTGTTTAACCGCATCTGAAGTCTTGTCACCGGGCCAGCCATCGACGCGCAGGGATATCCCGGGGAATGTATTCAGAAAGCGCTGCAAATCATCACCTCGTTTGATCACACGACCGGCGTGTCGTAATAGTATTACATTGGCTGGAATACGGCCTGTTAAAGCAAGTATATCTCCCCTTTGCTCCAGGCGCTTTACCAGGACTGCCGCGCCACACTGGCGCGATACTGCCGTGTCAGACCAGGTGCCATCAGCGATATATTTTCCCCTCGTGTATTGATTGGAGAACGACCACAGGTAGGGACTCTTTACATGCTGGTGGTGCAAGCGGTAGCCCCAGCCATTGTAACCTTCCAGTTGATAAAGAATTTGTTCCAAGCTCCAGTTCTCCACCCGGTCAATTCTTCTCAACTTCAACGCATCCTGTGCACTTTCCTGCCAGGTAAAGGGTGGGTCGCCTTCAGCGGGCCGGCCGGCCGGTACATGCCGGGTTCTGGCGGTCAGTGGATCGCCATTGTGCAGGTGCCGGTCCAGTCTGAGACCTGATTCCATGTTGTGAATCGCCGCAATGAAGAACCAGGGGGCCTTCACTTTGTCACTGACCTCTTCGTAAAGGGCTTTGTTTGCAACGATTTTGTCCACGATTTGGTCAACATCATCAAACCGGTTCCGCTTGATCTCCAGTGTCTCGAAGAGTTCCAGATATTCCGCACTGAGAGCGTGTGTCAGGTTAACACCTGGCATGACAATTCTCCTTCCTCAAGAAAGTTCCAATGTTATTTAGTGTCTCCTCCATAGCATTTCTCCCATTCGGGAAGTACAAACAGGATGCAAAAATTATTTTTTGTGCTAAATTGGAATAGAGAGTCAAAAAAGATAATTGATAGAAACATTTTCTGCGGAACCTCGCCAGCAAAGTGCCGCCAGTATGGGGCCAGGCTTGTTGTTGGCTGGCCGATGGCATTTTTTCGGTGACATCCGCGGACTATTTGCTCCACCCTTATCTCCGCTGGTGTAATCGCACAATCGAGCGGAAAAACGTATGTTCAATCAAATCAACTCACGTACACAGGGGTGTGAATGCGTGACCAAGGGGGATTTGCGGTTTCGAATCCCCCGTCATGAATAGCCGGGCCGAAACCTCCATCTGCCTGTTTGGCCCCTCTCCCGTGCTTGTCGACGGCTATCCGTGCCGCCTCGGAATTTCCGGTACCACGGAAAAGCTGTTTCAGTTTCTCCTGGTTAACGCGGGCAAGGTTAACCGCCGGGAATATCTTGCTGATCTTTTCTGGCGCATAAATCGTCAGCTTCAGGGGCATGAAAGGGTTGAGCCGTGTTGCGACGGCCCGGCCATATACGTGCAAATCGAAGATTCGGTGAACGTCGACGCCTGCGAGTTGGCCGAAGTACGTGCGGCCGAATTTTGTCAAGGCTGCCAGGCTGATCCGGTGATGACTGCCGGGAGAGACATAAAAGCGGATTTGGAGAAACTGTCTTGAGTGTCACGGCAGAACATGCATGCGAATTGGTTGGTCGTATCGAGACCGGTGACGGAATCGCCGAAACCGAACTCGTGGAGGAGTTCGGTCCGACGATCAGGCCCATCCTGATCAAACGAACGGGAAGTGTCCAGCTGGCCAATGACCTGTGCCAGGATACGTTCATCGTTACCTTGAGAAAGCTCCGCGCCGGGGAATTGAGAAAGCCACAATGCCTGTCTGCCTTTATCCGCCAGACGGCGGTCAATATCTGTACAGACTATTACCGGAGAGAGCGGCGATATGTCCACCAGGATGACAGGGTGATTTCTCGCCATCATTCACACCGAGACAACAAGGCAAAGGAGATCGATAGCGAGACTACCCGTGCTGTGCTCGAGGCCGCTCTTGACCAGCTGACCATGTCACGGGACCGTGAAATCTTGCGGCGCTTCTACCTGGATGACCAGGACAAAGCCAGGATCTGCAGTGACCTGGGGTTGTCAGCGGCTCACTTTGACCGCGTGTTGTACCGCGCCAGACAAAGGATGCGTGTGTTGATCAATCAGCAAGAGGACCTGAAAACAATGTTGTGTGGAGGTCTGTTCGACAGCTGATTAGAAAAAAGTACAAATAATGTATAGATAATACTTGACTTAACTCATCGTCATATGTAATTTTATCCGCAATTGTACAGTATACGTATAATTATTGAGACCCCACTCAAACTGATAGCGGAGATTTACAATGAACCGATTAATGACACTGACCATTCTGACCTTTCTGGCAGGTTCCCTGTTTTCGATCAATGCCACAGCCGGCTATAAGTACGGCAAGTTCAACCAGTGCCGTAATACGCCCCTGACCGATGTTCGTGGCGCTGCAGACTTCGACCTGGACGGAGATGGAAATGTAACGATTGCGGAGGTTGTCGTTGCAAATCCGTTCGGTAACCTCGACACCCTTCTGTTCGCGGTCCAGAATGCTGACCCGGCAGTTCTTGAAGCGCTTTCTGATCCACACGCAAACCTGACTGTTTTTGCACCGGACAATGATGCATTTGATGCGATTCCAGGAGGCGTACTGAACGGAATTATTGCCGATTCATTGACTGAGGTTTTGCTGTACCACGTAGTACCGGGTCGCTTCGATCCCCGCCGGGTTTTCTACGTCCGCTCGGTCGAATCACTGCTTATGCAAGACCTGTTCGTCAAGCGCGGTCGCAAGAATCCGACTATCAATAACTCGGAAATCAATTGCGGTGGCGTGCGGACCGACAACGGCCTGGTGTGGTTGATTGACAGCGTTTTGATGCCCCAGTACTAAGCAAGAATTTTTCTACCCTCTGAAGCCGGCCTCAATTAACGGGGCCGGCTTTTTTTTAACTGCCAATCCTTGCCGATGTTGCCAGCAGATCTTCAGTCAATTGCACCTTGCAAAACTCTTCATTGAGGCTGGCAATGTTCACCTGGTGCATCTCATCGGCTGAATACAGAACACCATCAAAGCCTTTTCGCTCGAACGTCGCCGTCGCATCAGCAACCAAAGTTACCTCAAACCCCAGATTTGCCGCCATCCGAACGGTAGTGGATACACAGTGGTCTGTAGTGAGTCCGACGATCACCAGCGATTCGATCCCGAGGTTTCTCAGGTAAGACTCCAGGCCCGTCCGGACGAATGCGCTGTTAACCGTTTTACTGAACACCTTTTCGCCGTGAAGGGGCAGCGCTTCAGGCTTAATTTCGTTACCGGGCAATTCCGGTCGCAACGGTGAGTCGGGTGAAGTTGAGCAATGGCGGAAATGAATGACGTGGCGGTCAAGTTCCCGCCAGGCAGCAAGTAAACGCTCAATGTTAGATTCGGCATCGGGATTGTTGCGCTTACCCCAGCAGGGATCATCCAGGCCTTTCTGGACATCGATAAGCAATAGGGCGGGGTGCTTCATCTACGTGAGGTGGTCTGTGGCCATGAGCAGCAGTTTTTCCACCGTTCGGAAGTTTCTCGATGTTGTCGCGACCCCGAGCCTTTTTTCAACGTTTGCGGCCAGTTTCGACCGTCCGATGCCATCCGGCGCATGCAGGTAGAACACACGCTCAGTCAGCTCGAATTCCTCGGTCGGTGACTTGAAGGCATCCAGCGCATCCAGGTCAGCATCGACCGCGGGTTTGGCGAGAAAACTGAAGTGCAGGGTTTTCGGGTCGGATACGGCATCAGGAAATGGGTTTTCAGCAATAGCCATCTGAAGGCTTTCCAGGTCGAGAACGAACAACTTTGGCTTGAATCCAAATTTTGCCTCGATGAGGCCGCTTATGTTTGCAGCGTGTGACAGGGCCGTACCGTCAGCACTGTCGAATACGACGTTGCCGCTCTGGATGTAAGTGCGAATATTCTGCAGACCCAGTGATTCGAGATGGCTGCGCAATTGCGCCATTGGCACGATGTTGTTCCCACCTACGTTGATTCCGCGAAGCAGTGCGATCCAGGTATGCATTTTTTTCGACCCTCAAGACAATTTATAATCGTCCAACTTTGTATTTCATAAGCGTGTACACAGCAGGCAGTTGGGCCTTGCTGGCGACCTTTACCACCAGGGGTTTCAGTTTCCCGATCGGCTTGCCGGATGCATAGTCTCTCTTCAGGCCTTCATCGATGTCCAGCGCCTGGATTCCGGTGCCGGTTTTTTCTGTAAAGTAGAACCCCAGTTTGAACCCGTCAGCCCAGGCCGACAGCCAGGCCACCGTCTTCTTTTTCGAGCAAATCTTGCAAAGCCAGGCTTTTCCGTCTTTGTAATAACGCCATTGTGTGGATAACTGAAAATCTTCAGAATCAATGGTGCGGGTGAATTCCCGGAAGACCGGATACCAGGTACCAAATGCTTCTTTGAAAACATCCTCTGAGGGGAGGGTTTCGGAATCTGTCAGTAGTTGGTTTTCCATGGCAAAGCACCGTACCTGACAGGAAAAATGGCGCCCTCGACACGATTCGAACGTGTGACCTATCGCTTAGGAGGCGATTGCTCTATCCAGCTGAGCTACGAGGGCGTGGGCGGGATTATATCAATTGTAATTTCAATGATCAGCAAAGACTGACTATGTAATTGGAGCTGGACTAACCCCACCTGCAAGTATCGGAAGGTGACTACAGAAAAGAGGTCACACGATCAATGGTCCAGAAAGCAGCGACTCCACCAATGGCATAAGGTGTGGCTTTTTCAAGGGTCAGGGCAGTCACACCATGCAACCTGTGCAGGCCTGCAAGCAGCACCGACACGACCAATACAAACAAGACCTGCCCGGTTTCCACACCGATATTGAACATCAACAAGGCCAGCGGTACTGCGTTTTGCGGGACGCCTATCTCGTACAGCGCACCGGCAAAACCCAGGCCATGAACCAACCCGAAGGTAAAGGCGATCAACCACGGATAGCGTTCAGACAGGGTCAAAAGCCCCGCGTTCTTGCGTACCACTTCAACCGCCAGAAACATGATGCTCAACGAGATAACCGCCTCGGTGGGCACCTGCGGAATATGTATCAGGCCCAGGGTCGCCAGCGCCAGCGTAAGACTGTGCGCCAGGGTAAAAGCGGTCACGGTTTTCAGTAACGGCCAGATGCCGGTAACAATCAGCAGCAGGGTTAACAGGAACAAAAGATGATCGTAACCTTCCAGAATATGAATAGTTCCCATCTGCCAGTACGAAACGGCAAGATCGCTGTTGGTGACCTCCTCCGGAATGGTGAAAGTGCTTTTATTTGAGCGAAGGATCGCCGAGTGTTCGGTTCCGTCCAGAAGATTGACCTGTACCACCACATCCGCCGGCACAGCGCTGAGCCCGTCTACCCCGAGAGTGGCGCCATTGAGCCGAAACCCCGCCGTGGAAAAAGAGTTGGTTTCAATCATGGCGCCTGGTACACGGTGACTTGATCCGGGGCCCATGGGTCTGAAAAACTCCGGTAACACCGGCGTTAGCGCCAATACCTGGTCTCCCATCGTTGGTGCTTTCCAATTCACATCCACCCAGCCACCTTCGCGCTCTGTCACTTCAAGCAACGCCGGACGGAATTCATCGGCGGGCAATACAAGTGAAAATGCCATCAGAACCGGAAACAGGCAAACGGCCATCTTGAGGCTCAATTTCAGACCCATGGTCATTATGATTCAGGGGTCAATAAAAGACGTTCTGCGGGTATTTCATCAATGACAATTTCGTAGCGGTTTTTCAGGTTTTGGAGAAAATCTGCGTTGAATTGCTCACGCTTCGCCAGTTGCCAATCCCGGAGCACTTCTGCCTGTACATTCTCAAAAACAGCTGGAGGGGCCACCTGACGATCGTAAACATAGACCAGGTGTACACCGTAACCAGACAGAACCGGCCCAAACCATTTCCCTGTGTCCAGTGCCATCACCGCATCGGCAAACCCGCTTCCCATTTGTCTTGCAACGGCCAATTGGTCGGCCGACTGGAAGTAACTCTGTATCATGTTCCGGTCGCCGGCCTGCAGTGTCAGTGCATCGGGCACACCGGCTGCCTGAAGTTCCAGCAATAATTTTGCTGCATCATCCAGGGTGGTATCTTCACGGATATCCGGGTCGAGAAAGACCTGCGTGAACGTAATGCGGTCGGACTGTCGATATTGCGCTTCATTCTGTTTGAAATACTGCTCAAGCTCGCCTTCCTCCGGCGGCACCATCATCGCCAGGTCGCCGGTCAGAAACTCCAGTTTTTGCGCCATGCGCCGGCGTGTGATGGGGTCGTCCTCGTTCAGGCCCATCGCAACGGCTTGCCGGTAAAGAACATCCTCTCTTATGTATGACTGGATCAGACCGTCAATTTCCTGTTGTGTCGGTGACCGGTTCCAGCGGCTTTCCCACTCGGAAATAAACGCATTGATACGATCGGAATCGACGTGTACCAGGGTGTCCCGAAAATCTTCTTCGGGCGTCCCAAAAAGGGCATAAGCGCCGTATATACCGGCACCGACAATCAAAAACTGTATCAGGGGCTCGGTAAAAATCCGGGCAAATTTATTGCTCACTTATAATTCCTGCACATTGAGTATTTCGAGTTTCTGAAACGAAGAGAGAAGACACGCTGTGCCTGCTCACTATTCGTGTATCCGTTAAAAATGCTCCGGGTTAGCCTGGCCGGTATACTCACTGGCTACCGGAAGCACAAAAATCGTCGTAAATGTTACCAGATTCGAACAGAGCCTTATGCCCATAAAATTAAAAACCCTTCTTTCCCCGGTTGTTCTCATACTTGCGCTGTTTGCTGCATTTTCCGCCCATGCCAAAG
The DNA here is from genome assembly GCA_942492445.1 of uncultured Gammaproteobacteria bacterium. Classification (GTDB taxonomy): domain Bacteria; phylum Pseudomonadota; class Gammaproteobacteria; order Pseudomonadales; family Pseudohongiellaceae; genus NORP240. The sequence continues at coordinate 19,044 of CALOEW010000061.1, forward strand.
GCCCACTGGGACACTTCAACCCTGACCAGGACTTGTTTCTCCCTCAATTCGACAGCAAGACTGACGTGGATGATGTCCTGTCCGTCGCCGGTGTCGCGACGATGTTGAGCGACCCACGGTTCGCAGAGGTGAGCTATCACGCGGTGGCAGGGGCGTATGGCATTCAGGAGGGTTTGTACGTCCCATCGCCCCGGCTTTTCAACCTGGCTTTTGGCGACAACTGGTCAGATGCCCACAACAACCGGGTACAGGCGCTGGCAGTGGTCAGCAAACTGGTTTCGGCCAGCCTTGAGCGTGGCGGGCACGTGTGGGTCGCGGAGGCCGGGCAATCCGACTTCACGGCTGACTGGCTGGTGCTTGTGCGGGATCAGGACTTTTCCCTGAACACCAAAATGCAGGTTCACGTCGTGCAGCATTCTGACTGGAATGAGTCTTCTGCTTCACCTGAAAAACTCGCCTACGTTAAGCGGCATACGGACTATCAGAAAATTGCCGATGGCAATGTGCCGGATAACGGCACGCCCGGTCTGACAACAGAATCAGATACTGCCTGGGAATGGGTTCCCGGCTCTGCGCAAAATGGAGAAATCTGGAACCTGGCCAGGGCCATTGCTATGGAGTACAACGGCCGGGAAGGGCGCTATAACAACTCGGCCATTGCTGCTGGCGGGATGGATTTTTCCGACGTCTCTGAAAGTTGCTGGATTTTCGGCTTCGAGGGGATTCGGGATGTCGAGGCCTTTTTCATCGAGTTCGAGGCAGACCCCACTGTGTCCTTTCACACGCTCCTGCAGGAGCACTGGGCGCGGGCCGAACAGGAACAGATTTATTTCCGTACCGACGCAGATGCCTTCAGGCTCAATGGCAAGCTGCCGGAATTTACGCCGGAAGCACGTGCCAGGCGACAGGCGTACAACGAGGAAATCCTGAGACGTCTCGAGGCCATTGATGCTTCCAGCCTGGAAGGCCAGGACCGAATCAGTTTCAAGTTGTTTCTCTATGAGCGTGAAACTGAGAGAGAATTTTACCAGTACTACGATCATCGTTTCCCCATCCGCAGCCAGACCGGCTATCACAGCTATTTCGGCCAGGCCCCGGGCAACATGGCTTTCAATACGGTGGGTGATTACGAAAAATACCTGGTCAGCCTGGCAGATTTTCCACGCTACAACCGCGAGAACATGGCCCTGTTGCAGGAAGGGATTGCGACCGGTTACACCCAATACTGCCAGTCGATGGAGGGCTACGAGAGCACCATTAGCGAATTCATCGTTGATGACCTCGGCCAGAGCGTCTTCTATGCGCCATTTCTCGATTTTCCAACCGCCGTGCCCGGGAACGTTCAGGAAGACCTGTCGGCGAGGGGAGGGGAACTGATCCAGGAACAGGTCATCCCTGCATACCGCGAATTCTATCGCTTCTTTACCGAAGAGTATCAGCCCAATTGCCGAACTGAAGTCGGCATCACCAGTCTTGAGGGGGGCGAGGAATATTACAATTACCTGATTCGCTTTTTCACCACCCTGGACATGACCCCCCGTGAGATCCATGAACTGGGATTAAAAGAGTCCAAACGCATCCGTGCCGAAATGGAAGCCGTGATCAACTCGGTGGGTTTCGAAGGCAGTTTCCAGGATTTCCTCGAATTTTTGCGTACGGATGCGCAGTTTTATGCCACGGACTCACAAGACTTGCTGGAAAAGACCGCGTTCATCACCCAGAAAATGGACGGTTTGATGCCCCGCTATTTCGGAACACTGGCAAGGAACACCTATGAACTCCGGGCAACCGATGGGCGGGGCGCCTACTACGTCAGCGGTGAGGAGGGTGGTAAAACAGCCGGAATCTATTTTCTGAATGTCACGGATCTGAAAGCACAGCCTCTTTACAACCTGGAGGCGTTGAGCCTGCACGAGGCAGTGCCGGGTCATCACCACCAGTCTGCGCTGGCCATGGAACTGGACCTGCCCGAGTTTCGTAAAACCCTCTACCACGCGGGTTTTGGTGAAGGTTGGGGGCTGTATGCCGAGAGCCTGGGAAAAGAGGCGGGTTTCTACCAGAGCCCTTACAGTGATTTCGGCCGGCTCACCTACGAAATGTGGCGGGCCAACCGGCTGGTGGTGGATACCGGAATGCACGCCTTCGGCTGGTCGCGTCAACAGGCCATCGATTACCTGATGGAAAGCAGCGCGATGACGCTCACCGAGGTGACTGCCGAGGTGGACAGGTACATCACCTGGCCCGGCCAGGCCCTGGCCTACAAGATCGGTGAACTGCGTATCAAGGCCTTGCGCGAAAAGGCGGAAGCCACGCTCGGCGCTGATTTCGACATCCGGGCCTTTCACGACGTTATAGTCGGCAACGGCTCACTGGCTCTCGCTGTGCTTGAAGAAGTTGTTGATGAGTGGCTGGTGGAGCAACAACGGTAGTCGGCGACCCTGAGACCCAAAGCTCAACAACTACGCTTTACTCCGATCCCAAACCTTGGATAATCTTTGACTTATGAAATCATTTTTTAGCCCTGTCCTTATTTCTGCTCTTTTCACCATTCTTGTGACCGGTTCAGCTGTTGCTGGTTTCGAGGAGGGTATAGCAGCCTATCAAGCCAACAACCTGCCATTGGCATACAAAGAGTTTCGCGCAGCGGCTGAAGAAGGTGATGCCGATTCCCAGTTCAATGTGGGCCTGATGTTTGAGCAAGGTATTGGCGTTGGAAAAGATGAAAAGGAAGCCGTTGCCTGGTATCGAAAATCAGCCGAGCAGGGAAATTCAGCCGCGCAATACAATTTGGCTGTGCTGTATGAAAACGGTCGTGGCACTGCGGTTGATTTTGCACAGGCTAACGAATGGTATCGCAAGGCGTCGGCGCAAGGCGATCCACTCGCCATCGGTAACCTGGGAATGCTTTATGTGCGCGGGCAGGGTGTGAAAGTAAATAAAATTGCCGGTGTAGCATTGCTCCTGGTGTCTGCCACCATGGATAGTTCACCCGAAAATCACGCCAGGCAAAACCTTGCAAGCACTCGCGGTTTAACCACCGACATGATCGCCGAGGCACAGACACTCTCCACAAAAATGGGCGGTGGCAGAAACGTGCTCGTGCCGCTTGATTTATACCTGGAAAAACAAAAATAAAATAGAGGGGTAACCCGGGGGAGCTGCCTGCAGGCGATATGGGCTGTCTTGACATGTCAAGATATGTCCTGATAGTGTTTGTGCATGGCAAAAATCAAAATCAGTTCAAAGGTCGAGCAGAGCGAATGGGAAGCACTGCAATCAATCGCGAGTGAGTCTCAGCAAAAGTATTTTAGGTTTGCTTACTGGAAGCTGTATGGTCGACTATGTCCGCAAGCGCAGGCTTCGACCTGCCGTTCTTTCTCACCTTAGAACACTCCATGAGCGAAAACGAGGAACTGGGTTACCGTCTTGCCAAATGATGCGGTTCAGTTTCTATCGCTTGGTGAAGCCATAGCCATTCACGAACGCCTGATCGAAAAATTTGGTGG
>CALOEW010000062.1:0-7331 GCA_942492445.1 uncultured Gammaproteobacteria bacterium
GCAGAATGGCTAATCAACTGGAAAGCCAGATAACAGGAAAATGAAGGTGAAAGCTATCGAAGAGGTTTTAATCGCGTTGCGACGGGTAATCCGGGCCACCGGGCTGCATTCCAAATACCTGGCCAGGACTACCGGACTGACCACACCCCAGATCCTGGTACTGCAGGCGGTCGGTAATTCGGAATCGCTGATCGTCAGTGCGTTGGCGTCCCGTGTCAACCTGAGCCAGGCCACTGTCACCTCGATACTGGATCGCCTGGAGAAGCGGCAGTTGGTAAGTCGTCAACGGTCAATGCAGGACAAGCGCAAGGTGGTTGTGAGTCTGACCGGACTCGGAATTGAAACACTCAAGAATGCCCCGATGCCTTTGCAGGAGCAGTTCACCCGTCAGTTTCATCAGTTACAGGGATGGGAGCAGGCAATGATTGTTTCGGCATTACAGCGCGTGGCGATGATGATGGATGCTGACGAAATCGATGCCTCACCACTGCTTGATGTCGGCTTGCTGGTCAATCAGGAAGCCCAGTCCGAACAGACCGAACCCGCGGCAGGTGCCCCCGGTTGACAGGGCGGAGTGGAGGTCAGCAGGTATCCTGGTCCGACAGGTGTGTCAGCATACTGCAATTCAGTTGGCTGGCGGCTGTAACTTGCTGTACGATCATTTCAGATAACAACGAGAGCCGGAGGACCAGGCCATGAAACCAAGTCTGATTGCACTGCTGTTGCTGACGGGACTGTCAGCAGCCAGCGAGAGTCTGGCACAGCGCAGCAGCCCCAACCCGATTCCGATTGAAGAACCTTTGCTGGTAAGCACGTTCGATGTACCGCAGATACGAATTGTGCCCGTGGTGACCGGTCTGGCAAATCCCTACGCCATGGCTTTCCGCAATAACGGTGACATTCTGGTTACCGAGCGTTATACCGGCAGGTTACGGTTGGTGCGGGATGGCAGGTTGCTGGAGCAGGACATCGACGGTGTCCCGCAGGTTTTTGCCGAGGTTTTCAGGTCCGGCCTCATGGATGTGGTTCTGCATCCCGATGATGACAGCCTGGTGTACCTGACCTATACCAAGCCCATTGAGGTAGATGGGCAACCTGCGCGGACTGTTGCGCTGATTCAGGGTCGGCTGGTAGAGGACCGACTTACCGAAGTCAGGGAACTGTTTCTGGCTCGACAGGTAGATGAAGGGATAGCCGCGTCGGTAATGCTTTTTGCTCCAGACGGTACATTGTTTCTGTCTATGGGCGGCGCCTATGTTTACCAGGGTATCGGAGAACTGGCACAGGACAGGACAGTGCATTTCGGCAAGCTGCTGAGGCTCAATGATGACGGCAGTGTGCCCTCGGACAACCCGTTCGTGGCCAGTGGCGATTACCTTCCCGAGGTCTACTCCGTGGGCCATCGCAATCAGCTGGGCATGGCCTTTCATCCCCGGACCGGAGAGCTTTGGGCCAGCGAGAACGGCCCGCAGGGAGGTGATGAGATCAATATTGTGCGGGCCGGAGAGAACTACGGCTGGCCACTGGTCTCCTTCAGCCGTCAATACCGGGGCGACTGGGTTGCTGGAGAGCTCGGCCACTCCGGGTTTCAGGGTCCGGAAATCCTGTTCTGGCCCTCCATAGCCCCTTCCGCGATCGCCTTCTACACCGGAGACCGGATCCCCCAGTGGCAGGGAAACCTGTTCGTCGGGTCCATGATGACCGGACGGATACCGGGCACCGGCCATCTGGTACGCATCGTATTCAACTCCCGTGGCGAGGAGATCAGAAGGGAAAACCTGTTGACGGAGTTGCACTCGCGCATCCGGGAAGTGCAACAGGGGCCTGATGGATACCTGTACGTGTTGACGGATGAGGAAAATGGCGCGCTGCTGCGCCTGGAGCCGGCATCCGACCCCACAGACTAATCGGACAGATCTGCGGTCTGGGTAAGCACCGCCGGTGCGCGTTTCATGCCAAATGCATTGATACCCTTCAGCAGGTTCAGGGCCTCGTTCAGCGGGTAATCATTCACCAGAATCTGTTGTGCCGATATCTGGGGCCGGGTGCCGGGGACTTCGGTTGTGCTTTCAAGGTGTCCTTGCAGGTCTGCTTCCGAGTACACAGCGGAATTGCGATCCAGCTTGGTGATCAGGGCTTCCTCCACGACGATGTCCGGTTCGATTCCAAATGCCTGGATGGATCGGCCCGAAGGGGTGTAGTAAAGGGATGTTGTCAGCTTGATGGCACGGTCCTCGCTGAGAGGAAGCACTGTTTGCACCGACCCTTTGCCAAAGCTGCGGTTTCCCATGATGATGGCACGTCCATGGTCCTGCAGTGCGCCGGCGACAATTTCGGACGCTGAAGCGGAGCCCTCGTTGATCAGTACCACCAGCGGTGTGTCGCCACCGGGAGCACTGCGAGTGGCTTCGAATTCCATGTCGCTTTCTGTCAGACGGCCCTTGGTGGAGACGATGACGCCTTCCGAGATGAAGGCATCCACTACGGCTACCGATGCCGGCAATACGCCGCCCGGGTTATTGCGCAAGTCCATTACCAGCCCCTTCAGATCCTTGTTTTCCTCGCGCAGCGACTTGATTGCTGCCACCACTTCTTCGCCGGTATTGGCTCGGAATTGGGCAATACGGATATAGCCATAGCCTGGTTCCAGGCTGCGATTGCGAACGCTGGCAACCGAGATTACTTCACGGGTGATGGTTACATCGAAGGGTGCCGGTTGACCCTCGCGGACGATGGTTATGGTAACATCCGTACCTGGCTCACCACGCATCATGCCTGCCGCTTCCTCGGGGAGTATTTCCTGCAGAGGCTGACCATCGATGCGGATGATCAGGTCTCCCGCCTGGATGCCGGCACGATCAGCGGGTGTGCCATCGATGGGGCTGATTACCCGAATGAAACCGTTTTCCTGACCCACCTCGACACCGAGTCCGCCAAATTCTCCCGTGGTGGTTTCCTGGAGATTGTCATATTCGCTGGCTGCCAGATAGGCGGAATGCGGATCGAGACCGGACAGCATGCCGCGGATCGCGTTTTCCAGCAGTACCTCATCATCCACCGGCTCCACGTAGGACATGCGGATTCTGTCCAGCGCCTGGGTGAACATTCTGACCTCATCCAGGGGCAACGGCAGTTTCCCGGCCTGACCCGGGCGCTGGGCAGCTGCGCTCAGGGTCGTGAAGGCCAGCACCACTGCCAGTCCGATTGTGCTTGAACGGCGCTTGATAGACTGCTTCTCGATCATGTTATCTGCCTGTTTTGTAAAAAGTTCTTTATTTGGGCCTGGTCACACCCGGCACTCTGTATTTTTCTTGCCAGCTCCTGTTTCGTCCTGGTTACGTTTCTGACGTCTCTCAACAGCCCGCCAGATTGCTGACTGATAAACCAGTTTGCCACCTATAATTTCAGGTTACGTGCCTTGACGCAATGCCGATTGTCGCAAATATGACAATGTCAGGACCAGGCGCGGGAGCGCCGGCTATCGGCTTTCCGGCGCCAACCAGTCGGCGGGATTCTGCGGTCTGCCATTGAAGCGTATTTCAAAATAGACGCCGGACTCCCGGTGTCCGCCGCTGTTTCCCGCCGTCGCGATAACTGCACCGGCCTCTACCCAGGTGCCCTGTTCGCGGGCAAGTGCCTCGTTATGTCCGTAAAGACTCATGTAGCCATCCCCGTGATCCAGAATGATCAACAGGCCGGAGCCGCGCAGCCAGTTTGCAAACACGACCCGCCCGCGGTGAACGGCCCGGACCGGCTCGCCGCGGGCGCCACCGATAACGATTCCCTGACGTTGCAGGTCGCCGGTACCGTAGCGCTCTCCGAAATCCGACAGTAGGGGACCGGGAAGCGGCCGGGGCAGCAGGCCTTTGCGGCGCGCGAAGGGTTCCTGTCCACCCGGTAGGGGAACCGACTCCATTGCCTGTCGCACTTCTTCGATCAGAGCTTGCAGTGCATCGCGATCGGCAGTCAGATTCTCCAGCTCGCTGCCACGCTGATCGATTTCCTCATTGAGTTGAACCAGCATCTGGTGGTGGTTCTGTCTTTCCTGCTCCAGTTCAGCCTGGCGGATACCCTGTTCGTATTGCTGCCCGCGCAGCCTGTTGGCTGCATCCATTAATGCCTGCTCCGTTGCTGCCAGGCTGGCCAGAGTGCGTTCGTACTGGTCAACCTGTCGCAGTCGTGCTTCATTGATAACCCGGTAGTAATAGAGAAGCCTGGCGGCCAATGCCGGATCATCCTGATTCAACAGCAGCTTGACTGTGCTCTGCGAGCCCTCCCGATAAGCAGCTCGAACCAGTTGTCTGATAGTGTCGATCTGTTTCAGCCTGCTTTCATCAAGAGCACGCTGCTGCCGCTGCAGTTCCTCCAGACGCTCATTGCTGGCGGCAACAGCCTGTCGGGTTTGCATCAGGTTCTGTGAGATGGCCGCCAGTCGACGCTCTGCTGCTTCCAGCTGTGCTTCAACCTCGGGGCGATTCTGCTGAGCCTGTTGCAGCCAGGTCTGAATTCGGTCGATGGCGTCGTTGAGTTGGGCCAGTTCCTGCTCCGAAGCCTCAGACTCAGCGCTTTCAAGAGATACTGGAAGACAGGCCCAGGTCAGGAACAGGAAGGCTGTTAGTGAGAACAGGACGGTTTGGCGGGCTGTTGCTGCCATTGACTTCCGAGTGAATCCTCAGGCGCTGACACGCCTTTTAATTTCCTCCGGATCTGCCAGCAGGCCACGGCCGTCCATTTCCTCAGGTACTGGCAGTCCCATCAGGGTCAGCAGCGTCGGCGCGATGTCACAAAGTGAACCCTCGCCGTCAAAAACCCGGCTTGAGGTTCCCACATAAACCAGGGGTACGGGGCCGCTTGTGTGGGACGTCAGGGGCTGTCCTGTCTCATTATCAATCATCTGTTCCACATTGCCGTGATCGGCGGTGATCAGCAACTCCCCCTGAACTTCCCGGATGGCTTCCACAATCCGGCCGAGGCAGAGATCGACTGCCTCCACTGCTTTTACTGCAGCACCGAAATTGCCGGTGTGCCCCACCATGTCCCCGTTGGCATAATTGCAGATAATGGCATCGAACCGGCACGAGCGGATCGCTGCGACGAGCTTGTCGGTAACCTCGAATGCGCTCATCTCCGGTTTCAGGTCGTAGGTTTTCACCCTCGGAGACGTGCACCAGAATCCGTTCCTCGTGCTCGAAAGGGTTCTCCCTGCCGCCATTGAAGAAAAAAGTCACATGGGCGTATTTTTCAGTCTCGGCGATACGTAACTGGGTTTTGTTGTGACTGGCAAGATACTCTCCCAGTGTGTTCTTCAGTTGTTGGGGAGGAAACGCGCAGCGGGTGTCGAGATCGGACGCGTATTCGGTCAGTGTGACGAAGTCCGTCAGTGCCGGACGGGCCTGGCGTGGAAAGCCGTCGAAGTCGGCGTCCACGAATGCACGGGTCAACTGGCGGGCGCGGTCGGCCCGGAAATTCATGAAGATGACACAGTCTCCGTCAGCGACAGTGGCCGGCTCCTGCCCTGCCGCGGTGACCACCGTCGGCTGGACGAATTCATCGTCCTCGTCCCGCTGGTAAGCCGCTTCAAGGGCGGCTTCCGCCGACCCGTACCGGAACGTTGCCCTGCCCAGGGTGAGCATGTCATACACAGGCTGAAGCCGGTCCCAGCGCTGGTCACGGTCCATGGCGTAGAACCTGCCTGCCACCGATGCGATGCGGCTGTCACCTTTGCCCTGTAATTCGGTCTGCGCTCTGCGCAATGAAGCCAGGGCACTGCGTGGTGGTGTGTCGCGGCCGTCCAGGAAAGCGTGCAGATAGATCCGCCTGGCACCGCGCCTGTGAGCCAGAGCAATCGCTGCGAAAATCTGGTTTTCGTGACTGTGAATGCCGCCGGGAGAGAGCAGCCCGAATAGTGGATTGCTCCATTGCCGGTTACTGCCTTGTCGATAGCCTGGCACAAAACCGGATTGGAAAAAAACTCGTTGTCCTTGATCGCCTTGTCGATGCGGGTGAGGCTCTGATAAACAACCCGACCGGCCCCGAGGTTCATATGACCGACCTCGGAATTACCCATCTGTCCTTCTGGCAGGCCCACAGCGAGACCTGAAGTACGCACCAGAGTGTGCGGTTCGGTCTGCCACAACCGGTCCCATACCGGGGTGTCAGCGGTATGAATGGCGTTGTGTTCGCTTTCTTCCCGATAACCCCATCCGTCGAGAATAAGGAGCAGGGCTGGTCGTTTGTGCTGGGCGTTCATTAATCAGAGGTTCCCTAATTCAAAACACCATTATACGCAGTGCGGATCCACTTGAAACTTCTTTCAGGCTGCCCAGCCGTGTATACTGCTCCCCATTTTTACGGGCGGGCTTTTAGCCGGCCGAATGTGAAGGCTTGCAGGGTTCTGGAAACAGCCCTGCAGAAGTGGAAGTTATGGATCAGTTCATTGAGTTCATTGGCAATCACCCGGTGCTCGCCGGCCTGTGGCTGCTGCTGGTTGTTGCAATATTGTTGCAACATCGATCCCGGGCCAGTAAATCGGTGGGGCCCCAACAGGCGGTGATGATGATCAACCGTCAGGGTGCTGTGGTGCTGGATGTCCGCGACAGAAAGGACTTTGACACCGGCCATATCGTGGACGCCATCAATATCCCGCTGGCCAAACTCGGCCAGCGAATGACGGAACTGGACAAGCACAAGAACAAGCCCGTTGTCGTGGTCTGTAAAATGGGTCAGCATTCCGGTGAAGCGTGCAAGACTCTCCAGCAGGCGGGATTCGATCAGGTGGTACGGTTGGGTGGTGGTGTCGCTGAATGGAAGGCCCAGTCCCTACCACTGGTGCAGAAATAACGGCTTCCCCCAGATCCTCCTAATCAGCAATTTTTAACAGCGAATCAGAATACAGGACGAACCATGGCAGATAACGAACAGATCAACGAAGAGAATGCAGCCGCGCAGAACACTGAACAGCAGGGGCCCAATTTCGCTCTGCAGCGTCTTTACCTGAAAGATGCTTCTTTCGAATCCCCCAACAGTCCCGAGTCCTTTCGCGCCGGCCAGTGGCGGCCGCAGATCACTTTCGATATCAAGAGCCGCAACAGCAAGTTACAGGATGATGTCTATGAAGTGATTCTGATACTGACCGTCCAGGCTAAGCAGGATGATAAAGTGGCATTCCTGGTCGAAGTCCAGCAGGGTGGCATCTTCGCTTGCCAGGGGATGGCTGACCAGCAGCTGGAACAGGTGCTGGCAACAGTCTGCCCCAATATCATGTTCCCTTACGCGCGCGAGACCATCGACGCACTGCTGGTGGTCGAGGGCAGCTTCCCTCCGCTTATGCT
>CALOEW010000063.1:0-94276 GCA_942492445.1 uncultured Gammaproteobacteria bacterium
GAAAAGTGGCGGACCGGACGGGACTCGAACCCGCGACCTCCGGCGTGACAGGCCGGCATTCTAACCAGCTGAACTACCGGTCCGCATTTCAATAATGCTCCAAGACACCCTTATCCTGCAGATCCTTACCGGTCGGATTACCTGTCCGCCGCCCCCTGCTGTCGGTGCTATCAGGTGACGATGACTGGTGGGTGGTGAGGGATTTGAACCCCCGACATTCGCCTTGTAAGGGCGACGCTCTCCCAACTGAGCTAACCACCCGCTGCAAAGGGAGACGCGCATTTTACCGACTTGCGGGTTTATGTCAATAAATCCCTGCGACAGAATTCAAGCACTCCGGTCTGTGCTTCTGCGGGTGCCGACCGAAGACGGGAATCCCGGACCTGTGCAAAAACTCTTGAGGTGAAGACTCAGCCAGCAGTGAATGTGAAAAGTCAGAAAGTGTTCAATTCTGTTTCAAGGGGTTTGTGGGCAGCCAGTTCTTTGTGGTTTCGTGTATTCCGGTATTCCGGTATTCCGGTATTCGTGACTTCGAGCGGTGCGGCCGGCAGGGGTATCCTGGGGCTGCGGACCGCGCCCCTCCGGGGTGCCCTCCTCACTCAAAAAATGCCCTGAAAAACGGTCATTTTTCCTCCCTCGGCGCTGGTCCTTTTATGGCAGCCCCGGGATACTCCTGCCGGCCGCACCTTGGATTCGTGCAGTATTAAACATTCAGTGGCTTCGATAGCCGCTCCCATTTTCAGAAAGCGGCACCGTATTTTTAAGGGCGACTTTAACTGCTTGATAAGCCTATACATACTGAATTCACACAGGTAGTATTGCGCCTCCGTGAACCCCTGCACCGGGCACCAGGTCAAGCTCATGAAACTCTACAAGGAATTTACATTCGAAGCCGCCCACCGGCTTCCCAACGTACCGCCAGGCCACAAATGCGCCCGACTCCATGGCCATTCGTTCAGGGTGCGGATCACCGTGGACGGCCCGGTTGGCGAGGATTCCGGCTGGGTGATGGATTTCGCGGATCTGTCCAGTGCCTTCAGGCCCATCTGGGAGCAGCTCGATCACACTTACCTGAATGAGATAGACGGGCTGGAAAATCCCACCAGCGAAAATCTGGCCCGCTGGATCTGGCTGAAACTGCAACCCGCCCTGCCGCAACTGGACGAAATTGAAATTCGCGAAACCTGCACCAGCGGTTGCCGCTATCACGGCAACTAGCCCGGTTGTTTCACCAGTGGTCCGTAGCGAGGGTGGTCCAGGGTGCGTCATCCGTGGCTTTCGCGACCGAAGAACGCGCAGTCGTACTTGACCGGTACGTCGAGCATTCTGACCGAGCGAAAGCCACGGAGGGCGTGCGCTGGGACAGCCGCAGCAGGAGCACTGGTGAAATATCCGGGCTAGCCACTCAGGTCCGCGGTGGCAGTGACCAGTCGATTGCCTGCAGGCCGTTCGCCTCCAGGCAGGTATTGGCCCGGGAAAAATGGCGGCAACCGAAAAACCCGCGACTGGCAGACAATGGCGACGGGTGCGGCGCTTTCAGAACCAGGTGCCGATTGGAATCGATAATTGCGCCCTTGCGCTGCGCGTAGCTCCCCCACAGCAGAAAAACCACGTGCTCTTTCCCCGAGTTGATGTGCTGCACCACGACGTCGGTAAAGCGCTCCCATCCCCGCCCCTCGTGGGAAGCAGGCCTGCCCGCCTCCACCGTCAATACCGAGTTCAGCAGCAGCACGCCCTGTTCAGCCCAACTGCTCAGGCAGCCATGGGCCGGACGCGCGATGCCGAGATCAGACTGTAGTTCCTTGAAGATATTCTGTAACGATGGAGGTGCCGGCACACCGGGATTCACCGAGAAGCACAATCCATGAGCCTGTCCCGCTCCGTGGTAGGGATCCTGGCCGAGTATGACCACTTTCACGCTGTCAAACGGGGTTGAATTGAGTGCATTGAAAATAAGCGGACCCGGAGGATAGATACGCTTATCCTGGCGCTTCTGTTCGGCCAGAAAACTGCGTAGCGTCAGCATGTAAGGTTGTTGGAATTCCTCCAGCAACAGCGCCTTCCATGTTTCCTCCAGGCGGATGTGGGAGCCGTCGAAATCAGCCATGACCGATGCTGGGAAACCTAGTCATCGTGATGAGGACGCATGTGAGGAAACAACAGCACATCCCTGATCGAAGGTGAATCCGTGAACAACATGACCAATCGGTCAACACCGATACCTTCTCCGGCGGTCGGCGGCATGCCGTATTCCAGCGCGGCAATATAGTCCTCGTCGTAATGCATGGCCTCAAAATCCCCTGCATCCTTACGCATTGCCTGGGCGCGAAACCGTTCCGCCTGATCCTCGGCATCGTTCAGCTCGGAAAAGCCATTCGCCATCTCCCTCCCTCCGATGATCAGCTCGAAACGGTCGGTGATTTCCGGGTTGTCATCGTTCCTGCGGGCCAGGGGGGAAACCTCAGTGGGATAGCTGGTGATGAACGTGGGCTGATCGAGCTGATGCTCGACCTTCTCTTCAAATATTTCCATGACTATCTTTCCTGCTCCCATGCTGTCATCGACTGCAATTCCGAATCGTTCCGCAACCGCGACTGCAGTCTCCCTGCTGCCCAGTTCTTCCTCGCTGACATCCGGGCAGAATCTGAGAATCGCCTCGTGGACAGACAATCTGTCGAAGGGACGGGAGAAGTCATAGTCCGACCCCTGGTATGTGATAGCCGGAGTTCCGATGACCTCGACCGCCAGACGCCGGAACAGATCCTCCGTAAGATCCATCAGGTCCCGATAATCTGCAAAGGCCTGGTAGAACTCAAGCATGGTGAATTCCGGATTATGCCGCGTGGACAGCCCTTCATTACGAAAACTCCGGTTGATTTCAAATACCCGCTCAAAACCGCCCACCACCAGGCGCTTGAGGAACAGTTCCGGTGCTACACGCAGGTACATCTCCTGATCCAGCGCATTGTGGTGGGTAACGAATGGCCGCGCGGTTGCTCCCCCGGGGATGATGTGCATCATGGGGGTTTCGACCTCCATGAAACCGTGACCGGTAAAATATTCGCGCAGGAAGCCAACTATTCTGGAACGTGTGATAAAAACCGATCTTGAATTTTCATTTACGACAAGATCAAGGTAACGCTGACGGTACCTCGCTTCGGTGTCTGTCAACCCTTTGAATTTGTCAGGCAATGGACGCAGTGCCTTGGTCAACAGCCTGAACCGGGAAACCCGGACTGTCAGCTCCCCTTTGCCGGTACGGAACACCGTACCCTCGGCGCCGACGATATCGCCAAGATCAAGCAGCTTCAGCTCCGCGGCCTGATCCTCGGAAAGCGTCTTGTTGCTCATATAAAGCTGGGCCGGGCCGGTCCCGTCCTGAATTACGATAAATGGTCCCCGCATCCTGATCACGCGGCCGGCCACTCTGGCAATATGGCCGATCGCATCGAGCTGTTCCCGATCCTTGTCACCGAACTGGGTGTCCAGCTCCAGCGCCAGGATGTCGCGACGGAAATCGTTGGGAAAGGCATTCCGCCGCTCCCGGATGCCGGCAAGTTTTTCCCGCCGCAGGCTGATCAGCTGATTGTCATCGAGGTGTTCTGTCATTCGCTTTGCCTATAGCCCTTTCTTTAAACTTGCTTCGATAAACTTGTCCAGATCGCCATCGAGGACAGCACCTGTGTTGGTGTCTTCCACGCCGGTACGCAAATCCTTGATACGCGATTGGTCGAGTACGTAGGAGCGAATCTGACTGCCCCAGCCAATATCCGCCTTGGAATCCTCAATTCAGTTTGCGCTGCTTCCTTGCGCTTCAGCTCTTCCATTTCGTACAACTTTGCCTTCAGTTGCTTGATCGCCATATCCTTGTTCTTGTGCTGCGAGCGCTGGTTCTGACATTGCACGACTATTCCCGAAGGCTCGTGGGTCAGGCGCATAGCCGAATCGGTCTTGTTGACGTGCTGTCCACCGGCACCACTGGAGCGATAGGTATCGACTCGCACATCGGACATATCCAGGTCCATCTCAATGTCGTCATCGATTTCCGGCGAGACAAACACCGATGCAAAGGAGGTATGGCGTCGATTACCGGAATCAAACGGTGATTTCCGCACCAACCGATGCACACCAGTTTCGGTGCGCAGCCAACCATAGGCAAACTCGCCACTTAGATAAATGGTTGCACTCTTGATGCCGGCAACTTCGCCACCGGATACTTCGACCATTCCGTCTTCGAAACCTTTGTTCTCGCCCCAGCGCAGATACATGCGCAACAACATTTCGGCCCAATCCTGCGCTTCGGTTCCACCAGAGCCAGCCTGAATATCCAGATAGGCATTAGCGCTGTCGAGTGGCCCGGAGAACATGCGCCGAAATTCCAGCTTTTCCAGTCTGGCGCCAGTTCCTCCAGGTCCTTTCAGAGCTTCCCCCTGTCAGTTCCGGATCATTTTCCTCACCCGCCAGGGTCAGCAGCTCTCCACATCCGCAAACCCACCATCCAGTGCCTCGATTGTACTCACGATCAATTCCAGATCGGACCGCTCTTTACCCAGTGCCTGGGCTCTTTCCGGATTGTCCCAGACTGCCGCCTCACCGAGTTCCAGCTCTACTTCAGCGAGCCGATCTTTTTTTTCAGTGTAGTCAAAGAAACCCCCGAAGCGCCCGGGTTCGATCCTGGTACTCTTTGACCAGTGACAGTTGCGTGTTGATTTCCATAGACAGCGGTCCTGTGGTGAGATCAGCCATTGTTGAAACAAGGCGGCATTTTACCGTATTAACGATGAGAATCTACTCCCGCAGTGCCCCTCCCGAAACCGCCCCGGAACAGGGAACCGCCCTCGGGGAATCCCGCCTGTGGTATGTTGGCACACCCGATCCTTGAATCGATCCGTGGAGAATATCCGATTGCCTGATCTGAAGAATGCAGAAATCCACTGGCTGGAGGACGGTTCTCCCTATGCCAGCCGGTACGATGATATTTATTTTTCCAACCAGGGCGGCCCCGCCGAGAGTGAACACGTATTCCTCAAAGGCAACAACCTCGCCGAGCGATGGCAGCGGCTGGCAGGCAGTTCCGACGTCTTCACACTGGTCGAACTGGGTTTTGGTACCGGCCTGAATTTTCTGTTGAGCTGGCGCCTGCTGCAACAGCTGGATCTGAGTGGATTCAGGCTGCACTACCTGGCGTTTGAAAAGCACCCGCTGAGCCGGGCCGATCTGCAGCGGGCAGTGGGGAAGTGGCCCGGGCTGGAATCCTTCGGCAGGCAACTCTCGGAGGTCACGTTGATCACTCCAATGGCCTCCATCGCTACTGCATCGCTGACAACCTGACCCTGGATCTGTTCTTCGGCGATGCCACTGCAGGAATCATGGAAGTCCTCCCGGTCCACGCCACCAGCGTCGACTGCTGGTTCATGGTCAGCTTCTCCCCGGCAAGAAAATCCTCGGCTCTCGGATGCCGGTCTGGGTGACCTGATGTGGCGGCACAGCGGACCGGAGACCGCCCGTCGGCTACAGCGTGGCCGGCGTCAGGCAGGCGGCTCCTCGGCCAGTTCGAGATCGAGAAGGCCGCCCAGCTTCGGCAACTGGCTGGCTGGTGGCCGCAAAAGTCGGCAGCAACAGGTACCGAGCCAGCACCGATCGATAACCGCTCACCGTGGTTTCAATTCCGACCGATTCGCCACTCGAGCCGCAAAGCCACGGTTATAGGCGCGGGTCTGGCCGGCTGCAGTACCGCCTACAGCCTTGCCAGAAAAGGGTGGCACGTGACCCTGATAGAGTCAGGAGCTGACATAGCCACCGGCGCTTCAGGAAACCCACAGGCGGTATTGCAGCCCCGCCTGGCCGCCAGCCGAAACTCCCAGTCCCGTTTCTATGTGCACGGGCTGTTGTATTCCCACCGGCAATTTACCACCTTGCAGAAATATCGAGATATCGGCTGGCACCCCTGCGGAGTCCTGCGGTTGGCAGCGGGTGACCGTAAAGGCCTGCTGAAACTCACCGAATGCCCGGGCGACTTCTACAGCGACCGGTTTCTCACTTCACTTTCCTGCAAGCAGGCCGGTGAACTGGCCGGGCTACCCTTGTCCGGCCCTGCCCTGTGGATTCCATTGGGAGGCTGGCTGAAACCGGCCGGCCTTTGTCAGGCGTACCTGGAATCCATCCCTGATTCACAGCTGACGCTTATCACCTCGCGAGAAGTCACGGCTTTACGGAGAACCGAGTCCGGCTGGCAGGTTCAGGGCGACAAGTCGCAGCTGGCGGAAACTTCCATAGTGGTCATCGCCAACAGCTATCTGGCTTCCCGTCTGACCCAGACCAACCATCTTCCCCTCGTGCCTGTTGCCGGGCAGCTCTCCCGGATTGCTTCGACGCCTGAAAGCGAGCGCCTGCGTAAGGTGGTAGTGGGGGATCGGTACATCTGCCCCGCCGACTGCCGCACCCACAGTGTCGGCGCCAGCTACTCCCGCAACGCCGTCACTATTGACGACCGGGCTGGCGCCAACCGTGAAAACCTGTCCGGGGCCAGCGCGGCATTTGCCAATCTCACCCTGACCGGCGAATGCGAGGCTCGGGTTTCGGTCCGCTGCAACTCAGGTGATTATTTTCCGATAGTGGGTCCTGCACCTGACTACCCTGCTTTCCTGCGCGTCTTTGCCCCATTGGCCAGGGACGCCAGTGCGACCTGTCAAGGCAGCGCCCCCAACTGGGCCGGACTGTTTGTCAACGTGGCCCACGGTTCCTATGGGCTGGCATCCTGCCCACTGAGCGCAGAGCTGATCGCCAGTCAAGCTGACGGGGAATTACTGCCCGTGACCGCGCCCCTGGCAGACTGCCTCAACCCGGCCCGGTTTATCATTCGAGAACTCAAAAAACAGCAGCTTACTGCGACGACTCAAACGCGATCATAGAATGCCCTGACAACACGGAACAATTGTTCACCGTCGTCGGCACCCGCCAGTTCCCTGATGGAATGCATGGCAAAGGTCGGTACGCCCACGTCCACCGTTGTTATTCCGGTTTCGGTGGCGGTAATCGGCCCGATGGTACTGCCGCAGGCCAGATCGCTGCGCATGACAAACGACTGCGAACTCACTCCTGCTTTTTCGCAATAGGCACGGAAACTGGCCACTGACTCGGTGTTGCTGGCATAACGCTGGTTGGCATTGATCTTGATAACCGGCCCGCCGTTGAGCATCGGGCCATGGGCCGGGTCATGGAATTCCGGGTAGTTGGGATGGATGCCATGGGCATTGTCAATGGACAGCAACAGGGAGTTTCTGCAGGTTCTTTCCAACGCATCCGCCTGAGTTGATTCACGTGCCACCAGTCGTTGCAGTACCGACTTGAGGAACGGTCCCTGGGCGCCGGATGCGGAAGCACTGCCCACTTCTTCGTGGTCATTGCAGACCATGATCGAGGTGTGCTCGCCGGCACTGGCGAGAAGGCTTCGGGTGACAAGGTAGCAGCTCAACAGATTGTCCAGCCTGGCGCCGGCAATAAACTGGTTGCGCAGACCGATCAGGGCCGGGGGCTGGCTGTCATAAAAAAACAGCTCGTGCGACATGATGCGCCCGGCCCCGGTAATCCCGTGTTCGGTACGAATCTGTTCCAGCAGAAATTCCTCGAAACCTGCCGGCTGGCCCGCATCCACCTGCAGCAATACCGGCGGCAGATGTTTCTGGGCATCGATACTGCGATTTTTATTGACCTCGCGGTCCAGGTGAATCGCCAGGCTGGGTATGGACCCAAGCGGTCGACGAAAATCCACCAGGCAGGTCTGCAACGTTCCGACACCATCCACGAAGGAAACTTTTCCAGCCAGCGACAAGTCCCTGTCAAACCAGGGATTGAGCAGCGCACCGCCGTAGACTTCCACGCCCAACTGCAGGTATCCCTTTGACAACAGGTCAGCCACCGGCTTCACTTTCAGGCAGGGGCTGTCCGTATGCGCACCCGCCAGATGGATACCATGAGGTGAGCAGAGCTTCACTGCCCAGACGAAAAGCGACAAGGGCGCCGCCACGCTCCACCAGGTAGCTGCCGCCCGGCTGCAGGCTCCAGGCATCGCGTTCATCAAGGGACTGAAAGCCCCCGGCCGCCAGCATGGCGACCATGGAGCGAACGGCATGGAATGGAGTGGGTGACTCCTGAATAAAGGCAAGCAATCCGGTGTTGAATTCGTGCTTATTCATCCATCACCCCACCAACAGCTGCTGTGTTGATGACTGCCGCTTACCGGATTTCCAGCAGTTCCACATCAAATATCAGCGTAGAAAAGGGTGGAATCGCACCTGGAATTCCCTGCTCGCCGTAGGCCAGACTGTAAGGTATGAAAATACGCCACTTGTCACCCACCTTCATTAACTGCAGCGCTTCAGTCCAGCCGGCGATAACCTGATTCAGGGCAAACTGCGCCGGTTCGCCACGTTCGACGGAACTGTCGAACACCGAACCGTCAATAAGCGTTCCATGGTAATGAGCCAGAACCGAATCCGATGCGGCGGGGGATTCGGCACCATTGTCCCCCGATTCCAGGACCCGGTACTGCAGCCCGGAGTCGAGCACGACCACGCCGTCGTTTTCAGCATTGGCCGCCAGAAACTCCTCGCCCGACTGCCTGGCTTCTTCCATCTGGGCATTCTGACGCTCAGCCATTCGCTGCTGGAAAGTCTGAATTGAAGCGATGATTTCCTCATTGGTCAGCCTCGGCTCGCCACTCACGAGGTCGCGAAGTCCGAGCACGAATGCCTCCAGATCCACGTCCGTGAGCAGTTGTTGCTGGACCAGATTCTGACCGATGTTGACCCCGATACTGTAGGCGATGCGATTGTCTTCATCCTGCAGGTCTATGTCCTGAGCCAGGCTGGTATTGGCCAGTCCTGCGACCGACAGCAGCGCGCAGAATCCGAATGTTTTAACCATGTTCATAGTAAATTCCTTGCCCTTGCACCGGGGCGCTTTTGAGTATGCAGTACAGTGGCGGCATACTAACCGCCTTGAAACGGAATTGCCAGTGGCTGCCAGTGACCTGGAGCACAGGTCGAACCGCTGTCAACACTTGACTGCCTGGGTTATGATCCGGTGATTCCTGCGTTGAAAAGGGAACCGGAATCCGTCACTGGAGGCTTGCCAGGTTGTCCACCAAGTACATTGCCGGCCTGACGCTGGCCCTGCTGGCCAGTGTGGTCGGCTGTGCACGTCAGTTTGCCGTAACGCTGAACAATCAGTCCGTCTACGATCCGCGCGGTGTCAGCCAGATGGCGGATGCCGATCTGCAGGGTTGTATCAACCTGGCGCTGGGTCAGACAGAAGGCCTGAGCGCCAACCAGCTGACCGTGCTTTCCTGCCCCGCTGCAGAAGTGGCTGACCTGCGGGGAATCGGTCAGCTGAGCGGGCTGCGGTTTCTTGACCTGGCCGGGAACAGAATCTCCGATCTTCAGCCGCTGATGACCCTGACGCAACTAAGCGGACTGAGCCTGCCGGACAATCCCCTCACCGATATTTCCCCGCTGTTCAGCATGTCCAGCCTCTCTGCTGTCATACTCTCCGGAAACCCGGGCATCCCCTGCTCGCAACTCGACAGACTGGAACAACGCCTGGGTCAGAATCTGACCCGCCCGGCAACCTGCCGGGACTGATTCCATGCCTGCCGCCGACACCGTTGAAACTGGTATAGTGGCGCGGTAAGGCGTTTTTATTGACTCTCGCTGAAGGGCTGCTCCGTATCGGGGTTTCACAGAGCTTCAATAACTGCTAAATTGAGACTGGTTGAAACTGCGGCAGTTGGACCCAACATTAACCGCAGGGGATTGAGACCGAGGGTAGGGTGACACCATGATTTTCGCTTCCGGACACAGTATATTCTGGCGCTTGACCGATGAAACCGGCGAAGGCAGTGACGTCGTCAGTATCGTCCTTTCCAACCAGAGCCGCCGTGAAGTCTCGGAAGTGGAGATAGAAACCGACATCATCTCCCCACCCCACCAGTCCATGCAACCTGATTACCCGGTGGATATCGAGTGGAACAAGTCTGACCTCGACCTGTTTCTGACCTTGCTGCGGAATACCCTGGGTGAAAAGGACGTCACCGAGGAATACGAACAGATCGAACTGGACCTGACCGATGAATCGGTGTTGCGCATAATGCATATTGTAGCCGCGGCCCGGTTTGCCACGCCCTATCAGGCCGACGGTGTAGTAACACGTTCCCAGGCGGTATTCGGCGACGTCGTTGAGTTCAAGGTCGGCGAGCGAGTCAGCCTAGACACTATCGACGGATTCAAACCGGCAGTAATCGTGTCCCTGGATGACGCTATCAGTTGTGTCCTGCTGGAACAGATTACCGCACCCAGCGGTGACAACATTCAGCTGGATCGCCACGATCTCGTGGTAGTGGAGAAGGAATGGATTCTGCCGGGCAGCCTGACCACCATCCAGCCGGGGACCACCGACGCAATCCATTAAGATACCTCTGACCAGGTCCTTCAAAGGCCGCTTACGGGCTCAGACGGGCTCCGGCAACCCACTGTGAAAACGTAACGTGCGGTCTGATGAAAGTACCAGGTCGCACTCAATGTCCAGGAAGAAGTCGATTCGCGATTCCAGATCATCGCTCCCGTAGCGACGGGCCAGGCTGATGTAGTCCTGGAAATGCCTCGATTCCGATTTCGCCAGCCCCAGGTAAAACCTGCTTAGAACCGGGTCCAGGTGAGGCACGAGTTTCTCGAAACGCTCACAGGAACGTGCTTCCACCAGGGCACCGATTACCAGAGTGTCGACCAGCCCACCCTGCCGCTGATGATCGATGTGTTGCCTCAACGTGGCGGCGTAGCGGGACGGCCCGAGCCGCCGGTAGGGAATTCGCCGCTCAGCCATCAGGTTCACTACCTGTTTGAAATGCAGCAGTTCCTCGCGCGCCAGACGCGACATGAGCACCAGCAACTCGGTTTTATCCACGTGACGATAAAGCAGGCTCATTGCGGTAGCTGCTGCTTTCCTTTCACAGTTGGCATGATCGACCAGCAGAGTATTCATGTCGGCGGCTGCGGCCTGTACCCATTCCTCAGGCGTCTCGCAGTGAAGGAAATCCAGGGAACCTCTGATCAAGTCCCGCGACGCGCTGGCCATCAGCCACGCTTCCTGTCCGTTTCAGGCTCGTCTTCAGCCGGACCGGGCAGCGCATCCTGCTGCATTTCCAAGTCGGCTGCCTGTAACACCTCCCTGCTGTGCTGCCTGGATGTTCTGGCGCCCAGGCTCTTGAGCTTCTCCACCCTGCCGATGATGTTGCCGCGACCGGTCAACAGCTTGTTGTGGGCCTGATCATAACTTTTCCGGGTGGCATCGATTTTGCCGCCGATGTCTTCGAGATCGTTGACGAATCCGACAAACTTGTCATACAACGCTCCTGCCCGCCTGCCAATTTCCAGGGCATTCTGATTCTGCTGTGCCATCCGCCAGATATTCTGCACCGTCCGCAACGTGGTAAGCAGAGTTGAAGGCCCGACTATGATGATATTTTTTTCAAAGGCGTTAATGAACAGATCAGTGTCCTGCTGGGCGGCCACCGAAAATGCCGCTTCGACCGGCATGAAAAGCAGGATGAAATCCAGCGTATTGACACCCGGGAGGTTCTGATAATCTTTGGCCGCCAGCTGCTTGACATGACTCCGCACCGACTGGATATGCTGCTTCAACAATTCGGACTTTTTGTCACTGTCGACTTCGCTGCAGAAGGCCTCGTAGGCTTTCAATGAAACCTTGGCATCGATGATGATGTCCTTGGATTCCGGCATATGCACCACGACGTCAGGCTGGTTGCGACTGCCGTCGGAGGATTTCAGATTGACCTGGACTTCGTATTCGCGCCCTCTCACCAGTCCGGATTTTTCCAGAATGGATTCCAGAATCATTTCCCCCCAGGTGCCCTGCGCCTTGTTGTCGCCTTTCAGCGCATTGGTCAGGTTGACCGCATCTTCGCTCAGGCGGGTGTTGAGATCCTGCAGATTGCGGATCTCCCGGGCCAGCGAGAATCTTTCCTTCGATTCCCGGTCGTAGGTTTCTTCGACACGTTTTTCGAACTGCTGAATTTTTTCCTGCAGGGGTTTGAGTATCCGGGAGATGTTTTCCTGGTTGCTGTCGGTGAAGCGCCTGCTTTTGTCCTCCAGAATTTCGCTGGCCAGTTCCTTGAACTGAAGACTCATCTGCTCCCTTGCCCCTTCCAGCAATGAGAGCTTCTCGGCGAATTTCTCCCGTTCAGCACCAAGCTCAGACTGCAGCCGCGCGATCTGTTCCCGCAGGCCCGATACTGTCTGATTCAATGTTGCCGACTGCTCGCTTGCTGTACCCAACTTGTTCTGCAGCGTCTGCAGTTCCTCCTGCCTCCCCTGCAGGTGCGCGGAAAGGCTGGCGATCTCCTGCTCCCGAGCGTTCACGCGGCCGTTGGTCCACAGGTACGTTGCCAGGCCGGAGATGACCACAGCGACCAGAGCCACTATCGGGACGAGTAAAAAATCCATTATTTCCATCACTGGTTGAGGGTTCAGTATCTCTTCGAGACCCGCTGCGCCGAAGCCGGCGAATGCCGGATTCCCGGTTCCCCTGCCGGGATTTCCGCGACACCGGGCTGCTCATCGCCGGTTACTCAGAGATTCGTCAGAATGGCCTGTAAAAGATCGGTTTCGATGCCGGTAAGGGTATTGCTGTCGGCTGGCCGGGCAGTCACCCGGATCAGGTCCCGGGACTGTTCCAGGCTGACCAGGAAAACCCGGGCAGGTGCGCCATCCTCCTCGTCGCCAAATACCCGGGACAGGAACCCGCCGCCTCCCTGCTCCGAGCCGCGATCCGAGAATTCCACTTCGAATACCGATTTGTCCTGATCGCGTGCCACGATCTCGATGCCGCCATCGACCATCGACTGCGCCACCTGGCCCCAGGCACGATTGAGACTGACACGAAGTTCCAGCACCGGACCCAGGCCCCTGTCTTCAATCAGGACAGCCTTGCTCTCGCCTGCCAGACTGCCGGCCAGCAGGCTGGCCGATGACGAGCTGTAGATATCGGTTCGATCCGCCAGATACTGGGAAATTTCCTGCAGCAGGGCGAACTCCTGATCTTCGGAATCCGACACACGGGGCCACACGACCAGTTCGGAGTCTGGAGACGAGACCGGACGGGCAGTCTGAACCAGGGAGACTTCCGAACTGCCAGTGTGAATCCCCGGTTCGATCCGGAGACGAAATTTCTGCCGCTGGTCGGAGAAGCCGGGGGTGTTCAACCAGACGGTTTCCATAATGCCATCGACCGGATTTTCGTAATCCAGCTCCACTCCCGCCTGGGTCCAGAAATCTCTCACCCGAGGCCAGACCTGCCCTGGAGAAGCTGCGATCACGATCCAGTTTTCCCCCGAGAAACGCCGTATCACCACGCCTTCCGGGCGATTGTTGTCCAGGGGCCGGGGCCGGGGGATATCGCCGTCGAATTCTTCGAGGTTGGGTACCACCTGCTCGGGAACCACGTAGATCTGATCCAGTGTGTAACTGTCCAGGTCATCAGGCACCCGCATATCCGGCGTTATCGGAGCCGACAGATAATCTCCCTGGCGATCGCGAAAAACCCCGTCATCCCCGACCAGGTACGAGCATGAAATCTGTGCCATGGCCAGGCACAGAACCAACAGGAGTTTTCCAGCAGTCGCTTGCATTGTCAGATTCATTGCTCCAGTCCGATTCCCGCTGCCAGCAGGGCTTCAGTTACTTGGTCATGGAACTTGGCATTTAGTTCCACAAGCGGAAGGCGGATTCCATTTTTAATCCTGCCCATGCGATAAAGTGCCCACTTGACCGGCACCGGGTTGGATTCCAGAAACAGTCGCTGGTGTAACAGCGCCACACTGCTGTTGAGAGCGGCCGCCTCTTCCCGGTTACCCGCCAGGGCGGCTGCGCACATCCGGTGCATGATGGCGGGCGCCACGTTGGCTGTTACGGAAATATTTCCCCAGGCCCCACCCAGTATCATATCCATGGCGATAGGGTCGTCGCCGCTGTACACCCCCAGGCTGTCGCCACACCGCGCCACCAGCTCCAGACCCCGTTGCAGGCTCCCGGTCGCCTCCTTGATCCCGACGATCGTCGACAGGCCGGCAAGCCGCTCCACGGTTTCCGGCAACAGGTCGCAACCGGTCCGGCCCGGCACGTTGTAGAGAATCTGCGGGATATCGATGCTCTCGGCGATTGTCCGAAAATGCCGGTAAAGCCCTTCCTGGCTCGGTTTGTTGTAATACGGGGTCACCAGCAGACAGGCGTCGGCACCGTGGGTGCGGGCGGATTCGGTGAAAAACAGCGCCTCTTCAGTGGAGTTTGAACCGGTACCGGCAATCACAGGCACCCGACCGGCCACCCTGTTGACACAGTATTCCACCAGATCACAATGTTCCTGCACGGAGAGCGTTGCTGATTCGCCCGTAGTGCCCACTACCACGATGGCATCGGTCCCCGACTGGATATGCCACTCCAGCAGGCGATCGAACGCCGGGTAATCGATCTTCCCATCTTCCTGCATGGGAGTGACAATGGCGACAATACTACCCTTGATCATTGCTTACCTCTGTCTGGACGGCGACACAGTGTTGACCGCCTGGCCCTGACCTGAGTCCCCGCCCTCGGAAATCCGCGATTGTACCCTCGATGGCCAGGCATTGATAATAGCCTTGACAAAGGTCGCCAGTGGGATCGCGAAGAACACGCCAGCCATACCCCAGACGCCTCCGAAGACCAGCACGGCAGCGATGACAGCAATGGGATGCAGGTTGTTGGTCTCAGAAAAAATGATCGGGGCCAGCACATTGCCATCGACGATCTGGATGATCGAGTAGGCGATCGCAACGGTGTAGAATTCACTGCCGATACCCCACTGCACGTAAGCCACGGCCAGCACCGGGATGGTGCCCACGGTGGCACCGATATAAGGTACCACAACGGAAAGTCCGATCAGCACCGACAATAACAGGGCATAATCAATCCCTATCAGGGTGAAAACCAGGTAAGTGACAGCGCCTACCACGAAAATCTCCAGGACCTTGCCGCGAATGTAATTGGACAGCTGCAGATCCATTTCCTGCCAGATCTTTATCATCAGCGGACGGTTCCGCGGCAGAAAATTAGTGACCCATTGCACCAGTTGTTCGCGATCCTTGAGGAGAAAGAACACCAGGATCGGTACCAGCACCACGAAGATCACCAGCGACACGACTCTGGGAATACTGGCAATGGAATAGGAAACCATGGTTTGCCCCAGCACCGTCAGTTCGCCGCGGGCACTCCTGACCAGCTCATCCACCTGCTGTTCGGTGAACAGACTGGGATAAAGCTCCGGCAGCAGCATCAGTGATTCCTGCCATTGGCTGATCAGGCGCGGGAGTTCGTTCAGCAGCCGGGAAAGCTGGTTCCACACCGCCGGCAACACAACCAGCAGCAGCCCCAGAAAAGCGCCGATGAAGAGTGTGTAAATCACTCCGAACGACATCAGCCTCGGCACTCCGAATGCCATCAGGCGGGACACCGGGCCCTGCATCAGGTAAGCGATAATCACTGCCGCGAACAACGGCCCCAGGGCGTTGCCGAACAGATAGAGAATCAGCATCGCTATCGCCAGCAGAATGAGCAGAATCAGGGATTCGTCATCGTGGAAATAGCGTTGGTAGAAGTCGTGCAAAAGCCTGCGCATCAGCGATATGCCATACCAGAGGGAATTCCGTCAGCCTTTCCTGATCCAGTAATAATAGCTGTGCTCATCTTTCCTGAAATCCAGAATCTGGTGATCGCTCTGCTCGATAAAGAGATGAAAGTCCTTTTCGGACCCTGGATCGGTTGCAGTCACCTTGAGCACCTGATCGCTCGCAAGACTGTTCAGCGCCAATTTTGCCTTCAACAATGGCATCGGGCACTGTAGATTGCTGAGATCCAGCTCCAAGTCTACTTGTAAATGGGACATGTCGGGTAGTTTACCAACCCTGGCCCCTTTATGCCCAGTGAAAAGGAGCGCCCTACCCGGTGAAACGGACCGCCAACAGAGTAGAGTCTCCGGGGTTAAGTGATTGATTGACACAAAAAAACGACTATTTCACTTAACGATGGCAGGGAATTTTTCTATGATAGAGACGGTCACCTAGCCTAAATGAGTGCTTCTATGCCCAGAATCCCATCCCCACTCCTGGTCACGCTGCTGACAGCGCTTCTGGTTGGTCCGGCTGCGGCGCAAAATGCACTGCCCAGCCTTGGCGACCGCATTTCCGGCTACGTCTCCATGGAAGAGGAGCACCAGCTGGGGCGGGAATTCCTGCGCTCACTGAGGCGCACCACGCCGACTATATCTGATCCGCTACTCAACAACTACCTGGAAAACATTTCCTACCGGCTGGCGGCCAAGAGTGAACTGCGTGACCACCGGCTGGCGTTCATCATCGTCGACAGCCAGACGCTGAATGCATTCGCGGTCCCGGGTGGCGTGATCGGTGTCAATACCGGCCTGTTTCTCAATGCTGAAACCGAAGGCGAGTTTGCCTCCGTGATCGCCCACGAGCTGGCCCACGTCAGTCAACGACACTTCGCACGCCGAATCGAACAGGCTGAAACGACACGTATTCCGCAGATGGCCGCTCTCCTTGCCAGTGTGGTAGTGATGGCCACATCCAATGCCGAGCACGGTCAGGCCGCCCTCATGGCCACCCAGGGAAGGGCTCTGGAAAATCAACTGCGCTTCAGCCGCAGCAATGAAGCGGAAGCCGACCGCGTGGGCATCAAGACTCTTTTTGATGCGGGTTACGACCCGTACACCATGCCGGCGCTGTTTCAACGCCTGGCTGCCGCCAACCGTTACGGCACCAGGCCGCCGGAATTCCTTTTGTCTCACCCGGTAACGGAAGCCCGGATTGCCGACAGCCGTGGGCGTGCCTCACGCTATCCGCAGCGGGAATACTCCGAACAACTCGAATACCTGCTGATGCGTGCCCGGGTGGTCACCCATTACGCCCCGAACAAGAACGATGCAGTTACCGACTACCAGCGTCAGCTGCAGGACGCCGAAACCGAGGTAGACCGGGATGGCGCCCGTTACGGACTGGCCATGGCTTACTC
Source organism: uncultured Gammaproteobacteria bacterium (assembly GCA_942492445.1). Lineage (GTDB taxonomy): Bacteria > Pseudomonadota > Gammaproteobacteria > Pseudomonadales > Pseudohongiellaceae > NORP240. The sequence continues at coordinate 17,133 of CALOEW010000063.1, forward strand.
GGAGGACGGGAATTACCGGCAGGCCAACGAGACCCTGTCTCCGCTTCTGAACAAGGACCCCAATCGCATCAGCCTCGTTGTAACTCAGGCAGAGTTTTTCACCGCTCAGAACGAATCGGGCCGGGCACTGGATTTCCTCGATCGACACCTGGCCATCAATCCGGGCAATCACCCCCTGACCATGGCGTACGCCGACGCCCTTATCGAGTCCCGCCGCTACCAGGAGGCGGCGGATACACTGGAGAATCACATCAAGAGTCGCGCTGATGATTTTTCACTGTGGTACTTCATCGCCGAAACCCAGGGTCAGGCTGGCAACATCAGCAGGGTTCACCAGGCTCGGGCAGAATACTTCGTGCTGACGGGCGATTTCCGCAGGGCCCGCGAGCAACTGCAGTTTGCCCTGGATATCGAATCGGGGAAACCCGGCAACGGTGCTGCCATCGCGGTGGTCCGACAACGAATCCGGGACATTCAGGCCCTGGAGGCAGAGCTGGCCGGTTGACGGTGCCCTGCCCTCCGGACCGGTAATCGCCGGCTGTTGAAAAACGTGATGAGCGCAGCCAGGGCGAGGCAAAAACTGGCGAAAAAGCGCAGTTTACCGGGTGTAAATGAGCATTTTGAGCCAGTTTTTAACGAAGCACTGGCAAGCGCAATGGTTTTTCAACAGCCTGCTAAGCACTGCCGCGGGTGGACAGCTGTTGCTCCCTGGCAAAGTCCAGCATGCGTTGCAGGGGCAGCATCGCCCGTTCGCCCAACTCCCGCTCCACCAGAACTTCCTGACTTTCCTGACGCAACGATTCGTACAGCCTGGGCAATGAGTTCATGGCCATCCAGGGACAGTGGGCACAACTGCGACAGGTGGCGCCGGTGCCGACCGTGGGGGCAGCTATAAATGTGGTATCCGGCACCAGTTGGCGCATGCGATGAAATATACCCTTGTCGGTGGCAACGATAAATGTATCGTTGTCGATTTCCTGGGCCGCCCGGATCATCTGTGACGTGGAGCCGACAAAGTCGGCCAGTTCCAGTACCGCCTGCGGCGATTCCGGGTGAGCCAGCACCGTGGCGTCGGGATACAGCTTGCGCATGTCCTGCAGCCCTCGTGACCTGAATTCCTCGTGTACGATGCAGGCACCATCCCATAGCAACATGTCCGCCGCGGTCTTTTGCTGGATGTAGGACCCCAGGTGTTTGTCCGGCGCCCAGAGTATTTTCTCGCCGCGGTCTGACAGGTATTCGACCACGTCGAGACCGATGCTTGAAGTAACCACCCAGTCGGACCGGGCCTTGACCGCAGCCGAGGTGTTGGCGTACACGACCACGGTGCGATCCGGGTGCTGATCGCAAAAAGCGGAAAATGCGTCGATGGGGCAGGCGATGTCCAGGGAACAGGTGGCTTCCAGCGTCGGCATCAACACTTTCTTGTCGGGGCTGAGGATTTTGGCGGTTTCCCCCATGAAGCGCACACCGACCACGACCAGGATGTCGGCATCGCTTTCGCTGCCAAAGCGGGCCATTTCCAGCGAATCACCAACGAAACCGCCGGTTTCCTCGGCCAGATCCTGGAGCGTACCGTCGGTGTAATAGTGAGCCACGATCGTCGCGTTTTTCTGCGCCAGCAGGGCCTTGATCTTTTCGCGAAAACTGTTGACCGCCCCGGCATCAAGCGGGGCGGGAAGGTCGACAGCATCCAGATAGTTGCGGACAAGTTCCCGGTCGGCGGTGAATTCTGAAACGCTTGCCATGGCACGGTTTACCCTGTGGAGACGTTTAACTGCCAATAATAACACAGGGGAAGCCGGTCGAATTTCCGAAAACCAGGCAGGAACTGTCACGGGAGGCGAACTGCCCGGGCATCACTGCTGCAGATCCACCGGTTGCACCAGATCTTCACCGTCGTTGCGGGCATTATTGACCCGCCTGCTCACCGGATAGCTCAACAGCCCCATTTCCAGGGGCTTTTCCATCAGGTCGATTGCCTCGGTCCGGGCGCCCTGCAGCCAGGTGGACGCCTCCTCAAGGGACAGGGTCACCGGCATGCGGGGATGTATGGCGGCCAGGTCCTGCCGTGCCGGACGGGTAAGCAGCGTACAGGAGGCGGGAACCCCGGAGATTCTTTGCGGTTCGTAGAGACCCGCAAACAGCAGCGGCCGGTTATCCCGGGCACGAATAAAAAACGGCTGCTTTCCGGTCGCCCCAGCCTGCCATTCGAAATAACCCAGTGCCGGCACCACACATCGATTGTCGTGCTGCCAGGCATGGCGAAAGGCCGGTTTTTCTGCCACGGTCTCCATGCGTGCGTTGAAAGTGGTGTACTTCCCGGACAGGTCTTCCGACCACGGCGGGACAAGACCCCAGCGCATCGCCGCACCACCCTGCCCGGTAAAACCGGCCACCAACTGACCCGGAGCGATGTTGTGGCTTTCCGCCACTGACTCAGGCCAGTCACCCAGCAGCGCGGACCAGTCCAGCATGGACTTCACATGATTGGAGTAGCGCCCACACATGAACCGGCCCGCTGCACCAACCGTTAACGGCTGCTGTCGTAGCGGGAAAACTTATCGGCGTAGTCGCCCTCCTGCTGCCCGTAGATCACCGACTCGTAGCGAGGCTGCCCATCGAGATGAAACTTGAGGAACGCCATCGCATACCGCCCCATAGTGGTCAATTCCATGCCACTGCTGGTTGCCATCATGTGGTCGCCATTGGCAAACTCCAGGTACACCTTGCCAGCCGAACCGGTTACGGTATCGTAGAGCAGGCGGGCATGACCAGCCGGTGGCGCAATCGTGTCCTGGGCCGTCGCCATGATCAATACCGCTGCACTGAGCCCGGCGAAATCGCCACCGAAGGACTGACCCAGCTCGCAACAGTAAGGCAGAAGTGGAATCACCGCGCCGAGATCATCACCCAGCTCCCTGGCTGCCTGCAGGGAGGCACCGCCACCCAGAGAATGCCCCATGATTGCGATCTTGCTGGTGTCCAGGCGTCCCTCGATCGGGCTGTCCGGATCGCTGCCTTCGTTGCGGATAAAGTCAACTGCCGCTATCAGCGCCTCTTTCCTGGCCGCCAGATTGTCTTCAGGGGTATTGGTGTCGATGATCATTACCGCGTATCCGAACGATGCCAGCATCGGCCCCCACCATTCATAAGCTTCCATCCTGCCTCCGTAACCGGGCACCAGCACCACCGCCCCGATGGGGGGAGCAAAACTCAGCGTCAATGGATAGAAAATGGAGGCATTGGAAAATTCATCCGCCTGGGGCTCAGGATCGTAGGTCCGAACTTCGTAAAGCCGTTCGCCGAACATGCGCGAGATTTCCGCGGCGATCTGTCTTCCATCGGGCCGGTACCTGCCCTGGGAATTATCCTGGGCCAGGGCCATTGGCCCCGCCAGCACCGCACTCAGTAACAGGACAGTTGGAATTAGCCAGTATGACGTATTGATTCTTCTAGTTAGCATAGCGGTTCACCTTTGTACATTCTATTTTTCGGTAACCATCAACCCCAGCCGGGACCAGGTTTCAAGCTTAACGGGATCCGTGACATCCGCCAAGGGTCATTTCCCCTTTAATCCGGTCGCCACAGCGCTATTCTGGTGTCAGGCACGGGCGCAGCCCTTTGCGGCACGCAACGCCCGGCAGACACCCATGGCCCTCCCGGCCCGCGGCAGTGGCCCCCCGGGTCAACAGCCCCCGGATTGCCGCGATTGCCATCGCCACCGGGTTCTGGCCAAATGGCACCATCAGCCGCCGCTGGAGCAGCGCCGTCATGTCGACCCTCTCAGGATCAAGCAGTAACAGCAATGGGCCACGGGAGATCGTCGTTCTCAACCCGGGAAGCGCCACTATCAAATGGGCCCGATTCGACTCCTTCGATGCAACCACAGCACTCGAATACGGCCACAGGCCCCTCGCCGAGATTGAACAGCAGCTGGAATCTCTGGCCGGAAGCGACAGGGTGGCGATCTATGTGGTGCGATTCGTCCATGGTGGCGACCGGTTCAGCGCTCCGGTGCAGGTCGACCGGGAGAACTATGCGTTGCTGCAAGGTCTCGAAGACTGGGCGCCCCTGCACAATCGGCACAGTTTGCGGTGCATGGAAATATTGCAGCAAAGCGGGAACGATCCGGCAATGATCGCCGTGTTCGATACCCACTTTTTCCGCGACCTGCCACTGGCTGCGCGCAGCTACGGTCTGCCCGATCACCTGGTCAGAAAATACCGCCTCAGGCGCTATGGCTTTCACGGCTTCGCCCACCAGTCCATGCGCGATGCCTGGGAATCGCGCATGCCATCGGGCAGGCAGTATGCACTGGTAACGATGCAACTGGGCTCCGGGGCTTCAACGGCCGCGGTCAGAGACGGGGACCCCATCGACACCACCATGGGTTTCAGTCCCAATGAAGGGCTGTTGGATGAGCACTCGAAGTGGCGATGTGGATCCGTGCCTGGTGACCTGGTTGCAGCAACGTGAAGGTTGGGGGCCGGAGGAAACCGACCGTATCCTCACCAGAGAATCAGGCTGGCTTGGAGTCTCGGCGGAAAGCGCCAGCATGGAGGACCTGCTGCGGAGCGACACGCCGCGATCCCGGCTTGCCATAGACATTTTCTGCCATCGGATACGGAAAACACTGGGTGCCTACCACGCTTTGCTGGGCGGACTTGACGGCATCATGGTCAGTGGTGGCATCGGCGAACACGCCGACGGGCTGCGCTGGCGCCTTTTCGACAACCTGCAACACCTGGGAATCTCCCTGGATCAGGCTCGCAACCGCCAGCCTGCGGGCTCAGGTCTGATCAGTTCTGACGCTTCGAAAGTCGGCTGCCATGTGGTTGCCGGCAATGAGGCACTCTACATGCTGCGCGAGGCCAGAGCCTGTCGGGATCGTTGCTGACCTCGGCAGCAGACTTGCCAAACGACAGTCAGTGGTGCCTGCCGGTAAGCCGCCGGCGCTTGCTCTCAAGCTGATGCAACAGACTGTCATAGGGAGCGATGAACTTCTGAATGCCCTCCCGTTCCAGCTGAACCGCAATTTTCTCCAGGTCAATCTGCGCCCGTTCCAGTTCCTGCCGCCGGAGCTCAGCGTCCCGCAACGCTCCGGGCAGGCGTGCTGCCGGATTGCCGTGGTCGCGATAGGCCTGCAGGGTTTCCAGCGGCATGGTATTGACGGTGTTGTCGGCAATCAGCGCTTCCACGTATTTTACATCACTGTAACCGGGGTCTTTGCTGCTGGTGCTGGCCCACAACAGGCGTTGGGGCCGGGCGCCGGCCGTTTCCAGTTCACGCCAGCGCGATTGTCCGTGCAGACTGATACTATGACCGTAGGCCAGAGCCGCCGCGGTCAGCGCGGCACAGCCCCGCAGCGGTGAATCCGCCTGTTGCCGGTCCAACAGTTTGTCGACCATCACGTCGATCCGGCTCACGAAAAAGCTGGCTACCGACGCGATACCGGCCAGGGGGCGCCCTTCTTCAAGGCGCCTTTCCAGCCCTTTCCAGAAAGCGGCAACCGTCTCGCAATAACGTGAAGGACTGAACAACAGAGTGACAATGACGTTGATCCCCGCGGCGATCAGGGAAGTAAGCGCCGTCAAGCCTGCTCTGGTACCGGGAACCTTGATCATGATATTTGGGCGATCCACTGCTGCCCAAAGGCGCAGGGCGTAGGTAATCGTGGCTGCGGTGTCGTCAGCCAGATGAGGTGATACCTCCAGCGACACAAAGCCATCCCGACCTCCACTTTCACGCCAGGAGTCACGCAACAGATCGGCTGCACCCTTAATATCCTCGATGACCAGGCTTTCATAGAGAGACTCGCTGCTGTCTCCATTTTCTGCACTGGCTTTTATGGCCTGGTCGTATACTCCGCTTTTGCTGATGGATCGTTCAAATATCGCGGGGTTGGAGGTGATGCCACTGACTCCGTCATCTCGAATCAACGCTGCCAGCGTGCCGTCTACCAGGTAATGACGACCCAGGTCGTCAAGCCAGACACTCTGACCAAGACTCTGCAGTCTGCGCAGCCGGTTCATTGGGAATCCTCACTGCAGAATGTATCGTCCTGCGGCCATCGCCAGTTGCGAATCTCGGGTGGATCTTCGCCATACTGTTCAATGTATTCCCGATGATCGACCAGCCGGTCACGCAGTTCCTGCTTGACATAGGCTGCGGACGCACTCAATGCCGGCACCCTGTCGATGACGTCACCAACAAGGTGATAGCGGTCGATGTCATTGCGCACGGCCATATCAAACGGCGTTGTCGTGGTGCCCTCTTCCTTGTAGCCACGCACGTGCAGGTTGTCGTGATTGGTCCGTCGATAAGTCAGTCTGTGAATCAACCAGGGGTAGCCATGGTAGGCGAAAATGATCGGCTTGTCGGCGGTGAAGAGGCTGTCGAAGTAGGAATCCGACAAGCCGGCGGGATGCTCTTCCGGTGGTTGCAGCGTCATCAGGTCCACCACGTTGATCACCCGTATTCTGAGTCGGGGCAACTGCCCTTTCTGCATGCACCCATGCAAGTAGGCTACGGCCGCCAGCGTTTCCATGGTCGGAACATCACCGGCACAGGCCATCACCACGTCGGGTTCCTGTCCCTGATCGTTACTGGCCCAGGGCCAGATACCGATCCCGGTACTGCAGTGCTTGACCGCCGCATCCATGTTCAGCCATTGTGACTGCGGCTGTTTGCCGGCAACGATGACATTGATCGAGTCGCGGGAACGCAGGCAAATGTCCGCGACACAAAGCAGCGTGTTGGCATCCGGTGGCAGAAACACGCGAATGATGTCGGCTTTCTTGTTAACCACGTGATCGATAAACCCGGGATCCTGATGTGAAAACCCGTTGTGGTCCTGTCGCCATACATGGGAGGTAAGAAGATAATTCAACGATGCGATGGGACGGCGCCAGGGAATTTCGTGGCGACAGACCTTCAACCATTTGGCATGCTGATTGAACATGGAATCGACAATATGGATAAAGGCTTCATAGCAGGATAAAAACCCGTGTCGGCCCGTCAGCAGATAGCCTTCCAGCCAGCCCTGGCAGGTGTGTTCACTCAGCACCTCCATCACCCGACCATCGACGGCAAGGTGATCGTCACCGTCTCGGTATTCGGCATTCCAGGTACGGTTGGTCTCCTCGAACAATGCGGTCAGGCGGTTGGACGCCGTTTCGTCCGGACCGAAGACCCGGAAATTTCCGGCCTTCGCGTTCTTACGCATGACGTCACGGAGATATACCCCCAGTTCACGAGTGGCTTCCGCTTCGACAGCGCCAGGACGGGGAACGTCAACGGCGTAGTTTTCAAATCGGGGCAGCCGCAGGTTACGCAGCAGCAATCCGCCATTGGCGTGAGGATTGGCTCCCATGCGCCGGCCGGTAGCCGGCAACTGTGACAGGATATCCGGCAAAGGGTGCCCAGTCCGGTCAAAAAGCTCTTCAGGCCGGTAACTTTTCAGCCAGCGCTCCAGGTGTGCGATGCGCTCGGGGTTACCGGCAAAATCCTTTAATGGAACCTGATGGGATCGCCAGCTTCCTTCAGTCAGTTTTCCATCCACCTCGTGTGGCCCGGTCCAGCCTTTGGGAGTGGCCAGAACGATCATGGGCCAGCGGGGACGGACTGCTGCGCGGCATCGGGATTCCGGCGGGCGTGAGTCTGGATTGCCCGAATCTCTTCGACGACCAGATCCATGGTGGTGGCCATGTCCCGGTGCACCGGGTCCGGGTCGCTGCCTTCCACGAAGTAGGGTTGGTACCCGTAGCCGACCAACAGGCTTTCCAGTTCCTCGCGACCGATTCGCGCCAACAGCGCGGGATTGGCGATCTTGTACCCATTGAGGTGCAGGATCGGCAGCACAGCGCCGTCAGCAGCGGGGTTCAGGAACTTGTTGAGGCCAGGGGGGAGGCCAGGGGGCCGGGTCGGCAGCCTCGCCGTCGCCAACCACGCAAACTGCCAGCAGCTCGGGGTTGTCAAACACGGCACCGAAAGCGTGGGCAAGAGAATAACCGAGCTCACCGCCTTCGTGGATGGAACCCGGTGTCTGCGGTGCGACATGGCTGGGGACACCGCCCGGGAAGGAAAACTGCTTGAACAGGCGTTGCATGCCTTCCACATCCAGGGACACCTCGGGATAAAGTTCAGTGTAGCTGCCTTCCAGCCAGGTGTTGGCGAGAAGCGCCGGCCCTCCATGCCCGGGCCCGGTAATAAAGATGGCATCGAGATCATGGCGGCTGATGGCGCGATTCATGTGCGCATAGATAAAATTCAGCCCCGGGGTAGTACCCCAGTGCCCAAGTAACCGCGGTTTGATATCTTCCAGCTTCAGCGGCCGGGTCAGAAGAGGATTGTCAAGCAGGTAGATTGCCGGCCTACCGACAGGTGCAATTGGCAGCACGCCAGTACCGGTAAGAGTGGCGTTACCATTTCTCCGTTGCGTTTCTCACTGCTCCAGTTCTGGTCGTTTATGGTTTCTCGTGCGTTTCCACTGGAGTCCCGCAGGACTGGGATGGGGTTGGAGGGCGTTCGCCTCCCCGCAGAGGGATTGCATCAACGGAAGACACTCGGGCATCGGCTGCCCTCCCGGCGCCTGCCGTGAGAGTCAATATACTGGCTAACATAACCCACAGGACTGACCAGGTTCAACGTTACCAGGGTAAATTCCAGGTCCGCCGTCGGGTCCGGCCGGGTAAAAGAAAGGGTTAGCCGATCAGACTGACTAACCCTTCGGGATCTGGTGGGTCGTGATGGATTCGAACCATCGACCAATTGGTTAAAAGCCAACTGCTCTACCACTGAGCTAACGACCCGGGAAAGGGCGGTATAGTACTATCAAATCAGAAAAACTCAAGTAGTCTGTGCCGGTGGCCGGATGATGGTTTTTAACGCCCCGCAGGCGGGCGTTTTCAGTCTCCCGTGCTCCGTTCCAGGTATCGGGTAGGATCGTTCAGCCCGGCATCCACAAAGCCTTGCCTGCGAAACCGGCAGCTGTCGCATCTGCCGCAGGCCCGACCGTGTTCATCCGCCTGGTAGCAGGAGACCGTTAACGCGTAATCAAGTCCCAGCTCACTGCCCCACCGCAGTATCTCGGCCTTACGCAGGTTGAGTAACGGTGTCTCAACCGCCAGCTCGGCCCCTTCCACGGCGGCGCGAGTCGCCAGGTTCGCCATGGCGGCAAAAGCCCTGATAAATTCCGGGCGGCAGTCGGGATAGCCTGAGTAGTCCAATGCGTTCACACCGATGAACAGGGCCTCCGCCCCGATCACTTCAGCAAGCGCAAGTGCGTAAGAAAGGAAAATTGTATTCCGCGCCGGAACGTAAGTAATGGGAATCCCGCCGGTCTCCTGTTCCGGCACGTCCAGGGTCAGGTCGGTCAAAGCTGATCCTCCCAGGGAGCCTATATCCAGGTTGATTACCCGGTGTTCCGTCACTCCCAGGGTTTCCGCCACCCGTTTCGCGGCGGCAAGTTCGCTGACTGCGCGTTGCCCGTAGTCGAAGCTCAGGGCAGCACAGCGATATCCCCTGTCCAAGGCGATGGCAAGGCAGGTTGCCGAATCGACGCCGCCGGACAACAGGACAACGGCCTGTTTTTCCGTTTCAGTGGCCATGATCAGTGCCCCGGCAGGTCCCCCCAGATCAGTTTGTGCAGCTGCAGCTGCAATCTGACGGGCAGACTGTCCTGCAATATCCACTCTGCAAGCTGCCTGGCAGAAAGCTGTTCATAGGCTGGTGACAGCAGGACCTCGGCCACCTTGTCCGCCAGGCCATACTGCTGAATCCTGGACTTTGCCCAGCGGTAATCCTGTTCATCGCAGATGACGAATTTGACCTCATCGACAGGTTTAAGGAGTGCGATATTCTCTTCAAGGTTGCGGTGAGATTCACCGGACGCCGGCGTCTTGAGGTCGAGAATCACCACCACCCGCGGATCGACGTTGCCAACAGGCAGCGCGCCCCCGGTTTCCAGACTGACCCGGTAGCCCTGATCACAGAGTTGCTGCAGCAACGGCAGGCACTCTGGTTGGGCCAGCGGTTCGCCTCCTGTCACGGTCACGTAACTGCACCGGTACTGCGCGACTTTGTCCAGTATCTCCGCAAGGGTCCTGCTCTCCCCGCCACTGAATGCATAGGCGGTGTCGCAATACTGACAGCGCAGAGGGCAACCTGTCAGTCGGACGAAGACCGTTGGCCGGCCCGCTGAGCTGGTCTCCCCCTGTAACGAATGGAAAATTTCGGTGATCCGCAAACTGCTGGAAGTCATGGCCGGTCAGTAGTCCTGGCAACCACTGGCTGTTCGGGTCAACCAGCGCTGTTGCGGGTGTCAGTTGAGAGATCGCAGCCGGGTGTCGGCGAGATTGGCAACACCGGTATTCGGATAATTTCGAATTATCTGCTGCAGCAGACGCCTGGCGCGCTGATCGTCTCCCATCCCCTCGTAAGCAACCGCCTGGCCGTACAGGGAATCCGGAACCTTGGCATCGTCCGGATACTGGTCGAGGATGATGGTGTACTCGGCGATGGCTTCGTCGTAACGCGACAGGTAAAGGTAGGATTGGCCCTTCCAGTAATGGGCATTGGTCGTGAATCGCCCCTGGGGGTAGATTCCCAGGTACTGGTCGAATTCGGCTATCGCACGTTCGAACTGGCTGTTAATGGCAGAATCGTAGGCCATCTGATACAGCTGTTGTTCTGTCAGTACGGCGGGCTCCAGTGTCGCACGGGAAACTACCGGACCGCGCGACTGCTGCGCAGCGCCGGAGTTGATGTCAGTTCCCGCGCCGGCCACCAGGCCCCGCGTCGACGTTGCCTGGCCTGTGGCTTCCGCCACCGGGGCAGTCTGAACCGGACCCGGGGTGCCTGGCTGACCGGCCTGGATCCCGTCGGTCGGCGTAGACGGCAGCGGCGACTCGACAATCCCGTTCGTGCTCGGGGCGGTGCCCACGGCACCACCACCAGCCAGTGCCTGCTCCAGGCCCCGGAGGCGGTTGTCGGTGTCGGTATAGCGGTCCAGCGATTCTCTCTGCAACCTGCGAATCTCATAACCCTGTTGTTCCACCAGGGCTCGCAGCGCCTGAAGCTCGGTCTGGAGGTTGCGATTCTGTTCCAGCAGCAACACCATGGCGTCGCTGTTACCGCCCCCCTGCCCGGATACACCCGGACTCAGCGCTACCAGTCCGATCAGAAGCCAAAGCGGGGCCAGAACTGAAGGATGCTGCATTTTCATAAATTCACACGATACGCCTAGCGTTCAACAATTTCTACCCGACGATTAAGCTGATAGTCCTCGTCGCCGGTCCCACTTCTTGCCGGCCGCTCTTCGCCATAACTGACCGATTCTATCTGTGAACGGGCAGCGCCGTTGACGATGAGGAAGTCTCTGATGCCATTGGCCCGGCGCTCACCCAGGGCCAGGTTGTACTCCCGGGTACCGCGTTCGTCTGCATGCCCTTCAAGGCGAATGCGCTTGTTGGGATTGGCGGCCAGATCACGGGCATGGTAACTCAGGGTTGCACGGTCTGCGCCACGAAATTCGGACACATCAAAATCGAAATAGAAAACCCGCGTCCGCATTGCCTGCTGCCTTGCCATCTCCTCGGCACTCGGCTGGACTGGTGCGGTGCCGGCACTGGCTGTAGCCGCCGGGCGGGTATCGGAGACCTCGGCGGCACTTTCCTGATCCGCTTCACCGGAAGAGCGACAGGCTCCAAGTGCCAGCACAGATGCCAGTATGCCGATCTTGAAAAGGGTTGAAGTTTGCTTTCCCACTGGTTAACTCCTCCAAAGGCATTAGGTGTTTTAGGTGTTGCTGTATTGAGAGCTTCAGGCAGGCCTGACCGCGCAATCGCCGGCTGGACAGGGAGCGCTAATTAAAGAAAGGAGACCATGCAGGCTCCCGCACGTCTCCGCGCGTGGATGGTAAACGGAACTTTACCTGCCCGTCAATGGAGACGGCGTCCAGCACACCGCGGCCATTCACCTTGGTCGCGTAAATGATCATGCTGCCGTTGGGCGCGACACTGGGGGATTCATCCAGGCTGGTATCCGTCAGCGTGATAACCCGCAAGGTTTCCACATTGAGGATGGCGATGCTGTAGCTGCTGCTCTGGCGCGTCGCCCGGCGCACGTGAACGAGATTGACACCGTCGGGAAGAAATTTACCCTTTGCGCAGTAAAAGCAGTCGTAGGTAAGCCGCTCAACATCCCAGGAGTCGGCACCCAGTTCTATCTGGTAGATCTGCGGCTGGCCGGTGCGATCGGACATGAACACCAGCGAACGGCCATCGCTGCTCCAGCTGGGCTCGGTTTCCACCGCCGGATGATCGGTCACACGGCTCAGCACATTGGTGCGAAGGTCCTGCACGTAGATGTCCGGGCTGCCGTCCTTGGAGAGCACCATGGCCAGCCTGCTGCCATCAGGTGACCACACCGGAGAGCTGTTGATATTCGGGTAATTGGTGATCTGACGCCGTTCTCCCGTGGCGACTCTCTGAATGTAGATCCGCGGCAGGTCCGTCTCGAATGACACGTAGGCTACCTGAGTGCCGTCGGGCGACCAGCTCGGAGACATGATGGGCTCGCTGGATTCCAGCAGAATCTGGGCCCGGTTGCCGTCGTAATCGGATTTTTCAAGCCGGAAGCGGGTCTCACCCGGAGCCAGGTTTTCAGCGACCACATAGAGAATCTGCGTGGTGAAGGCCCCGCGAATTCCCGTGACCTGCTCGTAAACCACGTTGCTGATCTCATGGGCAATATCCCGCAACTGTGCCACGCTGCCAGTCAGAATTTCACCGGCAAGTTTCAGTTCCCGATTGACATCGAAAAACTCGTACTGAACCTGGACCAGCTGGCTCGAGGGGGCCCGGGTGATCTTGCCGATAAGCAGATAATCCTGGGCCAGGATTCGCCAGTCCCGGAAATACACCTCGCTTTCCTGCCTGGGCAGGCTCAGCATGTTGGAGCGGGACAGGGGCAGAAACTCGCCCACCTGCTGCAGGTCATTGCCAACGACTTCGGCAATATCCTCAGACAGTGCCCCACTGCCATCCCAGGCAAACGGAATGACCGCGATAGGGATGGGGTTGTCCACTCCCTGGGTGATCTGTATGTTCAGTTCGGCAAGCGCAAGCTGGCTGTAACAAACTAGGAGTACCGCAAACAATCTGGTTTTAGTCATCAGTTCAATAAATCCTCGGGTCTGAATGTCAGTAACAGACTCCTGAAATTTTCATTAAATAAATTTATCGGCATCCCCTGCAATTCTTGGAACCTGCCAACCCGGTAGATTGCGGACTCCGCCGCGCGGTCAAACGCATAGTCGCCGCTGGATTGCACCAGCTCCACGTCGAGGATATCCCCGGTCGGGACCATCTGGATACGAAACACGGTAGTCATACCGTTTCGGGCGCTGGGTGGACGGGACCAGTTCTGCTGAATCAGATCGTGGATGATGCCGGTGTAGGCCATCACCATCTCCTGCTGAGTTCTGGCCACGTCGGCGGCTGCTGCAGCCGCAGCCGCTTCGGCCTCGGCGCGCTGGCTGGCCAGTTCCTGTTGGCGGCGCTGTTCTGCCGCTGCCTCCTCCCGGCGCTGCCGCTCCAGCTCCTCCTGGCGTCGACGTTCCGCTGCTGCTTCTGCCGCTTCTGCTGCCTGTTGTTGCTGCAACTGTTCCTGACGCCGCCGTTCTGCTGCCGCCGCTTCCTGCTCCTGCTGTTGCTCCAGCTGCTCCTGGCGGCGCTGCTCTGCGGCTGCCGCTTCTTCCGCCCGCTGTTGCTCCAGCTGTTCCTGGCGGCGCCGCTCTGCGGCGGCGGATTCGGAGGCGGCCTGCCGCTCCTGCTGCAGACGTTCGTTCCGCAACTGCGGATTCTCGTCGATGGTGAAGGCCCGAACCGATGGCTGGACAATCTCCGGGTTCTGCGGTGGCCGCGTAATGCCGGAATACACCAGCGCAGCGAGCACCAGGAAATGCAATGACAGGGCAGCAATCAATGCCAGCGGGTAGCCGTTGTAGATATCCAGCAATATGGAATACCTGAAACGCGGCTGCGTCAGCTCCACTTTCCATTCTCCCGTCAAAGACTCTGCATCGGCTGTGTTATGAAGTTGGGGTTGGCTACCCCGGCATTCTGCAGGGTAGTGATCAGGGCAATCATGGATCCCCAGTTAGCGTTTGTGTCTCCCTCCACCAGCACCTGTATGCGGGGGTTGGCATTGACCACCTGAGACACCTGCTGCCCGATAGTGTCCAGTGAAACCGGCTCGCGGTTTTCGGCGGTGGCTCCGAGGCTGATGTAAAATTCCTGATTCTCGGTAATTGAGATCACCAGTGTTTCCAGATTCTCATCGATATCCAGCGGTTCGTTGTTGGCCTGGGGCAAATCCACTTCAATGCCCTGGTTCAGAAGAGGTGCTGTGACCATGAAAACCACGAGCAGAACCAGCATCACATCGATGTAGGGAACGACATTGATTTCACTCATTGGTTTGCGTTTTTTGCGTATAACATCCATCTATTTTCGGCTCTGCTGGTCACCTGAGGTGGCGGGCCCACCTTCAGTTCGCTTCAATTGCTGTACAGTTGACGGTGGAGGATGCTGGAAAATTCGTCGGCGAAGGTGATGTAGGAACCGGTAAGGGATTCCACCTTGGCCGCATACCGATTGTAGGACACCACGGCCGGGATCGCGGCAAACAGCCCGATAGCGGTAACGATCAGTGCCTCGGCGATACCCGGAGCTACAGCCTGCAGGGTGGTCTGGCTCTGGGTAGCCAGCCCCAGGAAAGCATTCATGATGCCGATCACGGTCCCGAACAGCCCGATATAGGGACTTACCGAACCCACCGTCGCCAGAAACGGCAGATGCTTTTCCAGCTTCTCCTCCTCCCTGGAATAAGCCACCCGCATGGCCCGCTGGGCGCCATCCATCGCCACTTCTTTCGCCCCATCGCTTTTCTGGCGCAGCCGCATGAATTCCTTGAAGCCGGCGCGGAAGATGTTTTCCAAGCCCACGACAGGCTGGTTCTCCTTCTGCATCTGGCTGCCTTCTTTATACAATTGGCTGAGATCGATCCCGGACCAGAACCGTTGCTCGAAACTGAATGCACCCTTGGCGGCCGCCGACAGAACCATCCAGCGCTGAACGATTATCACCCAGGAAACAATGGAAAGAAGCAGGAGCACGTAAATGACCAGCTGAACTTCGATACTGGCCCCGAAAATCAATTCGACGGGACTGATTGTTTCACTCACTGATTGTTCTCCAATTGGCGCTCTGAGCCCTTATCCCGGGTCAAAGGGTTCCACGGCAACGCCCCGGCCCTGGTCGGGTATTCAACGGTTTCGCGTTGTTACGGTTGTGGTCGGGAACCAGCCGGACACTGGCTCTTTCAAACCGGTGGCTCCTCTGATAATTCGGCAGAATCGCCAAATAGTTTGGTAAAACCCAATTAAATACGACGAATGTAACACCCATAGGTTGAATGCTGGATTACGGCTGACTAATTGTGGCGCAATAATGACACCGCGCAGTTCAGCAGCGTGCCAGGCTTACTCAGATTTCTGATTGAACAGGTCTTCATCGGCCCCCGCAGGACTGATTCCAAAATGAGAATAGGCATACTGTGTCACCATCCGACCGCGCGGTGTGCGCATGATAAAGCCCTGCTGAATGAGATACGGTTCAACCACGTCTTCCAGGGTTTCCCGTTCCTCGCTGATTGCCGCGGCAAGGCTGTCTATCCCCACTGGCCCGCCGGCATACTTTTCACTCATGGTCAGCAGCAGCCGCCGGTCCATCTGATCGAAGCCGCTGCTGTCAATACTCAGCATGTCCAGTGCCCTTGAGGCATAATGCAGGTCGATGGTTCCCTCGCCCTTGACTTCGGAGTAGTCTCTCACCCGCCGCAGCAGGCGATTAGCGATTCTTGGCGTACCCCGGCTGCGCCTGGCGATTTCCAGCGCACCCTGAGCTTCGATGGTGGTGCCGAGGATGCCCGCGGAGCGGGTGATGATCTGGCTCAACTCCTCAATGCTGTAGAATTCCAGGCGCTGGATAATACCGAAACGGTCCCGCAATGGCGAAGTAAGCAACCCCGCTCTAGTCGTTGCACCGACCAGTGTAAAAGGTGGCAGATCCAGCTTGATAGACCGTGCCGACGGTCCTTCTCCAATCATGATATCCAGTTGATAGTCTTCCATCGCCGGGTAGAGGATTTCCTCGATCGCCGGATTGAGACGGTGGATTTCGTCAATAAACAGCACATCCCCTTCTTCGAGGTTGGTCAGCATGGCGGCAAGGTCGCCGGCTTTTTCCAACACCGGACCGGAGGTGGTCCTGATGGAGACATTCAGTTCATTGGCAATGATAATGGCCAGCGTAGTCTTGCCCAGCCCCGGGGGACCGAAAACCAGAGTATGATCGAGAGGCTCTGACCGGTTTCGGGCGGCATTGATAAAGATGTCAAGTTGATCCTTGACTGCCTGCTGGCCCACGTAGTCGCGCAAATAAACGGGACGGATGGCACGATCCACCCGCTCGTCGTTTCCCTGCGCTTCGGCAGTTACCAGGCGCTCTTCTTCCTGCATCATCAGGCCATGCTCTTCAGTGCCAGTCGGATCAACGTACCGCTGTCGGCAATGTCATCGTTTTCCTTCAGGGCCCGGGCAATACTGCGCCCGGCCTCGGCAGGTTTGTAACCCAGGCTTATCAGCGCGGTTTCCGCCTCGGCGGCAATCCGCCCGTGACTGCCGTCGGCACGGGAAGCCATCGCCGGTTTCCGGAGACGAGGTCGGCCCCCATTCGGCCAGTCGGTCCCGCATTTCAATAATCAACCGCTCCGCTGTCTTCTTGCCCACTCCGGGCATTCTCACCATGGCGGCGACGTCGTTGGCATTGACCGTACGCACAAACTCGTCAACGGCCATCCCGGAAAGAATCGCCAGCGCCAGTTTGGGCCCCACTCCGCTCACCCTGATCAGGGCACGGAACAGTTTCTTTTCGGCCATTTCAAGGAATCCATACAGAGTCTGGGCATCCTCCCGCACTGCCAGATGGGTGTGCAGAACGAGACCCTGGCCGCTTTCGGGTAGCCGGTAAAGGGTACTCATCGGCACACTGATTTCGTAACCGATGCCGTTCACATCCACCAGAATTTCAGTGAGATGCTTCTCTATCAGAGTCCCCCGGATTCTGCCAATCACTGATCTGCCCCTAGACTTTCAGTCGCCTTTTGCTGAACCGGCTGGCACCTGCCATTCGCACCAGGCTGGCATGAGTGTTGGCGTGACAGATGGCAATAGCCAGGGCGTCCGCCGCGTCTTCCTGCAAATCCCGGCTTATTCCCAGCAGGGCTTTTACCATGTGCTGTATCTGCTGCTTTTCCGCCGCGCCCCGGCCAACGATCGCCTGCTTGACCGACCTGGCTGAATACTCGTCCACCGACAGGTTATAGTGCAGGCAGGCAACGATAGCGCTGCCCCTGGCCTGGCCTAGTTTAAGCGCGGAGGCAGCGTTTCGCCCCATGAAAACCTCTTCTATCGCTGCATGCTGGGGACAATGGCGCTCAATAACTTCCGAGAGCCCATCGAAAATCTGTTGCAGTCGGTTTGGTAACGGGCCCGCACCGGTGCGGATAAACCCGCAATCGACATACTCAAGCCTGTTGCCCGACGCATTGATCAGCCCATAACCGGTAACCCGCGAACCCGGATCTATCCCCAGGATTAGTGCCATGAATTGACCATAGGCATCGTGCCAGCCGCAACCCTACAACTGGCTCATGACCTCCTCGGACAGATTTGCGTTGGTGTAGACATTCTGCACGTCGTCGAGGTCCTCCAGGTGTTCGACCAGCTTGAGCAGGGCTTGCGCACCTTCCAGATCAAGATCCACCTCGTTGGCGGCCAGCATGGCCATTTCGGCAGCAGAAGGCTCCAGACCGGATTCCAGCAGTGCGTCCTTGACGGCACCGAAGGTTTCCAACGTGGTCAACACATCGATGCTGCCATCGGCGTTGGTGACCACATCATGTGCCCCGGCTTCCAGGGAGATGTCCAGTATTTCCTCCTCATTGCTACCGGCAGGAAATGAAATCAGCCCGGTCCGTTCAAACATGTAAGATACTGAACCAGCCGTTCCCAAACTGCCACCGAACTTGGCGAAGCCGTGCCGCACTTCAGCCACCGTACGGTTCCTGTTGTCGGTGAGTGTTTCCACCAGCACGGCTATGCCGCCGGGACCATAGCCTTCATAAACCAGCTCTTCGAGGTTGTCGCTTTCAGCGGTACCGGCGCCCCGGGCAATGGCCCTGTCGATTGTGTCCCGGGTCATGTTGGCGGCCAGCGCCTTGTCGACCAGCGCACGCAGGCGCGGGTTGTCGGCAACAACACCGCCGCCCATCTTGGCGGCCACTGTCAGCTCCCGGATCATTTTAGTGAATACCTTACCCCGTTTGGCGTCCTGACCCGCTTTACGGTGTTTGATGTTGGCCCATTTGCTGTGCCCTGCCATAACTGACTCCGACCTCCAGTTGCTACTATTCCTTGACTGGTTTCCTGACCCGGATACTGAGCTCCTTCAGCTGCTCGGCCGTTACCTGGCCCGGCGCATCGGTCAGTAGACAGGCCGCCGACTGGGTTTTCGGAAAGGCTATCACCTCTCGTATGGAGTTGGCACCTGTCATCAGCATGATAAGCCGATCGAGCCCGAAGGCTATGCCGCCGTGAGGGGGGCAGCCGAATTTCAGTGCATCCAGCAGGAATCCAAACTTTTCATTGGCTTCTTCGTCCCCGATCCCCAGGACCTTGAACACCAGTTGCTGGGTCTGAGGAACATTGATACGGATGGACCCTCCACCCAGTTCGGTCCCGTTCAACACCATATCATAAGCACGGGACAGCGCCTGGCCCGGATTTTCCGCCAGCTCCGCGGCACTGCAGGAAGGCGACGTAAATGGGTGATGCAATGGCGTCAGCTGCCCATTGCCGTCTTTTTCAAACATTGGAAATTCCACTACCCAAAGCGGTGCCCAGCGATCAGCCACCTGCCCCAGTTCCTGGGCTACCCTGATTCGCAGTGCACCGATAGCCTCATTGACGACGTCAGCCTTATCGGCACCGAAAAACACGATATCGCCGTCACCGGCATTCACTCTTGCCATGAGCTGATGCACCGTGGAATCCGGCATAAACTTGATTATCGGTGACTGCAGCCCCGTTATACCGGCACTCAGATCGTTGACCTTGATCCAGGCCAGACCCTTGGCTCCGTAGATACCCACGAAGCGGGTGAAATCGTCTATCTGCTTGCGACTCAGACTCGCGCCGCCCGGAACCGGAAGCGCCACCACCCTGCTCTCGGCATCCTTTGCCGGGCCGCTGAATACCTTGAAATCCACATCCTGCATCAGGTCCGCCACATCGACCAGTTCGAGATCAATGCGAAGATCCGGTTTGTCTGATCCGTATCGACGCATGGCTTCGGCGTAGGTCATGCGCGGAAACTTCCCGAGGTCCACATCCAGGTGCTTTTTAAACACCTGCCGGACCATCTCCTCGGTAATGGTCATGATCTGCTCCTCGTCCATAAACGAGGTTTCGATATCCACCTGGGTGAACTCGGGCTGACGGTCTGCCCGCAGATCCTCATCGCGGAAACACTTTGCTATCTGGTAATAGCGATCCATTCCCGCTGCCATGAGTATCTGTTTGAACAGCTGTGGCGATTGCGGCAGGGCAAAAAAACGCCCTTCGTGGGTACGACTGGGTACGAGGTAGTCCCTGGCGCCTTCGGGAGTTGCGCGGGTCAGGATCGGAGTCTCGATATCGAGAAACCCGTTGTCGTCAAGGAAGTTGCGAATGGTGTTGGTTACCTTGGAACGGAATCGCAGTTTCTCGACCATCTCCGGACGCCGCAGATCGATATAGCGATAACGCAGCCTGATGTCCTCATGCACATCGACGTGTTCATCAAGCTGGATTGGCGGAGTCTGCGCGGCATTCAGCACGTTCAATTCCTTGCCAAGCACCTCGATACTGCCAGTTGGCATTTCCGCATTCACCGTACCCGGGGGTCGCTCCCTGACCCGGCCCTTTACCTGCACCACAAACTCACTGCGCACGCCTTCGGCGACAGCGAAACTTTCTTGTGTGTCCGGGTCGTACACCACCTGTGTGATACCGTCGCGGTCACGCAAATCAAGGAAGATCACACCACCGTTGTCCCGCCGTCTATGAACCCAGCCGCAGAGGCTTACCTGCTCTCCCACATGGGTTTCATTGAGTTCTCCACAATAATGACTGCGCATGGTCTGTCCGTCCTGTTACTGAATAGAAGTCTGTAGTCGCCCGATCCGAAGGCTAATCCACTCAAGTTGCGGACCCGGGTTTATCCGCGCCCGATCCGCTGCTCTTGCCACTTTCCGGTTTTTTCTCCGCCTGGCCGGCCGGCTTGCTGCTGGAATCCGCGCCCGGGTCCGCTTTTCCTGTGGCGCCCGTATCTCCACTGTCAACGAGGTGTTTTTTATTGTCCTTCTTAAAATCGGTTTCATACCATCCACCCCCTTTAAGCCGGAAGCTTGCCGCGGAAACCAGTTTCTGCAGCCCGTCTTTCTGACAGGCAGGACATTGAACCAGCGGCTGATCACTGAACTTCTGTAATACTTCCAGCTGGTGACCACATTTGGAGCAACGATATTCGTAAATCGGCATAGTTCTTTTCACCATGTCTGTCCACCGGCCAGAGGCCGTTGGACTCTTGCACCTGCTTCTTACGTGAAGGAAAGCAAAGAATGGAATGCCTGAATGCCGCCAGCAGCATTCCCCGGGCCCGGGCTCGAAAGCGCTGGATTATAACCTAATAACAGTTTGTCCGGCACGTTTCTTTTGCCCGCAATCGGCCGGCAAACTGACTGCCGAATTGTGGTCTGAGAGGTGGTCATTCAGGGTGCGGCCGCGGCGGTTACCGCAGGATGCTTTTCGGGTCTGAGCCAATGTTGTGCAACACGAACCAGGACAATACGAAAAGTGTGCAGGCAGGAACCACATCAGGACAGAACAACGGCGTGTCTGAATCTCCCTCGACATGAAACAGTTCAGGGTAGAATGACCTTGACTTTTTCAAAAGGCAAAGGATGCACATAAGCACTGCGATTTTGAGAAAAACACCGGTATTTTCAGGTTAAAAATGCCATAAGTGCTTGCTTGCAGTTTGTGAATGATTTATAAATGACGACCCTGTGGAAGGCAGTATTTTTTGCTGAACCATTATCGAAGCTCACTATCATTCAGGCATTAAGGGCGAGAACCTTTACGCATTCTCCGGTCGAGCATCCCCATCCGGGTTGACGGAAGCGTAATAAAAATCACTGTTCATTTTCACCAATAACGAAAAAGAGATTTCACTATGGCTGTCAAAAAAGCATCCTCCAAAAATGGAGCGGCAAAACCACGACGTGCTCCCGCTGTGCAGAAAAAATATACCAAAACCGAAATTCTTAATGAGATCGCTCAGAACACCGAACTTTCAAAGAAGCAGGTGGCAGCGGTTCTGGATGAATTGGGCACCGTAATCGAGCGCCACATTCGCAAGCGTGCCGTCGGTGAGTTCACTCTCCCGGGTCTGCTCAAGATCAAGTCGGTTGTCCGTCCGGCGCGACCTGCCCGCAAGAACGTACCCAACCCGTTCAGGCCTGGTGAAACCATGGACATCCCCCGCAAGCCGGCCTCGACCCGCGTCAAGGTTCTGCCATTGAAGAAATTGAAGGAATTCGCCCAGTAACGGCCCGACAGCTTCGTCGACGGTAATGGCCAGAAGCCATTGGTGATTACCCGAAAGGCAGCCCTGGAGGCTGCCTTTCTGCTTTGAGGAAAAGGAAAATGCGTGCCACCCAATACCTGATTGCCACCATCAAAGAGACTCCTGCAGACGCTGAGATCATCAGCCACCAGCTGATGTTGCGAGCCGGTCTGATCAGAAAACTGGCCAGCGGCATGTATACCTGGTTACCGATGGGATGGCGGGTACTGCAGAAAGTGACCGCGATTATCCGTGAAGAAATGGACCGGGCCGGTGCCATGGAAGTATCGATGCCGGTGGTGCAATCCGCTGACCTGTGGCAGGAATCCGGCCGCTGGGAAGTGATGGGCCCGGAATTACTGCGTTTCGTCGATCGACACCAGCGCGAATTCTGCCTGGGTCCCACCCACGAAGAGGTCATAACCGATCTGGTACGCAATGAATACAACAGCTACAAGCAGCTGCCTGCCACTTTTTATCAGATTCAAACCAAATTCCGGGACGAGCGTCGTCCCCGCTTCGGCATAATGCGGGCGCGTGAATTTCTCATGAAAGATGCTTACTCGTTCCACATTGACCAGGAATCTCTCGATGCCACTTATCGGCAGATGTACCAGGTGTACTGCAACATCTTCGACCGGCTGGGATTTGAATACCGGGCAGTACTGGCTGACTCGGGTAATATCGGCGGAGCCCTGTCGCATGAATTTCATGTACTGGCCGACTCGGGTGAAGACCGCATCGTATTTTCAACCTCGGGGGATTATGCGGCAAACATTGAACTGGCCGAAGGCCAGACGCCACTGCCCGCCGATGCACCCGAGGGGGAAGTGGTAACGGAGACTGTCGAAACAGGGGCTGCGCATTCCATGGCGGACCTTGAACAGCTTCTGAAGCGTTCCACCAGGGGCATGTTAAAAACGCTGATTGTAAAGGGCGCGCCACCTGAGGCACGGGGTGCTTCTCCCTGTCTCGTCGCGCTGGTACTTCGCGGTGACCAGGAGCTTAATGAAACCAAGGCTGCCAAAATTCCGGAAGTTCTGTCTCCTTTGCAATTTGCCACCGACGAGGAGATCGAAACTGTACTTGGCTGCAAGGCCGGAAATCTGGGACCATTGCGCAAGGATATCCTCACCATTGCCGACCCCAGCGCCGCAACCATGACCAACTTCATCTGCGGGGCCAACCGGCCTGGGCATCATCTGATCAATGCCAACTGGCGGCAGGACTGTCATTTCGATCGGGTTGAGGACATTCGAACCGTCCAGGAAGGTGACAGCACTCTCGACGGCGGCGCCACTCTGTCGATCAAACGGGGAATCGAAGTCGGGCATATCTTCCAGCTTGGTACCAAATACAGCGAAGCGATGAATGCCAGGGTGCTGGATGAGAATGGCCGCAGTATCACCCTGACCATGGGGTGTTACGGAATTGGCGTAAGTCGCATCGTGGCCGCCTGTATTGAACAGCGTCATGACGATAAAGGCATAATCTGGCCCGACAGGCTGGCACCTTTTCAATTGGTGGTAATCCCCATCGACGCACACAAAGTCCGAACAGGTAACGGCAGTTTCGGAACGTATTTACCAGCAGGCAGGCAATCTGGGCCTGGAGGTCCTGCTTGATGACCGCGACCGTAAAACCAGTGCCGGCGTGAAATTTGCCGAAGCCGAGCTCATCGGGTATCCACACCGGGTGGTCGTGTCACCCCGGACTCTGGCAGATGGAGTGGTGGAATACAAAAGCAGAACCGATGCAGATAAGCAACTGGTGCCGGTTGACGCATTTCTGGAGTTCCTGGCCGAGCGGGTTGCACCGGAACACTGAAGGCGCCGGACGCTGGTACCGGTTCAATCCTGGACATCAAACCCCTGACCGGGTGTCGCGTCGACCTTATGCAGGTCCAGGATATCGACCCTGGCCAGAGTGGGGCCGTGCTGCAACCACTGTGTCATACTGTCAACGGGACCCAGTGGGCCACTGATCAGCAGTTCGACCCGCCCGTCTGAAAGATTTTTTACCCAGCCATTCAGACCAAGTTCGAGCGCCTTGCGCCTGGTCTCGGCGCGGAAAAATACGCCCTGAACCCGCCCCGTTACAAACCCGTGTAATGTCAACAGCTGTTGCTGCATCGTCGCCTGCCCCGACGGAAATTGCCTGGTCCGGTCACTGGTTTAGCCTCCCGGATTCCGTATAATGGCTGCTCAACAGGTTCTTGACAACTCGACATGGCTTTTGACTATATCCAGATGTCGCGACTGCGACATTCGCTACAGGCACGAATCAATAGTTTTCTGTGGGAGCAGAACTTTTCCGCCCTGCCGTACTGGCGTCGTATCCTGGTTCGAAGCGCCCAGATAGTTTATGCCATCCTGCGAGACATCTCCGAGGGACAGCTCAGCCTGCGGGCAATGAGTCTTGTGTACTCGACGATTCTGGGGTTTATTCCGACACTCGCCCTGATTTTTGCGGTTCTGAAAAGTCTGGGCGTACACAACGCCATGGAGCCGGCTCTGAACACGCTGCTGGAAGCGCTTGGCGATCGTCGGGACGAAGTCGTCAGCCAGATTATCGATTTCGTGGACAATATTCAGGTGGGAGTAATCGGGATCACCAGCATGGGTGTGCTCATCTACCTGGTGCTGGAAATGATGCGCAAGATCGAATCCAGCTTCAACTACATCTGGAACGTCAGCCAGGGTCGCTCATTGTCCAGCCGGATCAGTGAATACCTGTTCGCTGTCATAGTCAGTCCACTACTGATCTTCATTTCCATCAGTATCACTTCGTCCGTTAACACGACGCTCGTTATCAATTACCTGGACCGCCTGGCGTTTGGAGGCGTGATAATCAATTTTCTGGCAGTGCTGTTTCCGCTGCTTTTCATGTCGCTGGCTTTCGCCTTCGCCTACAGTTTTCTGCCCAACACCAAAGTTCGCTTCTCCTCGGCCTTTACAGGCGGTGTGGTAACAACTCTCGGCTGGAAAATAATGGGCGCCATTTTCAGCAACTTTCTTATCGGAGCGGCCAGGGAGTCCATTTACCTGGCCTTCGCCACGGTACTGGTAGTCATGATATTTGCTTATGTAGGCTGGCTGGTTGCTCTGTTGGGCGCGGACATCGCGTACTATCACCAATTCCCGAATAAAACCAGGACTGGCCGCAAGCAGCTCCCGATGAGCATCAATCAGCATGAACAGCTGACTCTGGCGGTGGCTGCCCTGATCATCCATCGCTTTCAGGAGCGCCAGCCACCTATGAGCGACGAGGAGATCGCCAGCCGCTTTGGTGTCGGGCAGCTGTTTATCGAACGGATCCTGAAACATCTGGTAAATTCCGGACTGCTTGCCCGGACCGGTGATGAACCGCCCCGCTACCTGCCTGCCGGCACCATAGAGAACTGTACCCTGTTGGAGATCTGGCGCACGCTGCGGGAGGCACGGGCGAGCGACCTGCAGGAAAATTCGCAGCTGCCTGAGTATCAGCAGGCCCGGGAATTCCTGCGCAATCTCGACCTGGCTGCCGAGGAGAAACTGGGCAGCCAGAAGATCATCGATATGGCACAGAGAGAACTGCAATGACAACTGTGACGCTTTATCATAACCCGCGCTGCTCCAAGTCACGTGCGGTGCTGGCTCTTCTGGAAGAAAATGATATTACCCCGGAAATTGTCTACTACATGGATAATCCACCGGACACCAGACAACTCAAAAACCTGCTGAAAAAACTGAACATGAATGTCAGGGATGTGTTGCGCCGCAGTGAACCGGAGTATGAAGAACTGGGTCTGGATGATGCAGGGCTTGCCGATGAAATCGTCCTGGATCTGCTGGCCAAGCACCCCAGGTTATTACAAAGGCCCATCATCGTGACCGACAGCAGCGCGATAATCGGCAGGCCTCCGGAATCTGTACTGCCGTTTATCGAGGCATCGTAAATGGGAAACCCCTACGTACTGGTACTCTATTACAGCCGTCATGGAGCTACCGCACAAATGGCCGCACTCATCGCCCGGGGCATAGAACAGGTGGCCGGAGTGGAAGCCAGAATCAGGACCGTTCCCGCGGTGTCTCCGAGGTGTGAGGCAACTGAACCGGCGGTTCCCGAGAAAGGAGCCGTCTATTGCAGCGAGGAGGATCTGCGTGACTGCGCCGGCCTGGTACTCGGCAGCCCTACCCGGTTCGGAAACATGGCGGCTCCACTGAAATACTTTCTCGATACCACCGGTGGCCTGTGGGTATCCGGTGCCCTGATCAACAAGCCGGCAGCCGTATTCACTTCCACTTCGTCCTTGCACGGAGGGCAGGAAAGCACGTTGCTAAGCATGATGAATCCGCTGTTGCACCACGGTATGGTGCTATGTGGGCTTCCCTATACCCTGCCGGAGCTCAACACCACCACCAGTGGCGGCACGCCATACGGTCCGAGTCACCATGCAGGCCCCGACAGCGACAACCCGGTCACCGAGGCCGAAACCAGACTCTGCCTGTCCCTGGGCCGGCGTGTGGCTGAACTGGCGGTCAAATTACAGCAGTAATGATACCCACAACCAGGAATCGATATTCCAGAATCATGTTTCCGCTCACCACTCCCGAGCTGCCGTTAGCCAGAAAAATGGTATTGTTCGGTTACTACGGTCTGATTCTCGCCCTGCTCTACAACAGCCTTGCCATGACCACCGCTGCTGGTGTCACCACATTGGTCCTGTGGTTACTGCAGAGTCTGCCTTTGCTGCCCTTTGCCCCCGGCTTGCACCGCTCCCGGGTTCGATACCACGCCTGGCTCAGTTTCGTGGTGTTGATGTATTTCATACACGCCGTTTTATCAGCCTTTACTCCTGGCAAACTGGCCCCGGGGCTGGTGGAGATTTTCTTCTGCATCCTGCTGTTCGTGTCACTGATACTGTTTATCCGAAAGTTCTCGCGCAAGGCGCACCAGGATAATTGACCTACCAGTCCATAATTTCCTTAATCAGGGGGATAGTGATGCGTCGCTTCCGTTCCAGAGACTGGCGATCCAGATTCTGCAGCAGATTCATCAGGGCTGCCGGGTTTCGGTCATGGCGACCAAGGACATAATTCACAACAGCGTCGGGAAGCCTGATACCAAGTGCTTCGGCACGGCGTCTTAACAACTGCGGTTTCTCGGAATCGGACAGTTCGTGTAACTGGAATACGACCCCCGAATGCAACCGCGACCGCAGATCGGCCAGTTTGATCTTCCAACCCCGCCGGCGGTGTACTGGCAGCAACGATAAACCGGGTACGCTGATCCCGCGCACGATTGTAAAAATTGAAAAGAGCCAGCTCCCAGTCCTCCCTTCCGGCAACAACGTCGAGATCATCCAGGCATACCAGATCCAGATGTTCCAGACCGTCGAGCAATTCCGGATTCAGCTGGTCGTCGGCCCGTGATAATGGAATATAGATGGGCGAAGCCGTTGCCTGTGCCTGCTCGTGGCACAGCGCCTGTAACAGATGGGTCTTTCCGGACCCAGGCCTTCCCCAGATATAGGTAAACCCGTCACCCGGTTGCAGCGCCAGCTCATGCAGGTGCTGGAACAGTTGCCGGTCCCGCGAACTGGGAAGAAAATTCCTGAACGTGGCGGCATCATCCAGTTGGAAGCCCAGCAACAATTGCCGCGGAGGCATAACGTTCACGTCAACGGGCCCAATTATAGGTCAGCATCTGCAGGCGTTCATTTCCGCTCTGATCCAGGGGTACCAGATTGCGGTCCAGGCTGAGCAGTTCGGCCAGCTGCCCCTGGCTGCCCTGGAGCGTGAGATTCAACTCCAGAACTCCGCCATCCAGGGCCGCAACAGTCACCCCATCAACCAGCACCAGCCCCTGCAGGTAACCGACCAGTTCCGCGTACGCAGCCAGGCTGGTGACGCCCTCGATTCTCAGGCGGGTGGTTTCCTCACCACTCGGGGACCGCACCACGGCAAAATGCTGCGCAAGTTGCTCTGTGATCCGGTTGAGCGGGCCGTAAATGTAATCAGCCAGGTCGGTGTCCAGGCTGTCAAAAACCTCCACCTGATCCTGAAACTGGAACTGCCACAAGCCAGCCAGATCACCACTGGCCGATATGTAAAGGCGGCCGGCCAGAATACTGTCCGCGGCATACCTGGCGCTGGCCCGGGCAATCGCCTGTTGGTCAAGCCCCCAGATCATGTCCGCTGTCAGGTTGCGACGATCCTCAAAATCGAGCACTGGAAACAGAATAGGAATGCCCCGATCGTCGGCGAAGTGCTGCATTAAGGTCCATGATTCCGGGGTCGGACTCCTGGCTGAGCAGATTGCGTTCACCGGCATCGTTCTGGAGTGCCATCCACACCAGCACACTGGGCCGATTGCTGTCCCAGACAGGGATAGCCGCCCTCGCCAGCAGCTGGTCAATGAGATCACGAGCAAAGCTGACGTTGAGCAGCTCCTGATCGATATAGGCTGCAGCAGAAAGCGGCTCCGGGGCAGGATCTGCCAATAACGCAAGCTCCTCCGGTGCCGGTGGCCGTGACTCGGTCCGGTACTCGATCGCTTCCACGAAGTTGCCAGAGTTTTGGAGAGCTTCCTGGATGCCGGCATTTTCAAGCCAGCGCTGTTCACCGGTTACCTTGACTATGACCGCCGCCAGTGCCTCGCGAAATGCCCTGCTGCGCTCCTGATCGCTTTGATTGGCCACCGCCACCTCGTAAGAGTACAACCCGCTCACCGGCAGCCCCAGGAGGGGCACCGGCATCACGCCAAGCGGTAGCAGCAGGCAGAAAAAAAACGGTTTGAGGCATTGCATTGGCAAATGATACTTGAAATAGGCGTTCGATAGCACATACCGGCTGAAAAGGAGGCACCGGATCAGCAACTTCGAGACCGCGGCAGACAAGACTCCCCTGCGCCCAGCTGTTAAACTCTGCGCTCTTTTAACCGTCCGGACGGCATGCTGAATCAGGTATCCTTTATGGTTGACGAATCCAACAATCCAATCCAGAAACACCAGGCTGCCAGCCTGAGTTATCGGGATGCCGGCGTCGATATCGACGCCGGAAACGCGCTGGTTGAGAATATCAGGAGCGTTACGGAACGCACTCGACGTCCGGAAGTTCTCGCCGGTCTGGGTGGCTTCGGCGGCCTTTTCGAATTGCCCCAGGGCTACCGGAACCCGGTTCTGGTCTCAGCAACCGATGGGGTCGGTACGAAATTGAAACTGGCTATGAAACTGCAGCAGCACAAGACGGTGGGAATCGACCTGGTAGCCATGTGCGTAAACGATCTCATCGTCTGTGGTGCCGAACCGCTTTTTTTCCTTGATTACTATGCAAGTGGCAGACTTGACGTGTCATTGGCTACGGACGTGGTTACGGGAATCGGTCGAGGCTGCGAGCTGGCGGGCTGCGCCTTGATAGGCGGCGAGACAGCGGAGATGCCCGGTATGTATTCTGGCGGCGACTACGACCTGGCGGGATTCGCGGTCGGAGTGGTTGAAAAGGACAGCATCATCGATTTCAATCAGGTGGCCCCCGGTGACATTCTGATTGGTCTGTTTTCATCGGGCCCCCACTCCAACGGCTATTCCCTCATTCGCAAAATCCTGGAACAGGACGGGAGCGACCTGAGTCAGCGGCTCAATGACTGTTCGTTGGGCGAAGCCCTGCTTGCTCCTACCGAGATTTATGTGGCTGCCATCGCCGAACTCGCACGCCACGTCCGCGTCAAGGCGCTGGCACATATCACCGGCGGAGGAATTCTGGAAAATCTTCCCCGGGTCCTGCCGGACCCGGTCAGGGCCCGCATCAATCTGTCCAGCTGGCAGTTACCACCTGTGTTTCAATGGCTTCAGGAACGCGGCAACGTGGCGCAGGAGGAAATGTTCCGGACCTTCAACTGCGGAATCGGTATGATTGTCACAGTTGCCCGGCAGGACGGCGAATCGGCACTGAAACTTCTCCAGTCTTTCAATCGTGGCGCGGCGATCATAGGCAGTATTGAAGCGTCGGCAGCCGATCGGAAGCGGGTGGTGCTGGATCGTTGACACAGGAGCAGGATGGATGGAACACCAATGTGCAGTTGCGGTCCTCATTTCCGGCAACGGCAGCAATCTGCAGGCCCTGATCGATGCCGGTCGGCACAGCAGCTACCGCGTGGTGGCAGTGATCAGCAACAACCCCCAGGCCTACGGTCTGACCCGTGCCGCCGCCGCCGGAATCCCAACCTACAGCATCGACCACCGGCAATTTCCTGACCGGGGCTCCTTTGATCGCGCCCTGATTGAACAACTGGATATTGTCCAGCCGGATCTGGTTGTACTGGCAGGCTTCATGCGCATTCTGTCGCAGCAATTTGTTCAACATTTCGCCCATCGAATTGTCAACATTCACCCTTCTCTGCTACCGCGCTTTCCCGGCACCAACACCCATCAGCGCGTTCTCGATGCCGGCGACAGGGTACACGGGGCCTCGGTTCACTTCGTTACCGAAGAACTGGATGGCGGCCCGGTGATCGCTCATGCCGTGGTCCCTGTCAATCCTGACGATACTGCGTCCACACTGCAGCAACGCGTCCACGGAGAGGAACATCGAATCTATCCACGGGTCGTCGACCTTTTCGCCGAAGGGCGTCTGGAGATGCGGAACGACAAAGCCTGGCTGGATGGCAGGGAACTGCCACCCGAAGGTGTGCGCCTGCAAGGAGACCTGCCATGACCCGGATTTATCTGCAGTCCCTGCTCCTGAACTTGCTGCTCCTGCTGACGGCCGGTTCGGTTGCCGCACAGGAGCTGACCACTTATCAGGCAAGCTACTCGGCCAGGTCTTCCGGCCTTTCCGCCAGGGCCGAGCGCAGTCTGGAACGGCTTGAAGAGGGACGCTACAGCCTGAGCCAGCACATGGCAGTCAGGGTCCTTGGCGCCAGACTCGGCGAGATTGTGGAAAGCAGTCAGTTCTGGTTCGGGGAAACAGGCCTGCTCGCCGATGTCTACAGCTACAGGCAAACCGGGATTTCCAGTCGAAAACAATCCGTCCGGTTCGAATGGCAACAAGGCTTTGCCAGCAGCAGCGACGACGATGAAACCTGGCAGCTTCCCCTGTCTCCAGGGATAGTGGATAAGCTGAACTTTCAGGTGCAGATGCGTCTGCTTCTAAAGCAACCGGGGGTCGAAGAACTTGAAGTTCAGCTTGTGAACCGGGATGAAATAGAGACGCACCTTTACCGAATTACAGGATCCGAGATCATTGAAACCGGCCTCGGCCGCCTCGATACCCTGAAAGTGGAGCGCGTCAGAGAACCAGGAAGTCCCCGCAGTACGGTATTCTGGCTTGCCAGGGACTGGCACCTGTTGCTGGTAAAGTTTGTACAAACCGAAGGAACGGGATCCGGTACCGAGCTGCTGCTCGAGGAAGCCACCGTTGCCGGTCAGGTGGTCACCCCTTTACCCTGAGAATCCGACTGTCACCGCTTGCACCGCTGACAGTGTCTTCAGGGTCACCACATGAGCCCCCTGCATCGGGTTCGGCCTCCTCATTCTCCTCGATTTTCCTGGGTAAATTGTACTTGCGCATTTTTTCCACCAGGGTCGTGCGCCTGATATGCAACCGGTCAGCTGCCCGCGCAACCACACCGTTGCTATCTTCCAGGGCCTTGTTGATCAGATCCATCTCGAGGGTGGCCAGGTATTCCTTAAGGTCCAGACCATCGAGAGGCAGCGACGCAGAATCCTCCACTTCCGGAGCCGGCTCCGGGGGTTGCGAATTCTCCTCTGTTGACCCGGTCACCAGGCTGCCGCCCAGACCGCCAGTTGTAACACCGATATACAGGTGAGGGGGTAGATCTTTTTCACCTACGATACCGTGAGGGTAGAGGATCGCCATGCGTTCGACCAGGTTCGCCAGCTCCCTGACATTACCAGGCCAGTGATAATTTTTCAGCGCGGCGATGGCGCCGGAATTGAAGCGAACGGATCCGCGATTTTCACTTTCCATCGTGGAAATTAGCTCGTTCAGAAGCAGCGGAATGTCTTCAGTGCGCTCCCGGAGTGGCGGCATCTCGATGGGGAACACGTTGATTCGGTAATACAGGTCCTGACGAAAATCCCCCTGTTCGATCATGGCTTCGAGGTTCTGGTGGGTGGCGGCTATGATTCTGACATCAGTGCTGATGGTCTTGATGCCACCCACCCTTTCGAAACTGCGCTCCTGCAGTACGCGCAGCAGTTTCACCTGCATGTTCAGCGGCATGTCACCGATTTCATCAAGGAAAAGCGTGCCGCCGTTTGCCAGTTCAAAACGTCCTTCCCGCGACGATGTAGCGCCCGTAAACGCCCCTTTCTCGTGACCGAACAATTCGCTTTCCAGCAACTCTCTCGGTATCGCGCCACAGTTGATTGGAACAAAGGGCTCCTCGGCCCGCGGGGAATTCAGGTGGAGATTTCTCGCTACCACTTCCTTGCCGGTGCCTGATTCTCCGGTAATCAATACTGTCACTTCCTTGCTGGCAACCTGCCCCATCAGCTGGCGTACCTGTTGGACTCGCGTGCTGTTGCCTACCAGGCTGCGAAACATGTTGTAATCCCTGACGCCACCGAGATCGCGCAGGCGGTTGTAGTTGTCACGAAATACCTTGGCCTGGTGCAACGCATCAAGCAAAGGTTGGTAGGTCAGTGGGAAGCCCAGTTCCCCGGTGATATTCTTGAAATTGTCGCCTCCTGGCAGGTTGGCCAGCCGACCCTCTCCCAGCAGGATCACGGGAAGACCCTTGTCCCATGCATGTAACTGCAACAGCAGTTCAGAGACACCGAGTTCACGACATTGCCCCACCATGACCAGACAGAACCTGGCAGGAGCGGTGTAGTCGCTTCCCCGTGAGGCCAGCCACCCCCTGCTGTTACCCGCCACCATCCTTTCGCCGAGGAAGCCGAGAATCACTTCCAGGTCGCGTCGAGACCTGTCGTCGTCGTCAATAAAGAGGATCTTGTTATTGTCAGCCAACGGGAAATTCCAATTGTAAGCTTCTTGAAGTCTGATACCGGGAAATGGAGAGTGTGGCAACTGAATCGCAAACCGACTTTGCCGCGCCGCACCTGAGCTTAGCAGATTTTAAACTGTCCTGCGCCATCGATTCACTGCCGGCCGCTGCCAGGGCCCCGGGGGTGAGTAACGAATCGTGCCGGCCCACAAGAGTCATGCCCTTGCCAGGGAAGCTCGGAATAATGAATCTCTGATTCATTACCGCAATGCTTCGGCTTCCAGGCGAGTTCACTGACGGGGCGCGTTGACGGCAGCATCGTCCCTGGCCACAATGTCGGTCAGGGAATCAGGCGCAGACAAACCGCGCGGCGGCAGACTTCACTGGCAAGGCTGCCGGGCTCCCCGGGCAGGTGGCAGGTTCAGAAAGGCTATTACCTGCCGTGGTCCGGATTCCGACTGTCTGGGCGAATCGGATGCTGACCGGCCCCGGCTGGCAATGGAGAAAAAGGGAAGCGTATCACATTTCTGGCAGTGGTTTTAAAGATCTGAAGTCGGCTGTCGTTATAAGTGGAACCCGGTTTTCGAAAAATGAAATCGCAGTGAAAAAAATCGACTCGCAGGCGAAAAACAAGAAGGAACACCGGGATGGCGAGTCCGGTAACGTTGCACCTCTTTCATTACAGAAGCAGATTACCGACGGTCATCAGGTCAAGAAAAACGACCTGGATACACTGCAGGATGACGAATTACGGAAGGATCTAGAATTGTTAGCCAGAATGAGAGAACGGATTGACCATCTTCCCGAAATCGACACCGCCCGGATAGTTCAGATTCACGAACAGATCATGCGCGGTGAGTACCGGGTGAGCAGTGAAAGACTGGCTGAAAAACTGGGCCGGTTTGAAATGGACATTCAGGACTCGTCCTCTAATTGAAAATTCAGTGGCGGCTGCAATTCAGCCAGCCTCACCAGATCATCAGCCCGATCCACGTCCCAGCGGGTGGCCAGCAGGCCATAATCAACACCACCGTTTTCGAGACGTTCCAGCGTGGTCGACAGAACCCGAGCCGTCCCCCAGGGTATATCGATAAACAATTCCTCCCGGCACTCCCGCAACCCCAACAGCACATAGCCCCCGTCGTCTGCCGGACCGATTACCGCCTGTCGCCCTCCCCGAAGTTGCCGCAGCGCATCTTCCAGGTAATCAACATCGACAGAAGGACAGTCAGTCCCCAGCAACAGCACCGCTGCCGACTCCTTGAGCGCCTCAGCGACCGCTGCCCTCATTCGCTCTCCGAGGTCATCTCCCTGCTGCCGCCGAACGGGCACTTTCAAGTCCATCGAGCGTATCTGAGGATTGTCAGGGTTACCGCTGACCCACAGTTCCCAGGGTGCAAGGTTGGCATCCTGTAATCTGCGCACCTGATACCTCAACATGGCGCAATACAGCTGAAAGGCCTTTCGTGGTCCGATTGCCTCATGCAGTCGCGTCTTTACCTTGCCGTAAACCGGTTCCCTGGCGAACAGCAGGATGCGTATTTCCGGGTATCTGGTCATTGCCACTCCAGGATTCAGGGACCGCGGCTGTAATACTTTCTGACCAGAACCTCAGGACTGGCCCCAAAAAAATACAACAGCCGCAGCCACCACATCAGCAGCACCGTCGACAGAATGCCGCGCTCTTCCCAGCGCCGGCTGGAGGTGGTGACCGGTTGCCTGATACGTCGCGGCCAGGCCACGGCGCGCAACTGCTTGCTCAAGGCCACGTCCTCCATCAGGGGAATGGAAGGATAACCGCCCACCCGCTGAAATACTCGCCTTGCGACAAACACGGCCTGATCGCCCGTGGCAACGCCGGTCAGATGGGAGCGCCAATTGACACATGCTGCAATAACCCTGAATACAATCCGCCTTCCCGAGAGCCGGAGATCGAACCTGCCCCAGACCGAGCCTTCTGCCTGCAGCACCTGAACAATGCAGTCGATGGCATTGTCCGGCAACCGCGTATCCGCGTGCAGGAACAGCAGTACCTCGCCGTCGGCAAGCTCGGCGCCCCGGTTCATCTGCCTGGCCCGCCCCCGTTCGCACACGGTAAAGACATCACACAATCCTTTCGATACCGATTCCACGCCGTCATCACTGCCTCCGTCTACAACGACGATCTGGTGTCCACCCTGGCGATAGATCTGAAGTGAATTCAATTGCTCCAGGAGCTGCTTCGAGTCATTGATGACCGGTATAATTATGCTTACTTTCAAAAGGTTAAAGCCTTATCTTAAACCGCCGTCAGCGGCTCCGCCGCGCTCCGGAACGACGCCTGGGATACAGCGGCTGACGTACTCAAGGCCCCTGGCAGCGAGGGCCGGTTTCTGTGCCTGCCTTCCGCTGGCCTCAGGCACCCCCGGCGGCAAAATCCAGTACCTACTGACATCCAGACAGGTATTTCCAGCGTATTGCCAAAGGGTCAAGTGTAACCGCATCCCGACATTGTTCTGAAGGAACCTGTGAAGTACCACGAGAAAAAAACCCCCTGGATCGATTAAGCTTCCGTTAAGTGGTACTAAACTACGCTGAAAAGCAGAAACGGCCAGCAAGAAATTAAACTGCCAAACGATCTTGTAATATGAAGACTGATGGTTTTAAATACGCGGCCGATACCAGCCGTAAGCATTGGAGCAACTCCGCGGTTACGATAACCTTACCAGGCCATTCAGTCAGCAGAATTAACGCGCCCCAGTCGCTCTTCGCGAGTGAGAACTCAGACTATGAATGCTAGGAATTTTTACATCATAGCGACATCGCCGGACGAACCAAGCCTGCAGGTCAATATCTCAGGCCCGTACCTGACCAGGCAGGCGGCTCAGGCTGACCTGACGGCGGCAATCGATGAGGCGGCGACCATAGATCCCAGCGCGCGACATTACGTTTACAGTATCTCCAGAATCGAATGTCGCAAACCTGGCGTCATTCAACACATGGCCAGCCACGCCTGACAAATCCAAGACTTCCGGGGTGTCCTGAATCGATACCCTGCCGACCCGGAGAGCCGGATTCCGCGGTCTATACCATCACCGGCGCACAATGTGCCGGGCATCCCCTACTCGGCAATCAGAACTGGAACGAATAGAAAAGTCCCTTGTGTCCGACGCTGATAGTGGTGTCGCCCAGATCGAAAACCAGCCCGACATTGTTTTTGCGGCTGATTTTGGTCCGACCAAAATACAGCGCCTCGGAAAACTGCCAGCCGAGCAGCTTGCGATCATTGGCAAGACGGAATCTGCCTGGCTTGAACAGTTCCCCGTCATTCCGGTTGCCGACTGCCTCACTGCGGTTCGACAACTCCTCGGCTTCCGCCCCACTATCAAACGGGATCAGTTTGATCGTTTTCAGCTGATCGACCTCGGCATGTCCGCCGGCGCTCAGTGTTGACAGAATCAAGCCCGACAGTACCAGCGCTACCATCAGACTCCATGGGTTATTCTCCGGTATCCTGATTACCTTCGTCATGCTCGCCTCCAGTCCTCACCAACAGGCCATGAAAGTTCTCATTGTGGCGGGCTTACGGGTCAGAAAAAGGCGCATCGTGTGACAATTTATGGAAAATCGTGGCAATACCATGGCAAAGGCTTTGCCCCCGGTTCCTGTAATGGTAGCTTTGCAGACCATGAAGGTCGTTTTCAATGCCAACAATTCCCTGGAAGCCCACCTGGCGCTCGGCCTGCTCAGGCAGGTAGGAATTGAAGGCGTAATCAATGGTGAATACCTGCAGGGAGGCATGGGCGAACTTCCTGTCTTCGGGCTGGTGACAGTTCTCGTCAGCGAGCAGGACTACCGGGAAGCATCCGAAGTCATTGCCGACTGGCAGCAGAACATACTGGCCTGGAGCGGTCCGCCTGCACTGTCCGGCACCTAAGGTAACCTCTGATTGGTCCCGCAGAGTATTGTGGGACTTAATCAGAGGTTCCCTAATCAATCCGTCCGACATTGGAAATGTGGTGCTGCCAGTAAACGATATCCCTGCCGACGGAGTCTTCCAGGCCCTGAAGTAACACCTCCACGATTGCCTCTTCAATCACCAGCTCGAATTGCAGGCGCTTGCGTTGCCCGCTCACCTGCTCTGCCAGGGAAAGATTCTCATGCACGCCGTGGCCTCGAACCTGGTAGGAGGTGAAACCGCCGACACCTTCCCTGGTAAGCAGGTAGTCCACCATCTCCTCTTCCAGCTCGGGACGGATATTCAACACAAGTAAAGTCTTCACGGGCGGGAGCCCCCCTCGCTGGAATGAAACCGGTTGTAGATGATAGGCAGCAGAAACAGGGTGAGACCCGTCGAACTGATCAGACCACCGATGACAACTATCGCCAGCGGCTTCTGAATTTCCGAACCCGGGCCGGTCGCCAGCAACAGTGGCACCAGCCCCATGGCACAGATTGATGCAGTCATCATTACCGGCCGCAGTCGCCGCGCCGCCCCTTCCCTGACCACTTCTGCTACCGGCAGCCCACGGGCCAGCAGGTGATTAAAATGGGACATCAGCACTACCCCATTAAGGACCGCAATACCGAGCAGGGCGATGAACCCGACCGATGCGGGTACCGAAAGAAATTCGCCGGTCAGCCACAAGGCGATCAGGCCTCCGGTCAGGGCAAAGGGAATGTTGGAAAGGATAATCAGTGTCTGTTTCAGCGACCTGAACGTCAGGAACAGCAGGAAGGCAATCAGCAATAACGCCACGGGGACCACAAGGCCAAGCCGCGCCGCCGCCCGCTGCTGATTCTCAAATTCACCCCCCCATTCCAGCGTGTATCCCTCGGGCAGTGAGAGATTGTCCGCGACAGTCTGCCTGGCCTCATCCACAAACCCCACCAGGTCCCGGTTTTCGACATTGGTTCGCACCACGGCGAAACGCTGGCCCGACTCCCTGGAAATGGATACCGGGCCTTCGACACGACGGATATCCGCAATTTCGGAAAGGGGTATGCTGCTGCCGTCCTCCAGACCGATGAACTGGTTACTCATCTGCGACAGTCCTTCCCCCTGTATCTTTGCATAGCGCAACATCAGAGGCACTCTGGCTGCCTGTTCGATAACGGTACCTACCCGCAGCCCCTCTATCTGCGAACGCAGACGGGATTGCAGTTCGTCGGCATTGATTCCCAGCATGCCACTGCGTTGCCTGTCCACGGTGACCTGCAGATATTGGGCTCCCTCGTTCAGTGTTGCAATCGTATCCACACTACCGTCCACCTGGCCTATCTGTTCGGCGATCAACTGGGCGTACCTGTTGAGCTGCTCCAGTTCCGGCCCGAACAACTTGATTGCCACATCGCCCCTGGACCCGGTCAGCATCTCCGACACCCGCATGTCGATGGGCTGGGTGAAGCCGAAGTTCAACCCCACAAATCCTTCCATCACCTGGCGCAGTTTTTCCTCCAGTTCCGCCTTACTGCGAACCTGCCATTGCTCTGGCGGCTTTAACTGAAGAAACATATCGGTCTCGTTGAGACCCATCGGGTCCATTCCGATCTCATCCGAACCGCTGCGGGAGACAATTCTTTCAACCTCCGGCACCGCTTCAAGTAACGCGTGTTCCACTCGCTGGACCATGCGGGTGGTACTGCCCAGGTTTATGGACGGAATAAATTCCAGCTGAATGATAATATCCCCTTCATCCATGGTCGGCATGAAGGTCTTGCCAACCAGGGGAAACACCAGGATGGTGACTGCCAGCAGCACACCGGCCAGACTCACGACATAGCCGGGTTTACGCAATGCCCACTCCAGCGCAGGCCGGTACAGCCGCAACAGGTTTCTGCTCAGCCAGGGCTCTTCGTGACTTGCCGACCTGATGAAAAACGAAGCCAGTACCGGGATCACCGTAAGTGACAGAAACAGCGATCCCAACAGGGCAAAAACAATGGTCAGAGTGACCGGAACAAACAGTTTTCCCTCCAGCCCCTCCAGAGTGAGCAGGGGAAGAAAAACGATGATGATGATAAGTATCCCCGACGTTACCGGCACTGCCACATCCTTTACCGCCCGGTAGATACTGTGCAGCCGCGGCAATCTGCGCGTTGCATCAGTTTCCTTTGCCAGCGAGGAGACGATGTTTTCAACTACCACGATAGAGGAGTCGACGAGCATCCCGATAGCGATCACCAGGCCTCCCAGACTCATGAGGTTGGCGCTCATCCCCATGAAGCTCATCATCAGGAAGGTGATCAGCGCAGCCAGCGGCAGAACCGCGGCAACGGTCAGCGCGGCACGCATATTCCCCAGGAACAGCCCGAGCAGTACCACCACCAGCACGACCGCCTCGATCAGCGCACGGGACACTGTGTCCACGGCACCCTCTATCAATACACTTCGGTCATAAAAGACGTCGATCCCGGTACCGGGCGGCAACGTCGCCTCGATTTCCGCCAGTTTGGCCCGCACACCCGTCACCACTTCCCTGGCATTGGCACCGCGCAATCCGATTACCAGGCCCTGGACTGCCTCTGAAACGCCATCCGCGGTCACCGATCCGTAACGTTCCAGGGAACCAAGTGAGATATCCGCTATCTCAAACAGTGGTATTTTCTCACCGTAGCTGTTCTCTACTAGGATATTCCCCATGTCTTCGAGGCTGCCTATGGCACCTGCCACCCTTACCAGCATGGCTTCCTCACCCTGATCTATACGCCCGGCACCATCGTTTTTGTTGTTACTTCGCAATGCGGAAACCACCTCGTCGATGTGCACACTCAGACGGGCCATGGCATCGGGGCGGGGAATGACTTCATAGGTTTTCACAAAGCCGCCCAGGGCGTTCACGTCGGCGACACCCGGCACGGTTCTGAGTGCCGGGCGCACGGTCCAGTCAATGAGAAACCGCTTCTGCTCAAGAGTCAGGGTATCGCTCTCAACGGTAAACATGAACATATCGCCCAGCGGTGTACTCATCGGCGCAAGCCCGCCATCGATATCACCCGGCAGATCGTTCCACACGTTGTTCACCCTTTCTGCCACCTGTTGCCGGGCCCAGTAGATGTCGGTCCCCTCTTCAAAATCCAGCGTGATGGAGCTGAGTGCATACTTGGAAATCGAACGTAAGACTGTCTTTCGTGGTATGCCCAGCAGTTCCACCTCGATGGGCTGGGTGATCAGTGACTCAACTTCTTCTGGAGTCATCCCCGGTGCCTTGATGATTATTTTTACCTGAGTCGGTGAAATATCTGGAAACGCATCGATAGGCAGTTGCAGCAGGGCACGACTGCCGAACCCGACCAGCAGCAGGGCAATGAGCAGAGTCATCAGACGCTGGCTCAAGGAAGTCTGTATGAGATTGGTCAACATGGTTTGCACCCGCTATTCGTCCTCTCCAAGGCCTAACTGCACACCTTTCAGCAATGCAGCACCCTGAATAACCAGTTGTTCACCTGCTCTTAATCCTGAGCCGGCCACATAGTTGCCGCCTGCGGGCTCGAGGTTCAGTACCCTGGCCTCCACACCATTTGCAGTTCGGACATAGACCACCGTTTCCTCGCCGCTGTGCACAACAGCATTGCCGGGCACCTCGACCCCGGGGCTGGAGGCCGGCAGGACCAGGCTGAGGACCTGGCCGGCCATATAATTCACCGGGGAATTGAATTCCGCCAGCACTTCCAGAGTCTGTGTGGTTTCATGTACTGCCAGCTCGCGAGAACGGACCGTCAATTGTACCGGGACCCCTGCCAGGCTCAGCACATCTCCCGGCTCTATGCCGCCCGCGTAACGCGCCGGCACCCTGGCTCGCAGCCAGGGTTGGTCGTCAGCGCCCAGGGATGCCACTACCTGATATTTCCCGGCATACTGGCCCACAGTTAGTAACCGTGTGGTCAATATTCCATGGGCTGGCGAGAGCAGTCTGAAAACACCCAGACGCTCGGTGTCATCCGCGAGCTTTTCCAGGGACGGCCTGTCAAAGCCCGCCCTGGCGAGCGCTCCCGACAGACTGACCACCTCGATTGTTACGCGGTGCAGATCGTGTTCTGTCTCCAGCAATCGCTGCCGGGAGATAATTCCCTTTTCAAACAGCTGCGTGTCCCTCGCCACCATGAATTCGGCATGCTCCTGTTCCGCACTGGCAGTCAACCAGCGATTCTGCAGATCCAGCACCTCCTGGCTGTGCAGGTCAGCAAGCCTCTGCCCTTTACTGACTGCCTCACCGGGCATGACATACCAGCGCTCGATGGTGCCCGGATAGGCCAGCACCACTTGCGACACGGCTTCGGGGGAATTTATGACTGTGGCCGGAAAACGGCTGCCTGACTGGCGATCGGGATCTGTCACCGGAGCAAAGACTATTCCCATCCTGGCGATGTCGTCCACGGTCAGAGGAATGATCTCCTGTGACTGAACCAGGGTGCTTGCCATAGCCAGCAGGGTAAAAGTCAACCAAGCCTTTCTCATGGTAGTACTCCCATAATCTGATTGTATTCGGAATTGAGACGCTGCCGCCGAAGACGCAGTGTTTCGTAATCCATCTGCGCCTGCCGCGCCTGTTGCTGGGCGATAATTACCCGGGTCAGATCCATCTCGCCCAGTTCGAAGGCTGCCAGGGCCATTTCATAGCGCTGTTGCGCAATCATGAGCTGCTCCTGTCCCAGTTGCGCCGACTCGCCCATGAGTGCCAGTTCCCTGTCGATCTGCCCGCGGCGCTGTTGCAACAGGCGCCGTGTTTCCATCAACTCCACTTCCGCATCCACCTGATCACCCCTTGCCAGACTGACGCTGGCCGTGGTGGTGGCACTTTTCCCGAACGGCAGGCTCAACGAAACAGCAAGACTGTCAACAAAGGGCTGGAAGCGATCGCCTCGTTCTCTTCTGACGCCGACAGTCACATTCGCTCTGCCGTCGGACTGGTGCCGTGTCAGCAATACATTGGCAGCGGCGATGGCAACCTGTGACTGCAGATAGCTCAAGGTCGGGTGACCCGGGGGAATCTCAACATCGGCAACGGCTGACTCGGAAAACCGGCTGGCCGGTTTTATACTCAACCCCGTCAGAGCCCTGTAGACCTGCTCAACCGAGACCAGATCGGTAAGCACCTGGAGTTCCTGCCGCTGTTGTTGCAGCAGCTGGGTGCGGGACTGTAGAACATCACTTTGGGATACCGACCCGGCTTGTTCCATAATCAGTGTGGTTTCCAGCAGACGCTCTGCGTCCGCGGTGGCCTGTTGCGCAATTTCCAGCATTCGTTCGGCAGCAGCCATTTCTGCCAGCACCGTTCTGACCTGCC
The DNA here is from genome assembly GCA_942492445.1 of uncultured Gammaproteobacteria bacterium. Taxonomy (GTDB): domain Bacteria; phylum Pseudomonadota; class Gammaproteobacteria; order Pseudomonadales; family Pseudohongiellaceae; genus NORP240. Next base: position 59,146 of record CALOEW010000063.1, read on the forward strand.
CGGCGATCTGCAGTTCCAGGTGACCCCGCCAGGCCTCCAGCCGCGACCGATGATGATCGCCCAGCGCAGCCGTGTCGTCGCGCTCACCCGGTCGCCACAGATTGAAACTGATCCCGGATTCGAACTCCCGCAAACCAATATCATCGAGTGCGGAGTCATCGTAGTAATTCATCTGCAGGCTGGGACGACCTGAAATCCAGCTTTCACTCAGGGCGCTGAAAGCGTTCGACATGGCCAGCAGACTTCCCCCTCTCCTGGCTGCGGGTGCGTTGGCGAGGGCGGCCTCAATAATCGCGTCCACACCCAACGACTCGCTGTTCTCAAGCAGCTGCGCACCTCCAACTGCGTCCTGAGCAGCGGCCGGGTTGCAGCCGAACTGGGACACCACGAGTATCACTGTCAACAGAAGTCGCCGAATGGAGAAAAGAACCTGGCTTGAAATTGCAATCCGCACTTGATTTCACTCCCTTTCTTCGCTGAACGGGCCGATAACCTGAGGACCCTCTGACTAAGTTCCACAACGCTCCGGGCGGGGACTGAATCAAGGGTTCCTTAATTCTGACAGAATTGTGTACTCACATCCTTAGGGGAACCTTAAAATACAGGCAAGAATCGTCCCTCATTTGAGGTTGATCAAACTTGGCTGCAGAATGCTGATCGTTCCGAATCCACACAGTTTGAAACAATACTCGTCGCAAACGATTTTTCGCACCGCGTTCGCTGTTGAGTCACTGCTGCTATAAACTTCCGGTACCGCCAGCCGTGGCTCATTCACGGACTGGACTGTTGTCTCCGCTGCCCGCAGAACCGATGAAGCTGAGAAAAATCAGGTTTTGCCCGCGCCGATTGAATCGGCCGCCCGGAATCAGCTATGCTCCCATTCACACTCGAAAACTGTACAGGAAAATAAGAATGACAATGCAGAACACCCCACTCCTCATGTCCAGAATCCTGGGTCGAGGTGCGATGCTGGATCCTGAAGTCGAAGTCGTGACCATGGTCAAGGACGGCGCTCACCGGCAGTCACTCCAGCAGACCTGGGAGCGGGCAAATCAACTTGCCGGCGCACTGCTGGAAGCAGGTGTCCAGGTGGGAGATCGCATCGGCAGTTTTATGTGGAATAACTACAGACACCTGGAACTCTATCAGGCGGTTCCTTCCATGGGGGCCGTTCTGCACACGCTGAACATCCGCCTGTCAACTGCCGATCTCGAGTACATTATCAATCACGCGGCGGACAAGATCATTTTTATTGACGAAGATCTGCTGCCGTTACTGGAACCGTTGAAGGGAAAGATCCCCAGTGTGGAAATGATAGTGGTCTGCCGGTACGGCGACGGAGGCGAGAGCAGTTTTGAAAACCAGGTCGACTACGAGGAGTTTATCAGTGGCAGGGCTACCTCATTCTCCTGGCCGGAAATCGACGAAACGTCCCCCATGGGGCTTTGCTACACAAGTGGCACCACCGGCAAGCCCAAGGGAGTGATGTACACTAATCGTTCCACTTATCTGCATACACTCGGAGAATCACTGACCGATTCCGTCAGCCTGTCGGCACTGGATTCCGTTTGCAGCATAGTACCCATGTTTCACGCCATGGGCTGGGGCCTGCCATTCTGTGCGTCAATGCTCGGCTGTAAACAGGTGATGCCTCATCGATTCATGTTTCCTGATGCATTTCTCAGGCTGATACATGATGAGGAGGTAACGATTTCGGCCGGAGTGCCCACCATCTGGCAGGGAGTCAAAGCAGCCCTTGAAGCCAACCCGGGCAAATACGACCTGTCGAAACTGACCCGTCTCACCTGTGGCGGTTCCGCACCACCAGTTTCACTGATGCGTTGGTACTGGGACAAGTACCGGATAGAGATGATACAGGGTTGGGGCATGACCGAAACCAATCCGCTGGGCACGCTGTCCAGAAAGATCGCCAAACGCTCCCATTTAACACTGTCCGAAGATGAGCAGTTTGAAAACATCGCCAAGGCCGGGCTGCCGATACCGGGTCTGGATGTGGAGATCTTCGATGACGAATGGAATCCGGTACCACACGATGGCGAGTCAGTCGGCGAATTGTGTATCCGGGGACCATGGATAGCATCCTCCTATTACAACGACCCGCAACCGGACAAGTTTCACGATGGCTGGCTGGTTACTGGAGACGTGGCCAAAATTGACCCTGGTCACTACGTGATAATCTCGGACCGATCGAAGGATATGATCAAATCAGGTGGTGAATGGATATCATCTGTGGACCTGGAAAACCACATTGTCGCCATGAAAGGAGTAGCCCAGGCCGCGGTGGTGGCTCAACCCCATCCGAAATGGGATGAACGTCCCGTTGCCCTGTTGATCGTTGAAAGCGGTGTTCAAGTCACGAAAAATGAAATCCTGGACCACTGCAACAATGTGTTTGCCAGTTGGCAATTGCCTGATGACGTACTTATTGTGGACAGCATTCCACTCACCTCAACCGGCAAGATAGACAAGAAGCTTATCCGTTCCAATCTGGAACAAGAGGGTTACAAGCTGCCGGACTTGCGTTGACGGAACCCTGAGTTTTCCCCGCCCGCTCATTGCTGTCCCACAGCAACATGTGCAGAGAATATTCAGTGCCCTGAATCCGGGTACTGCCAGGTTTTGTGATCGCTGTCAGACAGGAACGTGAGTTTGTCACGCGGCAGGCATCGGGGCCGTGACACCCGACAGAGATTCAGGGAACCCCGGATTCAGCAATTCAGAAGAATCTGCTCTTTGGATGAACGTATCCTGTGGCCAGGGCGCGGCAGCCCGTCTCAGGTCAGCGGTGAATCCATCCTCTCAATCAACATGGCATTCGCGGTACCGCCCCCTTCACAAATTGCCACCAGGCCAAAACGGGACTGACGCCTTTCAAGTTCATGAATCAGCGTGGTCATTAGCTTGGCACCGGTCCCTCCCAGAGGATGGCCCAGGGCCTGGGCGCCGCCGTTGACATTCAGCCTGTCACTGTCGGCCCCCAGCGCCCTGACCCATGCCAGGGGTACAGAGCCGAAAGCCTCATTCACTTCGAACAAGTCGATTTCATCGATGCCCATATCGGCTTTTTCCAGTAACCTTCGCGTAGCGGGAATCGGGCCCTCAAGCATCATTACCGGATCAGAACCAAGCACCGCCAGGGTATGAATCCGGGCCCTCACCTTAAGTCCGAGTCTCCTGACCACTTCGCCGCCGGCCACCATCACCGCCGCCGCGCCATCACTGATCTGACTCGCGGAACCCGCTGTAATCACGCCTCCTTCGCGCAATGGTTTGAGCCCCCGCAAGGCTTCAAGAGAAGCATCGAAACGAATTCCCTCATCAATCCTGTGCACATCTGTTGTGCCATCCTCAAGAACCAGATCGACAGGAACTATCTCTCGTTCGAAGTAGCCGTTTGCTGTGGCGATAGCGGCTTTAACATGACTCTGGCAGGCAAATTCATCCAGCTCCTGCCGGGTGATACCGTACTTGCTCGCCAGCAACTCCGCGCCATCAAACTGACTGAACTGGATTCCCGGGTATTGCTTCTCCAGCCGCTCCCCCATGGGAACACCCCGGCCATGTGCAAGGCCATCCTTGACATTGGACCCTATCTCAACGGTGCTCATTGCCTCGACACCGCCGCAGATGACCAGATCCTGAGTGCCGGACAGGACTGCCTGAACACCGAACTGAATTGCCTGCAAGGAACTCCCGCACTGCCGATCAACTGTTACACCAGGCACCTTCAGGGGCAGACGGGATGCCATGGCCACATTGCGCCCGCAGTTGTTGGCCTGGGCTCCTATCTGGGAAACCACGCCCCAGATCACATCGTCCACCTGATCTTCAGGCGCGCCGGTCCGGTCCAGCAATGCATCCACCACAATGGCGCCCAGATCGATTGGATGGATCCTGCTGAGACGCCCATTCTTCCTGCCGGTGGCAGTTCGAACAGCCCCGACAATGTAGGCTTCGTTCATGGTTTTCTCCAACGGGATGACAGCATTCTATCGATACGGCAGAATGCTCTGCACCGCCACCGATGACCGCATCCCTGTCTGCAGGCCGGAGCGTTGCGGGAACTTGTTCAAGCTCCCTGGATCAAGGCTCCCGTGCCTTTTCGCCGGCGTGGTAGACAGTATACACATAGACCGGGATGTTCAGTTCGCCCAGCTGCGACTCGATCAGAGGCTTCACCTCGGACCATTCGAGACCACCCACTCCGGTTGCCAGGCGTGGCAACGCCAATGAAGTCAGTTGTTCGTCCTGGACGATTTTCTTCAGCTGCCTGAGAGCCTGATTGACATTGGCCGTGGTGGCTTTGCCCGGCCTGCTGCCGTCAACCCCCCCGGTCTGAGTGATCAGGTTTATAATCCGCACGTTGTCGACCCCACCCCACATCCAGGCATCACCCGGCGCCGGTCGCTGCTGATGACACCAGTGGTGATAGTCCTTGTGCATGGCCGGATAGCGCTCATGAAGCGACAGCGCCAGCCCCTGGTTCATTGGATCGTTGAATGCCACGCCGTGAGCAATGGCTTGAGCGCCGGTTAACAGGATATCGCCTTCCACTTCATGAATCATTGACTCGTCTCCCAGACTTTTTGGTCGAAATTCCCGCCACAGCCGGTGGCTGTGCGCCAGCGGGTGCGTAATGATACAAAACATGGTGTCAGCAATGCCATCCCGATAGTCACCTGCCGGCCGGGCAGGAAACAGCGGATAGCGGACCGGAGCCGGCCAGGGGCCATTGTAGTCAAGTCATTCATGTGCGGTTAAGCCGGATCGCTTATGCTAAGGAACCTCTGAACGATTCTCAGCGTAAATTGCTCAGTGACTCCCGAGAGTAGAGTAAACTTTCCGCCGCTTCGTGCGTTTACCAGTTAACCCGTTGTGTGATTACGGAGAACCCTGATGAGTAAACTGATCCTGTCATTAACCGTGTTTCTGCTGACCGCTGGATGTCGGGCGACCGACGACCGCCCTATCGTGGACATGCGTGGAGTCAACGAGGCTCAGTATTTCACCGACCTGACGCAGTGCCAGCTCTATGCCGACGACGTTGCAGCGGGCCGACAGGTAGCGCGAGGCGCAGTCGGTGGAGCGGTTGTGGGCGGTGCAGTCGGTGCCGCGGTGGGAAACAGCGATACCGCACAGCGTGCTGCGGGAGCCGGCGCCATCGTCGGTGCTTCGCGCGGTGCTGCGGGTGCCATGTCGGAACGTCAACGGGTAATTCGCAATTGCCTGAGGGGACGTGGTTACCGGGTCCTGAACTAGGGAACCTCTGATAAAGTCCCGCAGAGCATTGTGGGACTTAATCAGAGGTTCCCTAGGCCCGTTCTCTCCTCTCAATTGAAGCACTTCACAGCTTGAAATCCGCCAATGTCAGAGAGCACACGTCGGGTAACTGCCTGTCAAACTCGCGGCAAGTACTCGTCAACTGACTGACACCTCTCCTTGCACAGCCACGCGTTTAGACTCTTCTTGTAGGACCCAGGCGTACACCCACGAAATTAAGTGGAAAATACGCCAATTTTCCTAAGGAAAGTGTGAACTGGTCCGATGTTTTGATCAGTGATCCGCACTTAAATAGCGGTTACGAGAACCCTTAGGCACCGCGGGTGTACGTGGCCTCGCATGGTGGGTTGAATGCAAACTGCGCAAATCTATTCGGTAGGCTCCGAACTGGCCAAGTCGGCAGTTCTTACCCGCGATATCCTGGACGAGGCCCGTTTCGAGGATTGTACCCTGGTCGAAAAAAGACTGGGAATCGCCGAGGTGCGCCAGGCACCGGAGTCTTCCAGGCCTTCCGAATTCGCCATACCTGCAGCGCGAAAGGCCCTGCAGGCCAGTACCCTGAACCCCTCCGAAATCGATGCGGTGATCTATTGCGGCATCGAGAGGGATTGTTCCGAACCTGCGACTGCCCACATCATCGCTTCAGCATTGGGCCTGCGACCGACTATCTGTTTCGACGTCGCCAACGCCTGCCACGGATTTATCAGTGGCATTCATGTCGCCAATGCCATGATCAGGAGCGGTGACATCCGGCACGGTGGTGGTCACAGCAGAACTTTCAAGCAAAGTGACACGACGGGTTGTAAACCTGTTCCGTACCCACAAACTTGGCCCGGGGGATATCAGAACCCACGTTGGTGCTTTTACCGTAGGGGACGCCGGTGGCGCCATGGTATTGGGGCCGGGTGATGAAGGCAAAGGTATTCGCCAGATCAAATCCGGCGCGGTAAGCGATCACCATCAGCTCTGTTCCTACCGAATCGACCGGGGAAAACTTTCCTTTGTGATGGATATGGGGCGGATCAGCGCCGTCACCCTCAAACTGGCCAGGGAACTCATCGACCCTGCCTACCAGGCGCTGGGATGGACGCCCGATGACGTGGATCTGTTCATTCCCCACCAGGTAGGTGCCCGGCCGTTCCAGAAATCCCTGGAAATTGTGGGCGTCAGCGCAGACCGGTCCATTGCCACCTACCCGAAACTCGGGAACCTGGCATCGGCGACGATCCCGGTTTGTTATGACCTGATGCAACAGCAGGGAAGACTGAAAACCGGCACTAACATGCTGATCGGGTCCTCCGGCAGCGGAATCGCGGCCACGTTCATGGGCGTGTCCCTGTAATCCTTCCACGCATACCTACAAGTTGTAGGAGCCCGCCTGACAATCACAAAATATGCTTGGAGTTTTGTCATAATTCCGCATAGAATCGGGTCCCACGAATAAAAAGATAGTCAGAAATCTAGTCATTGCCATGGATCCGGATGCAGCTGTATACCTGGGCACGTTTGCTGCCGTCGCTTTCGTATTAAAAAGTGCGATTCTCTTTAATATCGACATCAAAAATCGCGCCACTCAAGCTTTTGTCGTCGTCTGCCTGTTCTTTGTAATACAGAACGCAGCTGAATTCCTGGGCTACTTCACCTACCTGAAATCCAGGTCAATGGGCGAATTTTTCGTCCACCTGTACATAGTGTCCCTTTTATACGCCTTCGCGTCACTTGTGGTGCTGGCGCTGGCACTGACCCACTCGGTCTGGTTCGGTAAAATAAGGATTCTGGTATACACCTGTGCGGCAATGCTGACCCTGGCCTATCTGAACAATCTGGTGGTTTCAGGGTTTCAATTCCTGGGCTGGTCCATTATCACCCAGCCCGGCCCCCTGTATTGGCTGGCCATGGGGTTTATTCTTGTATGCGGCGCTGCCTCCATCGGCCTCCTTCTTTACCATTACTGGAACAGTGACACTGGAGAGGTTCGACACAACTGCCGCGTGACTCTGCAGGCCTTGTCGCCCATAGTACTTGTCGCTGTTTCCGTGCTCGGCTTGCGTCTCGCCGGATTTAATTCATCCTCCGCAATCAGTCTGCCCATCGCCACCCTGGTCTTTCTTTACATTATGCTGTTGCACACCAGCGGCGATCTATTCTGGTTTTCCACCAAGCTCAAGTCGATACTGGCGATTCTGAAAATGGATAAAGATGCGCCGTTGGACGTGATATTCCGCGAAATTGAGATTGTCAGAATCCAGGAAGCGCTCAAACTGACTCACGGCCAACAGAAAACTGCCGCAGAATTACTGGGGCTGCCGGCATCGACACTGAACAAGCGTCTGACCAAGTACAACATCGATGCCGAGCAGTTCAAGAAGCAACACATTACCGCTCAGTGACAAAAACCGCTTCGAACCGTTAATTACTCCGCCGTGCCGGGATGACGACAGCCCGGGTGCCCGTCCGGCAACTTCTTGCAATCTTCCCTGCCGGCTCGCTGATCCTTACTGTATTTCCCCAGCAGGGAGTGCTGTCAGGTTACAGGGAAGTAGCCACTTTTTACCGCGATTCTGCCCGCCGCCTTTGGAAATCCGGATGCGGCGGGCGAATCGACGGCTCAGTCAAGCCCGTCGCGACTCATTCCGATCTATGGACTCCCTGATTCATTATGTCATTGCTCCCGGGGTGCCGGTACGGCGCACTGCCAGGCGTTGTACGGGATGCCCCTGCGAATAAGCTGAAAAAACGTGATGAGCGAGCAAGGAGAAAAAGGGAAGGAGAGAAGAGAGGCAGCTTTAACGAAGCACGGCGCAAGGAAAGAAGGAGCGCAGGGGAAAAACGCGAGGGCTGCCAGGGCCTCCAGCCGAGGCGCACTGACTTCGTTGCGTCGCCTTGACCGGCCGATGCATGCCGGCGGCAAGGCGCCCCAACAGCGCGCTCGGGTGGGGGCCAAAGCAGTGACATAATGAACCAGAGGTTCCTTAAGCCTTTCCCGCACCTTTCAACCGCAAAATCCTGAAAAATGGGCTTTTTCCATTCTGGCATCCGGCATCATTTGCCGATATAGTGACGTACTTAAAGGAAATTCACCGACAATCCGAGCAAGCTGTCGGACACTGCACCCGGATCGAATCGACGCGAAAATAACGACATGGCAATCGGCATACTGAAATCCTCTGTACAATCACTGTACATACTGCTTCTGTGTGATGATCAACCTCTCTACTCCGGCACCGCTACCGTAGTCATGTCGCAGTTCGGGCCACTGTTAGTCACGGCCCGACATCTGGTAACCGGACGTAATCAACAGACCAATCAGATACTCTCCCCCACCGGGCTGGTCCCCAACCAGATGAAGATCGCGCATAATCGGCGCGGCGAACTCGGAGAATGGGTAATCCGGGAGGAATACCTTTACGATGCCAACGACAATGCCCGTTGGGGGGAGCACCCGCGGTTTCGCAGCAAGGCAAACGTTGTCGTGCTCCCTCTGGCAGATGTTTTTGACGTGGAATTTTTCCCTTATGACCTGGAAAACACCGGGCCGGACCTGGTGGTCGGGCTGACCGACCAGGTCAGTCTCATTGGATTCCCGTTCGGTCTTCGTGGCGGCCTGTCATTCCCGGTCTGGGCCAACGGGTTTATCGCGTCCGAACCGGCTGTTGACCAGTTTGATCTTCCTGTTTTCCTGATCGACTGCCGCAGTCGCCCGGGCCAGGCGGGCGCCGCCGTGGTGGCTCACAGCAACGGTGGCAGCATGATCATGTCGGGAGGGGAATACAAGGAGTTCTCCGGGCCGGTTACGAAATTACTGGGGATTTTCGGCGGCAGACTGAGCAATCAGTCTGATCTCGGGATAGTGTGGCGTATGGCGGCCGTGCGGGAAATAGTCGACGCTGTGGGCAATACTATCGCAGGGCAACAGGCCACCGAAGAGGAAGCCTTCGAACAGCAGGAAACCCCTTCGGAAGGGCGTCTTGCCGGCATATTCAAAAAGGTTCGTCGCCGCTGACAGCGGCTGTTTACACAACCCGTCAAAAAATCAGAACCGGCACCAATTGAGCTGGCAGTCCAATCGGGTCAACTGATCGCAGCTCTGTGCAGCACCTCCCCAAACGGCCTGTTCGCAGGGCAGCAAGTGATTGCGAATCGACACCCGGGGTGACTCGGAAGTGACCGGCAGCAATTCAGCCCCACACGCAACCACCTGCAGAACTGTCAGGTTTCTATACAACCCATCAAACGTGAGATTTCAACTGCTTGATTTTACTATCTATTTATTATGGCGCAATTATTGCTTGCTCTTACTATTCCAAACAAAACTGGAAGTGAGTATTCAACATGCAGGCAATCAAACGAGTTACAGTCCTGATGCTTTTGACCGGATTCTTCGCCCCGGTTTTGCAGGCGACACCGGTTATTTCATTCAACGAGCTATCCGGCTCCAACGCAACCAATCAGGATCAATCCGTAGGCTGGCAGTTTGATGTATTGTCCGCTATTACTGTCAACGGCCTTGGCTGGTTCGATGAGAATGGAGATGGCCTGTCGGTATCGCACACGGTTGGCATTTGGGACTCTGCCGGAGCCTTACTGACGTCCATTCTGGTTCCGGCCGGCACCGGAGCGCCCCTCGACGGGCAGTACCGCATGGCCGCAGTCAGCTCGATTCTTCTTTCACCGGGGAATGGCTATATTGTGGGTGGCGAAAACTTCTCCAACAATACCGACCGCCTTTCCGATAATGTCACACAGACTGTAATACCCGAGATCAACTACGTTGATGCGACTTTCAGTCAAATCGGATCCGGATTTGTCCGGCCTACGTCGTTCTCAACTGCCACCACCGGCTTTTACGGCCCGATGTTTTCAGTGACTTCGTCGGCAGTTCCGGAACCCGCAGCCATCGCATTGCTTGGGCTGGGCCTTGCCAGCCTGGGTTTTTCGAGGCGCCGGCGAACTGCTTGAATAGTCAGGGAACCTCTGATTAAGTCCCACAACGCTCTGCGGTAGTCTGTCGGGCGCTACTGCCGGCGTTGTGCGCAGGAAATGGCCGTAGCCCTTGGCAAGCGGCAACAACAACGTAGTGGCGCGTGGCCTGCATTGCTACTACTCATCTTCTGAAAAATCCCGTACTCTGTTCTCCATCCTCGTTGTGGGACAAACTGCCATTCAGTCTTGAGCAAAATTTAACAAGCCCCACCCAGCCGATAGCTTTCCGACTTCTGTATTGATCCTGGCACAGAAACCGTTTCGCTGACTTCAGGGAACCTCTGATTAGAGCGGGCCATACAAGGGATTCTGCCATGCCAGCCAACGACACCCCCATCGATTTACTTCCTGATAAAGTCCGCGCTGAAGCAGCAGTGGCATTTCGTGATCTGGCAAGCGGTCTTTATACCGTTTCAGGGGCGGCCAATGTCGGGAAGAAGTCGCTATGGCCTCTGCAGTTGTATGCAAAGACCGGAGACTCCCTGGTCAAAAAAATAAAGAATCTCGACAACAAGATAAAATCCGTTGAGAAGGCAGCAGATTTCTTAGACAGCAAACCGCTTGTCGGTCCGATTGCAAAAGCATTGAAACCACTCGCCTCCGGTCTTGAGAAATGGTCTGCCAACACCAAGGTGGAATTGTTAAATCTGTCTGAAACTCAACGTAATATTGGCAAGGTCGTCGAGCCGGTCGTCGATGCGCTGGGTAAAATTGACAAATTTGCTCTGGCAGCAGGAGCTGCCTCGGATGTGTACTCACGCAAGCTTGCTGTTGCAGGCCAGCAATTGGCTGAGGCCAAACAGCTTTTTGACACGGATATTCCATTTTTCGGTAATGATTCGGCTCGCCTTAAGCAGAAGGCGCTGCTGCTGTTTGCATCGGCGCAATTAAAATCAGCGGAGGCAGCGGTTTCAGTAACCCAGATTCAAATCGAAATCGACGGAATACAGGATGCCCTTGGTGAATTGAGTGCCTTTGCAGAAAATCCAATATTCCAGTCGATTGAAGATTTCCAGGAAGCAATAACAACCATTGGAAATACGCTGTCTCAAATCTTCGATCCAATCTCGCAGGTCACCGAAAAGTTGGGCCCGGTGCTGGATGCGCTGGATTCCGTCTTCGGCTGGGCCCTTGCTCCCCTTGAGTGGGCCCTGGAAACCGTAATAGAAGAAACCGGTATCAATAATCTGATTGAATCGGTATCCGAGGAACTGTTGTCGTTTCTGCCCGACACGGGAGTGCTGGACGGCATAATTGCTGAACTTGAACGTCTGTTTTTGCAGGAATTCAAGGACTTCTACGAGCAGCAGGTTGAGGCGCCATTCAACGAAGTTCGTGAAAAGCTTGAAGACGCGACTTTCCCGAACCAGTTTGCCGTTCCCACTGAAGGCGATGACGCCCTGATGGGCGCACTCTATGCAGATGGCGCATTGAACATTGATGCTTTGGGCGGCGACGATATTCTGCTTGGTTCAGAGTATGGTGATACTCTGCTCGGCGGCGCAGGATCGGATATTCTCATCGGTGGCGGTGGCGATGATCTGCTCGATGGTGGCACCAACCCTGGCACCGATCCTGATTTCGCGCTCTATACCGGCTCAATCACTGACTATGGCATTGTCAGTGTCCTTGAAAACGGCTTCGCCAGCGGCACCTGGTTCATTACAGATCTACGCAATGATACCTCGATTGAGGGAGTCAGCTATCGTATCAATCTGGGGACCGACGAGCTGCGCGGGATCGAAGTACTCGTTTTTGACGATGATGTGCTGGATCTGAGGGACATCGATACTTTCATTCAAACTCACAGTGCAGAAGGAGAAACAGTAGAGGTTACCCCGACAGCCACGACTCTCCTCGTCAACAACATCCCGGTGTATACGTCAGATGTCGGCATCGATCTGATCTTTGGCGATGTTGGCCTGGATGTCCTGGATACGGGCGCTGGCAATGATCAATTGAACAGCGCCACTAACGCCCCGCTGACAGAGGAGTTGCTACGTGCCGGTGACATCCTGGAAGGCGGCCTGGGTAATGACAATTACATCATTGGTCCACGCAGCGGTAATACCGACATCATTTATGACGAGGGCGGCAACGACACCGCTGTCTACCGCAACAGCGAATTCGGGATAACTGTCTTTCTGGGTTCCACAGCCAGAGAGCTGACCTATCGGCCGGTCTCCGTTTTTATCGACGCTGACCCGGAAGGTCATCTCCTTCCAATTCTTGACTATCGGGTTGGTCAGGTTTTTGGTATTGAAAACCTGACAGGCAGTCAATTCGATGACATTCTTATCGGCTCCGATTTGGTCAACAAGATCAATGGTGGCGCGGGAAATGATCAGATCCGTGGCCTTGATGGCGATGACATCCTGCTTGGTGGCGACGGCAATGACATCCTTATTGGTGATGGCGGAAACGACTACCTGGAAGGTGGGTCCGGCAGCAATGTCTACGTTGGTGGTTTGGGTGATGATTATATAGTCGATTTATCCAGTTCATTTTCACGGGTCTTTTATGCAGTCACTGCGAGCACTGACCACTATTCGCAGAGTATCGACTTTGTTGATTTTACTACGACCGGCGATAGTGTATTCAATAACCACGATATGCCCGGTGGAATCGTTATTGTTCCGTCCAGCAGTCCCGGTAAACAACAGGTCTCTAAATACGCAACCAGTGTAGTAGTCGGAGACCGAAATGGCATCGATTACCTGGAAGGGGTCGAAATAGTTGTTGCCTCTACGGGGCGCGATGTTATTTACACCGCGGCCGGCATCAACCAGATTATTTACGGTAACGACGGCGACGATGATCTGTTTACCGATGTTGGTAGCACGGAAAACACGATCTATGGTGGCCCAGGGGATGATCTTTTCATCAGTGACTTCAATGCGGAAGATACGTTCTTCGGTGGCGCCGACAGTGATCTGGTGAGGGTTTGGGGTACCAACGGCGTTGCTGGCGATCTGCTGTTCGGAGATGACAGTCGTCAAACACCCCTGCCGGGTATAGATACCCTGGATTTCAGTCAGAGTGATTTTTCCTGGCATATCTACCTTAATCCTTTTGCTTCAAGTGGCAGCCTGACGGGCAAAGCGCCATTGACGGCTCTTTTTGATGAGGACCCCCGCTTCATTCAGCCGACCCTTGGAGTAAACGGTGTAGTGCCGAAACTGCCCGGGGTCGTGGTGCCCGGCGAAGTCTACCCAGGCATCAACCACTACCTGCGTGAGGCAGACCCGAATACATCGGATCCTGGGGGTCGTGCGGACAACCTGGGAGAATTCGAACGAATAATCGGCTCCCAGAATCGGGATTTCATTTCCGGAGGCAGCCCTGATGGCCCGGTGACCATTGACGGTCAGGGAGGTGATGACGTTCTCTATGCTTCGCAGCGCTTTGCCGCGATCATTTCAGGAGGGGAAGGTAATGATGTACTTGGCACCTTTAATGATACCTACGGTACTGAAGATACCCTGAATTTCTTTGATCCGTCTCAATGGACACTCCTCAGCGGTGGCAGTGGCAACGACACGTTTGTTGCGGGTGATTTCCAGGAACGGTTCGACGGCGGCGATGGGATCGATCTTCTGACTTACGAGGCGAGCACCTCGGGGGTCACCGTTGATCTGACGACTGAGTTACTCGACCGCGGCTATGCGACCGGTGATATCCTGATCGGCGGAATCATCAATGTTACCGGGTCCCAGTTCGACGATCTCATCACCGGCGACGGGATGAATAACCAACTTGTCGGCTGGGATGGCGCAGACAGTCTTCATGGTCAGGATGGTAACGATCAGCTTTTTGGCAACGACGGTGACGACCAGCTTTTCGGGGGCCTGGGCGCTGACGTATTGCACGGTGGCAACGGCGCGGATTTGCTGGACGGAGGTGAAGGCACGGACACCGCCACCTGGAACCTCTTTCAAGTTCACCCCAAGGGCAACCTCAGCAGGCTGACCAATGACACCAGCGGCGTAGTTGCGGACCTGGTGACCGGTGAGGCGGGGCTGGACACGCTCGTGGGGATTGAAAACCTGTCAGGTGGTGTCGGTGACGATCAGTTCTTTGGCGACGCCGGCGATAACTTTCTGGGGGGTAATGCCGGCGATGACCTGCTGGACGGTCGCGGTGGTCACGACGTTATCCTGGGCTCGCAGGGAGACGATACGTTGCTCGGAGGCGATGGCAACGACTTCCTCAGCGGCGGCGCCGGCAACAATACGATTGATGGCGGCGAGGGAATCGACACGATTGATTATTCGTCGCTTATCTATGGTGTGACTATTGTCATGGCGGGAGCAGGAACCCGCTCCGGTTTGACCACGGGAGAGGTTGATAGCCTGACCGCAGTGGATGCTTACGTCTGGACAGATTCCCTGACAATGGTTGCCGGGCCGACCGGACTGCCAGGTGATCTGATCGAAACCGGGACGAGCGAAGTCCGCTATACCTACCAGACCCTTGATCTGGGCACCGAAGATCCCAGTGATGACATCCTGGTTCAGGAGGACCCGATCACACCGGAGCGAATCTGGAAACTCAATCCATTGTTCGCAGAAGAACCCGCAGACCTGGTCGAAGTGCGCTACCTGCCCGATGAGGGCCTGCTTCCCGAGCAGGAAGTGTCGGTCGTGCAAGAGTATGTCGCCTCTCGCGACATTTTTTCGAGTATCGAGCGGATTATCGGTGGCAAAGGCAACGACAGCATCGTTGGCAACTCAGAAGATTCTTTTTTTTATGGCGGCCCTGGCGCGGATACCATTGATGGCGGTGATGGCTCTGACACCGCTGGATACCAGTATTCCGAGCAGGCCGTCACTGTTGATCTGACAAATCTCGTGTTCGAAGGCGGCGAAGCCGAAGGCGATATGCTGGAGAATATCGAAAACCTCATCGGCTCCTCCTTCGCAGATGTGCTGGTCGGTAATGCCTCCGACAACCGCTTGACGCCCGGTGCGGGCAATGACAGTGTAACGGGCGGCAATGGTACTGATACCGTGGTCTTCGAGTTTGCCAGCACTGACTTTATTTACGAATTAATATCCGGCGGACTTCAGGTTATTTACTTCAAGGACGCAACCATTCGGTCCGAGGACACGGTGGCAGATGACATCGAATTCCTGGAATTCACCGATACAACCCTGAGTTATGCTGAAGCGAGCGCCACTACCGGTCTTACAGTTATCGGCGGCCCCGGTGATGATATGCTGGAGGGCGATTTTGGCAATGACACTCTGGTAGGAAATGGTGGTCGCGACACGCTGCAGGGATTTGCCGGTAATGATACGCTGGACGGTGGTGCCGATATCGATCACGCCCTGTTTCAACATGACCTGTTGGATTACACCCTTGTAAACGATTCAGGACAAATACAGGTAGTTGGTCCGATTGAGGATGGCGAGGACACGTTAACCGATGTGGAGCGATTACATTTTGCCGATACCTCTCTCGCCTTTGATCTGGATGGAAACGCCGGAACAATAGCCAGGTTGCTGGGCGTCGTATTGGGTAGGGAAAACTGGTACAACAAAGAGTTGATGGGGATCGGCCTGGATATCATCGACAATAATGCTATCGATAAGAGTACGCTGATGAATCTCGCGTTTGACGCCATCCTGGGCAGCAATCCGAGCAACTCTGCCGTGGTCGAACTGATTTACAGCAATCTGGTCGGGCAGGCGCCCTCACCTGAAGCGCTCTCCACGCTCACGACCGAACTGTTGGACAGTGGTGCCTTGACCCAGGGAAGTCTTGGTGCGCTGGCTCTGGATCACGAAATCAACGAGGCCAATATCGACCTGGTGTTGCTGGCAGAGAACGGAGTGCAATATTTCCTTCTTGTCTGATTGAGTGAACAGGAAGTGTTGCTCAAACTCAGGGAATGGTTGCGATAATCTCTAAACCAATAGCCCGAAACAACAGATTGGCACCTTCAGACAATTCAAATTCAACAGTGTAAATGTCATTACCTGCTTGAATAAAATCCGTATAAGTGCCTGTGGTCAACTCAAATCCGCCGCTGCAATCAGGGGGTTCGCCAAATTCATTTAGGCGCCAGCCCCGTTAAACGGCCCACCTTTGACAACACGAATCAGCGCCCTCTTCCCGGGAAATACTTCCCAAAGCGATATCGTATCTTTCGATACCTTCGAAAGCACTTTGTTCGCCGTCGACCAGCATTCTCAAACAGGTATAAATCAGGCCATCCTGAGGGCTCAATGCACCTATGTTATTCAACCCAAGCCCCAGCGATTCATCCGGGGTTATTCCACCATAAGGCGCCGGCCAGCCTTCCTCCAATGGAGGGGCATTAACTGTGATCGTTACCTCGTCAGAAGAGATATCTCCGTCATCATCGATCGCTTTGAACGTAACGGTTGTCTGGCCATCAGGCAGAAGGATGTCCGGGGTCAGCCCGCTTGCAACAACAGCATTTCCAATCAGCCATTCAGTGCTGGCTATGGTGCCATCAGTGTCCTTTGCTGTTGCGCTTAGACTGACGATTTCGCCAGTATAGCCGTCTGTGTCAGATACAATTGTACTACCACCCACTATCGCGACCTCGGGGGCTGAATTAGCCTTAGTGGGATTGGCGGGTGTTGTATCTATTGCCAACAGGTAGCGAATTGAAACGTGTTCGTAGCTGACCACACTTCCGTCGTCGTAATCAACAATAAGCACACGACCGGCAGCATCATAGTAGATAGCATCATTGTTAGATGTATCCGCATTAGTTAATGCCATCGATGACAGACTCAGAATTGAAACGACGAGTATTTTTTGAAAAGGAAGGTTTTCTACTAATTGCATAATGAGTACTCCTGCGAACCGTCAAGGACGCGGGTTGGGTGCCACAGGGTTGAGTCTGATAAGGAGGAAGGCGGCCTCGCACTCAATACAGGTATCGGTCGCGGCGCACCACCTGTTGCAGCCAAAATTGAAACGATTCCTTCGGGGCCTTTGAAAAGAAAGAGTTTCAGGATATCCAGCTGAAACTCGACTATCGCAGGACCAGCCAATCCTTTTATTAGTTGCGTCACAGGGCTGGCAAGATTGTGAAACCAATACTGGCACGTAGTTGTAGCAATACGTGATGGGACCAGGCTGTGGATCACTTTCAACAACTCAGCAGATAAGAGCTCTGCTTATGTCAATTCAGGAAGCCTGGTCGTTTGCTGCCGCGCTGTTCCGTGGTGGGCAGCTGCCACCATCAGCTGAGCAGAGTTCGCACCGACGCTGCCCGGTAAGCAAGTAACTGATCGAATAGCGATACCGGGCAAACAGCCGGTAACCGACATCGGTAAACCAGCGCACGACCGGCAGGCGCAGCAACTTCAGCCAGCGATGCCTGCCTACTGTCGCCCAGACTTCCGCGGAAACATCCAGCCCATACAGCATGGTCCCATCGGCACGCTGAGCGTGGAGCACACGATTTGCCGAGTCCGGATCGATCTGTGGCCAGTCGCGGGAAAAATCTTCAGCATGGATATCCACAAATTGTAGAGCATTGTCAGCATCAAGTCCCTGCAGCTGAGTTACCTCGGCAACACAAAGTGGACAGTAACTGTCGTAAAACATAGTCAGTTTCAATGACATTATTTCGCAGCCTTTACAGGATTGAAATTGGAGTCGGCCTATTGAGCACGCGCGAGCATCTCGCAATCAAGGTTGTCGTGCCGGGTATAAGAGTTGTATACGTTTTTAAACTCCAATTGGGTCAACAGAGTCCAATGCTGGCAACCACTCGTATAGATCATGAAGACAGATAATCGAACGCTTGTAGATTCCCAATATGTCTCAGTACCACACACTTTGATTGATTCTCGGCGATCAGTTGAATGCTGCGCACTTGCGGATTAATAAAGGTATTTCAAGATTTCAGCTCCAGGCTTCGAACCAACCACCCTTACCAAGACGTCCGGATTGCCACCTAAGCCGCGCGCTGCTCTGCGCTTACAGTGACGCCCTGCCGCAAAGGACTTCGACGTGCCACTTCCAGTCTCTTTACCCGGTGGATTCTCCACACCGGACGCGCCGCCACGCTATCAACGCCATCAGGCCGAGACCACACTGCTCTATCGAATCGTCGAGCAGTAGTATCCGGCCTGCCTCACGCATCTAAAAGCCAAAGACTGACACCTTCCAGAGCACGTACAGCAGGAGTGCGCAGATTTCCTGAAGTACAACCGCCTGGAACACGACTTCCTGAGAGCGCGTTGTGAAAGCTGCCAATTTGTGAAGCTGTTGGCCTTTTCCTGCAAGCGGAGAGGCTTCTGCCCCAGCTGCGGCGCAAGACGTATGGTGGCAAGCGCCGCCCTGCTGGTGGATGAGGTGCTGCCAGCCAGGCCCATTCGCCAGTGGGTGTTGACGGTCCCGTTTCCGCTGCGCTTCCTGTTTACAGCCTACCCGGAATTGATTGGCAAAGTGCTGGGCATCGTGACCGGAACGCTCTAATCTGTGATTGGGGGCTGGAACGGTGGCCGGGCAGCCTGCGGCCTGGTGGCATCCCCAGCTGAACTCATTCAGCAATGAAGGGGTGTTGACGGCGCATTGAAGCGCAGAAGTCATCGGTTTCCTCGGAAATTTGGCTGGTTAACGGGCTTCAACGGGCTCACCGCTCACGAAGCCGGACACAATCAAGGTCCGGAGATAGCTTATTTAGTCCTCTAAGCCACAGAAAGCCTTTGGCCGCCGGTTTGACCAGCAGCTGAGTACTAGGCAACGGGCATCTCTTTACATACCTTCCTACAGGAGCCTGGTTCGTCGTTTTGAAATACTACTCAACCATGTTACAAGCAAATCAAGGGCATCAATCTTTCCAACGGTTGGAAAAGGTGGGTGCCTGGTTTCGATTTTGTTGTTAATGTAGTTGATGGCCACGTGATTATACTAGGGGACTTAATCAGAGGTTCCCTAGAATTTGTGAATGGGGAGGAAGTTCACTATCTCCGGTTGGAAGCCTGGCGGTTATCCAGATATCCCCTCGGCAGCGCCGTATCGGGCCGAACTGGGCCGGAAAAACAGGGATTAGGAAACTGGAGATTCTAAAAAGTTCCGCTGATCCGCAGGCTTGCCCTAGAGCCGGTCCGGGTGCATTGGTGCTCCACTTCTTTCAGGATATCGTTTCTGATGTGGCCCACATACCGAAAGCGATCACGGCATTGAGCACCATTGGTGAGCGCACCGCCGTCAAACCGATAAGTGATCCCCATCTGCGAAACGTATTCCACAAACAGATTTACCAGTGGGTCTCCCACTGTAGTCTCCTTGTCATCAATATCATAACGTTCCAGACCGTTATCGATGCGATCGAATATCTGCATGCCCCAGTTCATTCGCAAGCTGGGTAAATCATGGCGGAAAATGTAGTTGGAACGACCACGTTGATAATTCTGGAATCTTCGTTTAATATTTAGAAATGGATCCGTAATCTCCGAGTCCTGAAGGTTGAGGGTGTAGGTAAACAGCACATTGGGCATTCCGATCATCGACATCCGCATACTGGCACTGAGGTTGGTGCCGTATTCCCAGCCATTGCCAATATTGCCGTTCACCGATATCAGCGTGTTTTCGTTGGGTGACGCGTCCATTCTTTCGATAACGTCGCGCTGGTCAATATAGAAGAATTCCGCATTCAGTACACCAACGTCATTGGGCAGTCGATATTCGCTGTTAAAGGTATAACGCCAGCTCCACTGTTGTCGGAGTTGCGCGTTACCCGCCATCGTATTGGCGTCATTGTCCTGCTCGTCATTCGAGGCCACGAAATCTGAAAAACTGAGCTGGTCAACGACCTTTTCGATGGTTCCGCGCAATTGCCAGGTCGGCGTCACATCAAAACGATAATCCAGCTTGGGCTTGATAAAATCAAAGTCGCGCTGGTTGTGCACGTCCCCGGTCTGGGTAATCTCGGAGACTTCATACAGCAGAGTGCTCTCCAGGGTCATCCGGGGATTGATCGTCCAGTTGTGGATGATGAATGGTTCGTAGCGAATCTCCTCGACGGTGGAATTGGCGTTGTTGACTTTCTGGGGAACCAGTCCGCCCACGGCATCCGACGCAGTACCGGAAGTCTGCAGGCCCAGAAGAAGTCTGGAGTCCAAGGTGGTCTGGGCGCGCTCCATTCCCAGCTCCACGCTCTGATTGTCGACCAGATCGAAAGTATACGAGCTCCTTACGATTCGCTCATTCGTCACCGCATCGATGCTGAGGAAAAGATTTTTTTCCTGCCTAAGATCTTCCTGGTACTCGTAGCGTTCCCGGATGGACAGATTCTCGCTTTGATTGGCTATGGCAAGGACCTTGAAGCGGCTGCCATTGACGAATCCCAGCTCGTAATCACCACCCACTTCCCAGCTGTCCCGGTCCCCAGGTCGGTCTTCCCTCTCGATGGTAAGTCCGTTGGGAGTGGTGGTCAGATCCGTAGTGTAGCGCATGACATCGGTAGGCATGTCGTTTTTTCCGATCTGGGCATTGAATCGCACGCTGCTACGCTCCCCGATCTCGTAGGCCAGATTTGCGCTGAGTTCCCGGTTGAAAAAATCGCTGATTCGATCTTCCCGGATCAGGTCGTTGGGGGAATAGTCACCAAGAATACTCCTTTCCCCGGTAACCGCGTAGTTGTACCGATAGTCTGCTGCACCGCTCAACTGGTAGGTCAGCGGACCCCGCTGCCCGCTCAGGGACAGCGACCCACCAGGCTTCACTGTATTATCGGAGAAATGAGTAACCGAAGCCTGGTACGCGATAGTGTTGGTTGGCAGCTCCTCAAGTAGAACGATATTCACTACCTGGCTACTGCCGCGCACATCTAACTCACCCGATGTGCCACGGATGATCTGAATCTCCCGAACCTGGCTGGCGGAAATGCGACGCAGCAGGTCACTTGTCTGGTTGCTTTTCCCGGCGGTACGCTTGCCATTGACCAGAACCTCATTTCCACCACCAGCACCCAGCCCACGACCCCCAGCCGATGGATTCCCTCCGCCGGGGGGACCTCCCCCGCGCCCGCCTGGAGAATCCGAAACCTGTCCCGGTATGCGATCCAGCATGTCCTGGGCAGTAATGGGTGCATACTCGGCAAAGTAGTCGGCCGGGTAAATCACGGTTGAGTTGTCGCCACTGGTTTCCTGGCCCAAAGTGGCGGAACTGAATCCGGCCAGGAGAACGAAAAGAACCGTTACCCCGTGGGATAAAATAGATCTACGCAGCATAAGGAACCTACCTGAAACGCCCAACCCTGTGTCAGGATGCGACAAAAACTTCCATTGTAGCGGATATCCATCGCTCGGCCCGCTTTTGTAACAAGATGACAAAATTAAGGAACCTCTGATTAATCATGGAATTATTCTGGATTCCATTATTAATCAGAGGTTCCCCAGAGATTTCCTGAATAATTGAAAAAAGCCGCGTGCGATAGCCACTGGATTCGTTTACCCGGTGATGTCTGGCTCCTTCCAGCAGGGAGATTTTAGCGGCTGGAATTCTTGGCGCAGACCTTGCCAACCAGAACCCTGGAAGTATAGCCACCCAATTCAGAACCATGGCGACTAATATTGCCGAATTAGAGCGGTATACTGCGGAATTCAGGCGCGGCCCGCAAGGGTGGTACTCGCCGACGCTGGTGCAAAGATATACAGACAACCTCAATGATTCTGAAGATGAGATTGATATTGGCCGGCGTATTTATGAGGACGCCGTGAGAAATCTGGTCGACCCCTGAACAATTCGCTCAACAGAGTCCAATGCTGGCAACCACTCGGTTTGATCGTGAAGACAGATAATCCAACGCCTGTAGATTCCCAATATGGCTCAGTACCACACACTTCGATTGGTTCTCGGTGATCAGTTGAATGCTGCGCAATTGTGGATTAATAAAGGTATTTCAAGATATGAGCACCAGGCTTCGAACCAACCACCCTCCCCAAAGCGTCCAGATTGCCGACTAAGTTAAGAAATCCGCCGCGCGCTTATCTACGCTGACAGTGACGCCCTGTCGAACAGAACTTCGACGTGCCACTTCCAGTCTCTTTACCCGGTAGTTTGCTTCGCGCAGTGCGTAATATCTACAGCAACTCGGGCGTCTATACAGCGCCTACAGCCAACAATTCGAGTGCGGTAATTGCGGCAATGGGACGATTGCCCAATTGAGGGAACAGGTCTTTTTCCAAAATACGAAGGGTGCGCACTCGGTAACTCTCCGACTTGCTGGGCATGCACCTGGTCTTTAATGGATGACTTTGGAAGGGTGTATAGAGATAAAGTCCTTATATACAAACTGTTATGAACTTTCTCTGAAGTTGGTGTAGGGGTGATTGGTCGGGACGGCGGGATTTGAACCCACGACCACTTGACCCCCAGTCAAGTGCGCTACCAGACTGCGCTACGCCCCGAAACAGGAGTGGCATTGTACCAGAGTCTGGGATTCAGGAAAGACGTTTCAGTAACCGAATTGGGAAGTCCCAGGCCAGAGGAGCGCAACAAAACCGGTGGCCGGGGAACGGATCGAACTGGAATCTGACCGGCGACGCCAACCTCTGGCAGGCTGAGAACAATCAGGCAAATCGCCGAAGTAAGCTGCCGACTTAAAAGGTGAGGTACACCAGGGTGTGGGAATTACGTCACAGACTGGCTATCAGGCTTTCCAGTTCCTTGATGACAATTTTCAATTCGCCGGCATCGACGGCGTGCCTGGAGGAATCCTCTTCCTTTTCCTTGCCACTCAGTTTCTGACGGGCTCCCCCGATGGTGAAACCTTCCTCGTACAGCAGCGACTTGATCTGCCGGATTAGGATGACGTCCTGTCTTTGATAGTAACGACGGTTACCGCGGCGCTTCACCGGCTTGAGCTGGGGAAACTCCTGCTCCCAGTAACGCAGCACATGTGGCTTGACGTCACACAGCTCGCCGACCTCGCCGATGGTAAAATACCGCTTTGGCGGGATCGGAGGTAACTGATCGTTATTCTTTACTTCCAGCATATTTCTCTACCCTTGCCTTCAACTTCTGGCCCGGACGAAAGGTTACGACGCGACGCGCCTGAATTGGAATCTCTTCGCCAGTCTTGGGGTTACGGCCGGGACGCTGCTTCTTGTCCCGCAGATCGAAATTACCGTACCCGGACAGCTTTACCTGCTCATTGTGCTCAAGCGAAAGACGGATCTCCTCGAAAAACTGCTCTACCAGTTCCTTGGCCTCTCTCTTGTTCAAGCCCAGATCATCAAACAACCGTTCTGCCATCTCGGCTTTGGTCAGCGCGCCTTCCGCCATAGTTACACACCCAGCTAGTTTCTCAGTCCTGCTTCGAAGTTTTCTTCTAGAGCCTTGATACAACAAGAAATTATCTCGTTGATCTCGTCGTCGTTAAGAGTGCGCGAAGGATGCTGCCACGTCAAGCCCAAGGCAAGACTTTTTTTACCAACTTCGACCGCATCCCCTTGATATACATCGAATAATCTAAGGTCAGTCAGGAATTCTCCGGCATTTTCACGCACTGAGGCAAGAATATCTGCGGCCGAGGTCGCATTATTGACCAAAATTGCCAGATCGCGACTCACTTCCGGGAACCTGGAAAGTGGCGTAGCAGCCGGAATCCGACGATCCAGTAAAACCTGCATTTCCAGCTCAAAAACAACGACGTTCCCGGTCAGATCCAGATCCCGCCTGATCGAAGGGTGCACAACGCCGATGTGACCGATGACCCGACCCTGGTGCCGGATCTCAGCACACTGCCCGTCGTGCATGGCCGGGTGCCGGCCCGGAACAAAGCCGAACTGATCCTGACGGCCGCTCAGAGACAACAAGGTCTCCACATCACCCTTAGCATCAAAAAAGTCAACCAACTCATTGGAATTACTCCAGTTTATTGGAACCCGTCGGCCGCTGAGCAGGCCGGCAATGTGGCTGGGCTGAGAAAACCCGTCATCCCTCGCCGCGAACACCAGTCCGGTCTCGAACAGCCGCATGCGCTCCTGCTGGCGATTCTCGTTGTACTTGAGGGTGGCCACCAGGCCCGGAATCAGGCTCGGGCGCATTACCGACATTTCGGCTGAAATCGGATTCTGAAGCTGAACCGGGGCAGTATTCTCACCTCCGATCAGGGATGAAAGCTTCGGATCAATGAAGCTGTAGGTGATGACCTCCTGGTATCCCAGGCTTACCAGATGCTGTTTCAGGCGAGCGGCCGTGAGAACACCTTCCTGGCGGGCATTCAGACTCTGGCGTCCCATGCCTCCGCCAGGAGGAATATTGTTGTAGCCGTAAACCCTGGCCAACTCTTCGATCAGGTCGGCTTCGAGTTCGATATCGAAGCGGAAGGATGGCACCGAAAGTGTCAGGCCGGTCTGCGATTCTTCTACCGGCTCCAGACCCAGCCCGGACAGGATGGATCGGATTCGAGACGTGTCGATGTCCACCCCCAGGTAACGGGGCACCGACTCGTAATTCAGAGCGACCGAGACCGGCTTCGGCAGGTTGCCGAGGGCCTCCTGAACCGGGCCGGCTTCGCCGCCCACGATATCCAGTAACAATTGGGTCGCCCGCTCGGTGGCACGGTACTGCAGCTGATAATCCACGCCACGCTCATAACGATGGGAAGCGTCGGTGTGCAATCCATAGGAACGCGCCCGGCCGGCAACGGCCAGCGGCGAAAAATACGCGCATTCAAGAAAAACGTCTCGAGTCCCCGCACTGACGGCAGTTTCGAGCCCTCCCATGATGCCCGCCATGGCCACCGGCCCGGACTCATCGGCAATAACCAGCGTATCCCCGTTCAGGGGTACCTCCTTGCCGTCCAGCAACGTCAGTTTTTCTCCCGCGCGCGCCAGGCGTACGTCGATAGCGCCTTCAAGACGGGCAAGGTCGAAGGCGTGCATGGGCTGCCCCAGTTCCAGCAGCACAAAATTGGTCACATCCACGACCGGGTCGATACTTCGCACTCCACAGCGGCGCAGTTTCTCCTGCATCCACAGCGGTGTCCTGGCGCCGGGATTGATGCCGCGGATTACGCGCCCCAGGTAGCGGGGACAGGCGTCGGCCGCACTCAGGGTGACAGGAAAGGTGGCCTGGTGGGACGCTGGCACTGGAGCCACGTCGGGAACGCGCACCTCCACCTCGTTCAGCACGCCGATCTCCCTGGCCAGCCCTGAAATACTGAGGCAATCGCCACGATTGGGCGTCAGGTCCAGTTCGATGCTGCTATCGTCCAGATCCAGATAGACCCGCACGTCACTGCCAACCGGCGCGTCGCCGGGCAACGCCAGCAGCCCCTCGGAGG
The DNA here is from genome assembly GCA_942492445.1 of uncultured Gammaproteobacteria bacterium. Lineage (GTDB taxonomy): Bacteria > Pseudomonadota > Gammaproteobacteria > Pseudomonadales > Pseudohongiellaceae > NORP240. The sequence continues at coordinate 84,716 of CALOEW010000063.1, forward strand.
ACTCTGCCAGACCCAGCTCCTGCGCCGAACACAACATTCCGGCGGATTCAATGCCCCGCAGTCTGGCCTTGCTGATCACGAGAGGCTTGTCCGACCGGGAAGATTCGATTCGGGCACCGACTCGCGCAAACGGTACCTTCATGCCGGCCTGCACATTCGGCGCGCCGCAGACTACCTGAAACTCACCTTCTCCGTCGCCGACACGGCAGACCCTCAGTCGATCCGCATCCGGATGTGGTTCGACGCTCAACACCTCGCCAACCACGACGCCGGTCGATGTGTTACTGACTCCGGAGACGCTGTCCACTTCAAGGCCGGCCATGGTGAGCTGTTCGATCAGCTCACCGGTATCAACCGCAGGATCGACCCACTCCCGCACCCAATGTTCACTGAATTTCATTGTCGACTTCCTTACCTGAACTGTTTCAGAAAGCGCAAGTCGTTTTCGAAGAACATCCGCAAGTCGCCCACGCCGTAGCGCAACATGGCCATTCGTTCGATGCCGATTCCGAAAGCGAAGCCGTTGTACCTGTCTGTGTCGACACCGGACATTTCCAGAACTTTTGGATGGACCATTCCACAACCCATGATCTCCAGCCAACCGGTGTGACTGCAGATTCTGCACCCCTGCTGAGAGCAACTCACACACCCCATATCCACTTCAGCCGAGGGCTCCGTGAACGGAAAATAGGACGGCCGGAAACGGACCGCCATGTCAGCCTCGAAGAACGCCCTGAGAAATTCCGTTACCGTCCCTTTGAGATCGGCGAAGCTGACTTTCTCGTCGATCAGCAACCCTTCAACCTGGTGAAACATGGGCGTGTGGGTCAGATCGGAATCACAGCGGTAGACCCTTCCCGGGCAGATCATCCGAAACGGCGGGCGGCCATTTTCCATTACCCGCACCTGCACCGGCGAAGTGTGGGTTCTCAACACCGTGCCCGGATTGATATAGAAAGTGTCATGCATGGCCCGCGCCGGGTGGTGGCCAGGAATGTTCAGCGCCTCGAAGTTGTGATAATCGTCTTCGATCTCGGGCCCTTCCGCCACATCGTAACCGGCCGATTCGAAGATGGCAGTGATGCGATCGATGGTCATGGTGACCGGATGCAGCCCACCCTGGGACTGTCGTCGCCCGGGCAGCGTTACATCAAGGGTTTCTTCGGCCAACTGGGTATCCAGCAGCGATGCTGCCAGCGACTGTCGGCGCGCTTCCAGGGCATCCTGAACCTGGCGCTTGGCCTTGTTGATACTTTCCCCGGCAGCCGGGCGCTCCTCGGCCGGCAACTGCCCCAGGCTTTTCAACAGCGCTGTCAGGCTGCCTTTTTTACCCAGGTAATGCACACGAAGCGCCTCCAGTGATTTCTCGTCACTGGAGGTGTCGATAGCCTTGAGTGCTTCGGCGAGAAGGGATCCGGTATCTACCATGCAGGTGAGTTGCTTCTCCGGCAGATCAGGCAGTCAGACCGGCCCTGGCCTGATCCACGATCGCTGCGAATGCCGACTTGTCGTGAACCGCCAGATCCGCCAGTACCCGACGATCTATTTCGATATTGGCGTTCTTCAGGCCGGCAATAAGCTGGCTGTAGGACAGCCCGTTTTCTCTGGCCTGGGCGTTGATCCGGGTAATCCACAGGGCGCGGAACACCCGTTTCTTGGCCCGCCTGTCCCGATAGGCATATTGACCGGCCTTGGTCACTGCCTGCTTGGCGACGCGGTAAACCCGGCTTCGGGCACCGTAGTAGCCCTTGGCCTGCTTCAAAACTTTTTTATGACGGCGATTGGCGACAACGCCTCGCTTTACTCGAGCCATGATTTAATCCTCGTTAGAAAGTGTTGCTCAGGCGTCGCGCAGCATGCGCTTGACAGCCGGGACATCGGATGGGTTAACCAATGACGTACCGCGCAGCTGACGCTTGCGCTTGGTCGTCATCTTGGTGAGGATATGGCTCTTGTAAGCACTTTTACGTTTATAGCCCGAAGCGGTTTTCTTGAACCGTTTCGACGCACCGCTGTGAGTTTTCAACTTACTCATTTTACTACTCCGCATTTGTGAGGCGGCATTTTGCCGGGCTCACTTTTGATTGAATTACACAAGCCGTCGGCGGCACCAGGCCGCCATAAACTAGTTTCCGGTGAGGGAGTTGCTAGCTGATCAGCTTCTCTTCTTGGTCGGCGTCAGTATCATTACTATCTGCCGGCCTTCCATCTTGGGTTCCTGTTCCACGGTGCCGTACTCAACCAGATCCTCTTTGATCCGGTCGACCAGCTCCTGGCCAAGATGTTGATGGGCCATTTCCCGGCCGCGGAATCTGAGCGATACCTTGGCCTTGTCCCCATCTTCAAGGAAACGTATCAGGTTGCGTAGTTTTACCTGATAATCCCCTTCTTCCGTCCCTGGGCGAAACTTGATTTCCTTTACATGCGTCCTGCGCTGCTTCTTTTTGTTTGCTGTTTTCTGCTTTTTAAGGTCGAACAGGTATTTGCCGTAATCCATGACTTTGCAAACCGGCGGTTCCGCATCCGGCGAAATCATCACCAGATCAAGCTTTGCTTCGGCTGCAACGCCCCTGGCTTCCTCTATGGGTACGATACCTACCTGTTCGCCGTCGGCTCCAATCAGTCGCACCTGATCGGCTTCTATGTTTTCATTGATGACGGGCTTCTTTGAACTACCTCTCATAACTGGCGCAAGCGCTTGTTCTCCTTATGTTGTTCCCAATTCTGACCGTGTACCTGACTGTTTGTTTCCAGAGCGGCATTAACCCAACTGCCACGCGGACCGGGATCACTGGCCCCCTGCCCTGGCGTTCTGGCGTCCGAACCCTGCAATATCGGCTTCCAGCAGATTGCTGAATGCATCCAGGCTCATCACCCCCAGGTCTTCTCCGGAAAGTGATCGCACCGCCAGGGTGCCGGACTCGACCTCCTTGTCACCTACCACAATCAGGTACGGGACCTTCTGTAATGTGTGCTCGCGGATTTTAAAGCCGATCTTCTCATTTCTCAAGTCTGAGATGGCTCTAAACCCTTTATTTTTCAAGGATTCTTTAATCTCTTCACAATAGGCAGCCTGCCTGTCGGTGATATTCATGACTACCGCCTGTTCAGGCGCCAGCCAGGCGGGCATGGCACCGGCGTAATGTTCGATCAGAACGCCGATAAAGCGTTCGAAGGACCCGAGAATCGCCCGGTGCAGCATCACCGGTGTGCGACGGCTGCTGTCTTCGGCCACGTACTGTGCCCCCAGCCGCTCGGGCAGGAAGAAATCCACCTGGATAGTGCCGCACTGCTGCACCCGGCCCATGCAATCCTTCAGTGAAAATTCGATCTTGGGCCCATAGAATGCACCCTCACCCGGTGTCAGCTCCCAGCGAAGACCGGTGTTTACGAGGGCCTGTTTCAGGGATTCCTCGGCCCGATCCCACAATTCATCAGCACCAACCCGCTTTTCCGGACGGGTCGACAGACGCAGGATTACATCGTTGAAACCGAAATCCCGGTACACTGCAAACAGCAGGTTCATAAACTCGGACACTTCCTGCTGAATCTGTTCTTCGCTGCAGAAAATGTGGCCGTCGTCCTGCACAAAACTGCGCACCCGCATCAAGCCGTGCATGCTGCCCGATGGCTCGTAACGGTGACAGGAACCGAACTCCGCCAGCCGCAACGGCAGGTCTCGATAACTCTTCAGCCCCTGATTGAAAACCTGGATGTGACAGGGGCAGTTCATCGGCTTGATAGCGTACATCCGGCTATCAGATTCTACGCTGAACATCTCCTCCGCAAACTTGGAGGCATGGCCCGATTTCTCCCACAGGCTGTAGTCTACCAGCTGCGGGGTACGGATCTCCTTGTAGTCATTGGCATCCTGGACTTTCTTCATGTAACTCTGAATGACCTGATAGATGGTCCAGCCGCGCGGATGCCAGAACGCCATACCCGGCGCCTCTTCCTGGAAATGAAACAGGCTCAGCTGTTTGCCCAGTTTCCGGTGGTCGCGTTTTTCCGCCTCTTCGAGGCGCTGCAGGTACTGCTTCAGGTCCTGCTTGGAGCCCCAGGCAGTCCCGTAAATCCGCTGCAGCATTTCATTATCGGAATTGCCCCGCCAGTAGGCGCCGGCCACCGAAGTCACCTTGAATGCCTTGAATTTGCCCGTGCTGGGCACATGCGGCCCGCGACAAAGATCGATGAATTCCCCCTGCCGGTAAAAGGACAGCTCCTCGTCACCGGGAATAGACTCGATGATTTCCACCTTGTAGTTTTCGCCCATGTCCCGGAACATGTCCACCGCCTGGTCGCGGCTCAGGGTCGAGCGTTGCACCGGCAGATCCTCCCGGACGATTTCCTGCATGGTTTTTTCAATGGCGGCCAGGTCTTCGGGGGTGAACGGCCGCTCGAAGGCGAAGTCGTAGAAAAACCCATCCTCGATCACCGGCCCGATGGTGACCTGGGCCCGGGGGAACAGTCGTTGCACCGCCTGGGCCATCAGGTGGGCGCAGGAATGCCTCAGAACCTCCAGGCCGTCGTTGTCGCGCTCGGTGATGATGGCCACCTCGGCGTTTTCTTCTACCAGAAAGGATGTATCAACCAGGGTGCCATTCACGCGCCCGGCCAATGCCGCCCGGGCCAGCCCCGCACCGATGGATTCGGCAATTTCGGAAACGGTGACCGCCTCTTCGAAGTTGCGGCTGCTACCGTCTGGTAAAGTTATCTGTGGCATGGTCTGTCAACTGCGAGTCAGCTTTGCTATGTCCCAGAGAGAAAATCAGGGTACCCAAAATAACGACAGACCCGGTCGGGTCTGCCCTGTGACGTTCGCATCTGGCGAATTTACCCTGGCACTTTCAATGCAGGCTTCCGGACACGCTGCCCTGTTCGACCCACCGACTGCTGTGCGGCTGGTGAGAGTTGAAAGCCGCTGCCTTCAATGGGCTACCTTCTGTCTTCTGTCGTTAATACTGTGCTTTCTTTAATCTGCTTTCTTTAATTCTTTAATCTGCCTTCCATCCTCTGAACTGGTAGGCACGACCAGATTCGAACTGGTGACCTCTACCATGTCAAGGTAGCGCTCTAACCAACTGAGCTACGCGCCTACGTATCCGGCATCCAGAAGGACTGGCGATTATAGGGGATCGGACTGCCGGGTGTCGATGGCTTTGTGCGTGTTTATACGGCCCTTCAACTGCCCCGCAGAAGGATTTCTTTCAGTTCGGCAATCTGATCCCGGGTTCGGGCCGCCTCTTCAAATGCGAGATTGCGTGCCTGCTCGAACATTTCCGCTTCGAGGCGGTCAATCTCCTTGCTGAGTTCGACCGGATCCTTGAACCTGGCAGCCGCGTAGGAACCGGACTTTCCCGCCGCCGCGCGCTGCATTTTCTGGCTGCGAGCAGCACCGGGTGCTGTATAGGCGCCTTCCATCACGTCCTTGACGCGCTTGATAATCCCGGCTGGTGTGATGCCGTGCTCCTTGTTGAATGCCAGCTGGGTATCACGACGGTTGTTGGATTCGTCCATTGCCCGGCGCATGGAACCGGTAATGGTGTCGGCATACAGTATGGCTCTGCCGTTAATATTTCTGGCGGCCCGGCCTATGGTCTGGATCAGCGAACTTTCCGAGCGCAGAAACCCCTCCTTGTCGGCATCGAGAATGGCAACCAGGGAGACCTCGGGGAGATCGAGCCCCTCCCGCAACAGGTTTATCCCCACCAGGACATCGAATTTACCGAGCCGCAGATCGCGGATTATTTCCGCCCTTTCCACCGTGTCGATATCGGAATGCAGGTAGCGTACGCGAACCCCGTGCTCCGCCAGGTAATCCGTCAGGTCTTCCGCCATGCGTTTGGTCAGCACGGTAACCAGAACCCGTTCCTGCCGGGTAACCACGCGATTCACTTCCGACAGCAGGTCATCAACCTGGCTGGATGCCGGCCTGACCTCCAGCTGCGGATCCACCAGGCCGGTCGGACGCACAACCTGGCGCACGCGCTGCCCTTCGTGGGCTGCTTCGTAGGGGCCGGGCGTAGCTGACACAAACACGATCTGGGGCGTCAATGCCTCCCACTCCTCAAACCGCAGGGGCCGGTTATCGAGAGCCGACGGCAGCCTGAATCCATACTCTACCAGGGTTTCTTTTCGCGACCGGTCCCCCTTGTACATCGCGCCCAGTTGCGGAATGGTGACATGGGATTCATCGGCCACAACCAGTGAGTCGGGCGGCAGGTAGTCATAGAGCGTGGGCGGCGGCTGGCCCGGGGCACGACCGGACAGGTATCGTGAGTAATTTTCAATTCCCGTGCAATAGCCCAGCTCCTGGATCATCTCCAGGTCGAAGCGGGTCCGCTGGGCCAGCCGCTGCGCTTCCACCAGTTTGTGACCGGTCTCCAGCTGCTGCAGGCGTTGATTCAGTTCCAGCTTGATATGATCCACGGCGTTCAGCATTGTTTCGCGCGGTGTCACGTAATGGGACTTGGGAAACACCGTCAGGCGCGGCACCCGTTTGATCGCTTCACCGGTCAGGGGGTCGAAGTAGGACAGGTTTTCAATCTCGTCATCAAACAGTTCGATGCGTATGGCATGCCGCTCGGATTCTGCCGGATAGATATCGATAACGTCTCCGCGCACGCGGAATGTGGCACGGTGCAACTCCACGTCATTGCGGGTGTACTGCAGGTCGGCGAGACGTTTCAGCAGATAGCGCTGATCCATTTTGTCGCCCCGGTCCAGGTGCACGACCATTTTCAGGTAGGCGGAGGGATCGCCCAGGCCGTAAATAGCCGAAACCGTAGCCACCACGATCACGTCCCGGCGTTCCAGAAGGGCCTTGGTGGCGGACAGGCGCATCTGTTCGATGTGGTCATTGATGGAGGCGTCTTTTTCAATGTACAGGTCGGAGGAAGGGACGTAGGCCTCCGGCTGGTAGTAGTCGTAATAGGAAACGAAATATTCCACCGCATTGTCCGGGAAAAACTCGGCGAATTCCCCGTACAGCTGGGCGGCCAAGGTCTTGTTGTGGGCCATGACCAGCGTCGGCCGCTGGGTTCTTTCTATGACATTGGCGATGGTGTAGGTTTTGCCTGACCCGGTTACACCCAGCAGGGTCTGTGCGTGCAGCCCGGCCTCGAGCCCCTCGACCAGCTGCTCTATGGCGCGCGGTTGATCGCCGGCGGGCTCGAAATTGGCGTGTAGCTTGAATGGATTGTTCATCAGGGTTCTGGAGAGGGAAGGATTGACCTGCAAACCTAGTGACAAGGACGCAAACCGGCTATACTACCACGCAACGCGACGGATGGGCCGGCACTGTTGACCCCGCCGTGAATTGTCATTAGTATACGCGCGTTTTCGGCTGGACAGTCGGAGCACTGCTGCCCAATAGCTCAATGGTAGAGTAGGTGACTGTTAATCACTTGGTTCCTGGTTCGAGTCCAGGTTGGGCAGCCAATAAATATACAGAAATCAAATAGTTATCTGCAATCCTCTTGCGCGCTTTCCCCAAGCTTTGGTTTAGGCTACACATAGGCTACAGATCAAACGAACGTAGCCTCCCCTATATTAATTACTCCAAATCAACACAAGCACAATGCAGTTTTGACCCCCGCTGTTTTTGGGGTGTAGGATGCACTCTTCTGTTGATTTGCAGCGGAAAATGATCCCACAAGATGGGATTGTAATTGTGAGTGGTTTATCCTAGGAGCGTATTCCAAAAGTAAACAAAAAACTGAGGTTGGAGTGTTTGTGATCAAGGTAGCGCTGAAACTTTGGTATTAAGTTTTCCGTATCCTAACGTAGCGGCTGAAAAGGATGGAGTAGTCCACGTTAAGACCTGCCCGTTCCTATCTGTGGTTACTCGCCCATTATGGGACTCACCAAAGTATTTGCATGTCTTATCCATATAAGAGATTTCCGCCAAGTTTAACAGGCCGTGTTCAGGGTCCGAAATTATGAGGCAAATCAAATCGAATTCTTTCTGACTCTGGTCTACACTTGGCGATCTCTCACCGTATACTTCTTCTATCATAGAGCCAGTAACCATAATAGTGTCACTGATATGAAATTCTCCGGGGACACCAACTAGACTGCGATCGCGCAAAAATCGCATCTCACTAATATACTCGCAATCCACGAAGCCCATCAAACAAAGTTCCAATTCTGAATAGGGTCCAGAAAGGGCATCGCGAAATTTTGTCATTCCATCAACTTAAAATTGGCGTATTCGTTTTTCTACAGCCTCGTTAATCGCCCCGATCGAATCCCTTGCCAAACTACGGCATTGCCGTATAATGGCAATTTATGATATTCATTGAAACGCGGCTATTTACCAAGCTCCTGTCTAATTACCTGTCTGATGACGAATATCGTGGCATACAAGCCTATTTGATCCAAAAGCCTGACGCTGGGGACATAATCCGCGGCTCAGGTGGTGTTCGAAAAGTCAGATGGTCTCGTGACGGTGGGGGCAAAAGTGGCGGCATTCGAGTTATCTATTATTGGGAAAAATCTGAATCTGAAATCTGGATGTTGACGATCTACGCAAAGTCCGAGAGAGCCACTATTTCAGGTCCTGACTTGAAACGAATTTGGGAGGCAGTTAATCGTGCGAAATCGTGATTTGGGCAAAGAAATTCTTGAAGGCTTTGACGAAATTCAAAACTTTAAGAAAGGAAATCTTAAACTTCGAACTACAGAGCTATCTGAGCCCTCCGAGCCTAAGATTATCCGAGAAAAACTTAAACTCTCTCAATCTGCTTTCGCTGGATTATTGGGCGTAAGCACACGAACCTTGCAAGATTGGGAGCAGGGTCGACGGAGGCCCCAGGGCCCCGCTGTTGCACTATTGCGCATAGCGGAGCAACATCCTGAGGTATTCGTACATCTGAGTTAGGGGCAAGTAATTAGTTCAATGGGACGGCGTCAGCAATTGCCACCTGTAACGTAACAGGTTACGCTGCTAAGGTGATTCAGAATTTCAAACATAAAGGGCTTGAGCGCTACTTTTTGAAAGGCACAAAGGCTGGCATAAAAGCCAACCAGGAGAAGCGTATTAGGCTGATCCTTGGTCGATTGAATGCAGCAACAAGCCCGCGAGATATGGACCTTCCAGGCCTATATCTCCACCAATTGAAAGGTAAGAGTCGTGGACGCTGGTCTGTCAGGGTAACTGGCAACTGGCGAATTACATTTATGTTCGATGGCCCAGATGCTGTCGAAGTGGACTACGAGGATTATCACTAGCCATGTCTGTACAGATGCACAATCCACCACACCCGGGCGAGATTCTTAGAGAGTTCTGCTTGGAACCTTTAGGTCTATCTGTCACTGATGCTGCTGAAGCTTTAGGAGTAAGTCGCAAGACCCTCTCTTCCATTTTAAATGGGCGTGCAGGCATAAGCCCTGAAATGGCTTTAAGGCTTTCCAAGGCTTTCGATACTTCGCCGGAAAGTTGGCTGAACCAACAGCAACAGTACGATCTTTGGCAAGCCATGAATTCAGGCATTGATATCAAAGTGAAAAAGTTACGTGCCGCATAACAGATTTCAATGGGAAGAGCCGAAGCCGTTTCGA
>CALOEW010000064.1:0-15834 GCA_942492445.1 uncultured Gammaproteobacteria bacterium
TGATAGAAAATCAGTATTTGACAGCCGACAAGGTTGGTAAAGCACTGAAGAGTTCTTATTGAAGAGCTCTGGGCCAAGTATATTGAGTCGTTACACCTTATAACGCAGTTGTCTCAGTACACCATGGATGTGCTTCGTAGCCGCATGATAGATATCTTGCGCCAAGCCGATCGGCATGACCGATTGCGCGTCTTATACCCGCGCATACCGCATGCCGATGAAGATCATGCGTTGAACGTACATTCAAGTGATGATTATCGACAACAAGATAGTTCGCATTGGCTCGTCTAATCTTAACAATCGCTCCATGGGGCTGGATACCGAGTGTGATTTGACGCTGGTGACTGATTCTAAAGAGAATCGAGAGCATGCCCGTGCGTTTCTCAACCGCCTCCTTGCAGAACACCTTGCTGCGAATTCCAAGGAGCTGGAAGCTTAAAAACACGGTGAGTTGGTCAAAGTGATTGAAGAGTTACGGAGGAGCGGACTTTGATAACTCTTAATCCGGAGATTTCCGAGCAGGTTAAAAGAAATGTGCCGGACAAGGCCCTGGTTGATCCAGAAGCACCAGTGGATGCGGAACGTTTGCGTGAGATACTTGTCCCGGAAGAGGTGCGAAAAATGGCAGCGGGCAGATTCATGCTGGGCGGCCTTGTACTGTTTTTTGTGTTAGCGCTGTTCGTGATTTGGCGTTGGACACCTCTATCAGAGTGGATCGAGGTAGGCAAGCTGGTCAAAGAATTGGAAGGGCTGAATTCAACACTTTACGGGCCAGCGATTGCCGTGGCGACAGTCACATTCGGTGGCCTGATCGCGATTCCCATTACTTTGCTCATAGTGGCAACGATGCTGGTGTTTGGTAGTATAGAGGGTGCTGCGTATGGCGTACTTGGCTCCGTATCTGGCGCAGTGTTGGGCTATGTCGCGGGACAATCACTTGGCCAGGAAATTATTCGTAAAATAGCAGGAGAAAAAGCTGAACCAGGTCAGCAAACGGCTACCGAAACAGGGCATTATGAATGTGGCGATTGTACGACTGATCCCCATAGCACCTTTCGTAATTATCAATATAGTGGCTGGTGCTTCGCACATCAACCTGCGGGATTTTACTCTGGGATCATTGATCGGGTTGATTCCCGGAACGGTCGCATTGGCTATACTCACAGATGGTGTGATTCGAGCCGCTTCAGAACCCAGTGCCTATCACCTGCTCCTTGTGGGACTTCTTCTTGCCGCATTGGGAGTCGTCACCGTCGCGATGCGACACTGGCTATTAAAGTTTAATAATCGTCTCTAGCCTTTCCTGATATGCAATCCTCACTTAGGATGACCAGTTACAATGTTCATGGTTTGTAACGCGGAATGGGAAACATGATCCGTTTGAAGCACTGAGAGTCGTGAAGGATATCAGCGCTGACGTCGTTGCTTTGCAGGAAGCTTCTTCAATTGCCAGGGAGGGTAAAATGATTCTAGGAGATTTTGCCGAAGCCAATAGTTATCAATTGATCTTCGGACCGACATTCAGAATGAGGGGGGGAAATCGTGTATGGCAGCGCGATGTTGACACGCTGTGAAATATGCGAGGTTAAACTGCATGATATCTCTCACCCGAAGGAGAACCTCGTGGAGTGATTGAGCCTGTCTTTGAATTTCGTGGGCAGAAATGGCGGTTGCTAGCGACGCACCTGGGGCTCAGTCCTTATGAAAGACGGCAGCAGGTTAAACACTTACTTCAATTGATAACATTGAGCGAATATTCTCGCACAGTTCTGATGGGCGATCTGAATGAGTGGTTTACCTTGGGGCGCCCCTGCGCTGGTTGAGGTCCTACTTTCAAATAGGACATGCAAGAGCAACATTCCCTGCGGGTTGGCCAGTATTTGCCCTTGATCGCATTTGGGTACATCAGTGAGAGGATCGCTCTATCGAACGTTATTAAGACGACAAAAAGCCGGATTGCATCCGATCACCTGCCTATTGTGACCGAAATTTCCTAGAAAATGTGTGTCCAACGACAACGCGCTGATTGCCGATTGGCAGTTGCGACTTACCTATGCTAACAGCACCTGGGGATTTGGTTTGTGTTTTTGTATCTACGCGAATGTGCAAGGCTTCCTTTCAACCACAAACGCGTTTACCGAATTTACAGGGGGTTAGAGCTGATGCCTGGAATGCGGAATAGTCCTGGACCAGGATATTTGTTGTGAGAGAGGTGCGCAAAATGAAAGATTGGGCTTAATTTTGCTAGTAGGGTGATGGATTTAGCATTTCGCCACTGATAGATCAATTTGAAACTCGATTAGTCGTTCTAACGAATAAAAGCAGATAAGAATGCAGCTACTTACTGACCGCGATTGAACCACCGAATCAGATATCCTTCAATGCCGAGTCGGTCGTCCATGAGAGCGGATGCATTTGATCAATTTATAAGAGACGAAGTTTACAGGCAGGCGCAAAGCTCTGGCTCATCCCCGTGATTAACTTTTCTGCCAGTTACGACCATGTGAAGGAAAGGGCTTGCAGTCAGCACCGCGATAGTCGAGCCGCAGCTATAATTCCCGGAACGCCACCGATCTTTGGCTTGGAATCATCCGTAAGGAAGATGCATATCCATGCTACCCTCAATCCATCGCAGGGGGAATCTTCATTGGTATTGATCGGATCAGCCATAGCGTTCAGTGAACGAAGAAGGGTTCAAACTGCCCCACCTGCAGCGCCGCGTTGAATCGCTCGGCGATTGTCGCGACGAGGGATGTGTCCTGCCCCGGGCTCATCCAGATTCCAACATACGCTTCGCTGCTGTTGAAGCTGATCGACACTGTTGCTTCGCTGATTCGCACTTCCCAGGCAGAGTCTGTCTCGCCATGCGCTATGGCCCAGGCGTCAAACTCGGCTTCCGGGAAACCGATTACCGCCGGCCGAAGCTCGGGTAACGCTCCCGGGATGCGGTATTCCCGGTAGCTGCCCTGCTGGCTCAAGCGGCCGCGGCGGGGGAGTGGCACGGCGTCGGGTCTCAGCATCAATAGATCGGCACCCGTCGGGCCCGGGTTGCCAGGCGAAGTAGTTCGCTATACAGGCCGGGTCCAGCGGGTCGATATCGGTCAGCCGGGTATGCAGGCGGTCCACCGGAACCCGGAAGCGCGTATCAGTGTCCAGCCGGATAACGGAGAGCCTGTAGGCATCAGGGTCGGGCTCATTCGATACGCACGAAACTGTTGCCATCGGGGGAAACCGTCAGCGGGGGAATGCGCTCGATCACGAAGCTCTGATTGTCGGGAGAAATGGTTCGCACCGCGCGGGTGCGCGTATCAACCGCTGCATCCTGAAAGCGATATGTGCCCAGGCACGGCAAAGTAATCCGTATCAAAACGGCCGCCCGGTGACCGCCAGTCACGGGTGCGATAGTACGGGGCAGTGTCCTCGGTAAGCGGTGAGGCGCGGAGACTGTCAGCGCTTACGCCCACCTCGCTGGTCTTGACCTCGTCGCCTTCTTCCCACACCAGGTAGATCAGGCCTTGGCCGGGTGAGTCGTCGACCAGCACCAGCAGTGCAGGCTTGTTACCGGCCAGGGCGGCCACGGCGTTCACCTGTCCGGCGCGACCTGCGCCTGCTGCCGCAGCACCAGTGGAGTCGATGATCAACGGCTGGCCGTGATAACGGAATTGGAATCGCCCATTGGCACGCATGGCCCTCGGCTGGTCGGCAAACCGGGTTCACTGAAACCCCGGGCGATGGTATCTTCCAAAAGGTCCCCAGGTTTGTGTGCGGATGGCCAGGTTGCGTGGCACCACGCGCGGAAACGGTAGCGAAAGCCTTCAGGTAACGCTGGCGCACCCTCGCGGGATTGCGGCAACCACTTACTCCAGGCGAGAAACTCTTTACCTGGATGGCCCGGTAGTGGAAGCTCCCAGCCTGTATCGACAACACCTTCGGGCTGGACATAAAGGATGCGGGCACCGCGGCCGGTGAACAATTCCACAGCGCCCGGCACTACCCACGCGCCGTCTTCGAGCCTGGCGTCCTCGCGCCACAGTGGCCCGGTTACACTGGCTCGCTGGGTGCGGTTGATTGTGGAACCGAGGTGTAATGACCATTCGCCGGTTGGCGCTGCAGCGGCGGGAATGCGCCCCGGGGGCCAGCGGATCCCTCCACGGCCAGGTGCAGGGTATCGCCATCGAGTTTCGGTGGTATGTCCGCCAGCAGGCGCGCCGTGCCGCTGATAACCAGCGACAGGCCTGCGACAATAGCATCCGAGGTACCCAGTGCCCTGAAACACCCCTTGCCGGCGGCGCTTGTCACAAAGCGGCTGACGACTATCCCCAGGGCCAGGCCAGCCAGAAATCCCAATAACGCCATGCCGACTATGAAATAACCAGAGGCCCCTTCGAACGAGGACATCTGGTACCAGTCGGCATAAAGGCTGGCAATCCAGCCGGCCAGCACACATGCCAGCAGGGCTGTGATCAATCCGACAACCATGGACGCGGTCCAGCCCATCAGAGACAACCCTCGAACCTGTCGATTCCGGGCGGGGGCCGCCAGGGAGGCAGATTAACACTCGGCCGATAGTCTGGTGAGTCCCTTGCAGTCCCTCAGCCCGTTCGATTTTACCTATTGGCTCGCTGGTGGATCGATCTGCACCTGGCGTGACTTGAAGCGCCAACCGGTTGAAGTGCGCACCAGGGTATCCTGGTAGGCGCCTGTCACCGAGATGGATTGGGGGCGCGTGCCCACATTCCAGAGGATGAGATAGGCAACCCCGGCGGCGCCGTCGGCAGTGGGCGTGATGTGGATGTTGCTGTTCCAGTGACGGGTGTTGAGGTTCGAGGCGTGAAACTGGTCGGCGAACCCTACCAGGGCTGCACGCCCTTCGAAGCCGTTAAACCTGCCGTCCGGAGTGAAAGTGTCGGCCCAGGCCTCCGAGTCTCCTGCATCGAGCACCAGGTTGTAGTGGGCGTAAAGGTTGTGGATCTCGACATAGTCGTCGGCCGAAAGAGAGTTCTGCGCCTGCACTGCCGCCGCGGGAATCAGCATGAGTGCCGCGGTCAGTGATAGCGTGCGGAATTTCTGTAACATCGTTGTCTCCGGGGTGTTTGCAGGAAGCTCAGAAGGTATCCCTGCAGGCAGGAATTGTCCAGCATGGTGAACCGCAGTGCTGTTGTTCTGCGGAGAAAACTGCCCCGGCGGGAGGGCAAATGCACCTGAATTTGACCCGGCAGTGCTCAATTATCCTGGCGCCGAAAAACCAGCCTATCGTTTACCATGCCGCGGCTATTCAGCGCTGGAGTTTTCATGCCGTTTGTTGATCATCTTGAATCGATCTCCGTGCTGCCAAAAAAACGCCTTCTATTGGCAGGCCGGTTCGCCACCAGGGAGTTCGAATACAAGATGCTTCAGCGAGGTATTGACGCGCGAGGACTGTCGGTTTCCTCGGGAGCCGTCGTCTACCCGTATTGGTGAATCTGTGAACGTTACGACTGTTTACAGTGCTTGATCAAAGCCACGCACCAGCTGTCAGGATTACGTAAATCTACCCTGATTCACATCAATACGCCGGGCTTACTTCTCTTCTATCCTTGCGTCAGACCCATGGATAAGGAGAGAAAAATGCCCCGATCAACCGTTGCTGCCGCTGCAGCAGTTCTACTGGCAGTTTCACTGTCCACGCCAACTGCGTCTGCCCACGAGGCCGGTGACTGGATCCTGCGAGTAGGCGCCACTCGAGTGGGTCCAGACGAAAGCAGCAGTCTTGTTTCCACCACCGCCACAGGGCCTCTGCCGGGAACCGAGGTTAAGGTAGGCGATAACACTCAGGTCGGTGTGAACCTGGTTTACATGTGGACCGATTCGATCGGTATAGAGGTGTTGGCTGCAACCCCGTTCGATCACGACCTGACGGTAACCGGTCTTGATGCCTACGGGTTTGATACCCGAAAACTGGGCAGCACCAAGCATCTGCCGCCGACCCTGACGGCCAATTACTATTTCCTGGCTCCCCAGTCTGCAATCCGTCCCTATGTGGGTGTTGGCATCAACTACACGACGTTCTTCAGCGAGTCTCTGCGCAGCTTCCCGGAAAGTGAGCTGGGTGCACACGGCCTTGAACTGGAAGACTCCGTGGGGCTTGCCTGGCGGGGTGGTGTGGACTGGGAACTGAATCAAAACTGGCTGCTGAATGCCTCGTTCTGGAAAATTGATCTGGAAACCGATGCCCGATTTGATTCAGATCTGGGCAGGGTCAAGGTCAATGTAGATGTGGATCCGTGGGTATTTATGCTGTCCCTGGGTTATCTTTTCTAACTTATCGTAACCGGGCTGATTTCCGTTCCTCTCGAAGTCATCTGTTCTGATAACCGCAGAGGGCTGGAAGGCGGAAATCATTCCTGGGTAGACCGTAGCTTATTCATCCACAGGTCTCTTTAGCAGGCTGTTGAAAAACTATTACGCTCATCACGTTCTCAACAGCCTGTTTGTCGGTCCAAAGAAGCCCTGTCCTCCTGCCACAAAATCGGCAGTTCTGGAAACTGTTAGAAAGCAATGAATCAGAGTGAACAGGCCCTAGCTTGAAATGCTCAACTCCTTCTCGGGGTTTCACTTTATCGTTCTTGGTGGGTGCGTACAGTGGAGGCTTTACAGTGTTTCGTTTTCAGCAAGGTAATGGGGATGGCGCCAGTTGATAAAAAAACTTTTGACTTGGATTGATCTGTCGAATATTCTCGACATATGGACATTAAGCAGGCAACAAGAGCGCTCGCCGCTCTGTCCCAGGAAACCCGCCTGGGGACTTTCCGGTTATTGGTTCGCATCGGTGCTGAGGGCATGGCGGCGGGAGAAATCGCCCGCACCCTGGTCATTCCCCACAACACCCTGTCAACTCATCTTTCGATTCTCGTGAACGCCGGGCTCGTTGTGTCGCGGCGGGAGGGGCGTTCAATCGTCTACCGCGTTAATTTCGACGGCACACGAGACCTGCTGTCATTCCTGGTAGAGGATTGCTGCCAGGGGCGGCCCGAAGTCTGTGCTCCCGTCCTCGACAGCGTGTTGCCGGGGTGTTGTTGACCGAACCATGGAAATGGTAGTGGAGCGGAGGCGTTGAAGGGACTGTCGGTCAGGCGTTTAACCGGCAATCCTCCTGCGAAGGTGGCCGTGCTTTTCCCCTGTGTCCGGTGCCCGGCCGACGCCTTCACTGGCGAAAAGCGCGAACCGGATTGCACCCCGCATCCCGGCGGTTTTTTACCTTAAGGTTAACAATGACTGACAGCACAAAGAAACCCAATGTCCTGGTCCTGTGCACCGGAAATTCCTGTCGTTCTATCATGGCTGAGGCGCTGATCAATCAACTGGGCGAAGGGCGCTACAGGGCTGTGAGTGCCGGCAGTAAGCCTGCCGGTTACGTGCATCCC
The DNA here is from genome assembly GCA_942492445.1 of uncultured Gammaproteobacteria bacterium. Classification (GTDB taxonomy): domain Bacteria; phylum Pseudomonadota; class Gammaproteobacteria; order Pseudomonadales; family Pseudohongiellaceae; genus NORP240. The sequence goes on from CALOEW010000064.1 coordinate 7,404, forward strand.
AAATCCGTTGCCACGCTCGCACGCCACGGAATCGACCCCGGCGCTCCCCGCAGCAAGTCGTGGGACGAGTTTGAGGGGCAATCCTTCGATCTGGTGATCACCGTCTGTGATCAGGCGGCGAACGAAAGCTGTCCGTTATTCTCCGGGGCCTGGCGGAAGCTGCATTGGAGCACGCCGGACCCGGCACCTGCGGAAGGCGGGGAGGGCGAAATTGATGCCGCCTTCGACCGGGCTTTCGAATTACTGCGTCAAAGGATAACCGGAGAGCTGCTGTGAACACTGTTGAAATTGCCGGGGATTCCCCATCCCCCATGGGTTTGTTCGAGCGCTACCTGACACTCTGGGTTGGACTCTGCATCGTGGCGGGCGTGGCGATAGGGGCGCTGGTGCCCGGCGTGTTTGAGTTCATCGCCGGCCTGGAATACGCCCGCGTCAATCTCGTCGTCGCGGTACTGATCTGGGTCATGATCTACCCGATGATGGTGAACGTGGATTTCGCCTCGCTGCGGGACGTCGGCAGAAAGCCCAAGGGGCTCTGCATAACGCTGGTCGTGAACTGGCTGATCAAGCCGTTCACCATGGCGGCGCTTGGCGTGTTGTTTTTCGAGCATGTTTTCGCGGGCCTTGTCGACCCGCAGACCGGTCGGGAATACATCGCCGGTATGATCCTGCTCGGTGTCGCGCCGTGTACGGCAATGGTATTCGTCTGGAGTCAGCTGGTCCGCGGTGATGCGAATTACACTCTGGTTCAGGTTTCCATCAACGACATCATCATGGTGTTCGCCTTTGCTCCCATTGCCGCGTTTCTGCTCGGGGTAACGGATGTTGTGGTGCCGTGGGAAACGCTGCTGCTTGCCGTCGTGCTTTACGTGGTGATTCCACTTGCCGCCGGCTACCTCACGCGCAGGAATCTTGACAGTTCGGCAGGGGATGAAGAAATCCGTTCGTTGACTGCGCGCCTGAAGCCGTTTTCCATTGTTGGCCTGCTGGCGACCGTGGTCCTGCTGTTCGGTTTTCAGGCCGGGACGCTGCTGGAAAAGCCGTTGGTGATCGGGTTGATTGCAATTCCCTTGCTGATACAGAGCTACGGCATCTTTCTGATAGCCTTCGGTTGGGCTTACCTGTGGCGCGTGCCTTTCACTACCGCCGCTCCCGCGGCGCTGATCGGGACATCCAACTTTTTCGAGCTGGCCGTTGCCGTCGCCATCAGCCTGTTCGGATTGAATTCGGGCGCCGCACTGGCAACCGTTGTGGGCGTTCTGGTGGAAGTGCCGGTAATGTTGTCGCTCGTTGCCCTCGCCAACCGGCTGCGACCACGGTTTGCCTGAGAGAGGCGCCCGGTTTCCAACAGGGTTGAATCAGCGCCGCTAATACTGGATCCGCCTGGTAAAGGAACCGTCGATCACCACATTGGTTCCGGATGTAAAGCCGGACAGGGGGCTGGCCAGCAGGGCCACCTGGGTGGCCACTTCAGCGGCGCTACCCATGCGCCCGAAGGGGATTTGTGCAACGGTGGATTCATACATTTCAGGCATGTTCTGCTTGACATTATCCCAGGCGCCGCCGGCAATGAAAATCGGGCCCGGGCTGACGGCGTTTACCCGAATCCCTTTGGCAGCCAGTTCGCAGGCGAGGGCGCCGGAGTAATTCAACAGTGCCGCTTTCATGGCGCTGTAGGGGCCGGCACTGATGAAGAATTCGACCGCGGCGGTGGTTGCAATCATAATGATGCTGCCGCTGCCTGATTTTTCCAGATAGGGCGTGCAGGCCTCGACTCCGTGCACCGCGGCCAGGACGTTGCCATTGAACTGGCTGACCCAGCCGGCGTCACCGGCTTCATTGCCTCCGGTTACGTTGGAAACCAGTACGTCAAGACCGCCCAGTTGTGCAGCGGCTTCGTCAATGAATTTTCTGAACGCGTCCCCGTCAAACACATCCAGCGCCTGACCGAAGCACTTGACACCTTTTCCTGAAATCGACCTGGTGGTAGCTGCGACTTCATCTGCATTTCGTGCACAAAAGGCGATATGGCACCCTTCATCGGAAAGCAGTTATATGATGGCGCGGCCAATGCCCTTTGGTTGCACCGGTAACCAATGCCACTTTTCCTGTAAGTTTAAGATCCACTGGCCTACTCCCTATTTATTGAATTCTCCTGCCATGTTAACGGCAAGGATCAAAGGAAACTGATCCCCATGCCGGCATCGTTGCAGGCCATAGGAGTGCCACTTCACACATACGGATTCAGGGCACCCGACTTTCCGACGCGCGAGTCAGCGGCCGCGAGGCCGTGCAAAGGGAACCGTCACCGCCACGTCGGCAACGGTTGTCACTACGTCATCGATAACAGGAGGAGCAAAACGCCAGGTTTCCAGTGCTTCCATCGCGGCCTCGGTTGCGTTCTCATTGTCTCCTCCATTGGCGCGGATATTTTCGGGGAAGCCTTTCACATTGATATCGACGATAAAATCCACACTCTGGGTATCTCCCGTGCGCCGGCTCGGTTCCGCGGGGGGCATGAAAATCGGCCTTGCCTCCTGGTTATGCGTCATCTGCGCATAGGCTGTCACATGAGCGGTGGCATCGTCAGGCCGACCCCGCTGAGAGTAAACCTCCACCAGGTGGGAGTGCAGCAGAATCAATGCGGGCAGCATGTCGTCCCCGGCGGCTTCCAGCGCCGGGAGGGCTTCTGTCAGGCTGCTTTCAGCGCGCCGGTAGTTGCCGTCGGCAAGCCAGAATTTACCTAGATAGTAGGCGCTGAAGGCGGTAGCCGGATTGGCATTGCCAAGCACGTCTTCAAAAATATCGTGGGCGTCATCCAAAAAACCGCGAGCCTCGGTCGATGATGCCTGCTCCAGCAACAGGATGCCGGCGTCCAGGTTCAGCTGGCCCAATTCAGGAGACTCCTCCCCGAGGTACTGCTCACCCAGATCGGTCGATTGGCGGAACAGGTCGGCCGCGGCGTCATCATCCCCCAGGGCTATCTGGTTCCTGGCGGCATCGAAAAATACCGAAATGTGCGCTTCCGATTGTTCGCCAAAGACGGTGTCGAAAACCGATACAACCTCGTCGATGGCGCTGGTGGCCTGTTCGTTCTGACCGGCATTCAGCAGGGCCAGCGCATAGTTGTATGCCAATGCGGCAACAGTCTGGTTCTCTTCACCCTGAACCTGCCTGCCCAGACGCAAGGCGTCGCGGGCACCGGTGGCTGCTTCGCCCCAGCGGCCGCCTTCGGCGGCGGCCTGGTAACTGCGGTAAGCCTCGTTAAAAGCGTCCACCGTGTCTGCGCTTTGCGCCACAAGTCCGGTGGAACAGAGCAGGGTGGCTGCCAGGAGAATTACGGTTTTCGCTCTCCGCAGTTTAACCAGCGAACTGCAGTACTGGAGCAGAACGTGATGAATAGTCAGGCAAGGTTTCGGGTTGAAGTGGACTGTAATAGCCATCGGAGTCTCCTTGTTGGAGCATTTATTATCAGGTGGGTTCTGTTGGGGGAATCGACAGGAACCTTCAATAACCTTTGATAACTCTTCTCGCCTCTCGTGTGGGCTGGTTACCGCGTGTCTTTGAAGTCTCTCTGCTGCCGGCGTGGTTGTCTGACTGCGCCGGGGAGTGGCACAGAGATACGAGTGAAAGCCTGTCCGGTTCCGCAACAGAACAGGCTCAAGGTACCTCTCCCGCCAGGGAAAGTCCAGCCCCTGCTGGCGGCTTCAGTTTGATTCGTGCCTGGTCCAGGTGGACCGGCAGAGCTCCGAAACACTTGCCTGATTCCTGTCTCCACGAGCCTAGGGAGCGGTCAAAAACCTGATTCCGGTAAAGCGCTGCCTCTGTTCAGTTTCAGGCCTGGATGGGGAAATGGAACGAAAAATATATAACGGGTTCATCACCATGCAGATCGAAATTCGTCATTGGGGCAGCTCTCCCTCTCTGGGGTGCGTGAGTGTCCCTCTCTGGGCGCGGTGCCTCGCAGCAATGCCGGGCGGTCTTCCGCGGCACGTTTTGGGTTTTACTTTAAGGGACTTCTGACTAATTACCGCGATGCTATTTGCCAATTAATCACAAGTTTCCGAGGGATTCCGTCAGATAACAAGGAACGGAGGAAAGAATGAAGGGCGTGATTGCCCCGGGCAGGTGCAAGGGGTTACTACCTGTGTGGCCGCGTTAACAGCCCGCAAAATGAAATCGGGCAGAAGAGAAATGAAACTTTCGTTTCTCTTCTGCCCGGCGGTTTACGGATTAAACGTTACGACCTGTTTAATCAGTGCCGACCCTTCAGGTTAAAAGGTCGGTGTCCAGTCAATGGAGGCATAGAACTGTCGTCCCCACGGAGTGGTCAGCCTGGACTCGAATCCACCAAAGACGGGCAGACGCTGGGGCCGCTTGTCGAACATGTTGTTGATCCCCACGGAAACGTTGACTTCCTGCCCGTAAAGCTCATCCAGCTGAATGCCATAGCGGAGATTGGAGATGCGCTCGCTACGAATGGTGTCAGGCGCTTTCAGAGGACCGTCCGGACGAATGTCTCCGTAGTAGTCGATTGCAAAGCCATCGAAATTCATGCTGCTCCAGTAGCTGGTGGAGAACGACGCACTCTGATTGCCCCGGAACCAGCTCAGGATCACGTTGGCTTTGGTCTCCGGCAACGGCGGGACGATTCCTGTGCCCCAGTTCTGGTTCCCCAACGCTTCTTTCCGACCACCGGTCAGGTCCTGGTAGTCGAAGGTCAGGTAATGTGTCACCTGAGCACTGGCCGTAAAGCTACCCCAGTTGTTGGTGTTGAACGTGTAAGTTCCATTGAAGTCCAGAGCGTCGATCCACACCGAGCTGATGTTGGCGGGCTGCAGGTAGACTTTCTCCACCTCGCCGGTAAAGAAGCGGGCCACCTTGTTGGTCGTGGGCCCTGCCGGACCCAGCGCAGCCAGCCAGGCGTCTGCCTTCTGACGACTGGCCGAGCCGGGGGTCGCATCGTAGTTGGCCGCCGTCTGTCCCGTTGCCGCCAGCATCTGGTCGAACTGGAACTGCACCGTATCCTGGGCGCTCAGGGAACGAATCCGGTCGGTGTATTCGATCTCCTGGTAATCCAGCGACAGGCTGAGCCCGGCCAGTGCGCCCTCCGGTTCCCAGGTAACGCCGTAGTTGACCAGCTCGGAGGTCTCCGGGTCCAGAGTAGGATTGCCGGAGCTGCAAGAGACGCCCCCTGCCAGGTCGGTGTTGGTGATCAGGTCCTTGCCGACATAGGTTTCGAAGCAGCTCTGATCCGGTATGAACGGACGGGCATCGTAGGGAGTCGGCGCCAGGAAGCTCTCACCCCAGGAGGCGCGTAGCGCCAGGGTGGGCAGGGCCTCCCAGCGGATCGAAACCTTCGGCGTGGTGGCTTCTATGCCGAAGGTCTGGAACACCTCGTTGCGCACGGCGAACTGGGCATCGACGGTTTCCCACAGAGGGGCCTGTATTTCCAGAAAGGTGGCGTAGACTTCCGAGTTGTATCTCTCGTCGAAAGGTGGTGCGGCACCCATCGGTGTACGCACGTAGTCGAAACCCTGAACCAGTGCCACAGAATCTTCCGCGAAGGTTTCCTGAACCTTTTCCCGCCACTGGTACCCGACTGCCATTTGAATGGTACCCCAGGGCAGGTCAAACACCTCACCGCTGGCCACGGTCTCGAAGATTTCAAGCGTGTTTTTAGCGTTACGGTAACCACTGTTGAGGTACCAGAGCCACTCGGTCAGCTCCTGGGAGTTGGCAGTTTCCGCGGTGTAATAAGGCGAGCGGGGATCGGCGGAGCCGAAGGGGTTGAACCACTCGTCGCCGTTGGGTCCGCCCATGCCGTTCAGGGCCAGTTGCAGCTTTTCGGTCGGCACGGTGTAGTAATCGTACATGCTCCCCGATTCCTGTTTGTTGTAGCTGGTGAAGCCTGACCAGGAGCCGATGATGTCATAGTCCGCCTGTACCTTGGCGGAATTCGTCCAATCCCTCCAGTCGTTGTGTCGGTTGTTGTGACTGTCCAGCACTGAGGGGCGGACTGAAAACGCGTCCGCAAAGATGTGCCAGGAGTAAGGGGAAACATCCACGCCGTAAGGGTTGGCCGGGTGGTCGGCGCGGATCAGCGCCACTGAACGGTCGTTGGTGCCGTAGGAACGGATGGCCAGTTGTCGCTGGGGTCGGGCCATGTAATTGAGGCGCAGTTCACCGCTCAGCCTTAACCAGTCGGTGGCTTCCAGATTCAGTGCCTGGTACAGGTTGAAATCTTCCCGCTCGGGCATGTAGGAATGGTGCAGCGTCCACTGCCAGGAACACTGGCCGCCGGGAAGCTGGTGCCCTGACGGTATGGAAGTGTAATGCTGGCCTTGCGCGGGATAGCCGGCGTTGAAGGTTTCACAGCTTTGGTCGGTGAACACATTATCCACCAGCAGGGTACCGTTGTGGTTGCCGCGGATATTGATGCCGGGGTCGGCATTGATCACCTCCACGAAGGAGCCGGGGTTGCCCGACGGCGCCGTGGTGGCGGATATCTCCATCTCCCTGGACCGCTCGTACATCATCAGTTCGGTTTTCTTTTTGTATTCGAAGGCGCCCACGTAGCTGAGCCCGTTGTCGAAGGTTTTACCCCACAGGAACGAGGAGTTGATATCCTCGGTGCCGCCGGCATCCGCAGTCTGGTAATAGAGCATGGTCCGGAAGCCGTCGAATTGCTTGATGGGAATGATGTTCACCACCCCCGCCACGGCGTCTGAACCGTACAGTGCCGAACCGCCGTCCAGCACCAGTTCCATCCGGTCGATGGCAATCTGCGGCAGGTTACGCACCAGTTGTTGAGTCAGAAGACGCGAGCCGTCCACCATGGTCAGGGTGGAATTTTCACCCAGGCCGCGGAGATTGAACGAGGCACCGGTACCCCCGGTACCGCCGAAGGGATTGCCGACCACGTCGACATTCTGGGTATAGGTCAGGTCGCGGATGTATTCGCCGATATTTGGAGTGCCTGATTCAAACAGGTCCTCTGCTGAGATATTGTCCACCGGGGAGTTCTGTGTGAAGGCGCTGTTGCGGATATAGCTGCCGGTGACGACGACTTCTTCCACGTCGGTGTCGTCCTGCGCCAGGGCGGTGGATGCGCCTATGGTGAGCGTGGTAAGTAATGCAGAGCGTACAGCAATACTCAGCCTTTTCTTGTGTGAGTGATGCATCTTTTATCTCCTAGACTACGTCAGATTTATTATTGAATTTCTAGTTACTTCCGTACTTCTTAGAAACATTAACTGCTCTATTTCTATGGTTTTAGTCTGACTTTTCTTACTGTTGTTAAGTGCAAGGGCCTCCTTTCTGATGGATTTCAAGTTTAAGATTGGCCTGGCCCGCTATGGGAGCCTGCGCGGATCGCTTGTGTAGCTATGGTTTTAAGCTGAATTGGCAGCGGGCGGAGATCTGGCCTTGCCTGCTGAATTCTCCCTAACTTTACTTGTTCTTGTCAGTTTGCGAGCGGACAACCGCTTCTGATTTCAACCCCGATCAGGTCGTTTTCGCTTGTATCGGGGACCGGTTATTGTAATTTCCGGGTTAATTAAATATTCACTCTTACTTATCGGTAACCCTGTGGGTCTCTTCAGGGTTACTACTGCAAATCCACCGAAACTTTGAACCTGACGCTGGGTAGCTGCCCCTCGACAGCTCCGGTGTCTCTTGATTTTTTTAAGAATATTGCCTTATTCGTAAAGGGTAACCCCAAAACCACCAGATAGATGGGGTTAATATTGCAATTTTGGCTCCGGACGTCAACCCAATCGGGCTCACAGTCTGTCCGATGTTTCTGACAAAGGTCTGCGCTAACCCGGGAACCGCTGATACAGGTACCGCAGCGCACTCGGTTGGCAATTCCCCGGGTATTCTGAATGCATTTACTGGGTTTCGAATTCTGTGGTACCGTTCAATTGCTGGGACGCGATACCGTCACGGCAGGACAAAGGAATTTCAGAAGTACAGACAGTCCTGACGGTAAACACCCTGATGCACTGCGAATTGGGTGCTGAGTCTCTTGTGGCCGATTGGTGGTCGATCACGGGGTCCTCTGCGTAACCACCTGATGTGCCAGCGGCCCTGGCAACCTGTTTCCCGGTGGACCCGATCTCTGTCAGCTCTTCTGGAGCTGCGCTCCCTGATGTCGCAGTGTTCAATCTGCTAACAAGAACAAGAGGAGTTACAAGAATGAGTAAGAAACCGATTTTCACTGTAGCCGGTGCCGTGCTCTGCTGCCTTTCAGGCACCCTGGCGACAGCGCAACCCTTTGACGACACGCCGTTCGATCCGATTGCCGTCGAGGACGGAAGTGCCGGCTGGTTTCCGTCGATTTACGGCCCCGACGACCAGCTCGGAAGTTTAAACGAGGTGACGCCGGAAAAAACGCTCGAAGCGCTGAGTATAATCAAGCCCAACAAGA
>CALOEW010000065.1:0-37575 GCA_942492445.1 uncultured Gammaproteobacteria bacterium
GGCCTACGAAAGACAGCCCGCGAATCAGCCATTTGGTGGGGTCCCAATGCCACCAGCGAATACCGTTGCGGTAATCCCATTGAAAGGTATGGTGGTAATTGTGATACCCCTCGCCGTAAGTGACCAGGGCCAGCAGGGCATTGTCCCGGGCCGAATTGCCGGTGTCGTAAGGTTGCCTTCCCCACAGGTGAGCCAGGGAGTTGATCAGGTATGTCACGTGCTGGCTGAGAACCAGGCGCAACAGCCCCGCCAGCAGCAGGCTGGCGACCATGTCGCCGTGCAGCCAGCCGACCAATGCCGGCAGCCCTATGTTCATGATCAACACCAGGGCCAGGTAATGGCGGCGCTGCCAGCGCAACATGGGATCTTTCTGAAGATCCTTGACATTGCTCAAATCTGTCACGCCGCTTGGGTAATGCCGGAGAATCCAGCCGATGTGTGAAAACCAGAAGCCGCGCCCGGCCGAGTAGGGGTCGCGATCGTTATTGTCCACATGGAGGTGGTGACGGCGGTGGTCCGACGCCCAGGTCAGCACGTCATTCTGCAGTGCGCAGGCACCACCAAGCAGGAACAGAAATCTGATGACCGGATGTGCCCGGTAGGCCTTGTGAGACCAGAGGCGATGATAGCCGGCGGTGATGGAAAGTCCGCAGAATGCCATGAACAGCGCAAACATTGCCCATTCGAAGAGGTCGTAACCGAAAAATATGCCGTAAAGCGGCACCAGTGTCACCGCACAAAGCGGAGTCAGGCTGAATAACAGCATATTGGTCCAGTTGATGGGTGCCTTACTCATAAAACTAACGTCCTCTTCACATGACTCTTTACATCACACTTCATACGGGACTGCCTGGGTCTTCTGTTGACAGCGGCAGGTAATCAGTACTGACAAGGCCTGGATGGCGGCCGCCAGTCATCCGGCTACAGCAACGTCTTCAGCCTGCAGTCCCTTGGTGCCTTCGCTGACCAGGAAGTCCACCCGCTGGCCATCCCGCAATACCCGGTGACCCTTTCCTCGAATGGAACGGAAATGGACGAAAACATCCTCGCCATTGTCCCGGGTGATAAATCCGAAGCCTTTGCTGGCATTGAACCATTTTACGGTGCCCAGTTCCCGATTTTCTTGTGAAGAGCTCACATTTGTGAAGTCACCCTGCGCCTCTGTCCAGGACCCCAGCCAGGCGGACAGCGTGGAAACCAGGAATACGGACAGGCCTGCAGCCCCCAACAGCGTGGACCTTGGGACATTGACCGGGTCGGGCAAAAAAAAGTAAACCGGTACCAGGATGACGACGGTAACAGCGAGGCCGATAGAAATCAGGCGAATAAACATGTCGATTCTCTTTGTTTCTTCTGGTTCTTATGGAATTGGGCCTGTAACGAGAGCGAGCAATTCTAAACCAGCCACTTGCAGAAATAAAATCGCCCGATCCACTTCGCAACCCGCGCCGTGTTTTCAGGCTGGATTCAGCTTAACGGATTTAAATTCCCAGGTGTTGGAATGGAGATACTGTCCAGACACAGAGGCTTTTCTGAATTTTGGAGTAAACTGGTTATGAAGATTCATGTCACGAAGTCAGCGGCTGGCCTGGCAGCGTTGCTTGCTGCCGGTTCGGTGGTCGCTCAGGTTGAGTACGATTACGCCGACGTTGTTGCGTCCCGGCCCATCATCCGCGTGGTGGAAATCTCCACTCCCCAGGAACAGTGCTGGGAAGAGGAATATCTGGTTGAGCGCAACTATCGAAGCCGCGAGTCGGGAACGCCGGCCATACTGGGTACCATCATCGGCGGCGCCATCGGGAACGCAGTGGGACACAACAAGTCCAACAAGCGGGTAGGAGCCGTGGTTGGCGCCGTATTGGGTCACTCAGTCGGCCGTGATATCATGGCGCAGAATCGAGGGGCGGAGGTAAGAGAGGTGGAAACCGTGCAGCGGTGCGAGACGGTCTACCAGTCCCGCGAGGAGGAACGGATCGTAGGCTACAACGTAACCTACAACTACAACGGTCAGGATTACACCGTGCGTACCGATACTGATCCCGGCAGTCAGATTCGGGTTCGCGTGTCGGTGGAACCGGTTCTTTAGTGTGCTGTTGTTCAGTGGGTGTTGCTGCCGCCAGGCTGACGGGCCCATACCCTGTTCGAGCTGACGCGTGCACGGTCACGCAGACCCGAGGTAAGCATTGCTTAATATCAACAAGTTAGCCCTGATCACAGCCATGTCGATGGCGCTGACGCAGCCTGGGTTCACCCAGATTGCGCCTGCCGTGCAACCGGGGCAGCTGGATATAAACAACAGTGGTTCATCACAGGATGTGCGGCAATCCCAGTTGCCGGCACCGCAGATCAGCGAGCGACAGGCGATCAGCCTGGCCCGCGAGCAGTTTTCCGGGAACGTATTGCGGATTTCTCTGATCGGCCAGGGCCAGAAGCTTCGTTACCAGATCAGGATGGAGAACGAAGGAAAGATATTCACCGTTTTCGTCGATGCCAATACCGGGGCGGTCAGTGGCGGTTGATTACAACTTCGCGCCAGGTTTCCCGTCACCCGATGAATTAAAACAGGAGGTGGCCTGCTGATGAAACTGCTGGTAGTCGAGGACGAATCCCTGCTGCGTCAGCAACTGGTCAAATCCCTTACTGACAACGGCTATGTGGTTGATGACGCCGGGGATGGCCGCGCAGGTCTTTACTATGCCCAGGAGTACGAGTATGACGCGGCTATTATCGATCTCGGCCTTCCGGAGATCGGCGGCATCGAACTGATCGAGACCGTCCGCAAGGGCGGCGCGCGGTTTCCCATCCTGATTCTTACCGCAAGGGGCGACTGGCAGGACAAGGTTGCCGGGTTGGATGCAGGGGCCGACGATTACGTGGTCAAACCGTTCCAGATGGAGGAAATTCTGGCTCGTCTCAATGCCCTGTTGCGGCGCGCGGCAGGGTTCGCGAAACCCACGCTGGAATTTGGACCGATCAATCTCGATCTCACCACCAAGCTCCTGACGGTCAATGGAGTCAAGGTGGATCTCACCGCGTACGAATACAAGATGCTCGAGTACCTCATGCTGCATCCAGGCCAGGTGATCTCCAAGGCGGAATTGACAGAGCACCTGTATGCCCAGGATTACGATCGGGACAGTAATGTTCTGGAAGTCTTTATCCGGCGTCTGCGCCAGAAACTGGATCCCGATCAGTCGCTTAACCCCATCGAAACCGTCCGCGGGCAGGGCTATCGGTTCGGCCTCGGCTGAACACTGCTGAGCAGGATCGAGTCGAATGGCGATTCAGGAAAGGGCATCAACCTATTCGATTCAGAATCGCCTGCTCGTCGGGTTCAGTCTTCTGCTGGCGCTTTTTCTCGGTCTCACCGGTGTGGTTCTGGATCGGGCGTTTCGGGACAGCATTGAGGCCGGCGCTGCCGAGCAGCTGCAATTGCAGATATACGTGGTACTGGCTGCGATCGACGAGGAGGGGGGCGAGTTTTTCCTTCTCGAGGACCTGCGCGAGCCCCGCTTTGCACAACTCAATTCCGGATTGTATGGATTTGTCAGCAGCCCCGGCAGGGGCGAGTTGTGGCGCAGTGCCTCGGCGCTCGACCTGCGGCTTGTCGACGAAAGTGTGTTGCGGATGAACGTGCCCGTCGGAGGAAGTGTGTTCACCACGACCGCCAGCGAGGATGGCGAGGTACTGTTTCTGTTGAGCTATGGCATTCTCTGGGAGGATGGGGTGAGCGAATACAATTTTTCGGTCCTGGCCACGGCCGTGCCTTTTTACTCGGAGATTTCCGAATTCCGCACCAGTCTCTGGTCCTGGCTTGGCGGGGTGGCAATGTTGTTGCTGATTCTGCAGGTCCTGTTTCTGCGCTGGGGGCTTTCGCCATTGCACCGCATGGCCAGGGATTTGAAGTCAATCGAAGCGGGTGACAGCGAAGCGTTGCAGGGAACCTACCCAAGAGAGCTGAAAGGGGTGACCGACAATCTCAATCTGCTGATCAAGAGTGAACGCAAGCAGCAGGCAAGGTACCGGACCACTTTGGGGGATCTTGCCCACAGCCTGAAGACACCGCTTGCGGTAATCACCGGTGTCGCGGAAAAGCTCGGCAGAGAAAAGGCTAACGGTCTGCCTGCCGACACAGTGAGCCAGATTGAAACGGTTGAAGAGCAGTTGGAACGCATGAACCAGATAATCAGCTATCAGCTGCAGCGCGCCGTGCAGGCCAGAGGTGCCAGTGCGCTGTCCCGTCGTGTCCGGGTGCAGTCTGTAGTGGCGCGCATACTGGGTGCGCTGGACAAGGTATATTCCCAGAAGGGTATGCAACACAGTGAAGAAATAGACGGCGACGCTGTGTTTTTCGGTGACGAACGCGACCTGATGGAGATACTGGGCAATGTGCTGGACAATGCCTACAAATACGGCCATGGGCACCTGCGTATCATTGTCCAGGTAGTCAGGGGGCGGCGGGAACAATTGAGTATCGTCGTGGAGGACGACGGGCCGGGCATTGCCTCCGATCAGCGGCAGTTCGTTCTGCAACGGGGAGCCCGGGCTGACACCCTGGCCCAAGGACAGGGTATCGGACTCGCTGTAGTCACCGACATCGTCACAAGCTATGGCGGGTTGATCGACGTGGACAACTCGACACTGGGTGGCGCCCGAATCCAGATGGTATTTGAAAATCCGGCGCTGTCCTGAAACGCTGTCAAGTTTCAGTACTGTTCTGCTTTTTCATCCCGGCCCGCCCCGGGCAATTGTCGGCCCGCCGGGTTAGAAGAGGCAGGGCAGAATTTACCCGGGTTCAGTAAAGTAAACCCCCAAGGCAGGCCGCCAGGGTCATCATGAACAGACACCACTTCAACCACACCTGTGGAACCTTGACGGCAATCCGTACCGCCAGGTGGGCACCAAGCATGGAGCCGGCCGCAAGTACAAGACCCGGCACCCACCTGATCTGATCGAACAGAATAAACACCGCCAGGGCCACGGCGGTAAACGCCAGTGCACAGACCGTTTTCAGAGCGTTGGCCCGCAACAGGTCGTAGCGCAACCCGCCAGCCAGTGCCGCCAGGAGAATGAAGCCGACCCCGGCCTGAACAAAGCCACCGTAGACGCCGGCGCCAAACAACCCCAGCCAGGCAATCGGGTTGTCACCAGGTGATCGGGCGGTGCTGCCGGGGGGCGGGGCAAGGGTGGCGGGTTTCACCAGAATGACCACCGACATGGTCAATATGGTACCAAGCAGCAGAGGCTTAAGATATAACCCGGGAAGCAGTGCCGCCGCGACTGCGCCGCAGCCGCCCCCCAGCACCGTTGGGACCAGGATCGGCCCAATGGCGGGTCGGTCCAGCGTGTTGTGCCGGTCAAACCCCGCCACGCCGACAACACACTGTAACAGCACTCCCACCCGGTTGGTGCCGTTGGCGATGTCCGCCGGCAGGCCCAGCATCATCAATACCGGAAGGGTGAGATTGGAACCTCCGCCGGCCACCGTGTTGATCCCACCCGCGACGAATCCGGCCAGGCACAGAAGCGCCAGGATCACCGGGTCGTAAGCTGTCATTGCGTTCATGTCTGGGGTCCCTGAATCCTGTACCAGCTCTGGATCGGCCCGGAGTGACTGCGTTAATTGCGGCTGAACTGCGATCAGCTTCACATTTCGACCGATGCAATTTCCGTATAGTTTGCACAGTAGCGTTAAACAGGGTTTTTGCAACTGCGGATTTTGCATTCATGGGATCAATGATCAGATTTGAAGTTTCCCGCAACTCGGGATTCACCCTCATAGAGGGGCTCGTCGTTATCGCAATTTTCAGCGTACTGCTGACTCTCGCTGCACCTCCGCTTACGGATTTCCTGGAAGACGTGCAGTCGCGACAGAACACCAATGAGCTGATGTCGTCATTGTTGCTGGCACGCAGCGAGGCGGTCACCCGCAATCGGACCGTTACCATGTGTACAGCAGACGGCGTCGCACCGACCAGCTGCGACGCCGGCAAGGACTGGCATGACGGCTGGATCAGTTTCGAGGATCTCGACGGTGATGGCAGCCGGGATGCCGGAGAAGTTCTGATCGAGCAGCACAGTGGGCTGGATAAGACCTCGGTAGTCACAAGCGTCAATTTCAGTGACAACCTGACCTATCTACCCTCGGGCGGGATCTCGTCGTCCGGTACCTTCAATCTTTGTGTCGGCGATCTTTCAGCGCGGCAGATCGTTGTCAATGCCACCGGCAGGCCACGACTCACCAGCGGCAGCTGTATCTGAAACCCTGGTCTACACTTTAATCAACGGCGGAGCAAAGCGGACATGAAGTCCAGGTCAGACACAACAACCAGTTTTTCCAGGAAGTACCAGAGTGGTATCGGTATGATCGAGGTACTGGTCACCCTGGTGATCATCAGTGTCGGCTTTCTCAATATGGCTGCACTGCAGACCACCGCCAAGCGTTCCAATTTCGATGCCGTGCAGCGCACCACAGCGGTAATGCTTGCCCACGACATCGTGGAGCGAATGCGTGCCAACCCGGGCGTGCTGGACACCTATCTGACCAGCGGTGTCGGCGGCGCAACACTTGCCGCACCCAGCCGTGATTGCGGTGCCGGTGCAACCTGTTCCCCGTTGCAGTTGGCGGAGTTCGACCTCTACCAATGGGAACAGTCCATCGACGGGGTGTCGGAATCCCGCACCATCAGCGGCACTCTGACCCAAACCGGGGGGTTGGCCAATCCGGTCGCCTGTATCGGCGGGCCGGTGGCGGGCGGGCCTGGAATCTACACAATCACGGTCGTGTGGCGTGGCCTGGCGGAACTGACCAATACCTCCGGGAACGCCTGTGGGGCTGTTTCCGGCAACTACGGTGCGTCGCTGGAATTTCGCCGTATCCTGACCTTCAATACCTATATCTCGTCCTGAGGCAGCCATGGTAAGTCGCAAGTTTCAGTCTGGATTCACCATCAGCGAGCTCATGATATCGCTGGGGCTTGGGGTTGCTCTGATTTCCGGCGCCGTCAATATCTTTATCCAGAATAACCGCAGCGCGCTGCAGGACGAACAGATTTCCATCATGATGGATAACGGCCGCTTTGTCTCCCGCCTGCTCAGCAGGGAGTTGGCAATGGCCGGCTTCTGGGGCAAATACCTGGACGTGGCAACCATTTCCCAACATGCCTCGGTAAGCGTTGGAACCGACTGTGGAAACGGCATCGATGACTGGGCTATGGCCCTTCAGGGGCTGGAACTGCAACCCGACGCCAGCGTATTCGATGTGGCCGCCAACCTTGGTTGCCTGCCGGCGCTGCGGTTTGTCACCGGTTCCGATGTGCTGGCGGTCAAACGGGTGGCGGACAGCGAGACTGCGGACGCTGGCCTGCAATCCGGGCAGATGTACCTGCGAACCAACGGTGCCGGCGCCCAGATGTTCCTCGGTGGCGCTGCCGGAACGCCCCCGGTGCTTGGCGGTTCGGAAACCAACTGGGCCTATCTTCCCAGTATTTTATACCTGAGGGATTACTCGGTCTCGGTGGGTGATGGCCTGCCCACGTTGTGTCGTGCCTTTCTGAATCCCGGAACCCCACCAGACATGACCAATCAATGCCTGGTTGATGGCATACAGGATCTGCAGATTGAACTGGGAGTCGACGATGACCGCGATTTTGTCGCCGACTATTACACCGATGCACCTTCGGCACTGGAACTGACAAATGCAGTCTCGGCACGCATCTACGTGCTGGCCAGAAGCATCAGTGCGGTTCCCAACTACACCAACGACAAGACCTACAGGCTGGGCTCCAAAATCGTGGCCGCGGCTAACGATGGGTTCTACCGACGGGTCTTCAGTACCACCGTGGTCTTGCGTAACCCGACCAACCTGGCAGGAATAGGCACATGATCCCGAATTATCCAGACACACCGATCGGTACTCAGCATGGCAGTGTATTGCTGCCGGCACTGGTTTTTCTGCTGATACTGACCCTCGCTGCAACTACCACCATGCGCACCAGTACGCTGGAGCTGCGTATGGCGGGCAACGAACAGCAGCGGGTGGAAACTTTTGAACTCACCCAGTCCATTGTCGATGAGGTGGTGGGTAATCCCGACAACATACGGGTGTCAGGCAACATCGGCTATGTCAACTGCACCCCGGGTGTGTCCGGTTGTAATGCCAACGACATCGTTGTCAACAGCGACCTGCTGCCCACTTCGAAGGCGACCAATGCCACGGTCATGGTGGAACGACTGGCGCCGGCACTGTCGGCACCTCCACGTGGCATCAACACCAGCTCTGATGCTTTTTCGGCGGCCCGCTTCGAAGTTGACACAACCTATGACGGCACATTGATGAGCGAAGGCAAGGTCGGACTTGTTCAGGGTGTCCTGGTACTGGTGCCACGTGGCGCACAATAACAGAGTTACCAGATTCCGATTGCCGGACGAATTTCCAAGGAGCGCGAGAAAATGAAACTGAAGACATTCATAGGGGGAACGGCTCTGCTCATCTGTGTGCAGGTTCCCAGTATCGCTGATGACACGGATATCTACATCAACGCCGCGCCGGCCGGCAGTGCCGAGCCCATGGTGTTCCTGACCCTGGACTACCGTCCCAACCTCGGTTCAACCCTTTGTACCGAAGTGAGTCCCCAGGACCCCTCCAGTGCCTGTGGGCAGCTGCTCGGCGACGCCTACCCCAATCTGGACACAGGAGCGGGCACGGTGACCCTGTTTGACGGCCTGCGCGCAGTGTTCAAGACGGTTTTTGACGAGCTGGACGGGATTCAGGTCGCCTTCATGATGAACCATGACAACAGCTGTTCAGGGAACAAACGGGGGGGTGGACCCGGCGTAACCGGCTGTTCCAACGGAGCCTATTTCCTCAAGGGGCTGAAGAGTTTCGAGGCCGGCGACTCCAACGGGGCCAAAGCGGACATGCTGGCTGCTCTGGCCGCGGTTCCGGTGCCACAGGGTAATCTTTCCCATAGTTACCAGGGTCAGGAACTCTATTTCGAGCTGTTCCGCTACCTGACCGGGCAGGAGTGGCACAATGCCCATACTGGCTGGACAGATTTCGGCACCAACCAGAGCCAGAATCTGGATTCTGATTACCCCGCTGCGGCCTGGGACAGTTCGATTGAAAGTGGTTCCTCCTACATAACACCATTTACCAGCTCCACCGGCTATGAATGCACCAAGTTGTACGCCATCAACATGATGTTTCTTGTTTCGAACCAGGACAGCGACAACAAGGATGAGATCAAGGCGCCTGTCGGGAATGGCGGCATGGGAATCAGCATCAACAATCCTGATTTTGATGACGTTATCGAATTCATGCGGGATACGGACCTGGCTCCCAATGATTCCGGAGATATCGGCTACGGCAACTGGCCGGACGTGGATGGCAATCAGAACCTGACCTCGTATTTCGTTGCCGCCCAGGTGAATAACACCACCAACGGGTATGCCAGCGCCGGGGGGACTTTTTCGGCACTGCCACTCACCGACCCGGCAGTACTTCTTGACGACCTGCGCAATATCTTCAAGGAGATTCTCTCCATCAGCACCACCTTCGTGGCGGCCTCAGTTCCGGTTAACGTGTTTAATCGTTCGGATATCGTGGACAACGTGTTTATCGCCCAGTTCAAGGTGGACCCCGACGGGCGGGCAAACTGGAACGGTAATCTCAAAAAGCTCAAGTTGCTGGAGTCCACCGATAATCTCGGCAGCCAGACATTGACAGTGGTGGATGCCAATAACATGGATGCGATTGCTTCCGACGGCAGGATTTCCTTCAATGCCCTGACCTACTGGACCGATTCGGCCTCGCTGCCGCCGCCGGAAGGAGACGAGGTGGATGGCAAGGACGGACGATCCATCGCCCGTGGCGGTGCCGGTCAGCAGATTCCAGGCTATATGGGCGGTGCTTACATCATCGGTGACAACAATTCTTCGAATACCAGAACTCTCTATACCGAGCCTGCTTCCGGCACTGCGTTGCTGGATCTTGAGGTTTCCAATGCGGCCTCGCTGCAATCCGATCTCAATGCTGCATCAGTCACCGACGCCGAGGACATGATCCGCTGGGTCAGGGGCCAGGACGTGGACGACCTGGACGCCGATGGCGATGTGACGGAGGCCCGCCCCTGGTTGCTGGGAGCGCCACTGCACTCACGACCGCTGCCACTCAATTACGGCGCCAGGCCCGGCTACAGTGTCACCAATCCGGATATTCGAATTTTCATGGGGTCCGAAGGTGGCATGATGCACGCCTTTCGTAATACCACCGGCGGAGGTGCCGAGTCCGGTGTCGAGGACTGGGCCTTCATGCCCCGTTCCGTGATGGACAAGATGGAAATTCTCCGTACCAACGCGCCCGGCAGTCATCCCTATACAGTCGATGGCGCACCGGCCGCATTCGTGCTGGACAACAACGGCGACGGCACCATTAATGGAGCCGACAAGGCCTACCTGTATTTCGGCCTGCGTCGCGGTGGCAAGGCCTACTATGCTCTGGATGTCACCAATCCGGACAGCCCGACCATGATGTGGAGTATTGACAAGTCCGGCGACTTCGCGGAGCTGGGCATGACTTTTTCAAGCCCGAGAGTGGGCACGGTCAAATTCGGTGCCACCTCCACTCCGGTAATTATCTTCGGCGGCGGATACGACGATGACAAGGACAACGGCGCCGGCAACGACAACGAAGGCAATGCCATCTACATCGTCGATGCCATTACCGGCAACCTGGTCTGGAAGGCAGTTTACGGCGCTACCACCGGGGCCATTTCAGCCACTGAGTACCGTCACAGCGGATTGGTCGACAGTATTCCTTCAGACCTGGCGGCACTGGACACCAATTCGGACGGCAACATCGATCGTCTTTATGTAGGCGATACCGGTGGCACCATCTGGCGCGTGGACCTGCCCGAAGGCACTACCGACAACCGCAGTTCCTGGTTCCTGTCGGAGCTGGCTCAGGTTGGCCGCGACGACATCTCCGGAAACTACAAAGTCAATGACCGCCGCTTTTTCCATCGGCCTGACTTTGTTCCCAGCAGTGACGATCTGGGGGCCTTCGACGGCATCCTCATTGGTACCGGTGACCGGGCAGACCCCAAAGATACCGGAGCCCAGAACTATTTCTACCTGATCAAGGACCGCAACGTGTTGACCGGTTCAGTATCGGGGGGCCCCTACAACCACGAAGACTATCATCCCTCCAGCAATCTCAACGGACTGGGTGATATCACCAACACCTGTATCGACGATTCGTCCTGCACCGCCGATCTGACCAATGGCTGGAAGATGGCGCTGGAAGGGATTGGCGAGAAAGCGCTGGCGCCTGCGATCACCGCCTTTGGCACCGTCTATTTTACGACCTTTCTGCCCCAGGGCGGTACCGCGGTCGCCGGGACCAGCTGCGCACCAAGTGAGGGTGGTGGCCGATTGTATGCCGTCAACATGTTCACTGGTGCCCCGGTCAAAAACTACGATACCAGTGATGGCAGCGATGATGTCAATCTGACCAAATCGGATCGCTTCGATCCACTGAGCAGTGGTGGTATTCCTGCCGAGGTGGTACCCATCGGTGGCTACATTCTGCCACCAGACCTGGAGGCTGAGCCGGTTGAAGGCCGGGAATTCTGGAAAACCTTCTGGTATGAAAAAGACGTGGATCCGGAAAATTAAAAGCGATATCAAACTGAACTGCCAACGAGGGAATTCCGCCGTGGACAATAACATACAAGGCAATCGACGCACACCAGGTCAGCAGCAGGGCTACACCCTGATCGAGATACTTATCGTTGTCGCGATTCTGGGGATCCTGGCCGCGGTGGCTATACCCTCGTACCAGAACAGTGTGCTGGCAAGCAATCGTTCAGTGGCCCATGCCGCCCTGCTGGACCTGGCCAATCGCCAGGAGCAGTTCTACCTGGACAACCGCACCTACTCTACTGCTCTTACCGACCTGGGTTATCCTGCCGGGATGGTGTTCAGCAACAGCGGCAGTAGCGCGGTCGCCGTTAATGACAACCATTCGCTGGTGGCTTCCACGTCCGCCGAACGCCTGTACTTCGTACAGATCGATGCTGCCAATGCGACCACCTTTGCCATCTCCGCGGTACCGCAACAGACCCAGGCGGGGGACAGCGAATGCGGCACCCTGGGGCTCAGCAGTACCGGGGTCAAGGCTGTAACCGGCAGTGGTACGGCATCTGACTGCTGGTGACAGGGCCGGATCTCCAGTCTGCCTGGGGCTTCTTAATCAAACCGGACAACTGATTGGAAGGCCCCGACTGTTCTCCCTGATCCCATCACCGTCCCTGTCTTCAGCAAAGCGCACCCGCCCGGTGCGGTTCAGGATCAGCTGATGGGCACTGGCGGGGGATCTGTTGTCGTCACACCAGGTAAAATTACCGTTCTGATAGCGGGTAAAACCCAGTGGCGTGATCTGCAGGTAGGGTTTGCTGCGGAATGCACGCCAGTGGAGGGTGCCAGGCAGCTTTTCAAACCTCATGGCATCGAGCAGTTCTTCGCCACTGTCGGGTGACTGGTTATCGTTCCGGTCCACAAAAACGAGCACGCCGTCATGCCACTGGCCGCCGCAGCCAGTTCCGTTCGTCGACGGACAAAGTACCACCGTTTCATTCCACCGGGCCGCAGCAGAGCGGGCCAGATAAATACTGTTGGCGACTTTCTGCAACACCAGGCTACCCTGCCGGTGATGCAGCAACCGGTCGAGACCCGGCAGCGCCAGTTGCGCCAGGGTAGCCAGAATAACAACAGCTATCAGGCACTCAAACAGAGAAATCCCGAAACTTTGGCGTTGAGTGCGCATGGATTATGGTACTCCGGTTGCATAGAGGGACTTCTTCTCCTAGTGTAGCCGGAAATTTCAGTTCTGCCTGATCGGGCTCGGGATCAGGTGCGCCAGTGGGAGACTAAACCGGAATGGATCCGTCACCGGGCGATGTCGCTGAGACTGGTAGGGGATTCCTTACTCGAGGCCGAGCTTCTTGAGCCGGTAGCGTAACGAGCGGAACGACATGCCCAGCTTCTTGGCCGCTTTGGTCTTGTTCCAGCGGGTTTCTTCCAGGGCTTTTTCAATAGCCTGAATCTCGATGGTTTCCAGATGCTTTTCCAGCGAGTAGTTGTCAGCGGTCGTCACGCCGACCCCTCCTGCTGCCGGCGAAGCGGTTGTTTCCGCGTAGTCGAACGAAGCCGGGCCAGTTTCAGCATCTGTTTCAAGGTCCTGACCCGGCGGTCTGGGCGCATGAACGAGTTCCAGGTCGCCTGCGTTTATAACATACCGGTCACACAGTGCCACCGCGCGCTGCAGTATGTTTTCCAGCTCCCTGACATTGCCGGGAAAGTCGTACTGCATCAGCTTTTCCAGCGCCGCCCCATTGAATTCGCACAGCTGTTGCCGGTTTTCTGCGGCGATCCTGCCGAGTATCATCCGGCACAGCGCGGGGATATCCTGCTTGCGGTCACGCAGCGGGGGCACCGGTAATTCGATCACGTTTATGCGGTAGAACAGATCCTGCCGGAAACGCCCGGCTTCCACTTCCCGCGCCAGGTCTTTATGGGTGGCACTTAGAATCCGGACATTGACTGCGACCTCCTTCTGCGAACCCACCGGCCGGAATGCCTTCTCCTGCAGGACCCGCAGGAGCTTCACCTGCATGTGAAGCGGCAGGTCGGCAACTTCGTCGAGGAACAGGGTACCACCCTGGGCTGCCTGGAACAGGCCTTCCTTGTCCTGGTCGGCACCGGTGAAGCTGCCCTTGAGGTGGCCGAACAGCTCGCTCTCCATCAGTTCATCCGGAATCGCCCCGCAGTTGACAGCGATAAACGGCCCCTGGTGCCGGGAGCCATGCCGGTGGATGGCCCGGGCCGCCAGCTCCTTGCCGCTGCCCGACTCGCCGCTGATAAAAACCGGAGCCTGGCTGCGCGCGAGCTTGCCTATCTGGGTCTTCAGGAGCTCGATTCTGGCGCTGTCGCCGACAATAGTGGTCTGTTCTTCGATCCGCAGCGGCGCTTCGGTCGCGCCCGGCGCTGGGGTTGCGGGCCGGGACAGCTGCATCGCCGAATCCACCAGGAAGCGAAGCTTCTGCAGATCAACCGGTTTCGACACGAAGTCGAAAGCACCGTTCTTCATGGCGCGGATAGCGGTCTCGGTGCTGCCGTGGGCGGTGATTACTGCAACCGGCATGGGATTGTATTGTCGCTGGATCAGTTCCACCAGTTCCAGACCGTCGCCATCAGGCAGGCGCATATCGGTAAGGCAGAGGTCAAAACTCTCTGTTTCCAGTTTTCGCCGGGCGGACTGCAGGTCGCCGGCGCTAATGGTGGCCAGCGACATGCGCCCCAGTGTGATTTCCAGCAGTTCCCGGATATCCGGCTCATCGTCAACGATCAGTACTTTTCCTTGCATGGTATTCGCTCGCCTAAATATAGAACGATAATTCAAAGTTGACTGCTGTTGCTGAAATTGACAGTGAAACAGCTCGTTCCTTGTCGGGTGATGCTGTAGTCAAGTGTAGCCTGATTAGCTTCGCACAGTTCTTTGGAGATATAAAGTCCGAGTCCCGTACCGCTCGATTCTGTAGTGTGAAAGGGCTCAAATAATCGGGATTCCGCCTCTTCACCGAGCCCGGGGCCCTGGTCGACCACGCTGACAAAAGGCTGTTTGCGGTCGCCGGCGCCTTTTTTAAGCCCCGCGGAAACCTTCAATGTCGCTTTCCCGGTTGCCTTTCTGCTGTAGCGAAGGCCATTGTCAAACAGGTTAGTAAACACACGTTCCAATTGGCTGGTGATAAGCCGCATTTCGACATCTTCGCCCCGATATTCGAATTCGATGTCATCGCATTCCCGATGGGAGACGAGGTACTGGTTTACGAAATCCCCGATCCATTGTCTGAGGTTGACCAGTGACGGAGCGACATCCTTGTGTCGGGAAACGTCAAGGACCTCCTCGATGATGCGGTTCATGCGCCTGCTTTGATTCATGATGATTTCGAGCATGCGCATTTCCTCCGCTGTCAGACGGTCGGACTCCTGGAGAATCTGTGCAGCGTGACTGATGGCGCCCAGAGGATTTCTGATTTCATGGGCGATATTGGCCGTCAGGCGGCCAAGGGATGCCAGCTTGGTCTGCCTGATGCGTTGCATGATGCGGGACTGATTTTCGACAAAGATCAGGATGTCGGAGTCCGCCTCCTGGTTGAGGTAGGCAAAGTTGGTTTGCAGGCTGACATCGGGCCCGGGTATTTTTAGCAGATCGCCCTGCAGCAGTGGGTTGTTGCGCCAGTTTTCAAGCTGCTCGACAAGTTGCGGTGGCAGCGCAAGTCGCGGCCTGGCTGACGATTCTCCATTCAACAGCACTGGCCCGAGCAGGCTCTTCGCGGCATTGTTCAAGGTAATTATGTGATTGTCGGCGTTCACCAGGACGATGCCGGTGCGCATGCGCTGGATGATCTCGTTATTGAGTTTTTCCAGATCGACGATGCTGGTTGCCTGTTCTTCAGCCAGTCGTGCGGCATCCAGGGCGCGACTGCTGGCAGTCTGTATATACAGCGACGTGGCGAACAGGATGATGCCCAGGATTCCGGCCTGCAGAAACTGGCCTTCGAATTCATTGCGGGTGAGAGTCAGGTAGATCTCGGCGAAAATCACCGCGAGGGTGGCGACGGCGGCGATGAACACTCCGATGCGGCCGCGTGTCAGCATGCTGGCGAAAGCCACGTTGACAATCAGCAGCAGTGACAGCCCGCTGAGCATGCCCAGGCTCAGGTAGGCCAGGAATGTCAGGGTCAGAATATCGATCAGAAAGACCGCGGTCTGATAGCGCTGGTCCAGGGACAGGGCGACGTGCACATTGGCGAAAATCAGGGCCGTGACACCCAGCAATGTGTAAGCACTGGCAAAAATGACAAACAGGCGGGGGTCGACGCTGCCCAGACCCGGGGTGCCGGAATTGCTCAGGTAGGTCAACAGCAACACCAGGGGCAGAACGATGCGGTAGGCGTTGTAGACCAATGCAATGTTTCTGATCTGTTGTGTGTAATTGACACTGCCTGTTTCCATGGCGTTGGAAACCGGACTCGATTCGCTACTGCTCACTGTTCATTTACCCTATAATTGCCGCAGCCTGCGGAGCCTCGACAGCGACTCGCAGTACATTGCAGTGCCTGTTCAGAGATACCCTGGTACGGTTATCGTTCGATTCCAGTCCTTTTGTAATTCCGGAAACCGTCGTAATGCCTCAGCAGCTCAAAATAGTAATGGCCCAGCTGAATCTCACTGTTGGCGCTATCCACGCCAACACCGGGCGAGTTCTGGATGCCGCCCGCGAGGCGATCGACAAACATCAGGCCGATCTGGTGGCGTTTCCAGAATTGACCCTCACCAGCTACCCGCCCGAAGACCTGTTGTTGCGGCCCAGCATCAAGCGGCGCGTGGAAAAGGCGTTGCAACGCCTGGTTGATGCCAGGCTGGATGTCTACCTGGTGGTGGGGTATCCCCACAAGGTGGGGGACAGGCTCTACAATGCCCTGTCGGTCATCCGTAGAGGGGAAATTCTCGCTACCTATCACAAGCAGCAACTGCCTAACTATCAGGTGTTCGACGAACGCCGTTACTTCGATTCAGGACAGAGCGCCTGCGTTATCGAAATCAAGGGCATCCCCACTGCGTTCACCATCTGCGAAGACATGTGGCAGGACGGTCCCATGGAGCAGGCGCGGGAAGCCGGCGCCCGTCTGATGATAAACATCAACGCTTCTCCTTACCATCTGAACAAGGTCGGGGAACGGCAACAGCTGCTGGAGCGCCTCACGGCAATTGGCCAGATGCCGATTGTCTATGTCAATCTCGTCGGTGGTCAGGATGAGCTCGTGTTTGACGGCGCGTCCATGGTGATGGATGCCGATGGCGAGTGCCGGCTGCTGGCTGCCGGATTTGAAGAAGCGCTGGTGCCGGTGGAGGTTCATCTGACCGGTGATGCCGGCAGTCCGGTCGTGATACCACCGCACCAGATCGTGAAGCCGGGGCAGCTGGAACGAGACGTGTACCAGGCGCTGGTGCTGGGGGTCAGGGATTACGTGAACAAGAATGGCTTCAGCGGCGTGGTGATCGGGCTGTCGGGAGGCATAGATTCCGCAGTGACTCTGGCTGTCGCCGTGGATGCCCTGGGTGCAGGGCGGGTGCGGGCGGTAATGATGCCGTTCGAATACACTGCCCAGATCAGTCTTGATGCAGCACGGCAGCAGGCTGCCACGCTGGGAGTGCAATACTCCGTTATCCCCATTGCGGATGCCTATCACGCCTTCGTCAATTCCCTGGCTGAGGAGTTCGCCGGATTTCCGGTGGACGTCACCGAACAGAATATCCAGGCCCGTTGCCGCGGTGTTCTGCTGATGGCGATTTCCAATAAAAAGGGACTCCTGGTGCTGACCACTGGAAACAAGAGCGAAATCGCAGTGGGTTATTCCACCCTTTACGGTGACATGGCAGGCGGGTTCGATGTCCTCAAGGACGTGTCCAAAACCCTGGTCTACCGGCTTGCCCGATATCGCAATGAAAACTGCCGTGAAATTCTGGTCGGAGTAATCCCGCAGATCGTCATCGACCGGCCACCCTCGGCGGAACTGGCGCCCGGCCAGGTGGATGAGGACAATCTACCCCCTTATGAAATACTGGATCAGATACTGGAGTTGTACGTGGAGCAGGACAGGAGCGCCACGGAAATCATTGACCTGGGGTTCGATGACGCGGTGGTGAGGAAGGTATTGCGCCTGGTAGACCTGAACGAGTACAAGCGCCGCCAGAGCCCCATCGGAGTGCGCCTCACCCGGCGCGGGTTCGGGCGTGATCGCCGCTACCCGGTCACCAATGCCTGGGAGATTGGCGACTGACCGGTGCTCAGTGAAGTGGGGCTGAGCGGCCTCCCGGTACGGGGCGTGGATGTTGGGAGTCCTGTGGCAGGATTCGTGGGCCCGGCCGCACATCGGCTCCATCTCCCCGCTCGCGACGCCGTTCAGGCTGAATCTGCTGGTTCTCCCGGGTACGTTCACGAATTTCCCGCCGCTGTTCGGACTTTTCCGCTTGCCGTTCCTGCCGCTGTCCGGCCTGGGTTTCGAACTGTTCCCGCAGCCGTGCCCGTTCTTCCTCGGGAAGGTTGCGAAACCGCCGTTGCAGAGATTTCAGCTGTTGCTGTCTGGACCGGTCCAGCTCATTGAATCGCTGGAAGCGCCGGTTGATGCGTTGTTGCTGCTGGGGATTGAGATTCTGAAAGCGGCGCCGGATCGTCTGCGCCGATTCCCTTTCTTCGGGGCGCATCTGCAGCCAGCGCGACGCGCCGCGACGCAGCCGCTGCTGGCGCTCGACACTCAGTTCATCCCACTGTTGCTCGAGCTGTTGTAAAACCTGTTGTTCCTCAACGCTGAGGTCGGACCAGGCAAGTTTGTCCTGGGCCTGGCTCATGGCGCAGAGAGTAAGCAACAGGCTGCCGAGAAGTGTCTTGAGTTGATAACGTGTCATTTTCGCCCTGCCACGTTCCTTAGTTGGGCAATCCATTGTCGGCCAGCCACAGGTAGAATTCCAGGTTGTCGTACAGTTCGATTTCGTCACTGGAGGCGAAC
This sequence comes from uncultured Gammaproteobacteria bacterium, assembly GCA_942492445.1. Classification (GTDB taxonomy): domain Bacteria; phylum Pseudomonadota; class Gammaproteobacteria; order Pseudomonadales; family Pseudohongiellaceae; genus NORP240. The sequence continues at coordinate 18,633 of CALOEW010000065.1, forward strand.
AGCAGCACCTCGCTTTCCGTTACCCCGGCACCGGACCGATCCTCGATACCGTAATATAGTGACACCGCCGCTATCGCCATGAAGGCAGTTGCCAGAACACCGGCAGGCAGGGCCAGCTGCCCCGGTCTGACGGCGTGCAGCAGTCGTTTCCGGAACCGATTGATGGCGACGATCCGGTTCCGGCCTGGCTCTTCCCGTGGCTTTGACAGCGCTGTCGCCCGTGCCTGCTCAAGACGCCTCAGAAGAGTCGGGTCAAGGTCGGCGACGCTGTCGTCCAGGGCTACCCGCGCTGCCGCCACAAAAATCTCTTCTGTATCGTTGACGGGCTCGCTGATACGCTCGCCGGCCAGCGCCAGGCGGCGCATTTTATCCAGCCGTTTGCTGATGTCGCCGTCCAACCGCCCCGTATCCCGTTCCAGCAGGTCACGGACAGTGCCTACCCAGTCGTCCTGATCGCGTGTGGTCATGGCCAGAATTCTCCCAGTTGCTCACGAAGGCTGTGAATGGCCCGGGAATAGAGAGATTTGACACTGCCTTCAGCACAGGCCATGGCCTGTGCCGTCTGTCTGACATCCATGCCTTCCCAGGCCCGCAGCAGAAACGCCTGCTGTTGCCGCAAGGGCAGGCTGGTCAATGCCGATTGCAGTTTTGCCATGCTTGCGTCAGTGTGCAGCAGTTGTTCCGGAGTCCGCCCCTGTGGATCCCGGCAGTTCTGGATCGGGTCCTCATCCTGTTCGCCGGCACCGTGTGCCGGGTGGGCCAGGTGCCGACTGCGAACGCTGTTCCTGCGATACCAGTCGTTGATTCGGCTGTGCAGTATGCGATAGAAAAGCGGCTGCCATTCCGTCGCCGGGCGTTCGCTGTACTTCTGCACCAGTTTGAACATGGTATCCTGCACCAGATCAAGGGCGTCTTCGGTGTTGCCTGTAGCCAGTTGCGCCATGCGGAAGGCGCGGCCCTGGATTGCGGCCAGGAATTGGTCCAACTCAGTCGTGTTGTCCAGAACGCGCTCCCGATACAAGAGTTGACTTTTCACCTGTTGATTTTCCCCTGGCGCCCGCAGGGCCGCTGTGGCCATTATATCGGTGGGTCCCTGCGCCGATGCGTCTCCAATGGTTAACGCAACAGCCTCAAAGTGGTTGACAGGTCCTGCCCGTGGCCGGGAGCGGGCAGTAGCCGAACATTAGCCGTCCAGCCGCTGCCAGGTGTCGCCGGGAGGCGGGGCGAACTCGATGGGGCTTGAACAGAGGCTCCCTAATCGTCGAGGATGCCGAAGGTGATAATGTTGAGCCAGGAACGGCCCTGGGACTCACCCGGGTCTTCCTGGGCGTTGATGATTTCCTGGCTGCCCGAGGTTCTGGGCCTGGCGACGGGTGCGAGCCCGGGTTCACCACGGTTGTCGCCCATCAGGCCGAAAGTGGCCGTGTACAGCAGGGACGGGTCGGTGACTACCGAGCGGACGATGAAACTGCCGTCATCGCCCAGGGACGCATGCCCGGGGTAGTTTTCCCGCAGGATCGCCAGTGACGTGTCCGCCAGGTCGTCGAGCCCCAGCCGCAGGTAACACTCCACCATGAGCGCCATGCCTTCGGATACCGACGGGGTCCCCTGAAAATTCTCCACCACGAACTTGGCGCGATTCAATGCTGCGATATAGGCCCGCCGGACCAGGTAATACTCGGCCACGTGGATTTCATGGCGCGCCAGGCTGTTGCGCAGATACACCATGCGGGCCCGGGCATCGGCCGCGTAGGCACTGTCGGGATACAGGGCCAGCAACCGGGAAAAGTCCGCGAAGGACTCACGGGCTCGTCCCGGATCACGCTTGGACGGGTCGGTAGGGAGAAACCGGTCCAGGATGTTGTCATCGGCGGTAAAATTGGACAATCCCTTCATGTAGTAGGCGTAGTCCACGTTGGCATCTTCCGGATTCAGGCGGATAAAGCGGTCGGCGGCCGCGATCGCGGCTTCCACGTCGCCATTGCGGTAATAGGCGTAGACCAGCTCGATTTGTGCCTGGGTGGCGAAGCGGCCGAATGGAAAGCGCGCTTCAAGTGCCTGATAGGTGGCGATGGCGCCTCTGAAATTCTGCGAATTCAACTGGTCCACCGCGCGGCGATAAAATTGTTCTTCTGTGCTCAGATCGGCGAATTCATCGCGCTCCTCGCCGCCGAACAGGCCGCAACCGCTCAGCAGCAGGGCGCAGGTCAGCAGCACCGTGAGTCGAAACTGAAACTGTTGCAAAACGTTCCCTTCCAATGTTCCTGTGCTTGAATGTACGGGATAACTCTTTATCAGGTACCGCAATCCTCCGCGGCGCCTGCCGGGCGCCTATTTAACCACAGGCATCCGGCGAAGCCTATAGCCACCGTGTCCGGCTGAGCGCGTTTTAAAGTATGATTACGTCATGAACAAACGTATCGCCCTGCAAGCCGAGGTGACCGACGAACTGTCTGGCAAGCGATTAGACCAGGCAGCGGCACAATTGTTTCCCGATTATTCCCGGGCCCGGCTGCAGGGCTGGATCAAGGCCGGCAGCCTGCTTGTCAATGGCGCGGTCAGGCGCAACCGGGACAAAGTGTTCGAGGACGATCTGCTGAGCGTGGAAGCCGAACTCAGTGCTGCCGAGGAATGGACGGCAGAGCCCATGGCGCTGCATATCGTGTACGAAGATGACAGTCTCCTGGTGCTCAACAAGCAGGCAGGGGCAGTAGTTCACCCGGCCGCCGGGCATCGTGCCGGAACCCTGTTGAACGGGTTGCTGCACTATTGCCCGCAGCTGGAACTGGTGCCGCGGGCCGGCATCGTCCATCGTCTCGACAAGGATACCACCGGGCTCATGGTCGTGGCCAAGACGCTGCCAGCCCATACCGCGCTGGTCAAGCAGCTGCAGGCCAGGCGGGTAAGCAGGGAGTACGAGGCCGTGGTCAATGGTGTGTTGACCGCGGGCGGGACGATTGATCTGCCACTGGGACGACACCCGGTCCAGCGCAAGAAGCAGGCTGTGGTCCACGACGGCAAGGAGGCGATAACCCACTACACCATCATACGCCGTTTTCGTGCCCATACCCACGTGCGCGTGAAGCTGGAAACTGGTCGAACCCATCAGATTCGTGTGCATTTCGCCCAGCTTCACTATCCCCTGGTCGGTGACCGGCTCTATGGCGGTCGTCTGCGAATTCCTCGCGCCTGCAGCGAGCCACTGGCACGGATGCTGCGCCGGTTTCCCCGCCAGGCCCTGCACGCAAGACGGCTGGGTCTGGTACATCCGGCAAGCGCTGAACCGGTCAGTTGGGAGTCCGGTCTGCCCGGGGACATGGAGGAGTTACTGCATGCCCTGGCCGAGGACGCCGGGTCGTGAGTCGAAGCCCGTCCGCACCGGTTCTGGTGCGCCCCGACTGGTCCGTGCCGGACTCTGTCATCGCCGTGAGCACAACCCGAAGTGGAGGCTGCAGTGAAGGGTATTTCGCCGGCCTGAACCTGGCGGACCACGTCCGGGACGACCCCGGCCATGTGCTGCGCAACCGTCAGCTGCTCGCTGGTGAGCTGGGTAGCAGGGTTACGTTCCAGTGGCTGGAGCAGGCGCATGGAACCGCGGTAGTCCGGGCCGGTTCTGCCGGGCCGCCGCCCCGTGCCGATGCGTTGATCACCACGGTTCCGAACCTGGCCTGCTGCGTGCTCACTGCCGATTGCCTGCCGGTTTTTTTTGCCGGTCTGCGCGGCGATGCGGTGGGTGTCGCTCATGCCGGTTGGCGGGGACTTGCTGCCGGGATTCTGGAAGCCACCGTGTCCGCGCTGCCAGCGCCACCCGATGAGATCGTAGCCTGGCTGGGGCCCGCTATCGGTCCGTGTCATTACGAGGTGGGCGATGAGGTGCGAACTGCCATGCTGGCGACGGCCCCTCGAGCGCGCCATGTCGAACTTGACGCCTGTTTCAGGCCCACCGGCAAAGCGGGGAAATACCTGGCTGACCTTTACGGCCTGGCAACGACAAGACTGCGCCACCAGGGGGTTGCCGCCATCAGCGGCGGCGGGTTCTGTACCTATTGCCAGGACCAGCGGTTCTACTCTTATCGCCGGCAGTCGGAAACCGGCCGCATGGCGAGCTTGATCTATCTCAAAGGCTGATCAGAATAGTTCGGGCAGGGTTGAATTGACTGATGATTCCATTGATTTCTCAAAAAATGGCCTCATTCTTAGGGCATTGAAAGAGGGTTCGCTGCCGTGTAGCTGTCCGCCGGGAGGCGGCAATGAAAGCACGGCACACTGCCCACAGATCGAGGAACTTCCATGACTCTTGAAAAATTTACCAGTAAGTTGCAGGCCGCCCTGGGCGACGCCCAGTCTCTGGCCCTGGGTAACGACAACAATTACATCGAGCCGGTGCACCTGGTCCTGGCCCTGTTGGATCAGAAAGGTGGCTCCGTCAAGCCGCTCCTTGCCCAGACCGGTTTCAACGTTCAGGACCTGCGCCGGCAACTGCAGCAGGTACTTGACGACCTGCCCAAGGTGCCGGGCCACGAGGGGGATATGACTGTCTCCCAGGAACTGTCGCGGTTATTGAATCAGGCTGACAAGCTGGCACAGAAGAAGGGCGACAAGTTTATCTCCAGCGAGACCGTCATCCTGGTGGCTATGAACGACAAGGGCAAGGTGGGCCGGGTGCTGAATTCGTTCGGTGTGTCGGAACAGGCCCTGGAGACGGCCATCAGCAACCTGCGCGGTGGTGAAGCCGTGAGCGACGCTGGTGCCGAAGATGCCTGGCAGGCACTGTCGCGCTACTGTGTGGACCTGACTGAAAAGGCGGAAAGCGGAGAGCTGGATCCGGTCATCGGGCGTGACAGCGAAATCCGTCGCACTATTCAGGTGCTGCAACGCCGCACCAAGAACAACCCGGTGCTGATCGGTGAGCCCGGTGTCGGCAAAACCGCGATCGTGGAAGGCCTGGCCCAGCGCATCGTCAATGGTGAAGTGCCGGAGGGACTCAAGGACAAGAAAATTCTGGCTCTTGACATGGGTTCCCTGATTGCCGGTGCCAAATTCCGGGGCGAGTTCGAAGAGCGGCTCAAAGCAGTGTTGAATGAACTTTCAAAGCAGGAAGGTTCCATAATCCTGTTTATCGACGAATTACATACCATGGTGGGGGCCGGTAAGGCCGAAGGTGCCATGGACGCGGGCAATATGCTGAAGCCGGCGCTTGCCCGTGGCGAGCTGCACTGTGTCGGCGCCACCACCCTGGATGAATACCGGCAGTACATCGAGAAGGACGCAGCATTGGAACGACGTTTCCAGAAAGTGCTGGTGGAAGAGCCGACCGAAGAAGACACAATTGCCATTCTGCGTGGCCTTAAAGAACGCTACGAGGTTCACCATGGCGTGGAAATATCCGACTCGGCAATCATCGCCGCGGCAAAGCTGTCCCAGCGCTACATTACTGATCGCCAGTTACCGGACAAGGCTATTGACCTGATCGATGAGGCTGCCAGCCTGATCCGCATGGAAATCGATTCCAAGCCGGAGGAGATGGACCGGCTGGAGCGACGCCTGATCCAGCTCAAGATCGAGCAGGAAGCTTTGAAGAAAGATGAGGATGAGGCGACTCAGAAGCGCAAGCGGAAGCTGGCGGACGATATCGCCAGGCTGGAAAAGGAATACTCTGACCTGGAAGAAATCTGGAAGTCGGAAAAGGCAACGCTGCAGGGTGTGCAATCCTTCAAGAGCAATCTGGAAAAAGCCAGGCATGATCTTGAAACGGCAAGGCGGGCGGGCGACCTGGCACGTATGTCTGAAATTCAGTACGGCATCATTCCAGAGCTGGAGAAAAAACTGGCACAGGCGAATCTGGCGGAAACTCAGGAAAGGCAATTATTGCGGAACCGGGTCACTGAACAGGAGATTGCCGACGTGGTATCCCGCTGGACTGGCATTCCCGTGAATAAGATGCTGCAGAGTGACAAGGACAAGCTGCTGCAGATGGAAGGGGCTTTGCACCGGCGCGTCATCGGCCAGGACGAGGCTATCAGTGCCGTTTCCAACGCGGTACGGCGCTCGCGATCGGGTTTGTCCGATCCCAACCGCCCCAATGGCTCGTTTCTGTTTCTCGGCCCCACCGGCGTGGGCAAGACTGAGCTGTGCAAGGCGCTGGCCGAGTTCATGTTCGACACCGAGGACGCCATGGTCCGCATCGACATGTCCGAGTTCATGGAGCAGCATTCCGTGGCGCGGCTGATCGGTGCGCCTCCGGGCTACGTCGGCTATGAGGAAGGCGGTTACCTGACCGAAGCGGTACGTCGGCGCCCCTACTCGGTGCTGTTGCTTGACGAGGTGGAGAAGGCGCACCCGGATGTGTTCAATATACTGTTGCAGGTAATGGAAACAGCGTCCTTGTCAAGTGAAAAGGGGAAAGGGATATGGGAAAACGGGGGGTTACAAATTGAGATAGAGTGGCGGATTTGGGGTCTGGTTGGGACTACTGGGACAAATGTTGAGACTACTGGGACAAATGTTGGGAGTACTGGGACAAATGTTGAGACTACTAGGACAAATGTTGAGTTGGGAGTACTAGGACAAGTGTTGAGACTACTAGGACAAATGTTGGGACTACTAGGACAAATGTTGAGACTACTAGGACAAATGTTGAGACTACTAGGACAAATGTTGAGACTACTAGGACAAATGTTGAGAGTACTAAGACAATTGTTGAGAGCACCAGGACAATTGTTGGGTTTATGGTAATTATAGAGGAGGTGTTTCTTTGCCGTGTTTGGGCGCGATAAATCGAGGCGTCTACATGGTCGGGTTGCCGGTGGTTAATGGGTTTCCAAGGAATTCAAAATTGCGTCACACATGATGAATGGGCGATGGGGTTGGGGTGGGCCGTTCCATCCACCAATCAAAAAACCAACTGTACCAGTCGCCAATATTCCCCCAAAAAAACGCCAATACATCATGTAGGGCCGTCGATTTATCGCGGCCGCGCGGGTTCCGGCATTGTTTAATAACCGGCGTCTCCACTGATGTACCCCATTATTGCGCGGCATCGGGCATGTGTGACGGCCTGCCGCGTTTGGGCGCGATAAATTAAGAAAGGTGTCAGGCGGGAAGAAGCCAATATTTGAAAAATAGTTTCCAATGGTTTAAAACCGGGATAATCGGGATGATTATTTCAGTTTTTTACTGATACACGTGAGTACTGATTCCAGGTCGGTTTCGGTGGAACCCACAACGTTGTCTTTTTTTTCTATATGTTTATGGTGAGGGAATGTTGGGATATTTTTCCAATGGGGGACATTGTCCCACCTTATTCGCAGATCGCCATTTTCATCCATCCAATGATAAGAGTACTTCCGGGAATTGTCGCTGAATTTGTAGTCACGCACGACTAAATGGGAATCGTCTTTTAAACGGATTTGAATGTGAATTCGCATCTGGTCCTCTTCCCATTCGTATTTCAGAACCCGGACATCGCGAATAATCGGTTGGAATTTGTGTGTTATGTTAAGCAATGAGGAGCCTTTTTTGTTTTTTGATGTTTTTTAAGGCGTTGTGGGCGAATTCCCAGTCCATCAAATCGTCTTCAACCTCAAAATCTTCTTTCCCGGAAGCTTCGATTTTTTGCTTAAAAGCTTCGAATTCCGAATTGTATTTATTTTTGAAGCTGTCGTATTCCGCTTGATATTTGGATTCTTTTGAAAGTAAAAGCATAATGGCTTCATTTTTGATGATGGCTTGAACGTCGGAGATCCCGAAACTTCTAAATACATTACCGATTTCCTCTCGAATAACCAGTTGCATGATGACCTCCTGTTAGTAATATAGTCGCATTTGGGAAATTTGTCAAGTCGTTTTTGCGGTTGGCAACGATAAAACGGTGTCAGGCGGGAAGAAGGGCGGGAAGAAGCCATCCACCAATCAAAAAACCAACTGTACCAGTCGCCAATATTCCCCCAAAAAACCGCCAATACATCATGTAGGGCCGTCGATTTATCGCGGCCGCGCCGGTTCCGGCATGACAAAAAAGTGCCAGGCCGAAAGCGCCACCGAAAGCGCCCAAAAGAAATTGGAAAAATAAGGTAAAAAAAAGACAAATCAGATAATATTTTATATCATGCAGTCAGGGTTTTTACTTTTAGTTCAGAGTTCTGTTTCTTGACGTTTTTTTCGGTCTCTTTTGTTTTTTTTTTCCTTATGCCCGTTTTATTTTCCTCTTGACAGTTCAAATTTTTTTGTTTCAACTGTATTTGTAACCCATACAACGGGGAAAAAGGGGTATTTTCAGATATTGGAATGACTGCTTGCAAAACCGGGGGCGTGAAAAAAATTTCAAATTGTGCGATAATAATAGTTCAAAATATCAATTAGGAGGAGACATGAAAAAGAGTCTTAAATTTTTTTCATTTGTTTTGTGTTTGATGATGGTTTTTTCCCTGGCCCTTATGGCGGGTGAACAGTCCGTGGATATTGAAAAAGAGAAAACGGCCATCAAAAAGGTGATTGTGGGTGCATACCAGGAAGGCCTTTGCAATACCGGCGATATCGCAGCCGTGGATAAAGGGTTTCATCCCGGTTTTAATTTACTGATTCTTCAGGGCGACTCCCTGCAAAAATTCCCCATCTACAACTGGAAACAATCCGTGGAAAGAGGGAAAAAAGCGGGCAAATTTCCGCCCAAGGAAAAAGTATCCTTTAAATTTCCCATGGTGGATGTGATTGGAACTGCCGCAATGGCGAAAGTGGAATTCTATAAAGGGGAAAAATTGACGTACACCGATTATCTCTCTTTGTACAAATTTAACGACCACTGGAAAATTGTGGCCAAAATTTATTACAAACATTAACCATGCGTTTGGACAACTGTCAGCGAAACCCATTGGATAACGCCATCGCCGATGTTGATGGCGAAGTATACCTATTCGGTTCGCGGGCGGATGACCCTAAAAAGGGGGGGAGATATCGATATATTGATTTTTTCGGAAGCTCCCCCCTTCCGACTTTCCCAGCAATGAAAAACAGTTCCCACATCAATCCACAAATCCTTATAAAAAACGCCGGCCGGAAAGCATTGGACGCCATTATGGGCCCCCTTTGCCGCGCAGATGAAAAAAGTTAAAAAACAGATCGACAGCCTCCCTTTGGGAGCCGGGGAATCAGCGGTCTGAAAAATCAAAAATCCCCTCCCTGACAGCACAAACAACCCTAAAATTTTTTTTGCACTATCCATTTCAATGTGCTATAATCCATTTATGTTGGATATAAACTTCGTTCGCAATAACATTGAACTGGTCAAAACAAAATCGGAAGCCAAAGGCGTACCCTTTGACGAAAACCTCTTTAATCAAATCGATGCCAAACGTCGGCAATTAATCACCCAAACGGAACAGATCAAAAGCCAAAAGAAAAAACTGGCAAAAGAGGTGGGGCAGCTAAAACGACAAAAAGCGGATACCACGGAATTGGAAGAAAAGTCCAAAGCCCTTTCCGCGGAATTGAGCGCCATCGAAGCGGAACAAAAAGGGTCGGAACGGCAGTTCCAGGACTTTATGCTCAATGTTCCCAACCTTTTCGACGATTCCGTACCCATCGGTAAAAATGAGACGGAAAACGTCGTGGTCCGTGAATGGGGCGAAAAACCCCAATTCGATTTCACCCCCCGGCCTCACTGGGAACTGGGCGAGATTAACGATGTCCTCGATTTCCCCCGTGCCGCCAAGATCTCCGGCGCCCGTTTCGCCCTGTATAAAGGAACCCTCGCCAAATTGGAACGGCTGCTCATCAACCTCATGCTGGATACCCATACCCTTGAACACGGCTATACCGAAATGCTTCCCCCCATCCTGGTAAACGATGAAAGCCTTATCGGTACCGGCAACCTGCCCAAGTTCAAAGATGACCTGTTTAAAATTGAAAATTTTAACCTCTACCTGATTCCCACCGCTGAAGTTCCCCTCACCAATATTCACCGCGACGAGATGTTGAATGAAGAGGATTTGCCCCGCTGTTACGTGGCCAATACCCCCTGTTTCCGTTCCGAAGCCGGCTCCTATGGACGGGATGTGCGCGGCATCATCCGGCAGCACCAGTTTAACAAAGTGGAATTATTAAAATTTACCACCCCCGAAAACTCCGCCGAGGAACACGAAAAATTAACCCGCAATGCCGAAGTCATTTTGCAAAAACTGAACCTCCATTACCGGGTGGTACTGTTGTGCAGCGGCGATATGTCGTTCTCCTCCGCCAAGACCTACGATATCGAAGTGTGGATGCCCACCCGGAACGGCTATATGGAAATATCCTCCTGTTCCAATTTCTCCGATTTCCAGGCCCGCCGCGCCCGTGTCAAATACAAAACCAAAGACGGGAAAAAGAATTTTCTTCATACCTTAAACGGCTCCGGACTGGCGTTGGGACGGACCGTTGCCGCCATTATGGAAAATTATCAAACAAAAGAGGGGAAAATGTTTATCCCTGACCGACTAAAGGCACATTACGCAGGAAGCGAGTACTTTTAATGCCATATTACAATTGCAAATTTATTAGTGACAGCGGTGGTTATATCAAGAAGACACTGTTTGCGGACAGTAAGCAGGTACTGCGGGAAAACTACGCCAATGCCGATGAAAAGCTTCTCTCCGTCAAAAAAGCCTTCCTCCATGACGACTTAACCATTAAAGTCCTGACCAAAAAAGTCAGCTATTTCGAATTTCTGCGCTTCAACCAAAAGATGATCACCCTGCTTCGCGCCGGTGTCTCCTTTGTGCGGGGATTGGAAATCGTCACCGAAAACCTCAAGAAAAATACCCTCAAAGAAGTGTTGATGAAAACCCTGGGGGATATAAAAAACGGGATCCAGATCTCCGATGCCTTTGCCTCCGAACTGTTGCCCTTCCAGAAAATCTACCGGGCATCGCTGTTGGCGGGGGAAAAGAGCGGTAACCTGGAAACCATTTTGAAACAGTTTAATTCCTACCTCGATAAAATCGCCACCCTCAAGCGCAAAGTGATCAGCAGTATGACCTACCCCGTGCTGTTGATCTCCTTTATGTTTGGAATGGTTGCCCTGATACTGATTTTTGCCATTCCCGAATTTGCCAAGTTTTATGAAAATTTTGACGCCGAATTACCCTTTTTTACCCGGATCCTGATCGATACCGGGAATTACTTACAGGCAAGGTGGATAACCATAGTTCTTGTGGTGGTGGGGGTTTACGGCGGCGTCCGGCTGCTTGAAAAAGCCAGACGGGATATTATAATCAGAGATTACCTAAAACTGAAACTCCCTTTTATCGGGGGGATTATCGTGGAAAACTCCATGACGGTGTTTTCCCGCACCCTTGCCATACTGATCGGCGGTGGTATCCCGGTCCCGGAAGCCACCCAGATCGCGGTGGAAACCTTTTCCAACCGGTATATGTTTTCCAAGATAAAAGATATTCCCACAAAAATAAAGGAGGGAAATCTACTGTCCGAAGTTCTCAAAGAGATCAAATTTGTTCCCCCGGAAATGCTGGAAGTCATTAAGGTCGGGGAAACCTCCGGGAACCTTACCGACGTATTAAACGAAAATGCCGATGCCTTTGAAAATGCCATCGATGCGAAAATTAACGCCCTCATCTCCTTGATCGAGCCGATTTTAATTATCGTTATCGGTGTTGTGATCGCCTTTATGTTGGTCGCCGTGTATCTTCCCATCTTTAGTTCAGTGGATATCATAAAATAAAATGAACCAGGAAATCGACTTACGCACAATTAAAATTGACTACCAGGTGTTGGCTAAATTCCCAGCGGAATTTATGATTAAAAATCTCTTCTTTCCATTAAGAGAGCATGAACACACCATCGACGTCGTGATGTTCGACCCCGAAAATCTCGATAAAATCAGTATCGTCGAAAACTTCATTCAGAAACGGGTCGTTCCCTTCGAGGCCGCCAAAGAGGATATCGAACGGATCCTCAAAAAGAGCGATACCTTTACCAAGGTTTTAACCGATAAAACCGAAAGTTTTTTCTTGAAAAAAAGCATTGAAGAGGACGAAGAAGATTCGTTGACCATCGAGAAGATCACCGAAGAAGACGATTCCGTAATTAAATTATTGAACAACATCGTCTTTACCGCCGTTAATAAACGGGCGTCGGATATCCATATCGAATCCCAGCTCCATTCCGTTAATATCAAGTTCCGTGTTGACGGGATTTTAACCCAGATCATGGAACCGTTGGATAAGCTGTTCCACTCACCGTTGATTACACGTATAAAAGTTATATCGGATCTCGATATCGCGGAACGGCGGATTCCCCAGGACGGTCGTTTCCGGATGAAATTCAAAAGCAAAACCATTGATTTCCGGGTCTCCATTATGCCCTCCGCGTACGGTGAAAATGCCGTTATCCGTGTTCTCGACCGGGAAATGATTACCGAAAACCTCGGTGATTTGCGGCTTAAGGAATTGGGCTTTTCCGATTACCTTATTGAAAGTTTGAACTATTATATTGTCCAACCTTATGGGATGTTCCTGGTTACCGGTCCCACCGGGAGTGGAAAAACCACCACCCTGTATGCCGCTCTTAACGAGATTAAAAGCCCCGAAGACAAGATCATCACCATCGAAGACCCCGTCGAATACCAGATCGAGGACATCACCCAGATCCCGGTAAACGAAAAAAAGGGCTTAACCTTTGCCCGTGGTCTGCGTTCTATTTTGCGCCACGACCCCGACAAGATCATGGTGGGTGAAATTCGCGATCCTGAAACCGCTCAGATCGCCATCCAATCGGCATTGACCGGTCACCTCGTGTTTACCACCGTTCACGCCAACAACGTGTTCGACGTGTTGGGCCGTTTTATCCACATGGGCATCGATACCTACAGTTTTATTTCCGCCTTAAGCTGCGTGGTTGCTCAGCGGTTGGTGCGTTTGTTGTGTCCCGGTTGCAAGAAAGAATTTACCCCCGATGAGAAATACCTTGAAGAGAACCGTCTCCGTACCAGCACCGTAACCGGTTCCCTTTACAGGGCGGAAGGTTGCCCCGAATGTGCCAATATCGGCTATACCGGGAGGACGGTTATCGGTGAAATCCTTGAATTAACGGATGAAATAAAAGAGATGCTCCTGGACAAAAAACCCTTGTCGGAGATTAAAAAAATGGCCATGGAGCAGGGGATGATTCCCATCCGCAGAAATGGCCTGGGAAAAGCAATAAAAGGTTTGACCTCTATAGAGGAATTGAACAGGGTGACAATAAAAGAATGGTTATAATCGAGAATTTTTTTATCCACTACAAGCAGCCGTCCCAGTACATCTATGCCGGCGAGAAATACCTGGACATCTACAAGTCCCGGGAGAAAGGCAAGGGTAAAGGGTTGGTCAAAAGCCGGACCCTGGAAGACACATCGATGTTTAATCTCGATGCCGATGGGTTCGGCCATGTCGCGGCGGAATTGGAAGGCGGTGAGGTCGGTCTGATTTTGAATTCGGGGTATTTTATTTTTAACCTCTTCGATTTCGAACAATTACCCCTCCGGGAAGCCACTCGTAAAGAGATTGTCGAATGGCGGCTGAAAAAAGTATTTCCTGAGAACCTGGGCGATTACGATCACCAGTACTTCCAAATCGCGCGCAATAAAATACTTTCCGTTCTCTTTAAACGGGAAATCAAAGAGAAACTGGAAGGTCTTTTTTCAGCCCACCAACTGGAGTTGACCTATATGGGGAATTCCACCATGAATGTCCTGAACCGGTTGACCCGTCAGCGGCGGTACCCCGAGTTCCTTTTAGAGATTGACCGGAACCTGTCGTTGATCGCATTTTTGGATCGGGGGCGTCCCTATTATATCCGCAAGTTTCGGGCTGAGCGTGAACCTGATGCCGTTGCCGAGATTTTAAAAACCGTTAATTACGTAAAAACCAGTTATTCAAAAACACCGCGCAGCTACGCGATTTTTGCCGGTCACAGCGACCTGGATCTTCATTTTATCCGGGACGGTTTGGCCAAGCATGAGATCAACCAGATGCAGGTAAAGAAAGGCGAAACTGCCATTCTACCCGGGTAAGAGCCATGAGGATATTAAGATACAATATCGCTTCCGGCAGGAAGCTTCATTTGGTAAAGTTTGCATTGGCCGCAGCTGTGGTTGTCGGTGTCGCCCTTTTTTTCATCTCCATGGGCATCGGTAATTTGTGGAGCAGTGATAAACGGGATAAAGAAGAAAAGAACCAGTTGCAGGCGGCGCGGTTAAAAATCGAGGTCCTCAGCAAACGTTCCGCCGATTACAAAAAAAAGGTGGAGCAATTAAAGGAAAAATGGCGCCGGCAGGTGGAATTTGCCAACGCCCTGATCGCCGTGAAGAAAACATCCGTGGCCGATCAATTGGGAGTCATCGAGGAGCATTTACCGGAAGGCGTTTTTATCACTGATGTCCATCTGGATACCGGCCCCAAGGGGAGATTGTCGGTGCGTATCGCCGCGGATTCCCTCGCCAAATTAAGCGAAACCTATCAAAGCTTTGCCGACTACCGGGCGTCGTTTAAAGATGAAACCGAAAAAGAAGGGTTTTTCCGGGCCACTCTGAGCCTGGCCCTGGGGAAATAAGAAAATGAACAGGATGAAAATTTTGGTATATTCCTTTGTCGGCCTGCTGGTAGTGGGATTCGCCTTTTTTCTTTTTTCCCTCGGCTATACGTCCCTGGAAACCATGTCCGCCCAATCCGTGCAGGAACGCCTCGCCAAAGAGGTTAAGTTGGAGCTGGAATGGCGGACAATTCACGACGATTGGGATGACGTCAAAAATACGTTTGCAACTTTTAAAAAGAAATATTTAATCGAGTCCGAACAGTTCAACACCTTTAAGCAGCAATTGCAGTCACTGGCCATGAAAAACCGTCTGGGCGGTGTAAAGATTGACTATAACATTCACAGTCAATATTCCGATGTGGTCAAGATTTCCTTCAAGTTGAACGTAACCGGTGCCTACGAAAATCTCAAGCGGTTTATTTTCGACATCGAGAGCCGGGAGGAGATGATTTTTTTCAAACGGATTGAATTAAGTAAAGATAAAGTCGCGATGAATCGAGTTAAGGGTATACTCGCGTTGGAGGCTTATTTTGTCAGGTAAAGGTAATTATTCCGGTACGTTCCGGTTTCGGCTCGCGGTAATAGTGGGCATACTTGCCGTTGGCTTGTCGTCTGTTCTCTATGGAGAGATCATCCGGGTGTCTCAATTGCAAAAAGAGAAGAAAGAATTTTTAATAAAGCGGGATATTTTTTCCCCGGTGAAGCGCAATTTTACCAAAAAAGGGCCGGCCAAGTTCACGCCGCCCCCTCCCCCTCCGCCCAAAAAAGAAGAGAAAGGGGAGGCCGTGGTTCAGCAGAAGGACATCGAGGCCGAGGTCCGGCAGAGCGTGGCCTTTGAGGGTTATGTGGTACGCAATGCCAAACGATTGGCATTAATGACGGTGAACGGTGAGTTTTTTGTCGTTGGCCCTGATGATATCGTATTAAACCGTATAAAAGTCTTAAATGTTGATCGGAAAAAAATGACCATTGAAGTGGAATCCAACCAAATGGAAATCAAATTAAAAGGGGACAATGATGATGATGAGTGACAAGAGCTACTCCAACCGTATCGTATTAACCATTATTCCTGTATTGCTGGCCATTGCGCTGCTCGTTACCGGCTGTTCCACCAAATCCGTTTACCAGCGGAAAGGTTCGGAGTTTAACCGCAGCGGCCAATACGATAAAGCCGTTGAATATTTCGAATTGGCTTTAAAAGAGAATTCCAAGGTTCCGGAGCTGCGCACCATGCTGTTCCGTTCCAAATTAAATAAATACTATTACCATCTTGCTCTTGCCAGGAAGTGGAAGGCTTCGGGTAAAAAAGAAGATGCCGTCAAGGAATACCGTATTGCATTAGCTGTGTTTCCCAATAATCAAAAAGTTGCCGATGAATTGGATACCTTTTTGAATGGCGGCAAAAAAAAGGAAGAACCCGGTTTTGTCTCTTCAATCGAACCGCCCGTTAAGTTGGCGGTGGATACATCTGAAAAGATAACGCTGAATTTACGCAGCACACCCATTACCAAAATTTTTAAAATGGTAGGAAAATCCTATAATGTGAATTTTGTTTTCGACAAAGATTTCAGGGATTTTGTTTATTCCATCGAGACCGAAAATATTGGGTTTTACGATATAATCAACCAGTTGTGCCTGGTGGCCAATGTCAAGTACCGGGTCGTGGATACCACATCCCTCCTGATCTACCCCAACACCACCTTTAAAGAGCGGACTTTCGGTTTAAAAGGGGTCAAGGTTTTTTTTCTCAGCAGTACCCGGGCCGAGGATGTTAAGAAGCTTGTTACCAATGTGTTTCGTGACTCCCGTCCCAGTGTGCAGGAAGACGCCAACCTCAACTGCCTTATTGTGACGTCGACGAAGAATACGCTGCGGGAGATCGAACGGTTTATTCATATTGTTGACAAGAAGAAAAGTGAAGTTAAAATCGATGTGGAAATCATCGAGATGAACCGGAATTTGCTCCGTTCAATCGGCGCCGATTATGGGGAGACCCTTTCCAATGTGTCCGCCGGCGCCCCCACGTCATCCGGTGACAGCGGCAGTTCTTCAGGCGTCAATAATCTCATGGAGATGGAAAACCTCGGTAAGACCGTATTTTTTATCAATATTCCTTCAGCCGCCATCCATTTACTGGAAACCGACGAGAACACCCGGATTATCTCGCGGCCCAATCTTCGCAGCGTCGATGGCGAAGAGGTAAAATTTATGGTGGGTGACGAGATTCCCATCCCCCAGACCCAATTCCAGGCGGGAGCCGCCGGTGGTGTCAGCAATATTCCCGTTACCTCGTACCAGTATAAAAGTGTCGGTGTGGATGTCAAAATTACCCCCACCATCCACAGGGACAATGATGTTACCTTAAAAATAAAATTGGAAATTGACTTTATCACCGGGTACCTGGGGATTTTTCCAACTCTCGGTAAACGGGAACTGGAAGCCGTCATCCGTTTAAAAGAGGGTGAGTCCAATATTGTCGGTGGTTTTATTAAAGATGAAGTCAGAGGCTCCACCGCGGGTATCCCCGCGCTGTCCAAGCTGCCCATCCTGGGTAAACTGTTTGGAAGAAGCTCCGGCGGGATTGATCAGAAAGACCTGATTTTTTCCATTACCCCGCGGGTGATTCGGCATGTGGATGTAAAAGCGGATGATGTGGCTCCCATTGGGCCGATAACGTTACCGGACAGCAGGGTTCCGCCAGTGACGATGGGCCCACGCCGAGAATACGCAGCCCGGCGCCCCGGCCCGGTGGATTACGGCCCGGCGGTCCACGGGAGGGGGAGGACGACAACGCCCCCAAGGGACGAAATGCAGATCCTTCTCTCTCCCACCAAGCGAAAAAACTACCCGTTAGTGCTGCAATTACCCATATCACGCTCCGCTTAAGCGCTAAACCGATATTTCGTCTCTTTCCGTCAGCGGTTCTATTTCAGGACCCGAAGCGGAAATCGAAGAGGTTAAAACCGAATTTTTCCGTAACAATGAGGATGTCAAAGTACTAAAAGCGCTTCCGGCGATTCCTTTGGCCTGGGCTATACCTTTACCGGGAAACCCATTAAAAACAGCCTTTTGGCGCAGTTAAAGGTGAAATTCCTGGAAAAGGAACCCACCATCTCATTGGCAGCTGGCCGCCTACGGTAAGGATCGAATCAGTGGAACATATTTATTTTACTTCTATGTTGTTATAAATTAATTGCTGTTAATGGGTTTTAAATGTATATTAATTTGACAATTTTTTATGTAATTTAATTCATATTACAATATTGTTTAAATGTTGCTAAAATCAATTTGTTAAATATTAATCTGTTTAATTTTTGTTGCATTTGTTTTACAGTACGTTAGCCGAGTTTAGTTAATTATTGAGCTTCAGTTTTTTGGAAATAATTTTTTTTATTAACTTGGAACATTATTTAAAGAAATTTCATGACTTGTTATATATATTATTTATTTTGTAATTTGAGATTAGTTGTGTTTAAATTTTTATTCATCTAAACTGTTATCATAAAACAAATCCTTCGATTGATTAAATTTTAGCCGTTTTTGGAAAGCTTTGAAAATGAATATTTTAGTTTTCTTGAAATTGTTGTAGAAATAATTGTAAGCATATATACATAAACTTGACTTTAAAGCTTATACCTTTTCTTCAGGATATATATAAATAACAATAATACAACCCATATTGTATTTACTTTTATATAATTGTGTTGCAGTAGAATATAACTACAAGAATATTTCGACCTTATAATATACAATACATGTAGACTATAAATAATAAATAATACGTTTAGGATCCAGTTTTGGACCTTAATACATATCACTTATGTAACTGCTGTAAAAGATCATCATTCGTGCTTTTTGATTTTGTTTGTTTTATAGTTAATATCTGTCTTGGAATGATTGATATCAGATTGCTTACTGCATTATAGATTATACATTCTATTTAATCATTCTAGTGTACTTTCGTTAGTTTGTGCTGCTATTTTATTAAAGTTCTAGTATATTTGACAGTTATTGTTTCATATTTATGTTGTGTTTTAGCAGAGTATGTACTTTAAATACGAAAGAACAATACCTATTATACTTTTTGATGACTGCCGTAGCTTAGTGGATACCAGGTCAGACTGACAACCTGAAGGTTGTAAGTTTAAGTCCCAGTATTTACAAATTTTACTAAACGCTTCAATGGTAACAAAAAGAACATCCTACCTTACCAGTTTACCTTACATCCATAAAATGCTTCTCAGTATAAGGAAGTCTGACTTGTGTTAACAGGAACATTGAAAATAGAAATATTAAAATAGAAATTAAAAGCCCATTTCACCGTTACGAGCAACGTCGGGCCGTCGGCGGTGCCCGCCGATAAATGACAATAATA
>CALOEW010000066.1:0-116132 GCA_942492445.1 uncultured Gammaproteobacteria bacterium
ATGCATTACGTACGTTCAGCGATCGGACTACTGCCGGCCTGCACCTCGAGTCGGGTGCCCGCAAGGTGTTATTTTCACAGCCGGCGGAAAGGGATGTGGACGCCACGCTGGTGTACGGCGTAAATCACATGGAACTTACGGGCCGGGAAACCGTGTTGTCCAATGCGTCCTGTACCACCAATGCTATTATCCCGGTTATCCGCGCCGTCCATGAAGCTTTCGACATCAGCAATGGAGTGATCACCACAATTCATTCCGCCATGAACGACCAGCCGGTCATAGATGCTTACCATCACAGTGATGTGCGCAAGACTCGCAGTGCCATGCAATCGATTATTCCGGTGGAAACTGAGATCGCCCGCGGCATCGGCCGTATACTGCCTGACATGGCCGGTCGATTTGAAGCCTATGCGGTTCGCGTGCCAACAGTCAATGTCTCCGCCATCGATCTGACCCTGGTTGTGGAACGGGATTGTAGCGTGGCCGAAGTCAATTCGCTGATTAAACAAGAAAGTTGTCGTCTTCCGCTGAATATACTCGGATATTCCGAAGAGCCACTGGCCTCCTGCGATTTCAATCATGACCCGCGTTCAGCTATCGTTGATCTCGGATTTACCCGGGTCAGCGGCAGCAGGCTGGTAAAGTTGTTGATCTGGTTCGATAACGAGTGGGCTTATGCGAACCGCATGCTGGACGTGGCACAATACCTTTCAGGACTTGATCCTGCCGGAAGTCGGTGAAGCGAAGGCGGGCTCCCCCGGGAAAAGCAGGCACGGTGAATTTTCGTCCGCCCGGCTATGTAAGCCGGCCTGATAGGCGGTAGCTTTCTGATGACAAAATAACCCGTCCCAGCGCGGGCATAAGGTTTCATTGCTATGCAGGAACAGGTTTTGCTTCAATTTTATCGAGGCTTAAAGTAGTTTCACTGGTAACCTGACCTGTATCAGTGTGAACTGGC
Source organism: uncultured Gammaproteobacteria bacterium (assembly GCA_942492445.1). Taxonomy (GTDB): domain Bacteria; phylum Pseudomonadota; class Gammaproteobacteria; order Pseudomonadales; family Pseudohongiellaceae; genus NORP240. The sequence goes on from CALOEW010000066.1 coordinate 959, forward strand.
CCTAGGAGTATCAATTGCCAGAACATCTGAATCAACAGCTATCTTGACTGGGGGAAGCCGAACACATGACTATCCTGCGAATGGAACAACTGGATCTTTCCGGAAAGCGCGTGCTGATACGGGAGGATTTGAATGTACCCATACAGAACGGGCTGGTGGCAAACGATACGCGGATTCGGGCTGCGTTGCCCACTATCAGGCTGGCGCTCGACCGTGGGGCCAGGCCGATCGTGATGTCGCACCTGGGCCGCCCGGAAGAGGGTGTGCCCCTGAGGGAACAGCGGGAAGCATCGCTGTTACCAGTGGCGGGTCATCTCGCACAGTTGCTGGAATGCCAGGTCAACCTTTGTGAAAATTACCTGGAAAGCCCCGCAGCAGCTATCCCTCAACAGGGTACGGTTACGCTGCTTGAAAACGTACGCATAAACAAGGGTGAAAAAGCCGATGACGAAGCATTGGCCCGAAGCTACGCGGCCCTGTGTGATATTTTTGTCATGGATGCATTCGGCACTGCTCACCGGGCTCAGGCAAGCACTCATGGAGTTGCAAAGTATGCGCCTGTCGCCTGTGCCGGACCATTACTTGCCGGGGAGTTGGACGCTCTCGAGCGCTCGCTGAAAAACCCTGAACGTCCAGTTCTTGCTATTGTAGGAGGTGCCAAGGTCTCCTCCAAACTACAGGTTCTGGAACGACTTGCTGATATTGTGGACCAGCTGATTGTCGGAGGCGGAATCGCCAATACCTTTCTGGCTGCAGCAGGTCATCCGGTTGGTAAATCCCTTTACGAACCTGAATTGATGGATCAGGCTAGAGCCCTGATGAACAGGGTCGACATTCCAATTCCTGTCGATGTAAAAGTTGCCAGAGAATTTACCGATACGGCACAGTCCCTGGTTAAAAATGTCGACGAGATCGGGGCGGACGACATGATTCTCGACATTGGTCCGAAAACTGCCGCCATGCTGGCGGAAATAATAGCCGGCGTGAAGACTGTCATCTGGAACGGTCCGATAGGTGTTTTTGAGTTTGATCAGTTTTCTGAAGGGACACGGGCGGTAGCTGAGGCGGTGGCAGTCAACCAGGGATTTTCCATAGCCGGTGGTGGCGAGACCATTGCGGCGATAGACAAGTTTAAGGTTACCGACCGGATATCCTATATATCAACGGGTGGGGGTGCTTTTCTTGAATATGTGCAGGGGGCGGTTCTGCCGGCAGTCGCGATGCTGGAGACGCGCGGGCAGGAGAACTCAGACCAGACAGCCGCTGAATAAGGAAACTCAGAATGAGCTTCACGATGCTCCACGTTGTTAACGCAGAGTTCCGTGGATTTTTAAGGCATTGAGATTCGGACATGAGCTCAGCCCCTGACACTGTCGGGGCGGGCGTAAACAGTTAACGGAAAAGAGGATTTACCATGGCTTTAATCAGCTTACGGCAGCTATTGGATCATGCCGCGGAAAACGACTACGGTGTGCCGGCATTCAATGTCAACAATCTGGAGCAGGTAAGGGCTATCATGGAGGGGGCGGACGAAGTAAACAGTCCTGTCATTCTGCAGGCGTCAGCCGGTGCCAGGAAGTACGCCGGATCGACGTTTCTCAGCCACCTGATTCAGGCGGCAATTGAGGAATTCCCCCATATACCGATTGTCATGCACCAGGATCATGGTGTTTCGCCCGCGGTCTGCCAGCGCTCTATTCAATTGGGTTTTTCCTCGGTAATGATGGACGGGTCTCTGGCTGAGGATGGCAAAACTCCAACCGACTTTGACTACAATGTCCGCGTCACCAGCCTGACCGTGCAAATGGCTCACGCCTGCGGGGTGTCGGTGGAAGGAGAGATAGGATGTCTTGGCTCACTGGAAACCGGTTTGGCTGGTGAAGAAGACGGAGTGGGTGCGGAAGGTAAACTGTCCATGGAACAGCTTCTCACAGACCCGCAGGAGGCATCCGATTTTGTTGATGCCACCGGTGTGGATGCGCTGGCTATAGCAGTGGGAACCAGCCATGGCGCATACAAGTTCAGCCGCCCGCCCACAGGCGACATCCTTGCAATCGACAGGATCAGGGAAATTCATGCAAAGATACCGAACACGCACCTGGTTATGCATGGCTCCTCTTCGGTGCCTCAGGAATGGCTGGCAGTGATCAATGAATTCGGAGGAGAGATTCCGGAGACTTATGGTGTGCCGGTGGAGGAAATTCAGGAGGGTATAAAGCACGGGGTTCGTAAAGTGAATATAGACACGGATCTGCGACTCGCATCGACAGGCGCGGTCCGCAGATTTCTCTCTGAAAACAAGTCCGAGTTTGACCCGAGGAAGTTCCTGACGCCAACAATAGGCGCCATGAAATCGATTGTAAAAGCCAGGCTGGAAGCATTCGGTACCGCTGGGCAGATTTCCCGGATCTCTAAAATCTATTCGCTTGAAAAAATGTCGCAACGCTACATTGACGGAGTGTGAAAGGGGCCGAACCGATCAGGCAGTTTCCATGAGCCTTACCCTCGAACAGGTCAGGCAGCTGCGCCAAAGTCTGCCGCCTATGGACTTTCAGTCGCCGGCATCCAATGATGCGCTGACAACGGCGTACCTGTCTCACTACGGACTTGACCGGCTGGTGTTGCCCTGGCCGACAGTGCAAAGTCTTGGCAGTTTCCCGAGCCTGAAATACCGCCTCGCCGCACACTATTTTGCAGTGCCGGCAGCTGTTCATAAGGGTGTCTTTGTGATCGTCCACGGTTACTATGATCACGTGGGCCTGTTCAGCCGGCCTATTGAATTCTGCCTGTCCCTTGGCTATTCAGTGCTTGCTTTCGACCTGCCAGGTCACGGTTTGTCGGAGGGTGACGCGGCCAGCATTGTTTCCTTTGACCATTATAGCCAGGCACTTGTGGATTGTCTCCGGCTGGCCGAAGGGTCCGGCGTTGTCGGTCCCTGGCATGTCCTGGCACAGAGCACCGGGGCGGCAGCCGTGATCAATTGCCTGCTTAAGTCAAACCAGTTTCCTGTCGGGAAGGTGCAAAAAGTAATTCTACTTGCCCCTCTGCTGCGGCCAGCTGATTGGACACGTGGCCTTCTTAAGTACTGGCTGTTGCACTGGTTTGTCGAGCGCGTGCCCAGAGAGTTCGCTCGCAACAGCCATGACAGGAGGTTTTTGCGATTTATCGCCGAAGATGACCCGCTGCAGGCACGCTATTTAATGGTGGACTGGGTAAGCTCTCTGAGAGTCTACCTGAATGATTTCTCCCGTGCTCCTCAATCTGGAATTCCATTGTCCATCATCCAGGGTACCGGGGATACAACTGTTGACTGGCGATACAATCTCACCAGTTTGCAGGCAAAATTTCCACTTGCAGAGACATTTCTGATAGAAGGTGCCAGACATCACCTGGTGAATGAATCCGGGGAATATCAAGATCGGCTGTTCGCGATCATCAATGGAATAGTGAATTCCTGAGCTGTGAACCGGGCACTCCCGACCGTGCTTTCCGACATGCCCGCTGTCTACATTGCAATGCCTCGAGGGCCAGCCCATGGCGGCGTTACTGCACTTCGAAGGTAAATCAGGCTGAAGCCAGGGCATTGCGGTATTAATTCAGAGATTCCCTGGATATAATCTGTTCCCCTCGACACCCGGTATCCCGTGAGTAACCTGTTCCGATCACTTGCCGCACCCAATTACCGTCTCTGGGTTGTCGGTGCCTTGATCTCCAATATTGGCACCTGGATGCAACGGACGGCTCAGGACTGGCTGGTTTTCACCGAGCTGACCGAAAACAATGCCACTTCACTGGGGCTGGTCATGGCGCTGCAGTTCGGTCCTCAGTTTCTGTTGCTGCCACTGACCGGCTACGCTGCCGATTATCTGCCTCTACGCAGGCTGGTGTTTGTCACTCAGTCGGTCATGGCTTTATTGGCGCTGGTGCTGGGATACCTGGTAGTGAGTGATCAGGTTCAACTCTGGCAGGTGTACCTGGTTGCCTTCCTGCTTGGCTGTGCCACGGCTTTTGACATGCCTGCCCGCCAGACGTTTGTGTCAGAACTGGTACCTGACAACCACCTTACCAATGCCGTCGCGCTGAACTCCACCTCATTTCAGACAGCCCGCCTCATCGGTCCAGCCTTGGCCGGGGTGCTCATTGGTCTGGTCGGGACCGGTTGGGTGTTCCTCATCAATGGCTTCTCCTTCGTCTCCGTACTGCTGGCGATTGTGTTCATGCGGGCTGATCAATTACGGTTTCGGGATCTTACCGCTACTCCACCAGGCGGTATGTTGCAGGGATTTCGCTACATCACCGGCAACGGTCAGATCCTTGCCGCCATGCTGATGTTCATGCTGATCGGTACTTTCACCATTAATTTTCCGGTTTATCTGTCCACCATGGGCGTCAGGGAGTTTGGCGTTGATTCCGGCCGCTTTGGACTGATGACTTCAATGATCGCCGTCGGGTCGGTGATTGGTGCATTGATGGCGGCCAACAGGGAACATCCGAAAATGCGGCACCTGCTGCTGGGCGCGTCGTTTCTGGGGTGCGCATTGACCCTGGCTGCCCTGATGCCCGGGCTTGTTTCATTCTGCCTGATGCTGGTACTGGTGGGGATTTCCGCTCAGACCTTCATGACAAGTGTCAACGGGTCGGTACAGATGTGGACGGTGCCGGCAATGCGGGGGAGGGTGATTTCCATTGTCTTTGCGCTGTCGGTAGGCGGCACGCCAATTGGCGCGCTGACAGTCGGGTGGGTGGCTGACAATTACGGACCACGGATGGCAATGGCTGGCGGTGCCCTGGCGGCTTTTGCGGCAGCCATTGTGGGCCTTTACTTTATTGTCAGAGAACGACAGAAAAGACGCGAAAGCAGTCCCGAAGAGCTCTGAGTGCAGTTGCCGGCTTGCCGCTTCCGGCCCTGGTGACAGGATACCCCCGCTATCCTGACGACAACAGTGACAGACCATGTGCCGAATCCGCCGCAGCCGGATACCACCGCTAACCTCACTACAGGGGATTGGATGCCATTACTGTACCCTCACGGCGGGGGTCCGCGGCACCCATCAGTTCATCCTTACCCACAAGGATCACGTTCAGGCCGGAGTTTTCACCGGCACTTTCCTGCACATTGTAACCTGCCTGCCGCAATTGATCCGCCAGCTGCGGTCCGGGCTCCCTTCCGGTTTCGACACGCACGATTTCTCCGCGTGCAATGATGTTGGGGAAGTTCACGGCATCCTGAACTGATAACCCCCAGTCGACGACACCCAGGACTGTTTTGGCGGTATAAGCCGGAATGGAGTTGCCACCGGGGGAGCCCGTTACCATGAACAGCTCTCCGTCCGGGTCCAGGATTATGGTGGGGGACATGGACGAGCGGGGTCGGGCGCCGGGTCGGACTGCATTGGCAGCCTCTGGGCGCTCGGGATCGTATGCCCTCGCAAAATCAGTGAGTTCGTTATTCAATAGGAATCCGGCTGCCCAGCGCGCTGATCCAAATGCCGACTCCACAGTCATCGTCATGGCCACGGCATTCCCTTCGTTGTCCACGATGGAAAAGTGTGTGGTACCGGCGGGTTCCAGGGTAGAGTCTGCACCCGGCGTGGCCAGCGGTTGTCCCCCCAAAACGTCAGCCGGGTCGCCGTGGGCAGGAATCCCGTCCGGAGGTGCCGGGTTTCCAGCGCGGAATTCCAGGTACCTGGGATCCAGCAACTGGTCCAGTGGTACATCGACCAGGTCCGGATCACCGAAGTAGTAGTCACGGTCAGCGTAAGCAAGCCGCTGGGCATCCACGAAGGTACGCACTCGATCTGAAAGGCCGGGATTCTCAGGCAGCAGCCGATCGTAAAGGTTCGCCAGCATTATCTGCATGGCACCTGAGGAAGGGGGTGTTGCAGAGCACAGGCTAAGATCTCGCCAGTCCCTGCAGATGGCCGGCCTTTCTCTGGCCCGGTAGTTGGCGATGTCCTCGGTGGTCAGGCTGCCGCCATTGGGCTCGGCCCGGGCGGCGCTGGCAATGGCCTCGGCTATGTCCCCGTGGTAAAACGCAGCCGGGCCACCGGTGGCAATACGACTCAAGGTGTCGGCGTATTCGGGGTTTCGCAGTAACTGACCGGCCTGAACTGGTTGCCCATCGGGGTAGAAATATTCCGAAGCGCCCGGGTTCTCATCCAGTCTGGATAGGTTTGCCATACGGGGCAGAAAGTCGGCCAGCTTTTCCGACACCACAAATCCTTCGTTAGCCAGCCTGATGGCCGGCTCGAATAACGCCTCCCAGGGCAGCACACCGAAATTGTCATGGGCAAGCCGGTAGAGCGCAACAGCGCCTGGTACACCGACGGCTTTGCCGCTTTGCCAGGCGTCCAGGAAACCCATTACCTCACCCCCGGCCATGAACATGTCGGCACTTGCACCAGCCGGCGCACTCTCGCGACCGTCAAGAAAACGCACCTGCCCGGTTGCCCGCTCATAGACCATCATAAATCCGCCCCCGCCGAGCCCGGAGCTCTCCGGTTCAACCAGACCCAGTACCGCGTGGGCGGCTATCGCGGCGTCAACGGCATGGCCACCCTGGGCCAGCATTTCCGCCGCCGCCTCGGTAGCATAGGGATTCGCGACTACGGCCATGAAGCCGAGGCTCCAGTCTTCGCGGGAGGTTTTATACCGCAACGAGTCCGTATCTGCGGAGATTTTCGTCGACAGGGAGGAATCTGAGAGAGTCGAATCAGCGGGTAAGTCATCAGATTCAGAACAACTGGTCAGTAACAGAACAAATAGCAGCAGAGTGAGCGCTTTCATTGTAGAACTCTCGGATCGATGGATTAGGGAACCTCTGATTAAGTCCCACAACGCTCTGGCCTTCAGGCGGGGCCTGTCGGGCGTCGCTGCCGTGCTTGGCAAGGGAGTGACCATTCCCGGCGCACGGCGCCTTACAGCAACACCCGACAGACTTCCGCAGAGCATTGTGGGACTTAATCAGAGGTTCCTTAGTATGTCCTGTGACAATGTGATGCAATCATTGCCAGGAAACCTCCGATCAGGCCCTGCCGCGCTGCGGGTCTTGATCAGAGGCACCCTGAGACGTAACCCAAGCTTATCATAATCTCTGCCCGGCATTGCTGTGATTGACTCGAAGCCACAGGATACCCCTGCCGGTCGCGCCGCTCGAAGCCACCTATCTCGTTCAACTCTGCAACCCCGGAAACAGTATCCTGAGAACCTCTGATCAAGTCCCATAGCGCTATCTGATTTTCCAAATTCAAAATTTACTGACTTATCACCCCAGGAGCATGGGCACACTGCAGGCATCGGTTCCATGACGCCCGGGAAATCTTTATTTGCAGGTCGCTTGAGTCCAGAGAAGCCCTGTCTTCTTTCCGCCAGAACTGGTATTTCTTGAAAATGTGGGACAGGAATGTCCACAGGTCTATTGGATCTCAAGAAATTCTGTCTACTTTCCGGCAATATTGGTATTTCTACTAAATATGGGGCAGCAATGACCCGGGATAATTGTTCAGGGGTCAGTCGAGAAACAGGAGATTACAGTGTTAGGGAGTACCGACCGGTTGTTTGTTTATGGCACGCTGGCTCCGGGCCGGCAGAACGGGCATGTATTGGAGGGAATTCCGGGTACATGGGAGCCTGCCATTCTGCGGGGTAAGCTGGTTCAGGGGCGGCGGGGTTCGGCACGTGGATACCCGGGTGTCGTGCTGGGCCGATCTGCCGATAAAATCCATGGGGAGTTATTCAGCTCAAGGAAGCTGTCCTGGCACTGGAAACGGCTGGACAAATTTGAGGGCAATGGCTACAGGAGGCAGACAACCTCCGTTTTTTTGGGCAATGGGAAAACGGCAAGTGTGCAGGTATACGTTCTCAGAACCCCCGGAACCTGAGCGTCAGCGTATGGGGTGATTGTCAAAAGACCCCTCAGGGCATTGCGGGTGAACACGGGATGAGTTCAGGTCGACAATTGTAGCGACGGGAACAGTCAGGATAGAGCTGGCAAAACAGGACCTGTTGCGGGATGTTTTGGTATGATGATAAGGGCAATTTTATCCGGGGGCTGACGATGCGGGTTCTAATTTTTGCGAGCTTGCTGCTGGCGAGTTCCATGGCCCAGGCACTGACTTTTCGTTTCAACGATGACGAGGTGGTGGGCAACAGTCTGGAAATCGAAACAGGTTACGAAGACACATTTGTCAATCTGGGGCGCGTCTATGGCCTGGGATATCGGGAATTGATTGCAGCCAATCCGGAGGTTTCACCCTGGGTGCCGGGAGATGCTACGTCAGTGCAACTGCCGTTGTCCTTCATATTGCCACGCCAGGGTCTGACCGGGGAGGAAAACGTGGTTCTCAACCTGGCCGAATTCCGTCTTTATCATTTCATTCCGGAAAAGAATATCGTCCGGGCATACGCCGTAGGTATCGGCAAGGAAGGTTGGCAGACTCCCACATCCGATGCCCGGGTTACAGGGGTCGTGCAGAATCCAAGCTGGACACCCCCTCAGTCCATCAGGCAGGAGCAGGCCGCCCGGGGAGTCATTCTGCCGTCGGTTATTCCGCCCGGCCCGGAAAACCCTCTGGGAGACTACGCAGTGGCGCTGTCCATTCCCGGTTACCTTTTTCATGGCAGCAACAAGAAGCTTGGAATCGGCATGCGAGTCAGCCATGGCTGTATCAGGTTATACGATAGTGATATCGAGGAACTGGCCCACAGTGTCCGGCCGGGGTTGCCGGTCAGCATCATCAATGAGCCGGCTAAAGCCGGCTGGAAGAACGGGCAGCTTTACCTTGAGGTGCACCCGCTGCTGGAAGAGGATCGAGGCAGGGACCTGGAATTGCAACGGATTATTGCCGACGCGCTGTCTCGACGCCCGGATCTGACAATAGAGATAGACTGGGACAGGGTAGGGCAGATCGAAGCAAAAAAAAGTGGTGCACCGGAGATAATTTCAGTAGCCGCACGGCCCTCCTGAAAGGGCGGCCCAAAGGAATGAAAATGCCGGGCCCTGCCTCTGCTGACAGATTCCCGGCCCTTCCATGTAGGCTGTGGAGTATCGGCCTGGTTATTTGCTGCTGATAGACTCTGCCAGGCGATTGACGGCCTCATTGGCATCGTTTGCGGCACGAAGAGCCTGGTCAGCAGTGGCTTGTGCCCTTTCAGCCGCGGACATGGCCGCATTAGCCGCGCGCAGAGCCTCATCGGCGGTCTGCTGGGCCGACTGGGCAGTTGACTGGGCGGAATTGGCAGTTGCCTCCACCGCATCCACCCGGGAACTGCTGGCACAGCCGGTTACCAGAACCAGGGCGCAGGCCATGGCCGATATACCGATCTTGTTGGAAATAGACATCATTGTTTCGCCCTCAAGTCGCATTTGATTAATTAAAACATTACCACAGTCAATGTATCGGCAATTTTGCGTAACATCAATACCAAAGAATTTATAATAAATGGTTACACGCCGTGCCCTGGCTCTGTGGTGATTGCCGCAAGGCGCGGAAGTCCAGGGGGTAGGTAACGCCGATTACCACCTGGCGCGGTAACCTCGCGCATCGATGTGTACGAACGGCCCATGATACCGGGTCGCATCGTAAACTCCCATGCCCCCGGGTGGCCAGTCGCGACCTCCCCTGGTGGCAAGCGATTCGGCAAGACTTGCCAGTGTGACGGCGTCCTCCCTGTTGACCTTGCCGTCGCCGTTCAGGTCGTCCATCAAGCCATCGTCGTCACTATCGATCCAGACATCGGCGGCGCCGCCATAGAGGTGCCGCGAGGTGGAAGTCACATTGCCAATGGAGCGATTGTAGTAAGGGAGTACGAAAACCACTCATCACGTACAGGGTTGGTGCCATCCAGCCTCTCTGGTTGGCAGCCTCCAGCAGGGTTTCCAGTTTGATCAGCATGGCTGGGAGAATCAACAGGTAGGCCGGGCCATGTTCCGGCAGCTGCTTGCTGATGAACTGGCTGACAGTGAAGCTGGGCGATACCCGAAGCTCGGCCGGCGCGTAAGCCAGGTTTACAAAGCCTTTCGGGGCGGAATAAGTGGTAAGCCCCCGGAAAAGTTCCTTGACATAGCTGCCGATCCTGAACCCATCGAGAGCTTCCTGCTCGCCGTTCCTGAAAGGGGTCAGCACGAAAACCTGCAATACGATTTCCTGGGCCTGGTGCTTAAAGGAAACCGGGTAGTGTCCCGGCTTTTCCGGAGCCAGCCATTCCCAGCCGTCCGCTATCGGGATCAGCTCGCCGTAGTCCGCCCGGGCACCGGCAATGGTTTTGACAGTCAGCCGCTCCGAGGGCATCACTGAGGTAGTGATGATACCCAGGTCGGTTTCCACGTCATGAAAAGCGATTGTAAAGTCCACACGTTTGGGCCCGGCCCAGACCATGGTAGAAAAACCCAGCAACAACCCTGTGAGCAATTGCACTGACTTCATAAACTTTGTAGTTCCAGATTATTGAGTAAAATTTTTCTGTAGCCCGGAAAGCACGGCCTCGTCTCTCTCGTAAAGGTCATCGAGGTATCTCACGCCGCCGTGTTCCTGGGCAACAACAGTGAAGTAAAGCACGTGAACCGGCACGCGACTGGCCAGGTTGACGCGGGTTTCCTGGCCGCTTTCAACGGCTGCGTGAATGCGGTCCAGATCCCAACCCGGCGTTTCCTCAAGCAGCCAGGCGGCCAGCTCGAGTGGAAACTGCGTGCGTATGCAACCGGAGGAAAACGCTCTTTGCTGTTGTTGAAACAGGCCCCGGGTCGGTGTGTCGTGCAGATACACGTTGTGTACATTGGGGAACATGATCTTTACCTGGCCCAGGGCATTGTTGAGGCCGGGCTCCTGGCGCAATCGGTAAGAAAAATTCCCCCGGGTCACCTGGTTCCAGTCTATACCATCCGGGTCGAGTTCCCGGCCGCTGTTATCGAGGACACGGAATCCCAGTTCCCGGACCAGGCCGGGCTCATTGCGGAACAGTGGCAGTTTGTCAGCTTTGGCGATCGACGGTGGGATTTCCCACCAGGGGTTGAATATCAGGTACTCAATCTGGTCCGAGAAGACCGGTGTTTTCCGATAAGTCTTGCCGACAATCGCCAGGTGGGATCTCAAGGGCTCGCCGTTTTCCCAGGTTGTCACGCTGAACCCGGCGATATTCACCCTTACGTGCCGTTGCCCGAGATTGTCCGGCAGCCAGCGCCAGCGCTCGAGATTGACGCGCAGCTGGTCAAGTTTTTCCCCCAGCCCGCGATTCAACGCATTCAGGGTAGCCGGCCCTACAACCCCGTCGTCATCAAGGTTCTGCATCGACTGAAACAATTGAATCGCTTCTACAGTGGCTTCATCCATCAGGCCGGGCTGATAGTCAGGACTCAGCAGCTCAAGCTGGTTGAGCCGTTGTTGCAAGTCCAGAACCCGTTCACCGCTCATGCCCTGACGCAGCAGCGGACCTGCCGGAACTGCCAGGACGGGCTCTGCCTGCTGGCGTTGCAGATTGCGAAGTTCAGCCTGCAACCTGCGATACTCTGGCTGCACCGGCGCAAATTGCTCCAGGCTCGAAGTGACGGTCTGCTCCTCAAGAGCCTGTTGCAGACTGCCGGCCAGGTCTGCCTCCCGCCCCCTGGCGGTCCAGTCCGGCTCGACAGTGACCGGATCGAGCTTGCCACTGAGCATGTGCCCGGCGGCTGCGAACCAGGCGTCTGTGGCGTAGTGTTCTCTTTGCTCCGCTTCGGTTCGCCACAACTGCAGTTGTGGCAGGTGATAGTGAGAGGGATCCAGCCCGTGTTCTGACAACTGTTCGAGGGCGTCGAGCAATTGTGCAAACAGTGAGTCATCACTCCACGCCGGCCTATCGCCTCGATCGCGATAAAATGCCCTGGTGATATCGTCAGCAAGAGTCGGCTCGGAAGGAAAGGTTCCATCGGTAAGTGACTGTGCGGAAAATCCCGGCCACGGGGAAAAACAGGCTGCCACGAGAGTGGCGAAGAGCAGGCAGGTTTTCAATGTCGGAGGCTGATTGCTGATGTCACATCTATTCATAAAATTTCCCCCTGTTGAGACCGGACCTGGCAACAGGCCCTGCAGGGAGTCATCTTCAGATTGAAACAACAAGAATAATTGCCGGCACCGGGAGCGATACAGCCTCACAGCTGCAGGCGAGTTCGGCGTACAGTGAAGAATTAAGCGGCAAGTGGTTGTTCACTGTCAACTTATTTCTTTGCTCCAGGATTGCATCGTCCACTTTTTCCGTCTGCCGCCCCGTTGCATTACCGAATCACCGGTTCCTTACCCTACCTGTAACCCCTGCTTTTTTATTGCAGACTTCACGTCAGAACAATACCCGGCAGCGTATGGTGCCCCGAATGCTGTTAAGCTTTTCCAGAGCCATCTTGCTGTACTGCACGTCGATATCCATAACCACATAGCCAACCTTGTCGTTGGTCTGCAGGTACTGGGAACTGATATTGATTCCGGTCTCGGAAAAAATGCTGTTGATTTCCGACAGTATGCCCGGCACGTTCTGGTGAATGTGCAATAAGCGGTGTTTACCGGGATGGGCAGGCAGGGCAACCTCAGGAAAGTTTACGGCGGTGAAAGTTGAACCGTTATCGCTGTATGTCACCAGTTTTTCAGCCACCTCGATGCCGATATTTTCCTGGGCCTCCATGGTGCTGCCACCGATATGGGGAGTCAGCAGGCAGTTATCGTAGCGAGTTAGTGGAGACTCGAAAGTCTCGTCGTTGGAGGCCGGTTCGGTGGGAAACACGTCAATGGCCGCGCCAGCAAGGTGCCCGGTTTCCAGCGCATCTGCCAGGGCATCCAGGTCCACCACGGTGCCCCGGGAAGCGTTGACGAGAATACTTCCCGGCTGCATCCAGGCCAGCTGCTCAGCGCCGATCATATTGCGGGTCCGGGGCGTCTCCGGCACATGCAGGCTCACCACATTACAGGTGCTCATCAATTCCTCCAGAGTGCCGAGCTGAGTGGCATTGCCCAATGGCAGTTTGGTCATGATGTCGTACAGAAACACTTTCATGCCCATGGATTCAGCCAGCACGCTCAGTTGCGATCCAATGTTGCCATAGCCGACAATACCGAGCTTCTTGCCACGGGTTTCATACGAGCCGCGGGCGGCCTTTTCCCAGACCCCACGGTGCAGAAGGGCATTCTTCCTGGGAATACCACGCAGCAGCAGGATCGACTGACCGATTACCAGCTCTGCAACGCTGCGAGTGTTCGAAAATGGGGCATTGAATACCGGAATTCCCCGCGACAGCGCGCTGTTCAGATCAACCTGGTTGGTGCCAATACAGAAGCAGCCAACTGCCTGGAGCCTGCCGGCTGCCTCGAAGACCCCCTCGGTAAGCCGGGAACGGGAGCGAATACCGACAAAGTGTGCATCGGCAATTCGCTCCCGGAGTTCCGCCTCGGGCAGTGCTGTTTTCAGATAATCGATGTTGTCATACCCGTGATGCCTGAGGGTATTTACGGCACTCTGGTGGACACCTTCCAGAAGTAGAAACTTGATCTTGCTCTTTTCGAATGAGGTTTGCTGCATGGGCTGTTCCAGCCTCGGTTTCTGATCGGCGATGGGTACCAAAGGGGGCGCATGGTAACATATCCAACCGGCAGTTTATCAGGGTATCCCGCCCCTGTTGCCGCGGCACCATCCACAGATCAGACTACAGGAACCCGCCCCATTGAACGCAATCCCGGAAGACCCAGCAAACACCGTAGTGGCCAGTTTGCGGAAACAGTTAGGTGACGAGTCCGTAAGAGTCGATTCCGATTCGTTGCTGACCTATGGCAGAGACTGGACCACAGCCTACCGGCCTGATCCCCTGGCAGTGGTACTGCCCCGGGACATTGATCAGGTAATGAGCCTGGTGAAGCTTGCCAACAAGCTGGGTTTCTCGCTGGTTCCGTCGGGAGGAAGGACCGGCCTAAGTGGCGGCGCCGTGGCCCGTAACCAGGAGGTCGTGGTCGCTTTTGATCGCATGAACCGCATACTTGCTTTCGATCCGGTAGACCGACAGGTTGTCTGTGAACCGGGTGTTATCACGGAACAGTTACAACAGTTCGCTGAGCGGCAGGGTCTTTTTTATCCGGTTGATTTCGCATCCGCAGGGTCCAGTCAGGTTGGCGGTAATGTGGCAACCAATGCCGGTGGCATCAAGGTCATCAGATACGGAATGACCAGACAATGGGTGATGGGTCTGAAAGTGGTTACCGGGGGTGGAGAACTCCTGGAATTGAACAGGGGGCTGGTGAAGAATGCCACCGGGTATGATTTTCGCCATCTGTTTATCGGTTCGGAGGGTACCCTGGGACTGATAGTGGAAGTGACACTGGCATTGACAACGCCGCCTGCAGACCCCACCGTGCTGTTGCTGGCGGTAAGCGATATGCCATCCTGCATGGAGGTCCTCAAGACATTCCAACAGAAGCTTCAGCTGAGCGCTTTCGAATTCTTTTCCGAACAGGCTTTGTGTCATGTGATATCTCACAAGGCGCTCCAGCGTCCGTTCGAGACCAGGTCGCCTTTTTATGCGCTGATTGAGTTTGAGGTCGACAATGACACCCGGCTGGACGAAGCCATGTCGCTTTTTGAATACTGCCTGGAATCGGGTTGGGTTCTGGACGGAACGGTCAGCCAGAGTGTGGGCCAGGCTGAAGCACTGTGGCGCTTACGTGAGGACATTTCTGAAACAATCTCCAGATTCTCACCCTATAAGAACGATATCTCGGTGCGAGTGTCGCGGGTACCGGAATTCCTGGCCCGGGTGGATGAACTGGTTACAGACCGATACCCGGATTTCGAAATTATCTGGTTCGGCCATATTGGCGATGGCAACGTTCATCTCAATATACTCAAACCGGACGGGCTTGAGCTCCAGGGTTTCCAGGAACAGTGCGGCGAAGTCAGCGCGGAAGTATTTCAGCTTGTAAAAACTTTCGCTGGCAGCGTGTCGGCCGAACATGGGGTCGGGCTGCTGAAAAAGGCTTATCTTGACGCTTCTCGTGGAAAGGCTGAAATCGCCTATATGCGGGAAGTCAAAAAGATCTTTGACCCTAACGGAATACTCAATCCCGGCAAGATTTTCGATTCCTGACAGGTCGACACGGCTTCAGAACGGCCATTCGCGGATAGCTCTAAGAACCGGATTGAATTGTCAGCGGGCCAATTGAAGTAACCGCCATCACCGCGCAGGAAGTGGAAAAGTCACTGCCGGTGAGCAACGCAGAAGTGACACAGGATTCCATGGTTTGAGCCCGATGACAGACGCTGCATAGCCAACCTGCGCAAGCGATGTAATGAAACTGTAATCTGGAATTAATCTGTCACAGAAAACCTGCATTTGGTCGGACATTGCGCAATATCATCAAAAATTGAGTTCCATCCATATTGGGTTGAGAGTACACTCACCTGTGATTCCATGTCGGGATCAAGATCGGGACTTTAAAGCCCCATAAAGCAACACACCGGTTTTTGGTTATAGAAAGAGAAAGATATGTCAGAATTAGTTGAAGGTACCGTTAAGTGGTTCAATGACGAGAAAGGTTTCGGGTTCATTGAACAGGCAGAAGGCAAAGATGTGTTTGTGCACTTCAGCGCCATCAACGGTACGGGTCGAAAGAGCCTAAGTGAAGGCCAGAAGGTCACCATGGAGGTGACTCAAGGTCAGAAAGGTCCACAGGCGGAAAACGTAACTCCACTGTAAACGATATTGGCTAAAAGCCGGACTTTTCCGGCTTTTGGTTATTCGAAGCCTGCGCCCCCGAGCACATTGGTTGTCCCAGTCGGCTTAATTGTTAGATTCCGAAAGTCGCAACTGTACGCGGCTGGAGAAATTGAATCGTCCCCTAGTGCCGGCGTTTCCCTGGCTTTGCTGTGTCTCGGAAAAAGCAAAACAGTAGCAACTGGTATCGCGGATTTCATGGCATTCCAAACCCGGTCGACTGGTCATCGCCGGAAGGATTCAATTCCCTGGGAGCCTGCCACCAGCAGGTAGTCGGCGGGGCGTACGGCAAACAGCCCATTGGCAACTACGCCGGTCACCTGGTCCAATTGTTGTTCCAGCTCTCGAGGGTCAACAACCGACAGGTTGTAGATATCGAGTATCTGGTTGCCGTTATCTGTTATGAATCCCTCTCGATATACCGGGTCACCTCCCAATTTCACGATCTGTCGACCCACGTAACTGCGGGCCATGGGAATCACTTCCACCGGAAGTGGAAATTCACCCAGCACGTCCACCATTTTTGATTCATCAACGATACAGACAAACTGCCTGGCAACAGCTGCGACAATTTTTTCCCGGGTTAACGCACCTCCACCGCCCTTGATCAGCTGCAGGTATTTATTAGCCTCATCAGCGCCGTCCACGTAGAAGGTGACTTCGTCAACACTGTTAAGATCGTACACTGGAATGCCAAGTTCCTTGAGCCGTCTGGTTGAGGCCTCGGAGCTGGAGACTGTGCCATAGAGTTTGTCTCTGATTCCTGTCAATTCCTCGATGAAGCAGTTGGTGGTTGTGCCCGTGCCCACTCCGATTACGGAGTCTTTTTCCAGCAAGGGTTCAATATAGGACAAGGCTGCCCTGGCCACCTTTTTCTTAAGTTCATTCTGATCCATGACAAATACCTCCAGCTATGCAAGTCGGGAAATTATCATCCCGGTCAGGTTGGCAGCAATAGCGCCGATTTGACGTTCCTCCTGAGCAGATCCCCGAGCGATTGCGGTGCTGATTCCGCTTTCTCCGGGAGCAGCCCGGTCGCAAATCGAACAAGTCGTGCGGTGTGTAGACCAAGTCTGCGTCACTATTGCCGGGAAATCAGTTTGCCGATTGCGTCCCCGAGACGAATCGGAATGCCGGCTTCCAGCTGATTGTCGAGTGTTGCCACCTGGGGGCCGAAAATCACAATGACGGTGGAGCCCAGCAGGAAACGCCCCATTTCCGCACCCTTGTCCAGTCGAACCTGAGAGGTCAGCTTGTTGTAGTTCCGGCGTTGCAATTGACGGTCGTTCGGGCACGCTTTGCCGGACCAGACCGTCTGGATTCCGGCTACGATCATCGCACCTACCAGGATCAGGGCCATGGGACCGGCCGCGGTATCGAAAAGGCAGACCAGCCGCTCGTTGCGCGTAAACAGTCCCTGAACCTGCCGTGTCGTTTTCTCATTAACGGAAAACAGTCGGCCCGGCAGGTAGACAGTTCTCAACAACCTGCCTGCCACTGGCATGTGTACTCGGTGATAATCCCGGGGGGACAGGTACAGTGTGACGAAGCTGCCGTCTCGGAACAGTCGCACATCCTGGGCATCGCCTCCTAGCAGATCTGAAAGTGAATAGTCGATACCCTTGGCCTGCATGAGGCGTTCACAGTCGATTCTGCCCAGTTGGCTGATCGAGCCGTCCGCGGGACTGACCAGGGTATTTGCATCACCAGCCAGCGGCCGCCGGCCCGCCAGCAGATCCCTGGTGAAGAAATCATTGAAACTGGTGAACTGACGGTATTCCTGGACTCGGGCTTCACTGAGGTCGACCCGGAAAAAGCGGATAAAAAGGAATATGATCGGGTTCTTGATCAGTGCCAGGCGACTGTTTGCAAGCCTCCCGGTAAGGCGGGATAGCGCCTGTTGCGGCACAAGGTATTGCAGATAAACGAACAGTCTGTCCATAGTTTGTCAGCGAGTAAGCGTGATTCCCGGCTGGCCTGGTGCCGGGCAGTTGCAGATAACCGGGTTCAGCAATGCAGCCATCAATACACTCAGACCTCAATCGGTGTATCGGGCTGGTTGCCCCATTCCGACCAGGAACCATCATAGGCTTTGATATTCAGCCCCAAGGCCCGGCCCGCCAGGTAAGTGAGACCGGAACGGTGGTGAGACTGACAGTGGGTTACGATCTTTTTCCCCGGTGTGATTCCGGCTGCCGCCAGCTTTTCCCGCAACTGCTCCAGAGGCAGCAGTCGCAGGTTGTTGTCGCGGTCCATGAGCTCCAGCCAATCCAGGTTGACAGCTCCGGGGATATGGCCGTTTCTTAGTGCCCCCCGGCGGACTCCCTGGTACTCCTCGGCGGAGCGCGCATCCCAGACAATGGAGTTTTGATCGGGAATGTCGGCAAGAACCTCCTCCAGGTCGGCGATCGCACTGCGATCTATCTCCAGTGCGACCTTTGTGGGCGCAGGCTCAACGATCCCCGCCTCTACAGGGTGGCCTTCGTTTCTCCAGGCATGAATTCCACCGTTCAGGTAGGCATGGTGTGTATGGCCGATTACGTCGAGAGTCCAGAGGAAACGGCCTGCCCAGCCACCGCCTTCGTCATCGTAAGCAACGACGAATTTTTCCGGCGAATAGCCCAGTCTGGAGAATAGTGCTTGCAGTTGATCCGGTGCTGCCAGTTTACCGGTGGCAGGAGGTGTGCCACTCACCAGTTCGGCTGGATTGACATGGACCGCCCCCGGAACGTGCAGCTGCTGGTAGACGCTGGGCTGGCAAAGATCGACGATAAGAAGGTTCTCCGCATCCAGTATCTGCTCCAGCTGCCCGGGCTCGATGATTAGCGGCAAGCAGTCTGAGGTCATAAATCGTGGTTCGCAGGTAACAGTTGAGTCTGGTAGTCTAGCGTGTATGCAGGCGCAGTTAAATCGGAGTTCTCAGGGACTGTCCAGAATCTGGAAGTAACTTTCGAGCCGGTAGGCTTTCAACACGCCCTGCTCCACGGCCTGGCGCAGCGCACAGTCCGGTTCCGTTCGGTGACTGCAGTCACGGAATCTGCAATGGCCTGAAAAGGGGCGGAATTCCACGAAACCCTCCAATACCTTTTCCGGACTCATGTGCCAGAGTGAAAATTCACGGATTCCGGGGGAATCAATCAGGTCGAACCCATCCAGGTGGAAGAGGCGTGCGGCAGTGGTGGTATGAATCCCCTTGTCACCAGATCCTGACAATGGCCCCGTCCTGGTTAAAACTGCCGGGCTGAGCGAATTGATCAGAGAGGACTTGCCCACTCCGGACTGGCCCACCATCACTGCGGTCGTTCCGTTCAGCGTCGCTTTCAGCGTTTCCAGTCCCTCCCCCTGAAGCGCGGAAACGTCGACAACCGGGTACCCGAGACCCGGGTAGTCTGCCAACACTGCATCGATTGCAGGTACCGCCTTATCGTTCAGCAGGTCGGTCTTATTGATAACGATCAGTGGCTTCAGTTGCAGATTTTCAATTGCCACCAGGTATCGGTCAAGGAGATTAAGAAATGGCTGGGGCCGAGGTGCCAGGACCACCATAACCAGGTCGATGTTGGCAGCCACCGGTTTCAATTGACCGCCGGCTCCAGGTCGGGCAAATTCGTTGCGGCGCTCTTCCAGGCCCAGGATCACTCCGCCGTCTTCCTGATCGGCTGTAAAAATAACCCTGTCGCCACAAACCAGCGGCGGGAGATTGCTGCGCTGAAAGCAGCGTACCAAATTACGCCGTTGCGGGCCTTCCAGCGCCTCCACTTCCAGTTGTTGACCAAAATTACAGGTGACTATCCCCGCCCACCGGGGTCCGTCCACTGTGATGGTATCACTGCTCTCGCAAGGTCCGTGCCGTTGGTTCACTGCCTGCTTCTGGCGCCGGCGGATTCGGTCCTCCTGTTGTGTGGTGAGTCTTCTTCTGCTCATTGTCCGGATTATCCCTGCGACCTGCCAATCTCAGGCGAGCCGGAAGTGCTGACGTGGGGCGAGCAGTATTATGGCATACTCACACCTGCCCGGCTTCGTGAAAGCCCGGTCTCGAAACAGCAACAAGCGGTAGTCAACAAATGGATAAAAGTCTTAATCTGATCTGGATAGATCTTGAAATGACTGGTTTGAATCCCGATTCCGACCTGATCATTGAAATCGCCACACTGGTTACAGATCCACAACTCAATATCATTGCAGAAGGGCCGGTGCTGGCGATCAACCAGTCCAACGAGGTGTTGGAGGCCATGGACGAATGGAACCGGAAACACCATGGCCAGTCCGGGCTCATACAGCGGGTTAAAGACAGCAGGGTGGACGAGGCGGAGGCAGAACGCCGGACCATGGCTTTCCTGCAAAACTGGGTGGATGAAAATGCCTCACCGATGTGCGGAAACAGCATCTGTCAGGATCGTCGTTTTCTTGCCCGCCACATGCCGGCGCTGGAACGGTATTTCCATTACCGCAATCTTGACGTAAGCAGTGTCAAGGAAATTGCCAGACGCTGGAAGCCGGAGATTCTGACCGGCTTCAACAAGCAGAGCAAACATATAGCCCTGGACGATATAAAAGATTCCATTGACGAGTTGGTTTATTACCGGGAGCACTTTTTCCGGCTGGATCAGTGAATGGCTGTTCCGACCTCCCTGTTCGATCAGCCTCTGGTCGACTGTCGTTCCAGGGCCCAGGCTACATGCTCGCGCACCAGTTCCGAGGGGTGGTTACGTTTCTGCTGTAAAGCCTCCACGATCCCGGGGTGAGGGTCGGCATTTCCCAGTGCTACCGCCAGGTTGCGCAACCAGCCTGCATAGCCAGCGCGACGAATTGCCGAACCTCTGGTCCGTTCCAGGAATTGCTCTTCAGTCCAGGCGAACAGCTCCAGCAACTGAGTGTTATCCAGAGAGTGGCGGGGTGAAAAATCCTGTTCCCGCGTCGGTGCAGTAAATTTGTTCCACGGACAGACCAGTTGACAGTCGTCGCAACCGAAAACCCGGTTACCGATCAGTGGCCGCAGTAGTTCCGGTATCGCCGACCTGGACTCAATAGTAAGGTAGGAGATGCATCGGCGGGCATCCAGCTGGTTGGGTGCAACAAAAGCGTTTGTAGGACAGATATCAAGACAGGCCCTGCAGGTGCCGCAATGGTCAGAAGCGGGAGTGTCCACCGGCAGAGGGAGATCCGTGTAAAGCTCACCCAGGAAAAACCAGGAACCGGCCCGCCTGTTGATCAGCATGGTGTTCTTTCCTATCCAGCCCAGACCGGCTTTTTCCGCCAGGGCTCTTTCAAGAACAGGGGCGCTGTCTACGAAAGCGCGGTAGCCGTATTCACCCACCGCTGCCTCGATTCGCTGTGCCAGTTGCTGCAGGCGTTTGCGAATCAGCTTGTGGTAGTCCCTTCCTCTGGCGTAACGGGCGATGTAGGCGGTGGTTCTTTCCTCAAGTGGTCGCAGAGAGTTGTCCAAAGTCAGAGCATAGTCTATGCGCACGCTGACTACGGTTATCGTTCCTGGTACCAGCTTTTCCGGGTGGCAGCGTAATTCATGATTTTGTGCCATGTATCCCATTTCGCCGTTGAATCGCCTGGACAGCCAGTTTTCAAGATAGGGGCGGTATCTGCTGAGATCCACGTCGGTGAAGCCGACCTGCTGAAACCCGAGCTCCGTTCCCCAACGCCTGATATCGGCAGCGAGTCTGTCCATGTCCAGCTCATGCCTGGCAGCGGATTCCGCGGGCGGCACTTGAGTAGTTGTCATTCCCTGTGCGCCCCGGAGGCTGAAAGGGATTCCATATTGATCTCTTCTGGTTCCACTTCTATGACCTTTACAATGCGCAAAGGATCTGCGCCGCCTGTTCCAATGTAGACTCTTCCTTGCAGAAGCAGAAGCGGATAATATGAGTGTCCGGGGCCGCTTCATAGAATGGTGAAAGGGGTATGGCCGCCACACCCTTCTCCCTGGTCATCCAGGCAACAAACTCCATGTCGGGCAGATCACTTATTGCCGAATAGTCGGCCAGCTGGAAATAGGTTCCCCGGGAGGCGCTGATGTGGAACCGGGAGCCTGCCAGCAGGTTGCTGAACAGATCGCGCTTCTGTTGGTAGAACGCAGACAGTTCGATGGCATGTTGTGGGCACTCCTGCATGAAATTGGCGAGGCCATATTGAACAAAGCTGGAAGTGGTGAAAGTGACGAACTGGTGTATCTTGCGGAACTCGCCTGTGAGTGCGGGTGCCGCAACACAGTATGCGACTTTCCAGCCGGTCGCATGGTAGGTTTTTCCAAATGAAAAAACGGCATAACTGCGGTTGCGCAGCTCCGGATGGCTCAATACAGTATGGTGTTTCCGCCCGTCATACACCATGTGCTCGTAGACTTCGTCCGACAGCACAGCGATTTCCCTGCCCCTGATGCTGGCGGCCAGTTCGTCAAGATCCTTGTACTCGATAATTGCGCCGCAGGGGTTGTGTGGCGAATTGATGATAATCAGACGGGTTCGATCGGTAAGCGATGCCCTCACCTGATCCCAGTCGATACTGTAGTCGGGCAGACGCAGAGGTATGTGAACCGCATTCCCGCCCGCCAGAGTGATAGCCGGCACATAAGAATCGTAGGCCGGATCGAACACGATTACCTCGTCTCCCGGGCCAACGCAGGCCTGCACGGCATCGAAAATCGCTTCGGTCGCTCCTGACGTTACTGTTACCTCCTGATCCGGATCCGTGTGAACTTCGTATAGATCTGCTAGTTTGCGGCTGATCTGCTGGCGTAGCTCGGGAATGCCTGACATCGGGGGATACTGATTTCTGCCGCTGTTCAGGCTTGATGCCACCAGTTCCCGTAAGCGCTCCGGACAATCGAAATCCGGAAAACCCTGGGAAAGATTGATGGCACCGTGATCCAGCGCCATTTGCGACATGACGGTGAAGATGGTGGTTCCGACAGTGGGCAGTTTACCAGGCAAAAGCGATCCTCGTGGCAGGTGGATGCAACGTGTTCAGGACAAGCAAGTTTACATTAACAATCCAGCTGCATAAAATCCGCTACTCCCAACATTTCGATCAGGCGATCTTACCGGTCGCAGGCAGCCATTATTCAAACAGGCCCACACTATGCAAGTTAGAAACGAATCCCGCAATCTGGTGGAAACCGGCTACCCCTATCGCAGCGATGCGCGGTTGCCGTATGTCAAGCACTTCGAGACTACCCTGCATTCGTCCCCCCTTCTCAATCTGAATGCCGGACGCACGGCTGTCCTCGATTACTTCAGAAACACCTGGTCGTTAACGGAATTGCTTTTTTCGTCATTAACCGGTAAAGAAGCCTTCTTTGTCAGACCCTACCATAAGACGCGACACCCGCTGATTTTCTACTATGTGCACCCGGTATGCTTCTATGTCAACAAGCTGCTGGTAAGCGGGCTGATCGACAAACCGGTAGACCAGCAGCTCGAACTTCTTTTTGAAACCGGCGTGGATGAGATGACCTGGGATGACCTCCATGAAGGTGAGAACGACATCTGGCCTGAACTGCAGCAAGTCATCGATTACCGGAATACTGTTTTCCGGCTCGTTGAAAATCTGATCAGGACACACCCTTGTTTTGATGAGCCCATCACCATGGATAGCAAAGCATGGGCTGTGGTCATGGCTTTTGAGCACGAAAGGATTCACCTTGAGACTTCCAGTGTACTGATTCGTGAACTGCCGTCCCAGTACGTCACCACGCCATCCGGGTGGCCTGATTTTTTCAGCTTGAAAGGCGACGTCAGTTTGAGACCGGAAGCCGGCAAAGATCTTCCGGCGCACAATCCGATGATTGCAGTAAACCCAACCACGCTTGAACTGGGCAAGCCCGGTCGGTGGCCGACATTTGGCTGGGACAATGAATACGGGCAGGACAAGCGACAGGTGTCATCGTTCAAGGCCAGTAAATACCTGGTAAGCAACGGTGAGTTCTTCCGGTTTGTCGAGTCCGGTGGTTACGAGAGCAGGAAGTACTGGAGCGATGCCGGTTGGGGCTGGCGGACTTTCCGTAATGTTAAATGGCCCACCTTCTGGGTACAGGACGGCCCGGCCGGATCCCATCGCTATCAGTTGCGTACCACCTTTTCCGTGGTCGGCATGCAATGGGACTGGCCGGCGATTGTCAATTACTATGAGGCCAGGGCTTATTGTGCCTGGTTGTCGGAAACCGAAGGTGTGGATTCACCTTACCGGCTGCCGCGGGAATCGGAACACCTGGCTTTACGTGAACCGACCCTGCGCAAGGCCGTAGACTGGATCCCCGGTAAGGACCAGCTACTGCAATTGGACCCGGTCATGACCGGTCAGGGCCTCAAGGGGTTGAACCTGAATCTGCAGTTTGGAAGCGAGTGCCCGGTCAATGCCATGGCGGAAAACAGCCAGGGGTTTTACGACGCTATGGGAAATGTCTGGCAGTGGTGCGAGGATACTTTCCACCCACTGAAGGACTTTGCCATCCATCCTTTCTACACAGATTTCAGCACACCCTGTTTCGACGACGAACACCAGATGATAATGGGCGGCTCGTTCATCAGCACCGGCGACGAAGCCAGTATCTGGTCCCGCTTTCATTTCCGACGACATTTTTTCCAGCATGCCGGTTTCCGGCTGGTACAAAGCGGCGACAATGCCGGCGAGTCCAGCAACAAATATGAGACTTCACAGCTGGTAGATCAATACCTGTTGTTCCACTACGGCAGTGACGACGATCAGGTGGATTCCGCAATACGCCAGCGTGTCGGCCATCCCCCGGTGACCAATTTCGTGCAGCATACTTCCGATCTGATGATGCACTTCGCCTCCAGACGAAATCGGGCTCTGGACCTGGGTTGCGCGGTGGGTCGAGCTTCCTTTGAATTGGCGCGAGAATTTGAATCAGTAACCGGCCTTGATTACAGCGCCTCATTCATCAGGTCGGCCAGCCATCTGAGAGAATTCGCTAAATTGCCTTACCGACGCAGGGAAACAGGTCGCCATTTCAGTGAGCTTCTGGCAAGGGTGCCGCCTGGAATTGATCGGGCTAGAGTTGAATTCGTAGAGGGTGACGCCTGTGCGCTGGACAGCGACCTCGCCGGTGCCGCGTCTTTTGACGCAGTACTGATGGCAAACCTGCTGTGCCGGCTGTCCGATCCGGAGGCCTGCCTCCGGCAGTTCGTGGATTCTGACCGTTGGTTGCAGCAGGGTGGTGTTCTGGTTATCGCCTCACCCAACACCTGGTCCGAACAGTATACACCGACGGGCAATTTCCTGGACGGTATGGACAGCGCCGAGACTATCAATCGGCTTGGTTCGATATTGAAAGGTTTCGAACTGGTGTTTGAAGAAGACTACCCGTTTATGATCCGGGAGCATCGGCGAAAGTACGAATACATTGTCAGCCAGGTCAGTGTCTGGAAAAAGGAGCTGGCGGCGTCGGAGCTGAAGCAGCCTCTCAGTAAGTCTCACAACGCTCTGGTATTCAGACAAGTCTGCAGGCGCGGCGCATTGCAGCCGAGCCTGCTTCAGTTACTGCACTGTGATTTCCGCTGTCTCCAGCCATTCGTTAAGGTCCAGAATATCCTGGGGCGTCAACACGCCGCTGACCTGTTTCAACGCCAGGGTGTCCAGCACGTAATCGTAGCGGGACTCGGCGTACTGCCGCAGTGCCCGGAACAGGTTTTCCCGGGCGCGCAGTAATTCCACGATGTTGCGCTGCCCCACTTCCACTCCCAACTCGGTCTGATCAAGAGCACTTTGAGCCGAAACAATCGATTGCTGCCGTTGCGCAATCACCAGTACATCGGTATTGACCCGCCGATAGGAATTGCGAATATTCTGGGTCAACTGGCGCCTTGCCAGCTCAAGACCTTCCTCCGCAGCGATGACATCAAATTCTGCAGCGCGACGCCTGGAACTCAGGGCACCACCGGAATAGAGGGGGATGCTCAAGCTAAGCGAGAGAGTGGTGTTGTCGTTTGCACCACCTCCGATGGTGATACCTTCCCGTTGAATCGACTGGGTTACAAAATGACGATAGTTGCCGTCCAGACTGAGGGTGGGGAAACGGTCCGATTTTCTGGCCCTCAATGTTTCCTGTGAAGCCTGCAGGTTGTATTCGGCGGCGGCCACGGCCAGATTGTTTTCCTCCGCCATGGCTTCCCATTCGCCAAGTTGGCCATCCACGTTGAGGATGGGAAAATCCTCCCGTAGCACTTCAATTTCCGGGTGCGGTTGGCCGGTTATCGCTTCCAGCGCTTCGTAGCGGGCCTGGAGAATATCCCGTTGAAGAATGGTGGTGTTACGGGCCAGGTCATAGGCTGCCTGGCTGTCGTTCACGTCGATAATGGTGTCCAGCCCCACTTCCTCCCGGCGCCGGGTCTGTTCAAGGGACGTCAGGGCGGCTTCCTCCTCCTGCAGATTGGTTTCCAGCAGGTCAATGGCACGCAGCACATCGAAATAGGCGATGGCCACCCGGAAAATGAGATCCTGTTCCTGGGCTGCATAGTTCATGGCCGCGGCACGGTCAGTTGCCCTGGCGCTTTGAAATGAGTACCAGGCGGGCAAATTGAATAGTGACTGGCTGAGGTTTAAGCCCCAGCCGTGGCTATTGATGCCGGGGCGAAAGCTGTGATCCTCCTGGGTCCGGATTCGGGTGACTTCGCCGGTATCCGGGTCCGTTATCGTAACGTACTGGGAGTCGGTAGGGCCACTGGTCT
Source organism: uncultured Gammaproteobacteria bacterium (assembly GCA_942492445.1). Taxonomy (GTDB): domain Bacteria; phylum Pseudomonadota; class Gammaproteobacteria; order Pseudomonadales; family Pseudohongiellaceae; genus NORP240. Next base: position 27,377 of record CALOEW010000066.1, read on the forward strand.
GTCGCTGGGTCGTGCCACCGATCCCGAAAGTGGGCAGCAACGCTGCCCGACCCTGGATCAGCAATTCCCGGTTGGACCGGTACTGGGCCCGCGCCTGACGCAGTGTCGGGTCGTTATCCAGTGCCAGGTCGAGAATTTCGGCCAGATCGTCAGCGTGGCCCGACGGCAGAGTTAACAGACAAAATAACGCAATTCCAACGGTCTTAACGAGTGGCCCCATAATGTCTAACCTTTGACAAAATCGATTCAAGGAAAGGACTGTATCCCGACGGCTCGCCAGCACGTGGGAGTTTGACTTTCAGCGGAATTCAAACTTGACGGCATTTTACACAGTGTAACTAATCGTGACAAACCCGGCGCTGCGGCTTCAGTTGGACCGTTCCCTGTTCAGGTTTAGACGCAATCAAAGCCTGGTAGTTACGCCGATACCACTAACAGGAAAACGCTGTGGCAGGTGAATAAAGAACGAGGCACAAAGACTGCGTCAGGGAGTCAGCTATTGGTCGCATCATATACTATAGATTCCCGACGCCGTTAATTGATTTAACCCTTCCACGAAGGTTAAATCTCCCGGTTCTCTGTGCCAGAAGTCAAATCCTGTGGAAACCATTACTTTGTCGTGTTGAATAAACCACTATTGAAGCTACCGTGCCTCATACAATAACTGATCCCAGGAATCGAGGTCACTGAACGAATAATCCCGCACTCAAACACGGTGTGGCCGGCAGGGGTGTCCTGGGGCTGCAATAAAGGGACCAGCGCCGAGGGAGGGAAAATGACCGCTCTCCAGGGCATTTTTATGATTGAGGGCACGCCGGAGAGGCGCGGTCCGCAGCCCAGAATACCCCTGCCGGGTACGCCACTCGGAGTCATGAATACCCGGATGGCGGCAGTCCTCCTGAAGCCCCGGATTTATGTACCTGCACCTTCGCCGAGGACGCTGGATAGAGGGAATTCAGGGACAGTGTTCAACTTACCGGCACCTTCTGTTATGATTGCCGCCCTTTTTTCAATGCAAACGAGCCCGTGATCATGTCAGAAGTCATAGATGATCTGAACATAGCCTCCAACATGCCGCTGATCACTCCACAGCAGTTGAAAGACGAGTTGCCGCTGTCTGACGAGGCACAGCGTCGGGTCAAGGAAGCCCGCGAGACCATTTACGCCATACTGGACCGAAAGGATCCACGGCTTTTTGCCGTGGTGGGGCCCTGCTCGATTCACGACACCAGGGCAGCAATGGAGTATGCCGGTCGCCTGAAAAAACTGGCAGATGAAGTGAAGGATACTATTTATCTGGTGATGCGGGTGTACTTTGAGAAACCTCGTACCTCGATCGGGTGGAAAGGGCTGATTAACGATCCGTATTTGGATGACTCGTTTAAAATAGAAGAAGGATTGCGAATGGGCCGCAGGTTATTGCTTGATGTAATCGAGCTGGGGCTCCCTGCTGCCACCGAAGCGCTGGATCCCATTTCGCCGCAGTACCTGCAGGACATTATAGCCTGGTCAGCTATCGGAGCCAGGACCACCGAGTCGCAAACGCATCGGGAGATGTCCAGTGGGCTCTCTTCTGCAGTCGGTTTCAAGAACGGTACCGATGGGGGGCTGACCGTTGCGGTCAATGCCATGCAGTCGGTGAGCAGCCCGCACCGCTTTCTCGGCATCAATGGGCAGGGTCAGGTTTCGGTGGTCACTACCAAGGGGAACCCTTATGCACATGTGGTGCTGCGCGGTGGCAGCAATGGGCCCAACTACGATACGGTTCACGTTGCTCAGGCTGAACAGGCGCTTGAAAAAGGAGGCGTGAGTTGCAACATTGTCATTGATTGCAGTCACGCCAACTCCGACAAGAATCCCGAGGTGCAACCGCTGGTATTGAAAGATGTCACTCACCAGATTCTGGAAGGTAACAGATCGATCATCGGAGTGATGCTGGAAAGCAACATCAATGCGGGCAATCAGAGCATACCGAAGGACCTGTCCCAGTTGCAGTATGGGGTCTCGGTGACCGATGCCTGCATGGATTGGGAGACAACGGAAAAAGCGATCCGGGAGATGGCAGAAAAGCTCCGGGGAATTCTGCCCGGGCGACTCGAAACGGTTTCTGGCTGAATGAATGCCGGCTGCAACCCGGCTGGCCCCGGCCCCTTGCTTTTAAAATCCGGACCCCGGCAGCTCCAGAAAACGTAACTCTTCGTTGCTGGATTGACGACCAAGAATCCCATTGCGGTGAGGATAGCGTCCAAACCGGTCGATGATCTCCTTGTGCCGTAATTCGAACCGGTAGTTGTGTTCCAGTCCGGGCTGGTTGAACAATATTTCCGCCAGGAGATGAATTTCTGACGATTCGCTGTGCATGTAGGGCATGTATGCGAATGCACGTTGAGTTACAGTCAATTTCAGATCCTGACCGCGGCGAACCAGCTCCTGGGCCAGTGCCAGCGCCAGATTGTCGCAGGCAAAGGCGGCCGGCGTGTTTCGAAACATATTCCGGGAAAACTGATCCAGGACGATGATTTCTGCCAGTGCTCCAAGGGCGGTTTCTCGCCAGGCAAAAAGTTCGCAACTGCTGGCGCGGCGATGCAGGCACGCAAATCGATCGATGAGCAGCTGGTCGACAGCCGGATCTTTTCTGAACCGCTGAGCCGGTTCGATTTCCTCGAACCAGAAGCGGATCACATCGCTGGAATCCAAGCGGTCCCTCCAGGGGCGGAACTACATATTGCTGGCAGAAACAATGGAGAGGGGCTCTTTCTCCGCCCGCCCCTGTGCCACCCAGCTCTGTACGAACGGGTTTTCCAGCAGCGTATCACAGTAGATCCGCGATTCCTCACACAACTGTGCCTGATTGTTGTCCAGGATTACGGCCATGGGTGCGAACAGGCAATCGGCGATGGAAAACCGGCCATACAGATAATCCCCGTTCTCCCCGAACTTGTGCCGGCAACAGCGCCAGATAGAATCGATCCTGGCAATTTCGTTCAGCACTTTCTCGGAGGCTGTGCGGCGTATACCGGACTTGCAGTTCAATGGCCAGTCCTGCTTCAGGCCGGGGAAATCGGCGTGGATTTCAGCGCTTACAGACCGGGCGCTGGCGCGCTTGCGGACATTGGTCGGCCAGCCTACATCACCAAGGAGTTCGGCGGAAATGTATTCGCAGATTGCCAGCGAATCCCACACCGTGATGTCCTTGTGCAGCAACACCGGCACTTTGAGAGACGGAGAATAAGGACCCAGTTTTTCTGCCGTGTTACGCTGATATAGCGAGACCGAGATTTCCTCAAATTTAACATTGAACATTTTCAGCAGCAGCCACGGACACATTGACCAGTACGAATAGTTCTTGTTGCCGATTACAAGCCTCACATCTTTCATTACTCTAACTCCGGGTAACAGTACTTTTTCGAAGTCCTGGGAAACTCAAATTCGAAACCTTGCACTGCCAGGGGTAGCTGGCTTCAGCTCTGCAACGGCGAACCAGTCTGCGAGGGTGTGTGGCGGTTCGGTTGTCAGCCGGAGGAGTGCTGCCGGTGTGCCGGAAATCTCCTCGTAACGGTAACCATTTAACTCTCTTTTTATTACCGCCGGAGGGATTGAATAAGGCCATGTACTGATTAAATATGGCAGAATCATGGCAATTACTCGAAATCAGCCGCTTTAACTAATAGTAATCAAGTATTTAAAGTATATTGCCGATATTGCGACCGGGTCGTTGTAGCAGGAGTCAGTGAGTGCAATGAACAGAAGAATCGCTATCATCGAGGATGAGGCAGCAATCAGGGAGAACTATGCTGACGTGCTGCGCAAGCAGGGTTATGAAGTGCAAACCTATGCCAACCGCAGGGAAGCGATGGCGGCGTTTGACATCAGGCTGCCAAGTCTGGCGATCATAGACATCGGACTGGAAGACGAAATCGATGGGGGCTTTACCCTTTGTCAGGCATTACGGTCCATGTCGGAAACCCTGCCGATAATTTTTCTGACCGCCAGGGATAACGACTTCGATACGGTTTCCGGTCTGCGCATGGGCGCGGATGACTACCTTACCAAAGACATCAGTCTCCCACACCTGTCGGCGCGAATTGCTGCTCTGTTCCGCCGCCTGGATGTTCTCGATCAACCGCCTTCCCCGGAAAATCTGCTGAAGCGGGGTAAATTGACTCTGGACGTGGGCCGCATGATGGTGCAGTGGAATGGCAAGCCGGTCCCGCTGACGGTTACGGAATTCTGGATGGTGCACGCTCTGGCCAAGTATCCCGGTCATGTAAAAAGCCGGCAGGTCCTGATGCAGGAATCCAAGATTTATGTGGACAGCAGCACCATCACCTCTCACGTGAAACGTATAAGGAAAAAGTTTCTTCAGGTCGACGTGATTTTCGACTGCATCGAGACTGTCTACGGGATGGGCTATCGCTGGAACGTTAATCAGGAGAGTGTAGTTCACTAGGGCCCGTTCACACTAAGGCCCCTTCGGGCGGGGCCTGTCGGGCGCCGCTGCGTCGTTGCCGTGCTTGGCACGGCAGTGACCAATCCCGGCGCGTGGAGCGTGGTTTGGTGGTTCCAAATGAGCGACGAGCAACAATGTGGGACAGCAATGATAGAACGACTAAACTGTGCTCATTCCGCCCAGCCGGAGGCAATAGTGGCCTCCGGCAGCGATAATCAAACTGGCAGGCTTTAGGCCGGATGGCGCTGCGACTTAAAAAGTTAATCGGTATTCGCTTCAAGCTGGTTTTTCTTTCCAGTTTCCTGCTGATCATTCCCTGGCTTGGTTATCGCTACATACTGGAAATGGAGGAGTATCTGCGGCGGGGGCAGGAGCAGGTGGTGCTGGGCACTGCCAGGGCCCTGGCCACGGCATTGAACGAACGGCCGGAGCTATTTGATGAGGCCAACTTCAGCCCGGCCCGCCGTAGCGATGATCTCTACGTCTATCCTATGTACTACCCGCTGGCACTGGATGATGGCAACCTGCTGGATTGGCGTGAATATCAGCGTTACGAGGTCACCTACGATAACAGGAACTACCTGCGTACACCCCTGAATCCAGCCCGTGACTACGGCAAGGAGGAGTCCCTGCAATTCAGTGCCATGGTGGGTGAGTTCAATCGTTCGCTGTATGCCTATTTTCGTGTGACTGATGATCACCCCGTGTACCGGAGCAGGGATGCCTTGAGTCTGACGCGAAGTGATTTCCTGCACATCGCCATGCTGGCGCCGGAGGGGCGCGAGATTAATCATTTTGTTATCGCTCCTCACGAACCGGAATTTCTTTATCCGTTCAGGGTCAACGCCGACTTTTCCAGCCCGGAATATGAAAGTCGTATCAGTGGCCAGTGGTATGCCACCGAAGATGGCTACGCGGTGGAGTTGCAGATTCCTCTGGATCTGCTGGGCAGCAAACTGGGGTTCGCGTTTTACGACGTGGACGACAAAGAAACCCGGCATGTGGAAACGGTAATCGCAACCTCCAATGTCAACAGCGTTGAAGACCTGGGTTCACTATTACGACCAACTCCGGAAATTGATCGGATTGTCGACGGTATGGGTGAGTCCGGTTCCAGGATTCAGGTCGTGGACGTTACCGGAAGGGTGTTATTGACCGTGGGAGATATTCAGTCGGCAACAGGGCTCATGCTGGCAGATGAGCCTCCCGTCAATTCCTCAAACAAATACTGGAGTGCCCTCAACCAGAGAGTACTTCAACCGCTGTACTACCGGGTGCTTACCAAACCCAGCAATTACTTCATCGACGAACTTTATACCGGAGTCACCCGGGAGGGTGCTCATATTGATTCGGCGCTGAGTGGTGAACCGCAGACACAGTTCCGCACCCTGACAGACACGCAGACCCGGATTCTTGGTGCCGCCCACCCGATTCTTGCCAACGGTGAGGTACTTGGCGCGGTTGTTGTGGATCAGAACATGAATGGTATCCGGACTTTCCGGAACCAGGCGCTGGAAACGCTGTTCAATTCAATGCTGGCGGTCATGCTGGCAGTAGTGCTCGGGCTGTTCTTCTTCGCCTCGCGTATTTCACGACGAATCCGACTGCTTAGAAACCAGGCTGAGAAAATCATTGATGAAAGCGGTCGGGTCAGAAACACAATTGAAGCCAGTAGGAATGCCGATGAAATCGGTGACCTGAGCCGCAGCTTTTCCAACATTGTAGAACGATTAACTCAATATACGAGCTATCTGGAAAATATGTCCTCACGGTTGTCTCACGAGTTGCGAACTCCGGTTACAGTAGTGCGCTCTTCTCTGGAAAACCTCGGCATGGTCGCCAGCAATGATGAATCCGCGATTTACATCGAGCGTGCCGAGGAAGGCATCCGCAGGCTGAACACGATTCTGACCAATATGAGCGAGGCAACGCGGCTGGAGCAGATGTTACAGACCTCCGAGAAGGAGAAGATCGACCTGGTTGCAGTGATCAAGGGGTGTGTAGAAGGGTACGAAATGGCTTATCCGGAAGTCGGATTCGAACTCGATGTCAGCAACCGCCCAATATTTATCTTTGGCGTGCCTGAATACATTGCTCAGCTTATGGACAAACTGGTGGCCAACGCCGTTGAATTTTCGTTTCCCGACGAGAATATCCGTGTTCTGTGCCACAACATGCGCGACCACGCAATCATCAAAGTGATTAATCATGGGCCTTACCTTCCGGGCGAGATGAAGGGGCGCCTGTTCGATTCGATGATTTCGGTGCGGCCCCAGGAAAAGCAGAAACAGCCCCACCTGGGTATGGGGCTGCACATTGCCAGGCTGATCGCCGAGTTCCACGGAGGCCAGATTCGCGCGGACGATCTGACCGATGCCCGGGGCGTCGCCATTACCGTCGTACTTCCATTGTTTTTCAAATAAGGAATCTTTGCTTAAGGCCCCTCCGGGCGTGACCTGTCGGGCGTCGCTGCTTCGTTCCCGTGCTTGGCAAGGGAGTGACCATTCCCGGCGCACGGCGCCTCACAGCAACACCCGACAGGCTCCCGCAGAGCATTGTGGGACGTAATCAGAGGTTCCCTAGTCTCCGGTATAAAACTTCGGCGCGTTTTTCTTCACCACCGGTGAGTCACTGGCCCAGGCATGGCAGGTATCAATCACCTGGGGCCGGTGATCGTCGTCACCCGAACCGGAGTCGGCCTGGCGCAGGTTCTGTCGACGCCGGGGCCAGATCGTCTGGAACGCCACCGTCGCCATTGGGAACAGCAGCTCGGTGAGGTGTGTGCAGCCTGACCTGCCTCCGATTCTCTGGCGAATAGCCCTGCGCCAGCCGGGGCCCATGGTGATACCCACCAGTGATTTGTAGGCCGGAGTTATGTCCGGGCACATTTCAAAGGGGCTGAATTCCGTTGCTGCCTCCACATCCTGAATGACGAAATCGTCGTCGATGGTTACCCGCAACAGCATCTCGTGAAGTGGCTCACCCACTTTCACCGTGCCACGCCAGTCGTTTCTGAATTCGTACGTCTTGGTGTCGGTCATGTGCGCTTCGATATCCCACAGGCCGTCGCTCCGTTCGAAGCCCTGGTAGGTAATAGCGCGAGTGTGCAGTTGCGCGCGAGACGTGGGTTCGGGCAGGGGCATGAGAGGGTTCCTTATTGAATCAGAAACGGGCTGTGGCAACAGCAATTTGCTGCCGGGTCGGACAGTCGGTCATTATAACCCATTACCGGCCCGTGCCGAGGCCTTCCCGCTGGAGCGGCCGGGGCTGTTGCCCAGGCCCCGCCCCGGACTCTTCTGCGGTTGCAGGAGCCGGGGAAACCGATAGCCGGGTTTTCAATTCCCGGCGGGAGCCGGAAGGCCGGCTAATGTGACAACATACTGCCACAAGCCGGGAGCTGTTCACGCTGACGAATTCGATTTTGCCTTTCCGGTGAGGCATAATGGCGTCGCGGAAATGACTTTAAACGAGGAGTGAGCATGGTCACTGCGACGGCACGACACATTCTGGTGGATACCGAGGAAAAATGCCTGGAATTGAAGCAACGGATCGAAGGCGGTGAAGAATTTGCTGTTATCGCCAGGGAGTATTCCTCCTGTCCATCCCGGGCCCAGGGTGGCGACCTGGGCAGCTTCGGCCCCGGCATGATGGTGCCGGAGTTTGACAAGGTCGTGTTCAGCGCCGCTGTCAATTCCCTCCAGGGCCCGGTTAAAACCCAGTTCGGTTACCATCTGCTGGAAGTGACAGATCGCTCCCAATGAACCTATCCACCAGGGCCACCGGGTGAAGCATCGGGTACTCAGCACTTTGAATTCCCTGAAATTACTGTTCGTCGGCACTGGTAATTCCTGCAGTTCGCAGATGGCCGAGGGCTGGAGTCGCCATTTATCCCGGCAGTTGCCACCCTATCTGTCCATTGAGCCCGCATCAGCAGGCTTTGAAGTACAGGAGTTGAATAGCTTTGCGGTTGCCGCCATGGCTGAACGGGATGTGGATATCAGTTCTCTGCAGCCCAGGCAGCTCACCGACGCCATGGTTGCTGAGGCAGATCTCATCGTTACGCTGGGCTCCCAGACCGATACCATCAGTCCAACACTGCCCCCCGGTAAACCGGAACTTCACATTCCACTCAGTGACCCGATGACAGTGAGTGGTGGCGATGAGCAGATTCGTTCCGCCTTTGCCCGGATCTGCGAGGAACTTCGAGAGGCTGTCACCGGTCTTGTTCATGATCTGATTCTGCAGTGCCTGGAGCGTGTTCAGGGCAATGTCTTTGATCAGTCAGATGTGCAGATTCTGGCCAGGGAGCAGGCATACAGCGGCTTCATCCCCGTGGAGGTGTTGCACCTGCGGCATCGTCTGTTTGCCGGTGGCTGGAGTGAGAAGGTGCGCCGCGAACTGGCCCGGAGGCCTGCGGCAGTGGGAGTTCTGCTTTTTGATCCTGCAAGTGAGGATCTGGTCATGGTAAAGCAGTTCCGTACCGGTGCACTGGATGCCGGGCACAGTCCCTGGATGCTGGAAATCGTCGCTGGCCTGGCCGGTCCTGACGAGGCGCCTGTCGATGTCGCGAAAAGGGAGGCATTGGAAGAGGCGAACTGTGAAATCACCGAGGCTGTGCCGGTGTGCGAGTACCTGAACAGCCCAGGCTGGTGCGACGAAAAGGTGAGCCTGTACTGCGCCCGGGTGGATGCCACGGCACTGCAGGGCATTCATGGGCTGGATGCTGAACACGAAGACATTCTGATAGTCAGTGTACCGTTGCAGAAGGCTTTGAACATGATAGCCGCAGGCGAGATCAACAATGCCATGTCAATAATCGCCATCCAGTGGCTGCAGCTCAATAAAGATCGCTTTTCGTTTCATTGACACGACATTGTCGATTGATTTTTGGCGATACCTGGTTGGCATGCCCGAAGGAAAAAGTTCGAATCCTCGAAAAACTACCGGTATGATAGCGAGTCAACATGTTGGGGCGGTAGCCGGCACAGACGGCACCAGTGGGAACCAGGCCAGGTATGAGGAATCGTAACTACAGTGTGGACCTGATCAGGCAGATGGCGGAATGCGATGCCAATTACATCAGGTTGCTCAAGCTGATACCGGAATTGCGCAGATATCGGCGCGAGTCCTGGCTTTCCGTGCCCGCCGATCTGGAGGGTAAACTTGGCGAGTTTGTCATCGCCGATGATCACGACGGCAGGGGTGAAACGGTTGTTGAGGTCAGAGTTATTGAGACTTTCAAGTACACGACCACGCTGGAGATTTCGCAACGCCCGGCCTCTGGAGGGTGGTTGACCAATCCCTCAATGCAGGTGCGGCTTTATCATGACGCCAGCACCGCTGAGGTGACTGTCTACCAGAACCATCGCAATTTCAAACCTCATTACACTCAGCCTAATCCAGCCATGTACCAGCCGGATGAGAAGAGCCAGATCAACAGGTTTCTGGGCGAATGGCTGACTCTTTGCCTGCAAGCCGGGCGTAGTTTGCAAGTGCCGGATATCCTGTTCAGCTGATCACCAGAAGATTACGACAGTGGATATCGCCAAAGATCCCATCAACGTTCTTCAGATTACAGATACCCACCTGTACGCAGTACATTCCGACACGTTGCTGAAAATCAATACCCACGGCAGTCTTTCCGCGGTTCTCGATACAGTTTCCAGGAATGAAGGGCACATTGACCTGATTCTGGCCACCGGAGATATCGCCCAGGACGCTTCACCCAGCTCATACCAGCATTTCCTGAAATACATGGAGCGATTCGATGCGCCGGTTCGCTGGGTGCCGGGCAACCACGATTCCGGCGATGTCATGCAGGAAATCGCAGGCGAGCAGGGGCTCTGCAACAAGGTGGAGGTGATTGGCAACTGGCAATTCATAATGCTGGATTCCAGCCGCGTCAATCATGTGGACGGTTACCTCTCAGGAGAGGAGCTCCAGGTCCTGGAATCGGCCCTGATCGAGGCGCAGGCAGATCCGACCGTTGATCACAGCCTGGTGACTCTGCATCATAATCCGGTACCCGGAAGTTCTGCCTGGATGCGGGATATCGGCCTGCGCAACAACCGCGAGTTCATGGAGCTTTTGAAGCGCTTTTCCACTCTGCGGTGCGTGGTTTATGGCCACATTCACCAGGAGCTGGATTTTCAGCAGTCAGGAATCCGCTTTTTCTGCACTCCTTCAACCTGTATCCAGTTCAAGCCAGAGGTCATCGACTTTGCCCTTGATTCGGCAAATCCGGGCTACCGTCGCCTCAAGCTGTATTCAGACGGGGCAATCGAGTCGGAGGTTGTTCGCATCGATGGTACGGAATTTCGGCCGGATTTCGAAAGTGCAGGTTACTGACCCGAGAAGGGGATCGCCTCTGCCAACTGCTACCTACCCAGGCCACCGCCCTGCTGGCGCTGCAGCGTAATATACACCATACTTCAGGGAGTGTGTCTTTCCGCCTCCTGTAAATTATGAGCCTTGAGCCTGACTATGTCATTTACCTGCATGGTTTTCTGAGCTCCCCGCAATCGAAAAAGGCATTGCAGACAGTTCAGTACTGGCGCGAACGGGGTCTGGAGGAATACCTGTTGGTGCCCGATTTAACCACAGGACCGGCCGAATCCATCCGCCAGGTGCAGGCCTTGATCGACGGCCTTGCAGGCAGGAGGGTCGGCGTCATCGGCAGTTCCCTGGGTGGTTTCTATGCCACCTGCCTGGCGGAATCCAATTGCTTGCGGGCCGTGGTGGTCAATCCGGCAGTGCAGCCTCATCGACGCTGGCGTTTTTACCTGGGGGAGCACAGGAACTATTATTCTGATGTGGTGCACGTGGTCACGGAGCAACACGTCGAGGAACTCCAGAAGCTAGACGTGGAGAAACTGCGGACTCCGGGGAATTATCTGCTGCTGGCGCAAACCGGAGACGAGGTGCTGGACTATCGCCTGGCCGAGGCTTTCTACCAGATGGGAACCTGTATAATCCAGGAGGGCGGCAATCACAGTTTTGAAAATTATGCGGAGTTTCTGCCTATAATTTTCGATTTTCTGACTATCAAGAATTGATAGCGGTGCGCGATAAGAAGTAATGGAACCTCTGATTAAGTCCCACAATGCTCTGCGGGACTTAATCAGAGGTTCCTTATTCATACGACACAGTACTCCGCAGTAACCGCCAGTCAAACGGGACGGTCGAGACATTCCAACAAACTGACTGGCTACTCGTAGATTCCACCTTCGGGACGAACCAGACAAATGAGCAATACCTACGACGCGGATGCAATTGAGGTTTTAAAGGGCCTCGATCCAGTTCGTAAACGACCGGGCATGTACACCGATACAACGAGGCCCAATCATCTGGTACAGGAGGTTGTGGACAACAGTGTCGACGAAGCGCTGGCCGGCTTTGCCAAGAGTATCTGGGTTACCCTTTATAAAGACGGTACCGTGGAAGTCAGTGACGACGGACGTGGCATGCCAATCGACACCCACAAGGATGAAAAAGTCACGGGTGTGGAACTGATTCTTACGCGTCTGCATGCCGGCGGCAAATTCTCCAACAAGAACTATCAGTATTCAGGTGGTCTGCACGGCGTCGGTGTTTCGGTAGTGAATGCGCTCTCCAAAACCCTCGAGGTGACGGTCAAGCGGGACGGTGTCGTTTACCTGATGAAATTCAAAAACGGTGACAAGGCGTCGGAGCTTAAGCCCATCGACAAGGTGGCAAAGCGCAATACCGGTACCACCGTAAGTTTCCTGCCCGATGACAAATATTTCGATTCACCGAAAATATCCATCCCACGATTGAAACACGTGTTACGGGCCAAGGCGGTTCTCTGTCCCGGATTGCAAGTCAGCTTTGTCGACAAGACTGCGAGTGACGATAAATCCCAGAGTGAGGACTGGTACTACGAGGATGGCCTGACCGATTACCTTACCCAGGCTACCGGTGAATTCGAAACTCTGCCGGTAGAGCCATTTACCGGCGCCGTTCAAGGCAACGACGAAGCCGTGGACTGGGCGGTTCAGTGGCTGCCGGAAGGAGGGGAGGTGGTAACAGAGAGTTACGTGAACCTGATTCCGACACCGCTTGGTGGTACCCATGTCACTGGACTGCGCACCGGCCTGCTTGACGCAATTCGTGAGTTTTGTGAATTCCGCAACCTCCTGCCTCGAGGTCTGAAACTTTCGCCGGAAGATGTGTGGGACAGGTGCTGCTATGTTCTGTCTTCCAAGCTGGTGGATCCGCAGTTTTCCGGTCAAACCAAGGAGCGGCTGTCGTCAAGGCAATGTGCAGTTTTCGTTGCCGGCGTGGTCAAGGACGCGTTCAGTCTCTGGCTAAACCAGCACACAGCCGAAGCTGAAGCACTGGTCGAGTTGTGCATTCGCAATGCCCAGAATCGACTCAAGGCAGGACGCCTGGTTACCCGTAAAAAAGTAACTGCCGGACCGGCTCTGCCGGGCAAACTGGCAGACTGTTCCAGCCAGGACGTCTCCCGTGGCGAATTGTTTCTGGTGGAAGGTGACTCTGCCGGAGGCTCTGCCAAACAGGCTCGCGACCGGGTATATCAGGCGATCATGCCGCTGCGGGGCAAGATCCTGAATACCTGGGAAGTGGATTCCGGGGAGATCCTCGCCTCCCAGGAAGTCCATGATATCGCCGTGGCGCTGGGTGTCGACCCTGGCTCGGATGAACTGGAGGGGTTGCGTTATGGCAAAGTATGTATTCTTGCCGATGCGGACTCCGACGGACTGCATATTGCAACGCTGCTTTGCGCACTCTTTGTCCGGCATTTTCGTCCTCTGGTTGAGGCGGGGCACGTATACGTGGCGATGCCGCCGCTGTACCGGATCGATGTTGGCAAGGAAGTTTACTATGCTCTTGACGACGACGAAAAGGATGGCATTCTGGACCGGATCGCCACCGAGAAAAAATCTTCCAAAGTCAATGTGCAGCGCTTCAAGGGCCTCGGTGAGATGAATCCCCTGCAACTGCGGGAAACAACGATGGCTCCGGACACACGGCGCCTGGTGCAGCTGACCATGGATGAAATCCCCACTGCCGGGTTAAACAGAAAGCAGACCACCGACGAAATACTGGATATGCTGCTTGCCAAGAAGCGGGCGTCCGATCGCAAGCACTGGTTGGAGGAATCCGGCAATCTTGCCGAGCTGACCGAGTAATGCAGGTAACGGAAGGTGGCATTGCCAGGCCTGGCAGGGAGTCAATGCGCTGCGGGGCTTAATCAGAGGTGCCTTATAAAACATCAGTTGGATGACATAAAAGGACTATGACACAGGAAATCACGGTTAACGAAGACGGTCAGGAACAGATTTCCCTGAAAGACTATTCCCGGCAGGCGTACCTGAATTATTCCATGTACGTGATCAACGACCGCGCATTGCCACATATTGCCGACGGCCTGAAGCCGGTACAGCGGCGCATTGTCTATGCCATGTCCGAACTGGGGCTGAAGGCCACCGCCAAGTACAAGAAATCTGCGCGTACCATCGGGGATGTGATCGGCAAGTTTCATCCGCATGGTGATTCGGCCTGTTATGAGGCCATGGTCATGATGGCCCAGCCATTCAATTACCGTTATCCGCTGGTTGATGGTCAGGGAAACTGGGGCTCACCGGACGATCCCAAGTCCTTCGCGGCTATGCGTTACACCGAATCCAGATTGCGTGCTTACGCGGAAATTCTGCTTTCGGAGCTGGGCCAGGGTACGGTTGAATGGAAATCCAATTTTGACGGCACGCTGGAAGAGCCCGAACTGCTGCCGGCAAGGCTGCCAAACATTCTGCTGAACGGTGGCAGCGGCATTGCCGTGGGCATGGCGACCGACATTCCACCCCACAATATGCGCGAAGTGGCCAGCGCCTGTATTCACCTGCTGGACAAGCCCCGGGCCGGCCTTGAAGACCTGTGCGAGCATATCAAGGCGCCGGACTTTCCCACCGAGGCGGAGATTATTACCCCCCAGGAGGAAATACGTTCCCTGTACGAGACCGGCAGGGGGTCATTGAAGGCCCGTGCCACTTACACGCTTGAGAATGGAGAGGTTGTCATTACGGCGCTTCCCTACCAGGTATCCGGAAACAAGGTTCTGGAACAGATAGCCGCGCAGATGCAGAAGAAAAAGTTGCCCATGGTTGTCGATCTGCGGGACGAGTCGGATCATGAGAACCCTACTCGAATTGTCATAGTGCCACGCTCCAACCGGGTCGATACCGACGAACTGATGCTGCACTTGTTTTCTACCACTGATCTGGAAAAAAACTACCGCGTCAACTTCAATATGATCGGCATCAATCGACGGCCCAAAGTCAAGGGCCTGGTGTCGCTGCTTGAAGGAATGGCTGGAGTTCCGAACGGTAACGGTACGGCGTCGTCTCCAGTACCGCCTGGACAAGATTCTCGACCGTCTGCATATCCTGGAAGGCCTGCTTGTCGCTTTTCTGAATATCGATGAAGTGATCGCTATCATCAGGAGCGAGGACAAGCCCAAGCCCGTGCTGATGGAAAGGTTCAGTATTACCGACCGCCAGGCTGAAGCCATTCTCGAGCTGAAATTGCGCCATCTGGCGAAGCTGGAAGAAATTAAAATTCGCGCTGAACAGGAAGAGTTGAGCGAGGAGCGTAAAACCCTGGAAAAAACATTGGGTTCCGAATCCCGCCTGAAAACGCTGATCAAAAAGGAAATACAGGCGGACGCGGAAGCTTACGGTGATGATCGCCGTTCACCCCTGGTGCAGCGCAGGGAAGCCCACGCTTTCAGCGAGGCCGAACTTGTTACCACGGAACCGGTGACAGTCGTTCTTTCGCAACGGGGCTGGGTTCGCTCTGCCAAAGGTCACGATGTGGAACCTGAGAAACTGCAGTATAAATCCGGGGACAGTTTCAAACTGGTTGCCAGGGGCAAAAGCAATCAGCTGGCGGTATTCGTCGATTCCACCGGTCGCGCCTATTCGATACCGGCCCATTTTCTGCCGTCGGCCCGTGGGCAGGGGGAGCCCCTCACCGGTAAGTTAACGCCGCCTTCGGGTGCTACCTTTGAGGGCCTGGCGATCGGCGACGAAATACGGGAAGTGCTGATAGCATCCGATGCCGGATACGGCTTCGTGGCGACGCTGGGTGACCTCCAGAGCAAGAACAAATCCGGCAAGAATGTGCTTAATCTGCCGAAAGGGGCCCGGGTCCTTCCTGCCTGTATGGTCAACAACTATGAATCCGACCTGATCGTGGCAGTCAGCAATGAAGGCAGAATGCTGGTATTCCCGGTCAAGGATCTGCCGAGACTGGCGCGCGGTAAAGGCAACAAGATAATCAGTATTCCCTCGGCGCGAGTTGCCGACCGGCTTGAATTCGTCGTAGCACTGGCGGTGCTGAAGTCAGATCAGACACTGAAAGTCTTTGCGGGCCGCCGCCACCACAACCTCAGACCTTCGGACCTCGAACACTACCGGGGTGAACGGGGCCGGCGGGGAAACAAACTGCCGCGGGGATTCCAGAACGTGGATCGAGTGGAAGTGATCGATTAACAGGCTGCTAATGACCCATCGGGTCTATATGTGCTTTTATTCTCCCTGCGAGTCTGCTGAAAGCAGTGTCTTCAGCTTTTCCGCCTGCTGGTCCAGCAATTGCCGATAACTGCCAAGGGCGTTGCTGCAGAGCACTGTAATCAGCGGGTGAGGTTCTCCAAGTTCACCAAACTCTTCTCCGATTATCCGGGATTCTCCACCGGCGAGATGGTACGCCGTATCGCTGACAAGTAACGAGTTGTCCGGGCAGTCGCTGCAGATCAGGCGGACCGTATCCAGGGTAATGCCATGCACGTTGTCGAAATCACCGGTTACGGGCGAGTAGAGTCCTGACTCGAATTCACCGTGGTGAACAGCGAGATGAAACTTGGTTTCCACGGATCGGGATGGATGAATCCGGTTTATCGGGGACAACAGTCTGAGGAAAAGTTGTCCTGCACATATGGCATAGAAACATTGTTCATCGTCAAGCTGGCTGTTGTGAAACTCGACAATGACTTCGCCATCGTTGCAAAGACTGACCGTTCCATTATAAAGCCTGCCGATATTCTCCGACATGAAATAGACCCGATTCAACAGAGTGACCAGGGTTCTTCTGTCACAGGTTGACGCCAGGTATTGGAAATTATCCAGGCGGATACACAGTACCGCGCCACTGGCCGAGTCTTCCGGTTGCTCACGTTGCATTTCTTCAAGCGATCTGTTCGACGCCAGCTCCTCGGTATTGAGAAAGGTATACTTCGCCAGGAACTCGGCGGTGGCATTGAATTGCCGGATCAGGCGCCCGATCTCATTATTGGTCTCCGGGTCCGGACAGGTTTTGACTTCACCATAACGAATGTCCTGTATTGCATAGTTGAGCAGCCGGAGTGGAAAACTCACTAGATACTGAAAGTAATTGATGCTCAACAGGATCGCCACCAGCATGATGGCGAATGCTGCAACCAGGATGAACACCAGGTTGTTACCGGTGCCCGCTTCGATGTAGGACAGGTCCAGAATGAGTCTGACCGTTCCTGCCCGTGCGTTTTCCAGTTCGATTGGTGCCTCGTAATTGCCGTATTCCACCGGAACCGGGAACAGACTGGGTGGAGGTACGGTTTCGTTGCTGGCGGTTGCTATTACTTCGCCGTTGACGTTGACGACGGAGGCCTCGGCAATAGCTGACTGGCGGACAAGCTGCTCCAGCACCACCCGGGTGCTGATCAGGTCATTGGCCAGCACTGGCTCAGTAACCTGTATGGCTGTCTGCCGTGCCAGGGTCTGCCCCAGCAGGTCTGCCTGTTCCCGCAGCAGGTTCTGGTAGTTGTAGTTGCTGATCAGCCAGAATACACACATGCTCATCGCCACCAGGCTGGCAACGGCGATGGTAAATCGTGTCGCGACACTGCCACCGGTGGCCCGAGGTTTCGAATCCTTGTGGCCGGCCGCTCCGTTTCTCGATTCCTGCCGTTTGACTGTCAACTTCTTTCGCTCGTGAAACTGGGGTGGGCTGGCTTCTACCGATCACAGCAGCGTGCCAATATGCCACAGTACAGTGTGAAGAATAACAGGTAACCCGGTGATTCCCCACTGAACTATCGGGAAACTTTCGGATCGGGAGCCCCTGTCCTCTCAATACAGAGTCAGTTCGATTTCCTCCACAAACTCGCAATCACGGGTCATGGAGGGTCGGTGCAGACTGTGCCCCTGCACAAGATCCACGCCCGCATTCCATAGCAGCGGCAGATCGGAGAATTTTTCAATACCCGGTGCCATAATTTGAATTCCCTTGCGGTGCAGCCGGCAGGTCAGATCTGCCAGCTGCTGCTGACGTTCGGGGCTGGCACGCAGTTGTTGTAACTGCGACCGGTGAAGTTTCACCACATCAGGTTGGATGAGAGCCAGGTAGCGAAACGGATCCTCGACGGCGCCGAAGTGATTGATTCCCAGCCCCAGTTTTAACTCCCGGGCACACTGGCAGAAGCGACCCAGATGGTGCTGGGTGATCAGAATGTCCAGTTCGCTGACCTGTAGCACCAACCGGGCGTGCAGGCCTGCCGGCAGTCTGGCTGCCAGCCAGTCAAAAAATTCGGAGCTCACCAGTGAATTCTGGGAAATATTGACGCTGAGCTGACACTGCGGCCGGGTGTCGGTGGCCAGAGTCTCTATGGCCAGTTCTACCGCGCGCCGATCAAGCCTTTCACCCAGGGCGTTTTTCACGGCAGCATCCATGAACAGCCTTGCTGGCAGGCAGTTGTCGTTGTCGATAAGGGTCATTCTGGCTTCATAGCGGTGCAGGGATTCATTGCGAAAGCTGATTGTTCCCTGGAAGCACAGCCTGAAGCGGTCTTCGGACAGTGCCATTCCCAATCGGCGAGCGAGATCAGGACCCTGGTCGTGCGCCAGCTCCGGGGGTACTGTCAGCGCCGCCAGCTGACGTTGCCAGATATCGTGCCGGGCTCTGGCGAAGGCGACCAGAGCATTCGGTGTGTCGCCGTCGATTCTCACCGAGCCGATGTTGCAGGTCAGCGTCAACTGGGGAGGAACCAGATGGTTGACCCGTGTTCGCAGCGCCTGGTGGATGGCTTCAGACAGATCCGGGAAATGGCGGCAGCCTTCATCCACAAGCAGCAGGGCGAACTCGTGATTCCTGCACCGGCAGAGCCAGGAATTGTCCGGAACGGTATCCTGCAACAGGCCGGCCAGCCTGGAAAGCAGAAGCCGGGCTTCGTCACTGCCTACCCAGGAAGAGATTTCGTAAAAGTTGGCTAGCTGCAACAGTACCAGCGTCACCGGAACCTGTTCGAATTCCTGCCGCTGAATGAGTCTGTCCAGACTGCCGCTGAAATGCTGCTGGGTCGCGAAGCCGGTCAGCTCATCGCGTTGCGAAGCGCGGTGAAGCTCTGTCGTTGCAAAGGGCTGGCCTACCGCCTGGCGAGCCTCCTGGAGATGCTGTGCTGAATTCGACATTCCCTGTCCTTGAGATAGTCCGTTGTTTCCAGTCGCAGCCGGAGGCCGGCTGCGACTGAACTTGGCCGCATCCTGCGAGCCATGGGCAGACGAAGGCGTTACGCCAAGGTCAGCTTGGAGCCGGCGCCAGCCTGTTCCCTGGCCAGCCGGGGGACCAGATAACCCGGCAGTCGATCGCGCATCGACGCCACCAGCCGGCGTCCGTTTTCTTCGCTCACTTCGAAGTGCCTGACTCCCTGAACCGGATCCAGCAGGTGCAGATAGTAAGGTAGTACACCCAGCTGGAAAAGTCTTTCGCTGAGTTCGGTCAGGGCCGACAAACTGTCGTTAACTCCCTTCAAAAGTACGCTTTGATTGAGCAAAGTGATGCCATTTGCTGCTAACATGCGAATTGCCCCGGCCACGTCGGAATCCAGTTCGCGGGCGTGATTACAGTGCAGAACCAGCACCGGCCTGAGGCGGGTATGGGTCAACCACTGCAGCAGTGGGTCTGTGACCCGCTGAGGAATCACGATGGGCGTACGGGTGTGAATTCTCAGCCGCCGTATGTGAGGGATCCGGTCCAGCTCGCCGGTCAACCATGCCAGCTGACGGTCACTGGCAGCCAGCGGGTCCCCGCCGCTGTAGATGACTTCGGAAATTTCCTGGTCGTTCCGGATATAGTCGATGACGTCATGCCAGGCTGTGGTGCCCGGCGTGTTGCTCTGGTAGTCGAAATGGCGGCGGAAGCAATAACGGCAGTGTATGGCGCAATGGGGTGCCACGGTCAGCAGTACCCGGCCATGGTATTTACGCAACAGGCCGGGCAGGGGATTGCAGTTGCGTTCATCAAGCGGGTCGGTTGCAGAGTCGTCGCCGATTCCGGGTAGCTCCCGGTCCAGAGGCAGCACCTGGCGCAGCAATGGATCCTGCCAGTTACCTTTCTCAATGCGCCGGAGAAAAGGACGCGGTACCCGCAACGGGAATGCCTCCAGGACGCGTAAATCAAGGTTTTGCCCGGCCGGATCCAGTTCGAGAAAATTCAGCATTTCCTTTGGATCTGTCACCAGATCAGCTAATATCTGTTGCCATTTTTCAGGCCCATCGATGTCCCGGATTTTTATGAGCGGATCTGACATGAAAAAGGCCCCAAGCCTGGAAAGACAGGGATCATATCAATACAGTAAGTAATGCGTAATGGCTAGCGAGAGGAAATAATGGCGACATATTCCACCAATGAATTCAAAGGCGGACTCAAGGTTCTGGTAGACGGCGAACCGTGTTCAATAATGGAAAACGAGGTGGTCAAGCCGGGCAAGGGACAGGCCTTCAACCGGGTCAGGTTCCGCAATCTGAAAACTGGCAGGGTTTGGGAGCGAACTTTCAAATCCGGTGAATCCATTGAAGCGGCAGATGTCATGGAGACAGACATGGAGTATCTGTACACGGACGGTGAATTCTGGCACTTCATGAAGACCGATGGCAGTTTTGAGCAGGTCGCCGTCGATCAGGCCGCCATTGCACAGGCCCTGAACTGGTTAAAGGAGCAGGAGGTCTACCAGGTAACCACCTGGAATGAGGAGGCCATTTCGGTCACGCCGCCCAATTTTGTGGAACTCGAGGTGGTGCAGACGGATCCGGGCCTCAAAGGTGACACCGCACAGGGCGGCACCAAACCTGCCACGCTCAGTTCCGGTGCCGTGGTGAAAGTGCCTTTGTTCGTCAACCAGGGTGACGTTCTGCGCGTCGACACCAGGACCAATGAATACCAGAACCGGGTCAATAAATAGCCCGGGTAGCCCCGAAGGTTGACCGGCGAATGTCCGCCAACATCAGGCCACTACAAGCGCGAGCCAGGCTGCTGGCACAGGTTCGCGGGTTTTTCCGGGGGCGCCGGATCCTGGAAGTTGAGACTCCCCTGTTGTGCCCGACTACAGCCACTGATCCGCATCTTGACTCCATGGCGTTGACTTGCGTCCAGCCCGGGAGTCAACTGGAACATTTTCTGCAGACATCGCCGGAGTTTGCCATGAAAAAGTTACTGGCCGCTGGCAGTGGTTCCATCTTCCAGGTTTGCAAGGCTTTTCGGCTCGAAGAACGCAGCCGGCGTCACAATCCGGAATTCACCATGCTGGAATGGTACCGAACCGGTTTCGATGACCGACAGCTCATGGACGAAGTAGCGGAACTGGTTGGTACGGTTACCGGTCGACCCGCCCCGATTCGGCTTTCTTACCGGGAGCTGTTTCTACAGCACCTTGATCTTGACCCTCATGCCTGCGGTACGTCAGATCTGCTGGATGCCGCCCGGCGGCAGCTGGAATTCGACGCCGCGGGATACAGCCGGGACGACCTGCTCCATCTGCTGCTGGCCCAGGTCCTGGAACCGGCCATGGCAGAAGACTGTTTCGTGTATGATTTCCCCGCCAGCCTGGCGGCCCTGGCCAGGATCACGACTGACCGGAGAGGTACCCCGGTTGCCCGCCGCTTCGAATTGTTCATGGACGGAATGGAAATTGCCAACGGGTACTGGGAGTTGACAGACCCCGAAGAGCAGCGGCGTCGTTTTGTGCGGGATCTTGAGCAGCGCCGGCGTCTGCAGCGGAAAGAATTGCCCCTGGACCAGGAATTGCTGGAGGCGCTGGAATCCGGATTGCCGGATTGTGCCGGGGTGGCATTGGGACTCGATCGCCTGCTGATGCTCGTGGTTGGTGCCGACTCACTGGAAGAGGTGCTCAGTTTCTGACCCCACCGGCGCGGCGATTGCTTTTCATCCCGGGGCCCAGCGGTCTGCATCCAGGCCGGAGGTGAGCCTGTGTTTGTTCCCGCTGAAGGAATTGAAAAGTGCCCGGTGTGCTGCCAGGGAACAGGTGTCGGAGCGTAAGGGGTAATCCCGGATCCACTGGAGCAGCATGGCAAGGTTGCGGTTCTGGGCCGCTGCGCTTGAATACTTGTGTGGTTCGAAGGGCCGGCGTCTGGCATTGGCCACGCATTCAGTTTCAGCAACGTTCAGAAATACCAGATGCTCCGCCTCCGTCACCAGCAGTTCGAGCAGATCGGCATAACACCCTTCCACCACCCAGGCCTGATTGGCCCGGACAAACCCGCCAAGCTGGTCAGCGGAGTCTTCGAGGGGGCGGCGGCGAGGCGATTCACCAGGCAGCCAGGCCAGGGTATCCAGGTCGAGGTGAGCGAGGTCCAGCTGTTGGCTCAGCCGCCTGGCCAGAGTCGTCTTTCCGGATCCGGAATTTCCAACTACCAGAATTTTCGTCATGGCTGTTGCGTCGCCTTTCCAGTTGACAGCGGAAGCGTCCTGGCTCCGATTGTTACGGAAGCCGTTGAATGGGCTATAATACGCGACCCCGACGGGCAGGGACAGCTGCCAACGCCCGTTTCTGAGGGCTTACAGCACGATGATCAGCATCATTCAGCAACAAGAAAACAGGAAGCAACATGTCAGACCAGAAACCAGCCATCATCTACACGGAAACCGACGAGGCCCCAGCACTGGCCACTTATTCTTTACTGCCGATTATCCAGGCTTTCGCCAGTGTGTCTGACATCAATGTGGAAACCCGCGATATTTCCCTGTCCGGTCGTATTATCGCCAACTTTCCAGACTACCTGAACCCGGAGCAGCGCATCGGCGATGCGCTGGCAGAACTGGGCGAGATGACGCAGGATCCCCAGGCCAACATTATCAAATTACCGAACATCAGTGCCTCGTTTCCACAGATTAAAGCCGCCATCAAGGAGTTGCAGGAACAGGGCTACAAGCTGCCGGAATATCCGGAAGAACCTAAAACCGACGAAGAGAAAGACATCAAGGCCCGCTACGACCGGGTCAAGGGCAGTGCGGTCAATCCGGTCCTGCGCGAGGGTAACTCCGATCGCCGGGCACCCGCTTCGGTCAAGGCTTATGCCCGTAAGAACCCTCATTCCATGGGCGCCTGGTCGAGGGATTCCAGAAGCCATGTGGCACACATGGAGTCGGGCGACTTTTACGGCAGTGAAAAGTCAGTCACCCTGCCCGCGGCTACCGAAGTAAGAATCCGCTTTACCGCCGCGGACGGTCAGCAGACCGAGTTAAAAAGCAGCCTCTCCCTGAAGGCGGGTGAGGTCATCGATGCTTCGGTTATGAGCCGGAAGCAGCTGCAGGATTTCCTGGCCCGTGAAATCGATTCTGCCAAACAGCAGGGTGTGTTGTTTTCCCTGCACATGAAGGCAACCATGATGAAAGTGTCTGATCCGATTATTTTCGGGCAGGCCGTGAAGGTTTACTACAGCGATGTGTTTCAAAAGCACAGCGCGCTGTTCGAACAGCTGGGTGTCGATGCCAACAATGGCATCGGTGACGTCTATGCCAAAATAGCCAGTCTGCCGGAGGACCGTCAGGCCGAGATCAGGTCAGATATTGAAGCAGTTTACGAGACCCGCCCGCCGATGGCCATGGTGGATTCCGATCGCGGTATCACCAATCTGCATGTGCCCAGTGACATCATAATCGATGCTTCCATGCCTGCCATGATCCGGACCTCCGGTCAGATGTGGGGGCCGGATGGCAAGCAGCATGACACCAAGGCGGTAATACCGGATCGGTGCTACGCCGGTATTTATCACCAGGTTATCGAGTTCTGTAAGAAAAACGGCGCTTTTGATCCAACGACCATGGGTAGCGTTCCCAATGTGGGGCTGATGGCCCAGAAAGCCGAAGAGTACGGCTCCCATGACAAGACTTTTCAGCTGCCCGCCGACGGTAAGGTCAGCGTCATTGATTCCTCAGGGAAAACCCTTCTGGAACATGAAGTTCAGAAGGGAGACATCTGGCGCATGTGCCAGACCAAGGATGCTCCCATTCAGGACTGGGTTAAACTGGCGGTCAATCGCGCCCGCGCGACCGGTGTGCCGGCGGTATTCTGGTTGGACAGGGATCGTGCCCACGATGCGCAACTGATCGAAAAAGTAAACACTTACCTTCCCGGGCACGATACCAGTGGGCTGGACATTCATATCATGGCCCCGGTGGATGCCATGCTGTTTTCGCTGGAACGGATCAAGGATGGCAAGGACACCATATCAGTAACCGGCAATGTGCTGCGGGACTACCTGACCGACCTGTTCCCGATCCTGGAATTGGGCACCAGCGCCAAAATGTTGTCGATAGTTCCGTTGATGGCTGGCGGTGGCCTGTTCGAAACCGGCGCCGGAGGCTCAGCACCCAAACATGTTCAGCAGTTCGTAAAGGAAAACCATCTGCGCTGGGATTCGTTGGGTGAATTTCTGGCCCTTGCCGCATCCCTGGAGCATTTCTCCAATGTTACCGGTAATGCCCGGGCGAAAATTCTGGCTACGGCTCTGGACAAGGCTACCGAACAGTTTCTCTACAACAATAAATCCCCGTCCCGTAAGGTGAAGGAGCTGGATAACAGGGGAAGCCACTTTTTCCTGGCTCTGTACTGGGCTCAGGCACTGGCCACACAGACTGACGATGGCGGCCTGGCACAGCGCTTTGCTCCCCTGGCCCGGACCCTGGCGGAAAACGAACAGAAGATTGTCGGGGAACTGAACGGGGCCCAGGGTGTCGCCGTGGACATCGGCGGTTATTACCGTCCCGATGCCGGCAAATGTTCGACCACCATGCGTCCGAGCCCGACACTGAACACCGCATTGGCGAGCCTTTGAAAATCGATCAGCGCTTCTCCAGCCCGGGGTAATCCCGCTGAACCGGGCTGGAGAACCGGCCTGATATTGATAACTGATTATTAGAATTGTGCAGGAATCGTCAAGTTCCGGGCATTGTAGCTCTGCCCCGTGCGGGGAGTCGTCGCTGTTCCTGCCCGGTTACCGGATCAGCTGGTATGCGTTAAGATGCTGATATCCGGAACTAAATCAGTGGTAATAAACGCCGGAATACTGGTTGAAAAGCTGACCGCAAAAATTTAACCGGGTTTTCCGAGTTTTCAGGGAGAAATTTACTGTTAGAATGGGTCTAATGCCGTTTGAAATTCTTAAACTGAGGTAATGTCGCCGGAAAAGATTTCCGGGCTGGACTGACTGTCAACGAGTCCAGGTAGATTAAACCTTGTGGAAGAGGAGATTTACGTGCGAATTCCATCATTGATTCAAAACTGCCTGTATCTGGTTTTCCTGGTTCTGGTGCTGACACCATCGACATGGGCTCAGGAAGTCACTTTTCACCGGGATATCGAGCCCATTCTGCAGCGCAGCTGCCAGACCTGTCACCGGGAAGGTGGCGTGGCCCCCATGCCGCTGGTCACCTATGAACAGGTTGCTCCCTATGCGGGATTGATCGAATACAAGACCGCACTGCGCGACCGCGCCGGTGCCATGCCACCCTGGTATGTTGAGAAAAACGTTGGTATCCAGCAGTTCAAGAACGATCCTTCCCTGAGTGACGAGGAGATTGCTGCCATTTCCACCTGGGCACGCACCGGCACACCGGCAGGTGACCCGGCCGACGCCCCGGCTCCGCTTTCCTTCGATGACAGCATCAAGTGGAAACTGGGTGAGCCGGATCTGGTGACGAGCACTGCCGATTTCTACATGGAAGGTGGCCGGCCGGATTGGTGGGGCGAGCTTGAGAGTGTTCCCACAGGAATGACCGAGGATCGCTATGTGAAATCGGTCGAGATAATCGAGGTCAACGATGTACCCTCGGGCGGCGGTGCTCGGGAAACCGTGGGCGGTCGTTACATATTCCACCACATGATCTGGCGCACTGAGGTACTGGACGAGGATGGTCGCGCAATTCCGGGCGAAGCCGTTTCCTGGCCGGTACACGAAGTAGGCCGCAACGGCGACCTGTTCGATCCGGACGCCGGTCCGCTGCTGAAGGCAAACACGGCATTCTTCACCGATTCGGTCCACATGCATTCCAATGGCCGCGATACCACCGGTCACCTGGAGATCGGGTTCACTTTTCACCCCAGGGACTACGAACCCAAGTACGAAAGCAGCATCAGTATCCAGGGCAACGGTGTGGATATCAGCGTCGAAGGCAACGCCAAGGGCCAGGAGCTCCATGCTTACAAGGTGCTGACCGAGCACACCAAGGTCATAACCTTCGAACCGCACCTCCATGCTCCTGGCGAGCGCATGTGCCTGCAGGCGATATGGGGATTCTCAGTCGAAACCCTTTCCTGCGTGGGTTACGACCACAACTGGGTGCGCGGTTATCCTTTCGCTGACGATTACACACCGTTACTGCCCAAGGGCACTATTCTGCACATTACCGGGTACTTCAATAACACCGAAGAAAACCCCAATGTGCCTGACCCCCGCAACTGGCAGGGCTCCGGCAACCGATCTGTGACCAATATGTTCATCGATCTGGGAATCCGGGTAACCATGACTGACGAGCAGTTCATGGAGGAAATGGGGCAGCGTCGCCAGCGCCGGAACCTGGGTCCCAATGACCATGTTATTGGTTGTCCCCTGTGCCTGACACCGATCGTGTGGCCGGTTGAAGCAACCAGCAGCACCAGCGATGCACTGGACGATGATGTGGCGGGGCTCTGACCGGCGCGCCGGTCCCCGCCCTGCCGCTGAATCGATCTTCTGGCCCACGGTGAAGCCCGCCGGCCGGCTAGCAGCGCCGTCAACGGGTTTTTCGGAAAGCGGAGATTCCCCGTTGAGATCAACCGGAAAAGACGAGTAGTTAGTTATGAACCTGATACCCCGCGACCTGTTTAAACCTCTTATCTTGATGTTCGCCAGTGGTTTCGCCCTGCTGCCTGGAATTGCAACAGCCCAGGGTCCCTTCGAGTACGCCGAGCAGACCTACCGCAGCGGCCAGCATACCGAAGTGGCCTATGAGGGCTGGCGCCGCGATGAGGACGGCACCCTGACCATGACCTTCGGTTATTTCAACCACAATTGGGAGGAGGAGCTGGACATTCCTGTCGGGGAGGAAAACTTCTTTTCCCCGGGGGATCCGGACCGTGGTCAGCCCACCCATTTCCTGCCACGCCGTAATCGCTTCACTTTTGATGTGGTAATGCCCGGGGATTTCGACCAGGATGACGAACTGGTCTGGGAGGTGACCTCGCCCAACGGGGTGACTCGCAGAGCGTACGGAACCCTTCGGGAAGACTACAAGATCGACAATGTCATCATCATGTCTGAAACCGGTTCCCTGGGCGCGGGAACGTCTGACGCGAAAACACGTGCGAACATTCCGCCCCGCGTGGAGTTGATCGGTGACGACATCAGGACCACACGGGTAGGTGAACCGCTGACGATTCAGGCCCGTGTGACCGATGATGGAGTGCCGGAGCCATTTGATCCGATGCGGCGCATCAGGCTGCTGGGCGGCGCAGCAGCGGCCTTCACAACTGAGGAAATGATCCGCAACAGAATGATGATGACGCCCCCGCCAAAGCCTACGGTAAACAAGAATAATGGCCTGTATCTTTCCTGGAATGTTTACCGGGCTCCTGAACAGTCAGAAGCACCGGTGCAGGAGTTGGTCCATTTTGATCCACCCCAGGTAAAACCGTGGGAGGATACGCGGCCTTCGGCCAATTCACCCTGGGCCTGGTTATGGAAACCTCCGGTACTGCCTGAAGACGGCGTAATCGACGTGGAGGTCACTTTCGAAGAACCCGGCACCTACCTTCTGTGGGGACGGGCGGACGATGGTGGTCTCTATACCGATCAGTATGTGACTGTAAATGTGACACCCTGAGGCCGAGCTCCCCCTGCGTTACACACTGGGGCTTCTGGCTGGAGTCTGACAAGGCGATTCAACGCCCCGGGGCCGGTGTTCCCGGGCGCACTGAATCCTTCGTCTTTTTTTAACTCACACGAGATTGCTGTCCCGTCAGGCATCGAATTCAGAATCATGGGGTCTTTGGCAGATGAGGAAAAGCAAGTGAATACCGGATGTCTGATGACCGGAAAAATCACGCCGATCTCCCCTTCGAAATTCAGGGTGGCTCTCCGGTTCAGGAATTTGATTCAGATACCTGGCCTTCTGCTGTTGTTGTTTTCAAATTCTCTTTCTCTAGCCCAGCATGAATTACATGAAATGTCCGCAGCAGGCGATCTGCCGGTAACTACCGTGCCGGCCGACAACGAAGTGCTGGTGGCGGCGCCGGAGTCGATCATGCTGCATTTCGATTCGAAAGTGAGGCTGGTAAAGTTGGTGCTCAGGAACTCAGCCAATGAATTCGTGGAGATCGGTTTTCGGTACCGCCCCGGGGAAGGTATTCATTATATGCAGAATTTTCCAGAACTGAGTGAGGCGGACTACTATACGGTCGAGTGGGCCGTGCTTGATGGACAAGGAAAGCTCAGCAAGGGGAGTTTCCATTTTTCCTTTGGTGACAATGCCAGGCCAGCGTCTTTTTATCTTGAACAGATGGATCATCCCCAGCACATCATGGCGCCTGACTATCGGTTACTTCAATAGTGTGACAACTGAAGTGAGAGTCGAGACACTGCGGGGCCGGTCAGGCTGCGGAAAATGGAGGTGGAAAGTGGATAGGAAAGCTGCGGACAGACTGCTAATGGTTTCAGTAATCAGTCTGGTCCTGGCACTGGCTGGCTGCAGTCCAAATGAACAGGAATTGGCTGACGAGGTAAGCCCCGCGGCACCGGTAGCTGCTCTGGAAGGCAGCAATTGGCAGCTTGTACAGATGGTGGTTCCAGGGGGGTTCGTGTTTACTCCCGATGACCCGGCAGATTATGTGTTGAATTTTCGCAGTGAAGATCGACTGACCGGTACCTCGGACTGTAATCGGATCACGGGTTCCTGGCATCAACAAGGTGCGGCCCTGAGCTTCGAATCCTTCGCCACTACGCGGGCGTTATGCCCACCACCGTCTCTGCACAATTATCTGAGCCTGTATCTGCGGGACGTCACTTCACTGCGGTTCAGTGACGACCGTCTGTACCTGACCACAACGACCGACGGTGTTGAGCTGGAATTCGAGGCCGCGCATTGAGCTTGACCCGGGGGTTTTATTGCCCGTCCAGCTGCCATCTTTTATTATGGGTAGCCTCCAGCCACGAAATAACAAGGATAAACGATGGCTTCAGAAGCACTGCAGCGCTATCAACAGGCGTACTCTCTTTCTCTGACACACCCCGATGAATTCTGGGGAGATGCGGCCGCAGAACTGACCTGGAACCGGCCCTGGGAAAAGGTGCTGGACACCAGCGAATCCCCTCACGGACGCTGGTTTGTCGGTGCTGAAATCAACACCTGTTACAACGCCCTCGATCGTCACGTTGAATCCGGGCACGGTGCCCGGACTGCACTGATCTATGACAGTCCAGTAACCGGTAACCAGGTGGTGAAGTTCACTTACCTGGAATTGCGGGACCTGGTGGCACGGTTTGCAGGTGGCTTGACCGGAAAAGGCGTGAAAAAGGGCGACCGGGTGATTATCTACATGCCGATGATCCCGGAAGCGGTGATTGCCATGCTTGCCTGTGCCCGGATTGGTGCCATTCACTCGGTGGTATTCGGTGGTTTTGCTGCCAACGAACTGGCCGTGCGTATTGACGATGCCCGGCCTGACCTGATTGTCACAGCATCCTGTGGCGTTGAAGTGACGCGCATTGTTCCCTACCTGCCTCTGCTGGATGACGCCATCGAGCTTGCGGAATACCCGCCCAGCCAGGTTATAGTCGTGCAGCGCGACCAGCACACGGTGGAACTCAAGGCAGGTCGCGACAGTGACTGGCAACAGGTGATGGCTGCAGCCACACCTGTTGGGTGTACATCGTTACAGGCTACCGACCCACTCTATATACTCTACACATCGGGAACCACCGGTGTCCCCAAGGGCGTGGTGCGGGACAACGGCGGTCATGCCGTAGCACTCAACTGGAGTATGAAGGCTCTGTACGGCGTCGATGCTGGCGATGTCTACTGGGCAGCATCGGATGTGGGCTGGGTTGTCGGTCATTCCTACATTGTTTACGGCCCTTTATTACGAGGTTGCACAACCGTTCTGTTTGAAGGCAAGCCGGTCGGTACACCGGACGCCGGGTCGTTCTGGCGCGTGATCGCAGACCACGGCGTCAAGGTCCTGTTCACCGCGCCCACTGCCTTTCGCGCTATCAGGAAGGAGGATCCACGAGCCGAGCTTCTGGGCCGGTACCAGTTGAGTGGCTTTGAAGCATTGTTTCTGGCAGGAGAGCGGACGGACCCGGATACCCTGCTCTGGGCCCGGGACAACCTGCAGGTTCCTGTCATCGACCACTGGTGGCAGACAGAGACCGGCTGGTCTATTGCTGCCAACCATCGTGGCCTGGGGTTGCTGCCGGTTAAACCCGGTTCCCCGACCGTGCCCTCACCGGGCTGGGACCTGCAGGCGCTTGACGACAACGGTCACACCCTGCCGGCAGGCAGGGTCGGGGCCCTGTGCGCCAGGTTGCCGATGCCGCCGGGTTCTCTTCTGACCCTGTGGAATGCCCGGCAGCGCTTTGAGGACAGCTATCTGGCCGATTTTCCCGGCTATTACAAGACTGCCGATGCAGGCTATCTGGATGAAGATGGTTATGTCTACGTAATGAGCCGCACCGACGACATCATCAACGTGGCCGGGCATCGTCTTTCGACCGGTGGCATGGAAGAGGTGCTCGCCAGCCACCCGGACGTAGCTGAATGCGCGGTGGTCGGTGTGGCCGATCAGCTGAAAGGTCAACTTCCGGTGGGGTTCATTGTATTGAAAGCCGGCGTATCCCGCGATGCCGAAGAGATTGTTACCGAGGTGATTCAGCTGGTAAGAGACAGGATCGGTCCGGTGGCGGCCTTCAAGCAGGCAACAGTGGTGCAACGACTTCCCAAGACCCGGTCAGGAAAAATCCTGCGGGGAACCATGCAGAAGATCGCCGACAACCAGGACTACCGCATGCCTGCCACCATTGATGATCCCGCCATTCTGGAGGAAATCACTGGCGCATTGCGAGGCCTGGGGCTGGCGGACGCCCGGCCGGGCTGACCACGCGAATTCACTTATTGCCCTGCATTCCCGGGGAAGCGGCGAGATTGACTGGCAATGCGCTGAATTTCAGACGTGTTCAATGTCCGGGCGTTATGGCAAATACTGGCGAGTTAGAATGAATAACATTATCGGGAATCTTTTTCGCCAGCTGCCAGCTGATCTCAACGAAGAGTTCTTCGAAACACTGGTCGAATCCGATCAGGTCAAAGTGGAACGGATTGTCTCAATGGGGCACTGTTCACCTGCAGATTTCTGGTTTGACCAGCCGCAGAACGAATGGGTTGTTCTGCTGACCGGGGCGGCCATTGTCCAGGTGGAGGGACGGGATGACCAGCACCTGGAGCCCGGCAGCTATGTCAACCTGCCGGCACATACCAGGCATCGCGTTGCCTGGACCAAACCGGGCACTGAAACAGTCTGGCTTGCAGTCTTCTACTGTTAAGGAACCTCTGATTAAGTCCCACAATGCTCCTGCCTTCAGACAAGACTGCTGGCGAAGCGCATTGCCATTACTAACAAGAGGTTCTTCAGCGGTTGCACGCAGCTGAGAATGGCAGCTGTGCAAGAGTGCGTTTCCGACCTGAATTCCGGCCCTGAATGATGTCCACTGTTGAATTGTCCGAGGTCTCTGTCACGCTGCTCTCCTTTATCGGGGCAAGTGCATTTCTTACAGGAGTGTTGCACGGAGCTACGGGCATGGCAACATCGTGGACGTGCTGACTTTCGCCCTGGACTTGAATTTCGCTTCTCTGGCGATCGCCCCAACTTAAAACCACCGGCGTGTCCACAGGTAATTAACCGGATCAGAGCACCGGGGGCCCTGTTTCCCTTCCCCCGGAGTGGAGTCAACGGGCCAGGAAGGCAACCAGCAATTTGATCTGGGCATCATCCAGTCTTTCGTTAAAAGCCGGCATCATGCCCTGGCGTCCATTGCGTAGTGATTCAGTGATGGCCTCCAATGAGCCACCGTACAGCCACGTGGTGTCGGTGAGATCCGGGGCACCCAGCAAAGGATTTCCGGTGCCATCCGGGCCGTGACAGGCGACACAGAAGGTTCCAAACTGGACTTCACCTGGAAGACCTTCGGCGTTTCCTTCCGACAGTGCCCTGACATAGGCAGCTGTCAGGGTAACGCCATCCTCGCCCAGGGAGGTTTGCCAGGGCGGCATTACCGCGTTTCGACCTGCGCGGATCGATTGTTCAATCTGATCCGGTGAGCCGCCCCACTGCCAGTCGATGTCCATCAGGTTTGGAAAGAGAGAAGCCTGACCCCTTCCATCAACACCATGACAGGCGGAGCAGTTGCGGCTGAATATCTTCCGGGCTGTTTCCATGAGCCCAGTGTCGTCCTGAAGTTCAGTGAGGCTCGCTGCAATGATTGCCGCCCGTTGTGGCTGGTAGTCCCGATGAAATTCTTCAAGGCTTTCTGACAATCGACGGCCTTGGGACCAGTTGAGGGCACCGCTGTACGCGCCCAAACCTGGGAACAGCATCAGGTAGATTACGGAAAAAATCATGGCGCTGAAGATCATCCAGAACCACCAGAGGGGAGGGGCATTGCTGCCTTCCCTGAGGTTTTCGTCCCATATTGGTTCCGGCCCTTCCTTTTCAGCTTTCCGGCCGCCACGGGGAAAGTAGATGGTGACAACCAACCAGGCCAGACCGAGCAATGAAACGATGGTGATGACTGCAATCCAGCCACTCCAGAATGCATTGGGTAAATCAGCCATGATTCAGCGACTCCTCAGGCTCGTCCTGCAGGGGAATGGATGCAGTAAATTCAAGTTGTTCATCCGATTCACAGAAGGAAACCCAGACGACAACAGCGACCATAAAGAACATCACCAGCATGTCACCGATAAAAATGAAAGTGGTCATTCAGCGGTTCCTCCTTCGTCGTCCTGTGGGTCCGAAAAACCGGTACCGAGCATCTGCAGGTAGCTGATTACAGCTTCAATTTCCTTTAACCCCTCAAGTAACGCTGGAGCGCGCTCTATATCCTCGTCGGAATAGGGATGACCGAGAGACCGGAGGCCAAGCAGCTTGGCCTTGATATCGTCTCCACGCAGGTCGTTTTCAGCCAGCCAGGGATACCCCGGCATTATGGAATCGGGAACCACGCTACGGGGATTTATCAGGTGAACCCTGTGCCAGTCATCGGAGTACTTGCCGCCAATACGGTGCAGGTCGGGTCCGGTTCGCTTGGACCCCCAGAGAAACGGTCGGTCGTAAACGAATTCTCCGGCTCGCGAGTACGGCCCATAGCGTTCCACTTCGGCCACCAGGGAACGAATCTGCTGGGAGTGGCAGGTGGCGCACCCCTCACGCATATAGATATCCCTTCCTGCCAGTTCGACGGCCGAATAGGGGCGGGTATTTTCCGCCGCCGATCGCAGCGATTCCTGATAGACACTGGGCAGTACCTGCACCAGGCCACCTATGGCAGACACCAGGAGAATGCCGAAGATCAGCAGGCCATTGTTTTCTTCAAGTTTCTTGTGCAGGTTCAGCGCATTCATCAGAGGCTCCCTGGGACTCCAAACGCGGGGTCTACTGCAGGGGGCTCTACCCTGACAGTCCTGCGACTCCGGGTGGTCATGTGGAAGTTGTAGGCCATCAATAGTGTTCCACTGAGAAAAATCAGACCTGCCAGGAGTCTTAATCCATAGTAGGGAGCCATACTGCTCATGATGTCGCGGAAGCCAAAGGCCAGTTCGCCGGTTTCATCGAGGCTGAGCCACAGCAGCCCTTGAGAAACGCCGGCCGCCCACATGGCCACGACATAAAGCATGGTACCTGCCAGCGCCAGCCAGAAATGAACATTGGCCAGCTGCTTACTGTACAGCTCGACACCGACCAGCCTGGGCATCAGGTAGTAGAAGGTGCCGTAGGTGATCATCGCATTCCAGCCCAGTGCGCCAGAGTGCACATGACCGATGGTCCAGTCGGTAAAATGACTTACCACATTGACACTGCGGATTGACATCATCGGGCCTTCGAACGTGGCCAGGCCATAAAAGGCAAGCGACAGGACAATGAATTTCAGGGCCGGGTCAGACTTCAGTTTTTCCCAGGCGGTGCTTACCGTCATGACTCCGTTGATGAGCGTGGCCCAGGAAGGTGCCAGCAGAATAAGACTCATGACCATTCCCAGGGACTGGACCCACTCGGGGATTGAATTGTAGTGAAGGTGGTGGGGGCCTGCCCAGATATAGCTGTAGGTGAAGGCCCAGAAAGCCACCACAGAAAGTTTGTAACTCCAGATTGGCCTCCCGGCGTGCTTGGGCAGAAAATAGTAAAGCATGCCTAAAAACCCCCCGGTAAGAAGAAATCCCACCGCATTGTGCCCGTACCACCACTGCACTATGGCATCCTGGGCACCGGCATAGAGCGAGTAGGACTTGGTCCAGGTCACCGGCAAGGCAAGGCTGTTGACAATGTGAAGCATGGCGATAACAATGATCAGGGCGCCGTAAAACCAGTTTGAAATGTAAATAGGCCGAATTCTGCGTTTGCCGATGGTGCCGAAAAAGACGATACCGAATACCACCCAAAGGATTGCGATTGCAATATCGAATGGCCATTCCAGTTCGGCGTATTCCTTGGTAGTGTTCCAGCCGGCCAGTAGGGAAAGACCACCGGCAACTATCAGCAACTGCCAGCCGTAACAGAGAAACCAGGCAAGTTTCGGAGCGAACAGTGGCACATGGGAGGTCCGCTGCACACTGTAAAATGCGGTAGCCATCAACGCCGATACACCGAATCCGAATATAATACCGTTTGTATGCAATGGCCTGAGTCGCCCGAATGATAACCACGGGAGCCCCAGGTCCATAGCCGGCCACAGCAATTCGGCAGCTACATAGACACCTGCAGCCATACCGACCACAGCCCAAATCACCGAAAACTGTACCAGGCGTTTTACAACCTCGTCATGGTAGTACTCTGGTCGGCTATTCAATTCGCTGTTCATCCCGATTCCTTGTGGTTCCCTAAATTCCCAGGGAGGGGCCCAAACCTGCTACCCACATTCCCATGGTCAACCCCAGCAGGCTTACCGCCGCCACCAGCAGCCAGCCAACCAGTGAAGACGCCATAAGCATGCCTCTTTCCGGTGGAGTCTGCAGTGCTACAGGAATGCCCGTGTAAAGCAGATATATGCTCCAGATCATAATGGGAATCATGACCAGTAAGTTGAAAAATACGTTGGGAAACAGGTGCGCGACACTGCCAATGGCCAGGGGCTGCCCGACTATGGTGATCAGCGCCACGTGGCGGCCAAAGACGGTGCTGGCTCCATAGGTGGCGGCCATCCAGCGACTGATTATGGCAGTAGTGTAAAACCCGAACAGCAGCGTAAGGAAATAGGCAACGCTGATCAGAGTCAGCGTTGAAGGTGCCAGTATCAGCGGTTCCGCAGCACCCAGCCGCCAGCCGAAATTGTAGGCGCCGATCCAGGAGAACACCGGAGGCAGCAGAAGCAGCCAGAGGGAATAACTGCTGAATACTCGCCATGCCGAAGGGTCAGTCTCTGCAATTACTTCAAAGGTTATCTTCGGCTCGTACAGGGTCCTGAAAAGCAGGTATCGGGATAACTTATCTTCCATCAGCGCGCCAGGCTCCTGATTATTGCAGTTTCTGTGGTGCCACCATCCACTCACGTCCCTTCAACATTGCATGCCAGTAAAAGTCCGGCAGGATACGGGTCTTCAGTATCCAGGCGGCGCGGGTCGGCTTTGTGCCTTCCAGAATCCAATCCGGGAATGTCGGCAGCAGTTTGCCGCCGTAACCGAATTCCGCAAGGACTATCCTGCCCCGCTCCACGGTCAGGGGGCAGGAGCCATAACCGTCGTATCCGCAGGCTGGATCCTGCCCGGCCATTACATCGACAATGTTCTGAGCGACCACCGGCACCTGCTTGCGCACCGCGGCCATGGTTTTGGCATTGGGCGTATTCATAACATCGCCGAGTCCCCAGATGTTCCCGTAACTCTTGTGGCGCAGAGTAAACTGATCCACGTCCAACCATCCGGCGTTGTCCGCCAGTACACTGGTGCTGATAAAGTCCGGTGCGCACTGGGGTGGACAGACATGGATCATGTCGAACTCAGTTTCCGTAAGCTGGTCGTTCCCTTCCGTGTCGGTGTGTTTGAACCAGGCGCGTTTGCCGGTACCGTCGATCTTCACCAGGTTGTGGTTATAGTGCACGTTGGCGCCGTACTTGTCCACGTAGGACTGCAGTGCCGGGACATAGGCCGGCACGCCGAAAAGAACTCCACCGGCATTGAAAAAATCGATTTTTATGCTGCCAAGCACACCGGATCTGAGCCAATGATCTGCCGAGAGATACATGGCTTTCTGCGGTGCACCGGCACACTTGATCGGCATGGGTGGCTGGGTAAATACCGCCGTTCCCTGCTTGAGGTTTCTCACCAGTTCCCAGGTGTAAGGAGCCAGGTCATAACGGTAGTTGGAGGTTACGCCGTTTTTTCCCAGGGTTACGCTTAAGCCTTCCACGGCCTCCCAGTTCAGTTTGAGGCCAGGCGTCACAACCAGTTGCGAGTAACTGACGCGCGCGCCGTTTTCCAGCTCCACCTCGTTCTGTTCCGGGGCGAAACTTACCGCGGCCCGATTAAGCCAGGTGGCTTTCCCCGGGATCAGGTTCCGGGTCTGACGACGGGTCTGTGGCGCTCTGAAAACGCCTCCGCCCACCATGGTCCAGCCTGGCTGGTAATAGTGTTCGGTTGCGGGTTCGATAATGGCGATCCGCAGCTTTCCATTGCGTTTCAACAGACTGTTGGTAACGGAGATTCCTCCGGATCCGCCACCCACTACTACGACATCGTACTTGTCACTGCTGGTTGAATTCTTTTGCATAGCACGTTCCTCTCGAGCTTGTGAGTGCGGCGACTTGACATGCCTGCTTACATCCACGCCCGCCAGCCTTGCACGATTTATTATTTCCTCGGGGTCCATCTCCTGTTTCATCCGCGCCTGCGCCCAGAGTTTGCTTGAGCGGGCACCGGACCGGCAGTAAGCATGAATTCTTTTGCCACTGTGTAACAATTTCAGGAAGGATTGTAACTCCTGATCTCCGATAGCATCGCCCACAAAGGGTATATGGCGGGCTTCCATACCCAGAGCCTCGCAGGCATGGTTGATTTCCTCAAAAGCGGGCTGCTCCGCCGCTTCCCTGTCGGGCCGGTTACAGACAACGACCTCCACGCCACCCCGGAACAGGTCTGTTACCTCCGGAACCTTTATCTGGTCAGAGACGGAGACCTGGTCGTCCAGTTCGGTAAGTTTCATCGCCGCCCCTCAGGAAACAAACGCGTTAATGGGAATTTTCAAGTAGACCCTATCATTGTCTTCCGCTTCCGGAAAGTTACCGGCCCGCATGTTAACCTGCAGAGAGGGAAGGATCAGGTTGGGTACTGCCAGGTTGCGGTCTTTATCTTCGCGCATTTTGACAAACGTGTCTTCATCAATTCTGGCATTGACATGAATGTTGTCCGCGAGTTCCTCTTCCACTGTTGTTTCGTACTCCAGTTCCCGGTCTTCGCTGTAGTCATGGCACATGAACAGCCGTGTGGCTGAAGGTAGCGCCAGTATTTTCTTTATTGAACGGTACAATACACGGGCGTCACCACCGGGGAAATCGGCGCGCGCGGTTCCGGAGTCTGGCATGAAGATTGTGTCACCTACAAATGCCGCATCACCGATCAGGTGGGTCATGCAGGCGGGAGTATGCCCGGGTGTATAGATTGCAAGGCAGGTGAGATTGCCAATGCGGTAAACTTCGCCGTCGTTGAAAAGGTGATCGAACTGGGAGCCATCTCGGGCAAATTCTGGCCCTGTATTGAACAGCCTGGCGAAAGTGCTCTGCACCTGGTCGATGTGTTCGCCGATGGCAATTTTCCCGCCCAGCGCCTGCTTGATGTAGGGTGCGGCCGAGAGATGGTCCGCATGAGCATGAGTTTCAATCAACCACTGAAGCGTAAGCCGGTTGTCACGAATGTGTTTGATCAGGGCGTCGGCACCTTCATAGCTTACGGTGCCGGACGGGTAGTCGAAGTTCAGAACCGAATCGATAATGGCGCAGGATTCTGAATCCGGATCCTTGACGATATAAGAAAATGTATTGGTCTGTTTGTCCAGAAACGGCAGCACTTCGGGCTTGAGCCCGCCGAATTTTTGAATATCGATTTCTGCACCCATGATCATTCCTCCGCGGCATTGGGACTGTAAGTCCCCCTTTTTCAGGCTTTGACGACACCCGGTGCAGTATCTGTGCCAGATTCCAGTGCCTGTCTTAACCTGCTGATTAAAAGAGGGATATTGATTTACATCGGAGTGGTTAGGTGTCCGTGCCTTGACATTGCCACGTCGGTTTGTCATTTTTGGCAGACTTTCGTGTTGAATATGGCAAGTCATGGTCAGAATCACCTCGGACCGTTCCACACTGCCCTCCGGTCTCACTCACATGCTGGAAGGTTTTGACTGTCCGGCCATCCTGGTTTCCTCCGAATACCAGATACTCGCCACCAATCGGCTTTATCGCAGGGCCTTTGGCGCCATCGAGCTGGCCAGTCACCCGCGCTGTTATCAAGTCTCCCATGGCTATGAGGTTCCCTGTGACCAGGCCGGGGAAGATTGCCCGTTACGAGCAGCCCAGCTGTCCGGTTCGAGGGAGCGGGTTCTTCATATTCATCAGACACCGCGTGGCAGGGAACACGTGGATGTGGAAATGATCCCAATTAACGACGAGGGAGGTGGTCTGGCGTTTTTCGTCGAGCTGCTCAAGCCGGTTCCGCTGGCCAGCGGCACGGTGAATGAAAAGGAATTTGTAGGCCACAGCCACGCTTTCAACCGCATGCTGGAACGGGTTGCCAGGGTCGGGCCCACAGATGCGTCAGTTCTGCTGCTGGGCGAGTCGGGCACCGGCAAGGAACTGGCGGCCCGGGCTATCCACATGGCCAGCAGACGCAAGGACAAGCCGCTGGTGACGCTCGAGTGTGCCGGGCTCACCGAGGCACTGTTCGAAAGTGAATTGTTCGGTCATGTCAAGGGTGCGTTCACCGGTGCCCAGGCCAACAAGAAAGGTCTGGTGGAGCTGGCGGATGGCGGGACTCTGTTCCTGGATGAGATCGGGGATGTGCCTTTGTCCATGCAGGTCAAACTGCTACGCCTTCTGGAAACCGGCACTTTTCGTCGCGTGGGCAGTGCCGAGGTGCAGAGTTCGGATTTTCGACTCATTTGCGCTACCCACAAAAATCTGGCGCACATGGTGGAGGAGGGCACATTCCGCCCGGATCTGTATTTTCGTATCAATGTTTTTCCCATCCCACTCCCGTCGCTGGAAGAGCGACGGGAGGACATCCCGCTGCTGGTGAAGACCCTGCTGCGGAAAATGGCCGGTAACAAGGAGTACCATGTTACGGATTCCGCCATGAAAATTCTCTGTGCCCGGCAATATCGGGGCAATATTCGTGAATTACGTAATCTGCTCAACCGGGCTCTGGTGTACGCGGATTCCAATGTCATCGACCGTCATGTGCTGGAGGAGTGTCTGGAAGAGGGACCACACTGGCAGCTTCAGACACCCTCGGCCGACGCTGCCCCAGCCACTTTCGATAAACCGGCACAGTCCTGGCCCGACCTGAAAACCAACGAACTGAACTACCTGAGGACCCTGCTTCAAGCCTTTGACAACGACAAGGAAAAAGTCGCTGAAATCGCCGGAATCAGTGTGCGTTCCCTGTATCGCCGGCTTGAAGACCCGTCACAGTGACAGTTTTCAGAACCGGAACGTATAGCGGAACTTGATGCTGATATCGCTGAAACCGGAATGGAAACGGTTGTCCCGGTCCCGATCCTCCATGTTGTAATTGAACACGATGAAGCCCTCCTGGCCGGCGCGGGGAATCCACTGCAGCCGTGTGTTGATACCCAGTTCTTCGGAGACATTGTCGTACTGGGCAAGGGTGATCCAGTAGAGTGTTGAGGAGAATGCTACCTGGGTGTTGAGGCTTGCCAGACGGGTGATGAAATCTCCCTGGGGAAGTTCGATATCGTTCCAGTCGTAGCTCAGTGTCATCCTGAAATAACGCGATTGGTTCCAGCTGAAATCGGAGCCGACATTGACCCGTTCACCGTTGAAAAAGTCACCGGTCCGCAATCTCAGTCCGCCGGAGAATTCCCGCTGGCCTGCCGATGAAAACCCGATTTCCTGCTCGTTGAAATCATAGGAACCGGGCTGGATAATCACTTCCCTGCCAGGCTCCCGGTAAATTATGAACGGATTCCTTACCACTTCCCTGTTGGTGTAATAGGACATGTTCATGGAGTCCCGGCTGGTGGTTTCCAATTCCAGCAATCGGAAAGCGAAAACCTCCGACTGCAGTTCGCCGTCCAACTGCTCAATGCGCTGCATGTCTACTCCGGAGAATGCAGTCTGCATCAGGTCGCTGTTGTTGAAATAGTAGGTGTAGCCGAAGTCGGCGGTGAGGTCGCTAACATCGGAACGGTTGATATAACCCATAGCCGGAAAGAAATTCTCTTCAATCTTCTTGTAGGCCATCCTGGCCCTGAAGCCCTCGGTCTGAGGATAACGTATGCCGAAACCGTAGG
Organism: uncultured Gammaproteobacteria bacterium; assembly: GCA_942492445.1. Taxonomy (GTDB): domain Bacteria; phylum Pseudomonadota; class Gammaproteobacteria; order Pseudomonadales; family Pseudohongiellaceae; genus NORP240. The sequence goes on from CALOEW010000066.1 coordinate 67,900, forward strand.
AGGCGTCGTCGCCGCTCAACCCCGGAGTGTCAGACTGCTGGTAGAACAGATCCGCCTGGAGTATTTCGTCGCCCAGGAACTGGTTGTTGACATACTGAAAGTCCGCACCCATGACCCGGTTGTCCCTGTTGGAAGCAGGATCCCCGTCCGTGTAAATGAATCCAACCCGTGAATCGGCCAGGACGTTGGCCGACATTCGCGTAACCAGCAGGTCCGTCGCGTGGATGTCGTGGTAGGAATCCTGCCTTATGGCCAGGGTGCCAATGTTGAAGCGACCGACCCGGCCACTGATCCGGCCGCCGTATTCGATATCCACCGGGGAACCGTCGGCAGCCAGACCCAGCTTGCGTGAAAAATAGGGCCTGCCGTTCTGGCCGCTGGGTCCGGTTGCGGCGTTGTTGCCGCCAGAGAGTCTGTCGATATTGCCGAAGGTAAACAGGTCGGAGTCATTAAGGAAGAAGTCCCGACGTTCCGGGAAAAACAGGTTGAAACGGGTCAGGTTGACCTGGCGGTTATCCACGTCGGCGGCGGAAAAATCGGTATTCACGGTGACAGCCGCATTCAGCGAGGGAGTCAACCGGTAAAAGGCATCCAGGGAAGTTACCAGCGTCTGTTCCGAACTCGAAGGATTATAGTGGCGTTGGCGGATAGCGGTGAAGGAGGGTACGATATCCAGCCCGACACCCTGGTTCATGTCTTCCAGGCCCGTCATTTCACCCATTATTGTGGGGTTGTAGTTTCGGTTCAGTGAAACCCAGGCCATTTCTTCATTACGGCGGCGGATGCCGCGCCCGAAATTGAAGCCCCAGGTATCGAGCTGCGGGTCGAAGGGCAGGGATTTAAAGGGTATCTCAACTTCAGCTACCCAACTGTTACCATCAACACTGGTTGCGGTATCCCAGATAGCATTCCAGTCGAGGCTGAAGGAGGTTGGTGTGACGTACAGGGAATCATGTCTCACACCATTGAGATTGGTTTCAAACCGGTAACCGGCACGGCCCTGATTGAACGGGTCGAGAATAATTACCAACCGGTCATCGAAGGGGAGCCCCTGGCCGTGCCGGATGGTGGGCGCGGAGATAAGTTCCGGGTTGCTGTCGTACATGCGGGCACCGACGTACAAAGCATCCTCAGTGTAAATTACGTACAGCTCGGTGGGTTCGGAAGTGGGGGTGTGATCTCCGGGTTGTGTCTGATGAAAATCGGTGATCAGTTCGGCCTGCTGCCAGACCGGATCGTCCAGCACACCGTCCAGCAGCGGCGGTGTGTCCACCCGAACCGCCCGGAGGCTTTTGGCCTCCACCCGTAATTCCTCTATGGATTCCACTTGCGCGTATACAGGTGTCAGGTCGATTAGTAATAGCGTGGCAGTGACCGCCAGGACAGCGAGATTCTGCATACAGTGTTGCCCGTTGTTCACGGCGATGGATCTCCTCGGGGTTGAATGGCAGCGCTTTGCCGTGATTGATCAATGCTTCATAAAGTGGTGGATTCTAGCAACTAGCCAGGGTACTGGCGAGATGGTCATGGGGTGCAGGGAGAGAACTCAGCAATCCGGCCCGGACATCTGCTTTGCGCTGGTTTCACCTGATTTTTAATCAGGGCTTCCTGCTTCGCTCACACAGGCTGACAGTCTGGTATCGATACACTTTCAGCGTCGGGCTCCAGTAGTCAGGGGCCAGTCCGGCCTTGAGCTTCAATTGGCGCAGGAACGACGCCGGCTCCGGCAACTGTTCCCAGACGGCGGGAAGAAACGTGGCTCGATGGCCGCCTTCTTCGAGTACCACGCCGTCCACCCGGGGGCGCAACGTTTCCAGCAGACGGGATTCAGAATCGAATGTGACAGGTTGCCGGGGTGTCAGAACGGAAATTTCCAGCTGCAGTGTTGCCAGTTCATCAGCCTCGACCCTGGGAAAACGCGGGTCACTGTAAGCGGCGCTGAAGGCATTCTGCACTACGTCGCACACCAGTGGCTGACAGGCCTCAAGATTGCCGATGCAGCCTCTCAGCTGTCCGTGCCGGTACAGGGTGACAAAGGTCGCCCCGTGTCGTTGCAGGTCGGCGGGAATTGCTTCCAGGGGGACCATCGGTGGCGTACCGGCCGACAGGCCGTGTTCGATGGAGCGGCGTGCAAGCCCCAGCAGCAACTGACCATGGCCGGCTATAGATTCATTACTGACAGACTGCAAAACTACCATAGCCTACAACCTGTTCTGCGCTACCCGCAGTATCCCCTGAGTTTCTCAGGTCCAGTGTTTTAACCTGTAACCCTCGCCGCTTTGATGCACGCAACAGGCCGTTGAGCGGGCGGCAGCCGCAGGCCTGTTCGCCGGTGATCGCGTCCAGTTGCTGCTCGATAAGACGGCTGGTGCGGCTATCAACACGCCGGGCCTTTTCGTAGGGAAGGTAATGACTCAGGTCTGAACTGATTACAATGAGTGTTTCGCGGTCGCCCCAAAGGCGGTCCAGCACGCCTGTGACGGTTTCCTGGTCCGCATCCCCCACGACCATGGGAACCAGCCGGAACGCGGACAACACGGTCTGCAGGAACGGCAGCTGCACCTCCAGGCTGTGCTCCCGGTCATGGGCATCATCGCGCCGCGATACACCCGGAAGTCCTTCAATACACTGCAGCGCATCGAGGTCAAGAGGGATAGTTCCCAGGGGTGTCTGGAACTCGCTTACCGTGGGCAGGGCCAGGCCCTGGAATGCAACCCTGTGGCTCGGTCCCAGCAGAATCACCCTTCCGATCTGGTGGCGGCGGGACACCAGCAGGCGGTACGCCGTGGCTGCCACCGGGCCGGAAAATACATAACCCGCGTGGGGTACCACCAGTGCTTTGATCGAGGCCGGATCGACCGCGGCCGGTGCCGCAGATTCCAGCAGGGCAGCCAGGTCCCGGGTCAGGCGCCGGGGATCATCCGGATAGAATATGCCGGCAACAGCGGGTTGGCGGATTTCCATGGTGTGACCTCGCTCCCGGAAGTCCGGGCAAGGGGGTGAAAACAGTATGTGGCGAATTGGGCGGAATCTCCGTTGAATTCGCCGGAAAAATCCACATATAGAGCTATATGGCTCCGGCACCCTGCTTATTCAAGGGTAATCGATCCCTTCGAATCCTGCTGTTGCCGGTTGTCCAGTGCGGCGCTGAAACAGAGCCCGACAGAAGTTTGATTACAGAATCATCGGTACGAATTGCCTTATGACGTCCCCCCCAGCGACCTACCCCACTCACTATTGGCACCGACTCGAGGATGGACGGGTGCAGTGTGATCTTTGTCCCCGGTTCTGCAAGCTGCGCGAGGGTCAGCGGGGTCTGTGCTACGTTCGCGGCCGTACTGATGATCAGGTGGTGCTGTACAGTTATGGAAGAAGCAGTGGATTCTGCATCGATCCAATCGAGAAAAAGCCGCTGAACCATTTCTTTCCGGGCAGCTCGGTGCTGTCGTTCGGGACTGCCGGCTGTAACCTGGCATGCAAGTTCTGCCAGAACTGGGACATGAGCAAATCCAGGCACATGGATACGCTGGCTGATCAGGCAATGCCGGACGAGCTTGCCGCAGTGGCCAGGCGCATGGGTTGTCAGAGTATTGCCTTCACTTACAACGATCCGGTTATCTTCCTGGAGTATGCCGTGGACACGGCTCAGGCCTGCCGTGAACAGGGCATCCGGTCCGTGGCCGTCAGTGCCGGGTTTATCACCGAAAAACCTCGGGAGCGACTCTTCAGCAACATCGATGCAGCGAACATCGATCTGAAAGCATTTACCGAAAAATTTTATCACCAGTTATGTGGTGGTCATCTACAGAATGTGCTGGAAACCCTGCAATACATTAAGCAGGAAACTGAAGTCTGGCTTGAGATCACTTCGCTGTTGATCCCGGGCAGGAACGACTCTGAGTCAGAGTTGCAGGCCATGACCCGGTGGCTAATGGAAAACCTGGGTCCCGATGTGCCTCTGCATTTTACTGCCTTTCACCCGGACTGGAAAATGCGCGACATTGCCCCAACGCCACAAAGCACTCTGACCCGGGCAAGGCGGATCGCGATTGCAAACGGGTTACATTATGTTTACACAGGGAATGTTCATGATCGCGAGGGCAGCAGTACCTGGTGCCCGGAATGTCACCAGCGGGTGATCGAACGGGACTGGTATGAACTCGGGGGCTGGCACCTGGACAGTCGAGGGTGCTGTGAGCACTGCGGCACTCGGATTGCAGGTCATTTCGAGGACCATCCGGGCAGCTGGGGAGCCCGTCGCGTGCCGGTAAGGATTTCCAGCAGTAACCATACGGGCTGACTGCTGATTGCAATTCCACCTTATATGGAACGAAAAGGCAATAAATGTCAGTTGGGCTTCTGGGTCAGTAATTCGTCTTCAACGAGCATTCTGATCAGGGCAATAGCGTCGATATCCGTTTGGAAATAGGCGGATTTCAGGTGTTCACCGACCATGTGGCCCTCGGCACCGTTCTCAAGGTCGCGCTGGTAGAAAAACCTGACGAACAGATACCCCTCAGCGGGTTCTTCGATGGAAGTCACGCTCTGCGCGTGTAGCGGCTGGTCCGAGCCGGTGACGACTGTCTCGATCCGCTCCTGGTGGGTGAGTGTCACCTGTTCCCGGAATTCGGTGTCACCAGCCTGAATATACCGGACAAAACCGCTGTCATTCTCGTTGACTACACGGCAGGAGAGGCCGGCATTGAACCTGCCTGGATCCCGGGCCCGCAGGAGTAGCCCCTCCCACAGCTGGGAACGGCTCATCGGCTTGATAGCAGCGTCTTCGGGATCGTTGATCTGTACTATATGCTCGAATTCCAGCAATCTGACTCCCAGTGTTCCGCAAGGAACGGCAATGGACCGGCAAGCCCGTGTTCGGCTTCTGGCCTTGAACTTAGCTACTCGGGTGCTATCAGTCAATATACGGAAGGCCGATGAAGCCTTCCGGTCATGAATTTGTGGGACAGCAATGATGAAAGGAGTATGCTTCTGTCTACTGGCGTCGCTCTGTGATCTTTCGAAAACCTGCGGCGTTGATACGGATTCTCCGGACGGCACAGTAGATGAATTTCGAGCGACAAGGTTTTCCGGTCAGTGGCAGGACAGATAGCGTGGAGAAGAAAGCGATTCTGCAGGTCCGGGGGCTTTGTAAGGACTACCCCATGGGAGAGATTACTGTTCGGGCACTGAAGCACGTCGACCTCGACCTGTTCGAAGCGGAAATGACGGTGTTGTTGGGAGCCTCCGGAAGCGGCAAGTCGACACTGTTGAATATTATCGGTGGACTCGATGTGGCTACCAGTGGCACGGTGCACTACCGGGATCAGGATCTCAGCCAGTTCAGTGAAAGGGAACTGACCGAATACCGGCGCTATCATGTCGGCTTCGTATTCCAGTTTTACAATCTCATCTCCAGCCTGACCGCCCGGGAGAATGTAGCGCTGGTCACCGATATCTGCACTGATCCGATGTCACCCGCCGAGGCATTGGAACTGGTAGGTCTGCTGGACCGAATGGATCATTTCCCTTCACAGCTTTCCGGGGGCGAACAACAGCGGGTGGCAATTGCCAGGGCCATCGCCAAGCGTCCGCAGATTCTGCTGTGTGACGAACCGACCGGAGCCCTGGATGCGAAGACCGGTCGGCTGGTGCTCGGGGTGCTGGACCATGTCAATCGTGAGACCAGCACCACCACTGCAATCATTACCCACAATGCCGCCATAGGAAACCTCGGTGACGTGGTTGTCAGAATGAGCAGCGGGGAAATTGTCGAGCGCATCGAAAACGAAGAGCGCATGAACGTTGAAGAAATCGAGTGGTGAGGACTGAACAGAGGTTCCTTGATGCTGGCCCTTAATCGAAAGCTGTTGCGGGAACTCTGGCATCTCAAGGGCCAGGTGATTTCCATCGCGCTGGTTGTGGCATCCGGCATCATGTCGGTAGTGACCATGCGCGGCAGTTACGAATCCCTGGTCACGGCCCAGCAACAGTACTATTCCGTTACCCGGTTCGCGGATGTATGGGCGCCGCTGGTACGGGCGCCGCTTGCGCTGATGCCCAAGATCGAAGCCATACCGGGCGTGGACGCGGCAGACAGCCGCGTGTCGTTTCTGGCCACCCTCGACCTGGACGACAGCGGTATCCCCGCCCAGGGGCGGTTCGTTTCCCTCCCCGAAGTGGGCAGGCCCAAGCTCAACGACATTATCGTCAGGCAGGGCCGTTACATCGTGCCAGGCTCACCAGACGAGGTGATTATCAGCGAGAATTTTGCTGCCGCCCGGGATTTCATTCCCGGTGACACCATCCGGGTCATCATCAACGGTCGGGCCAGAGACCTGGACATCGTCGGAATCGCCATTTCAGCGGAACACTCCTATGCCGTTCCCCCGGGCGCCATGTATCCAGAAGACGAGCGCTACGGAATCCTGTGGGCAAGCCGCGAAACACTTGGGCCGGCCTTCAACATGGACGGCGCCTTTAATGAAGCCTTCATCACTTTGACTCCCGACGCCAACCAGGATGCGGTTATCGAAACCCTCGACAATATCCTCGACCCCTACGGAGGCCTTGGGGCATATCCGCGTCGCAACCAGGCTTCACACCAGATCCTGCAGGCGGAGCTGGATTCCAATCGCGTAACCGGTGCAGTCATACCGGTGATATTTCTGGGTGTCGCTGTTTTTCTTCTTTACCTGGTGCTGGGTCGGCTTATCTCCACCCAGCGTGGGGAGATCGCGGTACTGAAGGCATTCGGATACAGCGATCGTGAAGTGGGCATGCACTTTCTGATGTTTGCGGTAGTGGCAGTCATTATAGGTGGGACAATTGGCGCTATTGGAGGAGTCTTTCTGGGGGACGGTTACATTTCCATGTATGACCAGTATTTCGATCTGCCGAATCTTCGCTACCAGCTGACTCCCTCACTGCTGGTTTTCGCTTTCTTCGCCTGTGTGTTCGGCGCCATCGGCGGTGCCATGGCGGCGGTGCGTCGCGCTATCCTTCTGCCACCGGCAGAGGCAATGCGTCCCGAGGCGCCGGCTCGTTTCGAACCGGGAATCTTTGAAAAGCTTGGCCTGGGAAGATTGCTTGGACCCAATGGCCGGATGATTCTGCGCAACGTGGAACGCAAGCCGATACAGGGGTTTTTTTCATCCCTGGGTGTCGCCATGTCGGTGGCGATTCTCACTATCGGCTTCTTTATGTTTGACAGTGTCAATTTCATGATGGATCTGCAGTTCAGATTGATTCAGCGGGAGGATCTGACTCTGACTTTTCGGGAGATCCTGCCGGACAAGGTGGTCTATGACCTGGGCCACCTGCAAGGCGTAAACCGGGTAGAGACTTATCGATACCTGCCATCCCGGCTGCGGTCCGGCCATCGGAACGAGGAAGTGGCGATTCAGGGAATGGAGATTGATGGCCGTTTGCGTCGCATCGTGAATTCAGACGGTAACGAGGTTCCGGTACCAAGCACCGGTGTGGTGTTGAGTTCGTTGCTCGCGCAACGATTGCAAGTGGCCACCGGTGATGAGGTTATCGTGGAAATACTGGAGGGGAAACGCAAAACCACCCACGCCACGGTCACTGGCGTCATCGAGGATTTTCTGGGTCTCTCCGCGTACATGAGCCGGGAATCACTGTGGGACCTGAGCGAGGAACCCAACGTGGTGTCCGGCGCCTATCTGGCAGTGGATAATGAGCGCCTGGACGACCTGTTCCGTGAATTGAAGCAGGTTCCGGCAGTTACCGGGGTGGCGTCTCCTGCCGGTATGCTGGCATCTTTCGAAGAACAGCTGGCCCAGGGAATCCTGATTGCGGCGGGATTTCTGCTGGGGTTTGCAGCTATTATCGCAGTCGGAGTGATCTACAACGCGGCCCGCATATCGTTGTCGGAGCGCGGTCGGGAACTGGCCAGCCTGCGGGTTATGGGGTTTCATCGTCGCGAAGTCGCAATTCTGCTTCTGGGGGAGCAGGCAATCATCACTCTGGTTGCAATTCCCCTCGGTTGGTTGATAGGTTACGGCCTCTGCTATGCCGTAACCGAGGGCATTCAGACTGATATTTACCGTATTCCCTTTATTGTAGAACCCCGAACCTATATATTGTCGGCTATTCTGATCTGTATCGCCGCTGCCGCCAGTGGCCTGGCGGTCCGGCGACGTCTTGACAGAATCGAACTGGTCGAAGTACTCAAAACAAGGGAGTAACTCCCAGGTGAAAATGATACCCCGATGGCTGGGGGCCGGGTTTGTTTTACTGCTGGTTGCCGCCCTGGTCTTTGTCCTGCAGCCACAACCACAACGAGTCGAAGTCGCCCAGGTGCAGCGTCGGCCCTTTGCGGAAACCGTCGAGGAACAGGGGCGTACACGTGCGCACCGGCCCTTTGTGGTTACCGCGCCCGTCAGCGGCCGCCTGTTGCGAACTGACCTTGATGAAGGCGACCGTGTGTCAGAAGGGCAGGTGATCGCAAGAATAGCCCCCGCGCCACAGGATCAGCGCACTATAGCCTTTGCAGAAGCCAATCTGAGCGCTGCCGAAGCCCGGTATTCAGCCGTTGAGGCTGCGCTTGAAGAAGTCCGCAGCACCCTGGAACGCAATCGCAGTGAACTGAAAAGGCGGGAACAGCTGTTCGCCAGTGATCTGACCAGCGCTGAAGAAGTTGAAACCTTCCGGCAGCTGGTGAGTGTTGGGGAATCCCGGCTTGAAGCCGCCCGGGCAAATCTTCGGGCCGCCAGTTCGGAGATTGAAAGTGCCAGGTCTAATCTGATAGGGGCGGGAGCCTCCTGGCAGGGAGGCGGCGGAGTAATCGAAATTCAATCTCCGTCGGACGGAACCGTTTATCGCGTTTTTGAGGAGAATGAGCGGGTTCTTCAGGCCGGTGAGCCAATTTTTGCAATCAGTAATCGCGATACCCTGGAGATTCTCGTCGACCTGTTGACCCAGGATGCGGTAAAGGTGGACCCGGGCGATCCGGTGAGAGTCACCGGCTGGGGGGGTGACTTCACAATCGATGCCGTCGTGCAGTACAAGGAGCCGGAAGCATTCACCAAAATTTCCGCCCTGGGTGTCGAGGAGCAGCGGGTCAACGTGATCGCGGAACTGTTGACTGTTCCTGACAATATCGGTGCCGAGTACCGCGTAGAGGTGGCTATCGTCACCTGGCAGGGCGAGGATGTGCTGACCATTCCCACCAGCGCCATATTTCAGCGTTCCAATGGCTGGAACACCTTTGTGGTAGAGGACGGAAGGACCGAGTTGCGGTCCCTGTTGATCGGCTCGAGGGGGCGTGACTACACCCAGGTGATTGATGGTGTCGAGGAAGGAAGTACGGTAGTGGTGTTCCCGTCCGACCTCATCAACGAGGGCACGCGGGTAACATTCTGATTCAGAGCTGGTGCCGGCGTCCCGTGCGCCCGATCCCATCAGGGCCGGTTTCTGGAGAAACAGCCGGTCCAAAGGGGCAGGGGGTTTATCTGGGTGCTGGACAAAACCTGACAGCAGGGATACCTTTAGGCCCCTACAACAAGCCATAACGACCGATCTATTGCGGCCGACACCGCCTCGAATGGGGAAATCCGGGGGTCGTCGGCGCTCTGGATAACACCTTGCGGAAAGACTCAAATGGACCTGCAGCGATTTTTCAACCACTGGAACCTCCGAGAACACCCGTTTCAGGCCGAAGAGGCCCTGAACGACGCCGTCTATAACCGGATGCTGAAAGACGCAATTTCCCATCCGGACTTCACCAAGATATACGGTGACCCTGCCAACCCCGGGACGACAATCGTATTCGGTGAGAAAGGCAGTGGCAAGACGGCTATTAGGTTGATGATTCAGCGTAAGCTTAACGATTACAACATGGACAGGGATTCCGGCCAGGTCTTCGTGGTCAGTTACGAAGAGCTCAATCCGATGCTCGATCGTCTGGCACGGTATATGAAGACCATCGCTGGCGAAAAGATCATGAAGTCGATCAGGCTGGCAGATCACCAGGATGCCATCCTGTCCCTGGCAGTGACCAAACTGCTTGACGAGGCACTGGAGGCCGATGACAAGGCGACATCCAAGGATATGGCCAGAATCCTGAAAAAAATGGATCTGCAGAGGCGGTTGAACCTGGCGGCACTGGCCTTGCTTTACGATAATCCCAAGCATGCACAGGCATCTGATCGATGGCACCGTCTGATGCGAACATTGAAAATGAAAACTGCGTGGGACCGTTCCAGGCACGGCCTGTTTTTTGTTTTTGCCGCAGTGGTCGGCGTTGTAGGTGGACTTGGCTGGAGCTTTCTGCCAACGCCCGGGCTCGAATGGGTAACCGCGACGGTGGTCGGTATCGGTGGCGCTGTTCTGCTGGGCGGTTGGTGGCTCATGCGTGAGTGGCGCAATAGCAAGCGCGGGCGACAGTTGGCCAGGGAGATTCGGGCAGTTGCCCGTGAAAAGGGTGAAGCTGCCCGTCACTTGTGGAATTTCAGGAAGGTGGACGATGCCGTGACCTTGTTCCCGGCGAAAATCGATCAGGACAGCCGCTACGAACTGACCGGCAGATTTCTCGATGTCATCAGGGACTTCGGGTATTCCAGTATTATCGTACTGATGGATCGTGTCGATGAGCCGGTGCTGGTCAATGGGGATGCCAAGCGGATGAAGATGCTGGTCTGGCCAATGCTGAACAATAAATTTCTGCAGCAGGAGAATGTGGGTATCAAGATGCTACTGCCGATCGAACTGAGCCACATGCTCGCTTCAGAAGATCTGGAGTTCAAGCGTCAGGCACGACTGGACAAGCAGAATGTGATCAATCCTCTGAAGTGGACAGGCACCACGCTCTACGATCTGTGTTCCTGGCGGTTTAAAAATTGTCAGACTTCAGAGGAGCATATTTCCCTCGATGCCATGTTTGACGATGATGTGCAGAGTGCCTATCTGATTGAATCCCTGGATCAGATGCATCAACCCCGCGACGCCTTCAAGTTTCTGTATGCGGTAATTCTTGAGCACTGCCGCAATACGCCGGGCGACTCAGAAGATTACCAGATCTCCAGGTCCACCCTGGACTTTGTCCGTCGTCAGCAGAGTGAGCGGGTGGTAGACCTCTACCGTGGAGTCGCCACCAGCTAGGGAACCTCTGGCTGAGTCCCCACATGCTCTGGCTTTCAGACGAGTCTGCCGGTAAGGCGTGAGGCGCTGCAAGCGATGTTACCTGCCGTCTCTGTGGCTTGATCAGGCAGCCACTTCCTTCCAGACAAAGAAACGGGTGGCAGCCAGGAAGCTGACAAGGCCCCAGGCGCCGATGCCAAGCATGTCCAGGGGAATGTCGACAAGACCGGCACCGTTGTTGGCTATTTCCCGCATGGCATTGGCCACGAAACTGAGGGGCAGGATTGCGGCCACCGGCTGGATAAAGCCCGGCAACGAGTCAATGGGATAAAAAATCCCTGACAGGAAAATCTGCGGGAAAATAACCAGATTGCCGACGGCCTGGATGGACTGCTGGGTCCGGGCCAGGCTGCCCAGCAGAAACCCGATACACAGGAAGATGATGGCGCCGAGGAAAATGACAGTGAACAGAGCCGTGTAGCTGCCGAGAATCCGCACATCCAGGAACAGCACGGCAATGCCCAGCAGTACGGCAACCTGCAGCACACACAGAGCGATGCGTGACATGACGATGGCAATAATAAAATCGCGTGGTTGCAGCGGTGTCACGAACAACCGTTTCAGTATTCCCTTGCGCCGATACTCCACGATATTGAAGCCGCTGCCGGCAATGGAAACCTGCATCAGCGTGAACGCCAGGAGGCCGGGAATCAGGAAATCCAGGTAACGCTGGGACCGCGCCCGCACGTCCTCCACCGCCAGGGTGAACAATGGCTCGGTATCGCGAAGCTGTCTTTCCACCGCCAGAAGTGACTGCTCGAGTACGGGCATAATCAGGTTAAGCTCCTGCACCTGGGCTGCGTCCACCAGCAACCCCAATTCCACGTTGCGGTCGGTTTCCTGAAACTGCCCGGGTACGATAAGCACCATGGTTGTGTCGCCGGCGATCAGTGCCTGGCGAAGGTCGGGTTCTTCGCCCAGAGTAACCTCGAACAGCGGGTTCGCTTCAAGCAATCGAATGAAATCAGCCGCCACCGTGCCTGGTGCATTGTTGACTATGCCAAGGGAGATGGGCTCTTGTTCCCGGTTGCCGACGAACCCGAATACCATCATGAATACGATTGGGAAAAACAGACTGAAAAATATTGCCTGGCGATCGCGAAGGAATATCCTGGTGAGCGTGCCGGCAAGACTCAGTGCTATTGGCTTCATGGGTCAGTCTCTCAATCCATGTCCCGTGAGCGCCAGAAATACGTCCTCCAGGCTGCCGTGTAATGGTGCCTGGGGTGGTTCCGGAGCGTGTTCGAGAATCAATTTCCTGGGGGTGTCCTCGGCTATCAAATTGCCGTGATCCATGATGGCAATGCGTTGGCACAGGGATTCCGCCTCTTCCATGTTGTGGGTGGTGAGAACGATGGTCATGCCGGTACTGTTGAGTTCCTGCACCAGATTCCAGAGGTTGCGCTTGGCCTGGGGATCAAGGCCGGTGGTGGGCTCGTCCAGGAACAGCACCTTGGGATCGTTGACCAGCGCACAGGCAATGGAAAAGCGCTGCTTCTGGCCACCGGACAGGTTGGCGGGTTTGGCGTCCGCTTTGTCGGTGAGGTGCACGCGCCCGAGCAGTTCCAGGGGGTCGATTTCGCGACCGTAAAGGGCGCCGAACAGGGTGATCAGTTCCCGCAGCGACAGGTTGTCGAAATACTCGTTGGCCTGCAGTTGCACGCCGATCAGTTTTTTCACTTCAAAGGGGTGCGTGTTGACACAGACTCCATCAATGTAGGCTTCGCCGGCATCGATATCGGTGAGTCCTTCCAGCATTTCCAGAGTAGTGGTTTTGCCGGCGCCGTTGGGTCCGAGGATGCCATAGATCTCTCCAGCCTCAATTTCCAGCGAGATGTCGTCCACTGCTTTGAAAAATTCGGATTTGTTGCCCGGTCGCGGGTAACGCTTGACCAGATTTCGGACTTCAATGATTGCCATGGAAGAGTTTGTATCGCCATTGCGTCTGTCAGCTGCCGCAGTATGATAACCGCGGAGTGGAGTCATTACTAATAATCATTGCTGTCCCACAATACCATGACCGGAAGGCTTTCAGTGGCCTGAATCCGGGTGCTTCCAGCATTTATACTCCCTGTAAGACATGGACGTGAGTTTGCTACACGACAATCAATAGATTGGCGTGCGATATATTTTCCGGGATCGCACCGCTCCAGGGGAGTCTGATCCTCCGCAACTTGCACCCCTCCGGGGTTCCCTCTCTCGGTCGCAAGCCCTGGAAGACGGTCTTGCTCGGTCGGTCGGTGCTGCGTTTTTTTGCTCCGTCCTGAGACTCCCCTGGACCGGTGCTCAGTGCTCGAATTCAAGGCTTGTGGAAACCAGAAGCGCTAATTCGTTGGAAAAGCCGATATTCATCGGTAGTCCCTTTGTTGGGAGTTAATCGGAGCATTCGAAGCCACTGCACGAGGAATTCTGCTCTTAGCCAAGGCGTGGCCGCTCGAAGCCACGAATAACTGTCTTCCCTCAAAACCCTGGAAACAAAATTGCACGCTATCTGATTTTCAAATCCAGTACTTGCTGACCTATCACTCCAGGAGCCTGGGCACACTACTGGCATCGGTCCCGTGAAACCCGCCAGTGGTGTCTGAAGGAGGAAAATCCTTCCCGGGAAGCCCGGAAAATTTTTCCCATCTACAGGCCTCTTGAATCCTGAGAAGCCTTTTTTAGCTCAAATGGTGCGTCTTGATAATGTGGGACAGCTATGACTAATAGTAGTAATAAGCCCGCTGCGCCGGCTTCAGGGGGGCGAGGAAGAAATAGAAAATCCACGCGAACCAGGACAGGAATAGGATAGCGAGAATCCAGCAGAATTTTTCGCCACGGGAGGTCTTGTCCGAGGCCGCAATGATGAGTATCGGCAGAAGCCAGACCAGGAACACACCGGCGCCGCAGATCAGCACGAATCCAACGGTCAGCACGGGGAGTAGCAGTGCCGCCCCGATCAGCACTACGAACGTCCAGAACAGAAAGCTCAATAATCTCATGGTGGTCTCCCCGGTTGCTGCCGATAGTTGCCCGGTTTCCGGCGTCGGTGATGTGCAATGGGCACATCAAGTGGTCTGGGCCGGCCGGAAATGCCGTCCTGAGATTAGAAATGCGATTATCGTGCCAACACGGATTGCATCGGAGCCTCTGATGAAGTTCCTATGTAAAACAGAGAGATAGGGATTGCCCTGCCTTGCTCCAGGCGTTCTAAGTGTCTACCATGCCAATTTTTGGCGAATTCAACCAGGTAGTGCGCAAAAGGCTGCTTCCAGGGTTTTTCTTGCCATCGTGACGCCAAATTGCCATTCTCGGCAACACAACTACAGCCAGAAACAAGACCCGAGAGGTGAACTCGCCATGTTAGGTTCCGCAATCCAGCAATACGGGCGCAGGCTGTTGCCAGCTCTTGTATCCAGTGTATTCCTGTTCACTTCATTTGCCGCTCTGGCACAAGGTTATCCCAACCCCTACGCCAGCCTCAGCACCTGGCTGAAGCTGCCTGACGGTCGCACCATGGGGGCGGTGGGTGATCTGGATGTCGATCCGGACGGAGAACATATCTGGGCGATCGTCCGTTGTGACGCCACCGCACCCAACCGGTTCGGCGATGAATGCCTGGACTCGGACCTTGACTCGGTACTCAAAATCGACAGCGAAGGTAATGTCGTGGAAAGTTTTGGCGGCGGCATGTTCATCTGGCCTCATGGTATCGATGTGGATCCGGACGGCAATGTCTGGGTCACCGACGCCGTTGCGGAGGGTCGAATTCCGGACGGTGACCGGCGCGGGCACCAGGTAGTCAAATTCAGCCCTGTGGGCGAGGTGTTGCTGGTTCTGGGAACACCGGGCGAACAGGGAAATGGACCCGCTCATTTCACGTCCCCGGCGGATGTGGTGGTGGGCGATGGCGGCAGCATTTTCGTTGCCGATGGACACTATGAGAATGGCAACAGCCGTGTGGTGAAATTTGATCGCCACGGTAATTTCATAAAAGCCTGGGGCAGGACCGGTTATGCGCCCGGGGAATTCCGGGTGCTGCATACCATTGCAATCGATCAGCGCGGTCGGGTGTTTGTAGGCGATCGTTCCAACAACCGCATTCAACTTTTCGATCAGGATGGAAACTTTCTTACCATGTGGACTCAATACGGTCGACCCAGCGGCATCTTTTTCGATGATCACGACAACATTTATGTCGCTGATTCGGAATCCGATAATGTCCAGAATCCGGGCTGGGACATGGGTATCCGGATTGGAGATGCCAATGAGGGGTGGGTACATTATTTTGTACAATTGCCCTATGGGGATGAACGTAGCAGCGTAGGCAATGGCGCCGAGTTCGTGGCGGTAGACGCAGCCGGAAACATGTACGGCGGCGAACCGGCTCCGCGGAAACTGCAGAAATACGTCAGAATCAGGCGCTGATGCGCGGGAACCGTAACAGGTGATTGCTCCAGTTTTCAGAAACATCATGGCGGTTGTTGCCGGACTGGTGACAGGCAGCCTGGTGAATATGGCCCTGGTTATTATCGGGCCCGTGGTGGTGCCTCCTCCTCCCGGTGTCGATATGACTGACATGGCTTCGCTGGAAGCCTCGATGCAGCTTCTCGGTCCGCAACATTTTGTATTCCCGTTGCTGGCGCACGCACTGGGGACACTGGTCGGGGCTACGGTCTGTTTCATTCTGGCCGGGAGAAATCCGCGTCTGCTATCGGTTGGAGTCGGGGTATTCTTTTTCCTTGGCGGGATCAGTGTCTCCAGGATGATCCCGGCGCCCACCTGGTTTGTTGTTGTGGACCTGGTTTTCGCCTACCTGCCGATGGCGGGGTTGGCGATCATCAGTGGAAATTACCTGACCGACAGGATCAAGGCGAAAGGTTGATATCCTCAAAAGGGCTGAGCTAATAAGGCTGGTTGACGTCCATGGCGCAAAATAGTCGTACGTTTCGCAATCTGGTACTACCGCTGCTGATCTTTCTATTCGGTCTCAGTGTCTATGAGTACAACAATCAGGGCGAGGTCACCTGGTATCGGGATCCGTTTTCAGCGCTGCAGAATCTGTCTGAGCGACTGCGGTCGCTGCTTTACCAGCCGGAAACAAAACAAGCCCCGTTAGTTGTGGAGCGCAGCGAACCGAGTGAGCGAATCCAGGCTGACCCTGTTGGTTTTGCGCTCAACCCGCAGTACATTGATCCCGGTGCGCCGCGTTTCGAATTGGTGGGGCGGGTGTCCCGGGTCATCGATGGTGACAGTATTGAGGTGCAGGTCCGGGGTAACAAATTTGCGGTCAGGTTGTTCGGTATCGATACCCCGGAACACGACCAGCCCCACGGCGAAAATGCCTCCAGAGCTCTGACCCGCAAACTGGAGGGCCGCGAAGTGGCGGTCAGCATCGAGGACATAGACGACTATGGGCGCCTGGTAGGCACCGTGTATCAGAAGGGGCATAACACCAACCTGGAAATGGTTGCCGACGGTCATGCCTGGTGGTACCAGCAATACGCCCGTTCACAGCGGGACCTTGAGCGGGCCCAGCATAGCGCCCGGGACGCCGGCCTGGGGCTGTGGGGTGAGGCTGATCCGGTGGCGCCCTGGGAATGGCGGCGCAGTCACTAGACAGCAGGCTGTCCCGCACAGCCCAGACCGCAGATCAGCGGGGGAATCGTGCGATGCGATCACCTCCGCCGATTCCGCCCAGCCAGATTTCGTCTCCCACCTGCAGTGCCACGGTGCCCAGAAGAAACCGTGGATTGGACGGATAATCGACCAGCTGTACCACAGTCAATGTGTCCGGGTCGATTTGCGCTGCCCGGGAGGCAACGCCGCGGCAGCTTCCCCCACTGATGCATGTCCCCATTGATGCGCCCTCGGCTTCATACTGGCCGCCCGCCAGCAGATCACCGTCTGAAGTCCAACGCACATTGTCGACATGGAAACCGACACTCACTACCGCTTTCTGCACCGGTTCCCTGCCTCGGGACAGGCGAATCAGAGCTTCATCAACCCAGCCGCCGATATAGAGCCAGCGCCCGTCCGGGGATGCCACGACCCCATTGGGACCGGGCATTTCACTGCCGGGCACGACGCTCCAGCCTGCAGTGGGGTGCCATTCCCACAGCTGGCCGCCACCGGGATTGAAATTTGTGACCACGAAGCCTTCCCCCGGAAGTGGTGCCACGGAATTCAGGCTGACGTTACCAGGCGCTACCACGCAACCCCGCCAGGTGAGCCGGGGCAGGCCGTCGGCAACTTCCACATCGAAGATTTCCACCGCCTCCCGGTCGCCATGCCCCACTACGTACAGGGTGGTAGCGGCACCCGGTTCAGGCCGCAGCGCCAATCCGTGCGGTCTGAATCGGGAACTCAGGGGCCCGGGGCATGCCCCGAACCGGGCCTGGTTCAGGCTCACCACCGCCTGCGCGGCGGGAAAAACAGCGTTCGCCGCCCCGGTTGCGGAGTCGATGGCGTACAGTGCGCCCTCATCGATCATGCTCGAGGCAATCAGCCATTGTGTGCCTGGCAGGGAGACCAGGTCTTCGCCGTTCACCACACCACAGATAAAACGAACCTGTCCGTCGTTGTCGCAGTCCTCGGCACCGATGGCGAGGCAGCCTGAGAACAACAGTACGGTAAGGATTGGTAACAGTGGCAGTTTTTTGCACATCGTTGATTCTCCCTTCGCCGTCACTGCGGCAATGCCGTGCCAGTTAACATCGAGCCGGTCTGCCCGGCGTTACAGAATGATCCGGATGAACTGTATCCACATGACCAGCAGCACAATGTTGCTGCTTCCGAAGCAGGCCAGCCGGTGCAGGACATTGTTGTAGCTCAGATGCACAACACTGTGCGCCAGGCGCAGGGCAAAGTAAAGCCAGGCCAGGTTGACGAAAAACGGAGTGACATTGCCGGTAATGAAGAGAATCACGCACAACACATAAAACAATACCGGTATCTCCAGCAGGTTCATCATGTTGCGGTTCGGCAGGCTGACATCGCCCGGTACCCTTTTTGATTCCCCGTAGGCGAAGTCGGCTGCTGTCACCTTGTTATTGAGGCTGGCCATTATCCGCTTGTAGGGAATGAGCAGCAGAACCAGGAAGGTGAGTATCACCAGTGCACTGACGGGCATGAAAATGCTTGTGGGTTCCATAAGTGGCTTCCTGTTTCTGCTGTTCCCGTAGTTAAGCGGTGATCAGTCCGGCAGGGCGAATGCTACCAGCTCGGCCGGGTGCTGGCTGTCGCCGATTGCCACCACGATATATTGTTTGCCGTTCTGCATGTAACTGACCGGTGCACCAGTGGTGCCGGCTTCCAGTTCCACCTCCCAGAAAATTCCACCTGATTCTTTATCGTAGGCACGGAACGAGGGGCCGCCACTGTTGGTGGCTATTTCAACAGGCATGTCCGGCGGAATTCGGGAATCGCGGAACAGGTTGGTCTGTCCCTCGCCGATGAAAAGCAGCGACTTGGTAAGCAGCGGAGACGGCCGGCCAGGTACACCCAGTTTTCCGAGTTTCAGATGGGCGATGGCGGGATGGTTGCGGGGGCCGTCGCCGTTGGGGACCATCCAGACATGTTCGCCGGTATTCATGTTGATGGCGGTAATGCGGCCATAAGGCGGTTTGAACAGGGGCAATCCCCGTGGACCGGCGATCCAGCGGCGCGTGCCCTTGACGTAGCGCAGGTTGGTTGACTCCGGGTCACCGAGCAATAAATCAGCCACGAACGGAGAGGTGATGGACGGGATGTACAGGTAGCCGGTCTCCGGGTCGAAGGAAGCGCCCTGTACATCGGCCCCACCCTGGGACCCGGGCAACTGGATTGTCCCCTGGGTATCGCCAGGATTGTCTCCGCGAACTGAGGGCGGTGTGAACAACGGACCGGTCACGTAATTGCTGACTATTTCCAATGCTTCGGCACGCAGCTCGGGCGTGAAGTCGATCAGGTTATCCACGCCGGACCCCTGCCGCTCAAAGGGTGCGGGCAGGGTAGGGAATGGTTGGGTGGGGGAGGTCACCTCTCCTGGTACATCGGACTGGGGAACCGGCCGTTCCTCGATTTCCCAGACCGGCTCGCCGGTGCGGCGATCGAAGGTAAACACAAAACCCTGTTTGGTAATCTGGGCCACGGCGGCTATCTCACGCCCGGCCACGTTGATGTCCATGAGTATGGGGGCCGCGGGCAGGTCATAATCCCACAGACCATGGTGGACTATCTGATAGTGCCATACCCGCTCACCGGTCTCGGCATCCACCGCCACCAGGGTCTGGGTAAACAGGTTGTCGCCGATGCGATGACCGCCGTACATGTCATTGGTGCCGGAGGTGATGGGCATGTAGACCAGGCCCAGCTCCGGATCGGCGCTGAACAGCGACCAGACCGGCGCATGGCCGGTGAACGACCAGGCGCGATCCTGCCAGGTGGCGGTACCGAACTCACCATCCTGGGGGATCACATGATAAATCCAGCGGAGCGCGCCGCTGCGGACATCGTAGGCTCTCACGTCTCCGCGTACGGCTTCCTTGTTGGAGAATGAATCGGACATGGCCTGGCCGATGACCACTACATCGCCCACCACCATGGGGACGCCACCCCAGCGATAGCGTTCAGCTTCCGGCTCATCGACCTGCAGGTTGACCCGGCCGCCGTCACCGAAACCGGCCACAGGCTCACCGGTGTCAGCATCAAGGGCATACAGGTGAGTATTTCGCTGTGCCAGAATGCGCCTGTCGCTGCCTGCGCTCCAGTACGCCACGCCCCGTGGTGCCGTGCCGCGCAGGTCCTCAGCGCCACCGAACGGTTCCTGGACCCAGCGGGTTGCGCCGCTTGCCGGATCGAAGGCCTCAACCAGGCCCACGCTGTTGGGGATGTACGCAGTACCATTCACGACGATGGGGGCCGCCACGTAATTGGGAGTCACCCGCTGTTGCGGGTTCAGGGAATAGTAATAGGCGTCAAGGGCGGGGCGACGCCAGACCACGCGCAGATCGTTGACATTTCCGGCATGGATCTGGTCCAGCGGCGAATACTTGGTGCTGCCGGTGTCGGCGGCATAGGCCTGCCAGCCATCTCCCTGTGCACCGTTCTGGGCTGCGGCCCCGGACATCATTGCGGTGGCTGTCACCACCAGAGCGATCAATCCAACTGCCTTCGACATGTCGGCATCCTCCTAAAGGGTTATTGTTATTCTGACTTTCGGAGCACCGATTATTTAGCATCTGGACAGCAAGATAAAGTACAGTTGACGCTAACACTGAAATTCCGGATCGAATCGCCCCGACCGATGGCCTGGGAAGCCCTGGATCAGGACGCGGTCCCCTGATTGAAAATGGTAATGCCTAAACGGCGGAGAGTGGCCTGATGTCCCCTGCAAAGCGGGTTTACTCCAGCACCGGAGCATTTCGCCTGGCCGTGGTCGGCGATCTTCATACGCACTGGGATCCTGTCGACCTGCGGCAGTTCGCCGGCACCGATTACGATCTGTTGTTTTTTACCGGAGACCTGGGTGGTGGAACCCGGGACAGCACCCTGCGGGTAGCCCGCGGTATCGGGCAGCTGGACAAGCCTGCACTGGTCATGCCCGGAAACAACGATACCTGGGATATCAATGAACTGGCCGCCGAACTGGCCCACCAGAACGGATTGAGCCGTCTGCTGTCAATCGCCGGTGCACGGGAGCAGGATTTTTCAGCAGTTGAACTTTGTGGCTATTCACTACATCACCTTGATGCCGGGGGATTCCCGGTGGCAATGATCGCCGCCCGGCCTCACAGTATGGGTGGGCCGGACCTGTCTTTTCCGGACTATATGACCAGCACCTATGCCGTGGAGTCGTTGGACCACTCGACGGAGCGGCTGGTGCGGCTTGTCGACGAGGCGGAAAGTGACAATCTGATTTTTCTTTCACATAACGGTCCACTGGGCCTCGGCAGCCGGCCACACGACATGTGGGGCTGTGATTTCAAAGCGGATGGTGGTGACTGGGGTGATCCCGACCTCACTGCCGCAATCATGCATGCACGTAATATCGGGCGTCGGGTGCTGGCGGTGATAGGCGGGCACATGCACCTGCGCACCAAACAGGGCGACGAAAGGCCCTGGTTGTGCGAGCGGGACGGCACTTTTTACATCAATGCTGCCAGAGTGCCGAGGATCTATTCGGGTAGCGACGATGTCTACCGTCATCACGTGGCAGTCACTGTTTCCGACGCGGGCGTTAAGGCTGAAGAAGTCCATCTTCCTGAATACGGTTAGGGAATCTCTGATCAAGCCCCCCAACGCTCTGCGGGCAATCCGGTAGTCGATATCCGGGCGGGGAATTCACACGGGGCAGGTAGTTACAGTTGCCGCAGAATTTCTTCTCGGCGACGCTGAGAGACGCCATACCATTCGGCAATGGAGTCCAGGATGGAGCCTTCCTGTTGAGCCAGGGTATTGTCCGCCAGGGCGACGGCAGCGGCCAGGGTGTAGGCGATTTCGCGGTCCTGACGATCAGCACTCAGGATTGCGCCAAGCATCTGAAGTCTGCCTTCAACCCCGCAGCGGGACACCTCCGCCTCGCTGGCCTGGAGTATACCAACGAGGGCGTTCTCGGCGAGGAAGCCGTGAGTGAGCATTGATATCGCGCCTGTTATCGCTTCTTTTTCCCTGCTTTCAATATGCCCGTCAGCAATCATTACCAGGTACAGAGTCTCCACAAACGGGGCGACCCGGTTAATGGAAGCCTGCATCCGGTCCATCATGCCGTCGGCATCGCTCTCGGCCCGGACGGCCTCAAGCCTGCCGTTGGCAATCAGGGCGTCCCGCAGTCGGCGGATGGTTTCGGTATCGATATTCATTGGCCGGGTCTCCATGCGCCACCAGGGAGCGTTGTGGGACTTAATCAGAAGTTCCTTAACTGTTCGCAGCGACCCCCAAGGTTATGTTATTAATCAGGTAAATGACACTGTTACTGAGAGTGAATGCCCGATGTCCATTGACCTTTACACCTGGAGCACCCCTAACGGCCGCAAGGTATCCATCATGCTGGAGGAAACCGGACTGCCCTACAAGGCGATCCCGGTAGATATCTCCTCAGGAGCGCAACATGATGAAGAATTCGTCAGGATTGCCCCCAATCACAAGATTCCCGCCATCGTCGATCACCAGGAGGGCATTTCTCTGATGGAGTCCGGCGCGATTCTCCTGTACCTGGCCGGCAAGACGGGCCGATTGATGAGCAAGATTGGTACCCGTTACTGGGAGGAAATGCAGTGGCTGATGTACCAGATGGGCCAGGTGGGGCCGATGCTGGGGCAGGCTCATCATTTCGTCAAATTCAATCCCGGCCGGTCCGCCTATGCTGAAGAGCGGTATCGCAGCGAGACCAAGAAGGTCTACGGGATTCTGGACCAGCGTCTGGGCAGCCGGGATTTCCTGGTGGAGGATTATTCGATTGTGGATATCGCCACCTGGCCATGGATTTCCCGTTATGAGTATCAGCAGATGGACCTTCACGATTACCCCAACCTGCTGCGCTGGTACCTGCAGATTGCCGCACGTCCCGCAGTCAGGCGTGGATATGCCGTACCCGAGGAGCTGCCGATTCCGATTCCCTGACCGCGCCCCGGAGCCCGGAACAGGCCCGCCGGAGGCAACAATTGACCGTGCCGCGGCAGGCCTGGCCCCGCCTTTGCGACCGGTATAGGCAAAGTTGCTTTACAAGACCCTGACGAAGACTATAATTTGCGCCCTACGGGGTGTAGCTCAGTCTGGTAGAGCACTGTCTTCGGGAGGCAGGGGCCGGAGGTTCAAATCCTCTCACCCCGACCAGTAGAATCAAACTTTTTAAGTCCCTCCTCCTTTCAAAATCGAGTTAATCAGAGGTTGCCCTGGGCTTATCTTCTTTGTTGCGATATCCGCAGGGAAACACTTCAGAATTTCATTGACCGGACCCGTAAACAAGACCGGCTGCCTGCTGGACAAGCCATGAGTTCGCAGATATCTTGCGCTGCAAAACCAATAACACTCACCGGAGAATTCATGAAACCAGCCATATCCCGCAGCTTTCCCGTATTAATGTTCCTTCTTTTCTTTACACCGGCACAAGGGGCGTACTATGACTCGAGTACGGGGCAAATTCACTTGTCGGCAGTATTCGATGGGCAAAACACTTACTTTGACGCCATCATCACGCTGATGCCCAATGGCACATACACTATCGATGGCCTGGAGTCTGCATTACCGCTGCGCTGTGAAACAGAGTTCAGCGAGACGACGTTGCAGCTGATTGACGACAACATGAATGTGGATCAGATTAATCAGGCACTGGGTTGTCACTGGTCGTACTATTCCGAGGATGCTTTTCTACTGCCGTCTACCGAAACCTACACCTGGGTAGACAGAAATTGCACTCAGCTTGATGTCTCGCCGGTGATTGAAGATCAGAACCTGTTCCACGAATCCCTACTCTACGTTTCGAGCTGCGAACTGAACCCGGACGGCAATGGCCTCTATGATCTTACCGCCGAGCGTTTTGTCATTGACACCATTCTGATCGATGACGTAGTAGCCGCCCCGGACGTGATCCTGGCGTTCAATACGATCCAGCAGACCATCTCACTGATTTCTGCGGTGGTAAGACCGATGTCGGACCCGCCTCCGATCTGTAGCCTGTTTTCGCAGGATCTGCTGAATACAGGGGTGGGGACAGCAACAACCCCTGCAGAACTGGCTGACGAGCTGGGCTGTCAATGGACCTACAATATCGTGACCACTGATCAGGGGGCCGGATCGGTCAGTCAGGTATTCTGGGACCATGAATGCAACTCCCTGTATGCCTTCATCAACAAGACAACTGGTTTGATCACCGGTCTTCAGTTCAACTACCGACGCACCGGATGCGGATTCTGAACGCAGTGGACAGATAACGGAGAACCGAAGACAGAATGTCAGCGCAGCCACTGGCCAAAGGGGATTACTCAGGGGTCAGGGAAATCTGATCCCCCGCAATTCGGGCACATTATTGTTGTTGCCTGTCGCCGATTCGGTGACTATATACCCGCCCGGATCGGGCCGCGCCGGAACCACAACAGGGAGAACAGCCGGATGAAAGACCTCACACAAGCGCCGGTAGTCAGGACCATTCTGACAATGGCCATCCCGGTAGCGGCAAGCATGATTTTCCAGACGCTGTACGTGCTTATCGACCTGTATTTCGTTGCCGCCCTGGGCGAAGCCTCGGTTGCGGGCGTCGGCACGGCGGGTACCCTGATGTTCATGATCATGGCTTTCACCCAGGTGCTCGGGGTCAGCGCCGTGGCGTTGATTTCGCAGGCCGTGGGCAGGAAGGATCGTGATACCGCCAACCTGATTTTCAACCAGAGTCTGGTGCTGTCTGTTGTCTGTTCGGTGTTGACCCTGTTGTTCGGTTACCTGTTTGGCGCCAGCTTCATGAACGGCATAGCCGCAGACGCCGGCGCCTATGCCGAGGGTCTGACATTTCTTTACTGGCTTCTGCCGGGAATGGGGCTCCAGTTTCCGATGATTGTCATGGCTTCGTCCTTGCGCGCCACCGGTATCGTTCAGCCCGCGATGGTAGTTCAGGTATTGACCGTGTTGATCAATATTGCACTGGCGCCGGTACTGATCGCCGGTTGGGGACCCAGCCCGGCATTGGGTGTACAGGGGGCGGCCCTCGCTACCACGCTGGCCTCGATGGTCGGGCTGCTGTTGCTGACGCTTTATTTCATCAAGCTGGAAAAATACGTTGCCTTTGAACCGGCTCGCTGGCGGCCACAGCTGAAATTATGGGGCAGAATGCTGGACATCGGACTGCCGGCCGGTGGCGAGATGTTGTTGTTGTTCGTCTATTTTTCGGCCGTCTATTTTCTGATCCAGGATTTCGGCACCACTGCACAGGCCGGATTCAGTATTGGCGGAAGGGTCATGCAGTCGATATTCATGCCCACCATGGCCATCGCATTCGCTATCGGTCCCATTGTCGGGCAGAACTTCGGTGCGGGTCAGTTTACCAGGGTAAAAGAGACATTTTACAAGGGTGTGCTGCTCAGCAGCCTGGTCATGTTCACTGTTACCCTGGTCATGCAGTGGCGGCCTGAAGCAGTGGTCGGTATTTTTACAGACGATGCAGACGTGGTCCGCGTAGCTTCTGTATTCCTGCAGATCGTGTCACTCAATTTCCTTACCCAGGGAATCGTTTTCGCGGCGTCGGGTGTGTTCCAGGGGCTCGGCAACACCCGGCCCGCACTGTTGAGTTCATTGCTGCGTATAGGAATCTTTGTGCCGCTGGCAATCATGGTCAGTACGTGGGCCGACTACCGGATCGAACACATCTGGTACATTTCCGTCGCCTCAGTTGTCATTCAGGCCTGTTTCAGTGTCTGGCTGGTCGTTCGTGAGTTCCGTCGCAAGCTGGCCGGAGAGCCGCTGGTAACGCACCGGGAAATCCCGGTTGCCCGGGAGAAGACAGCAACCTGACAGGTCCACCGGCCACGCCTTGGATATGTGCAGTATTCCTCTTTCAGTGGCCTCGAATGCTGCGATCAGTTTGTGAATGCGGCAAGGTCCTGAAAAAATTTCACTCCGATTCATTTCCAGCCGCTTTACCTGATCGCTTTCATGTCTGACCGGGATCAGGGATAGCGGAAGTGCCCGGATTCAGGCCGCTGAAAGTCCTCCGGTCAGGATTTATGGGGCAGCAACGGGTCCGTTGATGCAGTTTACGGTTTCACCGCAACGATCTCGAGCAGGCTGACGCGTTCCTCCTCCAGGTTTCGACGCAAGTTAAAGGCCTTGGTCTGAATATCATTCCCCACCAGCAGATAGACTCCAAGCTCCGGAAGAACCGGCTCCCCATCTGGCTCCTTGATGTCTGCAAAGGCCCTGGTGGCAAGAGCGGTCCTGTCATTCCAGGTCTGTATCACGAAACCGGCAGCAACTATTGAACTTCGGAATTGCCCGGGAGTCTCCAGAAAACTCATGGTACTGTTCTGCGCCCAGGGCACTGGAAAATACAGTGGCGTACTGGTGCCGCCGCACACTTCATACAGGATTGCCCTGGAGCCTGGCCGGAGTACCCGATGGATTTCCTGCAGCCACGTGAGCTTGTCTTCGATGTTCATGTTCATCTGCAGTGACCAGGCACCATCAAAGGATTCGTTACTGAACGGAAGGTCCAGTGCGCTGCAGGCGCGGAACGAAACCCTTTCCTGCATCTTAAGCAGATGTGTCAATCGCTGTGCCGTGTCGATGTATTCCCGGCTAAGATCTATGCCGGTTACGTGGCAGCCTGCAGCGCGGGACAGTCTGCGCGAAGAGCCACCGATGCCACACCCCACGTCCAGAATGTGCAAGCCCGGTGAAAACTGGGCCAGTTCTATCAATTCCTTCGTTGCCGTGTCGCCGCGGATATGAAACTCGTCGACCGGTTGTAGATCGTCCAGGGTAACGCTGGACAGGTCTATTCCAAGCCTTTCGAGCCCACTCACTATTTTATTGTACAGATTGTTCGGCGAATAATAGTCGTTAATCAGCCGTGTATCCTCTTCCATGGGTAGTGTGCTCTCTCAGTAAAAAGGTTCAAAATTCCCGGCTGGCATAATTGTTTCTCAGAAGCCTGCTAGCGATCTACCACCTCGTACATCAAACGGGCCTCCTGGAACTCCGCCAATGGGGCCGTCGTAACTTAAGGCGACCAGTAGGAATGCGAATCCCACTGTAACCAGCGCCAGGCCGAACAACAATATCTGTATTCTTTTCAACACTGGTTACCCGGAATTTACACCATGATCATTTTGAGATTTCTTCCTCGGCCGGACGCCTCATATGCCAGGATTTAACAGGCCGTAGAATTATGGAATCTTTTTCATTGCTGTCCCACATTTTAAGGAATCTCTGATTAACTACCGCAATGCTTCGGCTTTCAGACATCAACCGAGAGTTGAATGAGATAGGTGGCTTCGAGCGGCGCAGCCGGCAGGGGTATCCTGTGGCTGCGGACCGCGCCCCTCCGGGGTGCCCTCACTCAGAAAAATGCCCTGGAAAGCGGTCATTTTTCCTCCCTCGGCGCTGGTCTTTTTATTGCAGCCCCAGGAACCCCCTGCCGGCCACTCCTGGGTTGAGTGCGGAATTCCTCTTGCAGTGGCCTCGATTCCTGCGATCAGTTTCTGAATGAGGCACGGCAATATATTATTGGTCGTGTAACAAACTCTTGTTCACGTCTGACAGGGACCACGCATACTGGAAGTGCCCGGATTCAGACCGGTGAAAGCTTTCCGGTCATGATATTGTGGGACAGCAATGAATCTTTTTGTAAATTTCCGCACAAAAAGCATTGCGGTTCTCATCCAAGTGGATTGATTCTATCCCTGGCCACTCTACCACAGCTGTTGCCTCAGCAAAGTAGGTCGCTTGGATTCTCTTTTCATCCGCGGCGAAAATTTAAGAAGTTCTGACTAAGTCCCGCAACCAAAGCACACGTAATGCATGCCCGCCGTCTTAGTTGAACTGCCCTGGCAGCAGCCACTTCTGACAGCAGAGTATGGCGGTAGTTGTTCAGACGTTCCTGAATTCCATCCACTGTCATTACTTAAAGCAGGGATGTCCCCCTGGTAGACGCCTGTGCCGTGCCAACTGATGTCATTGCCTGATTGATATGGTAGAGTTTTCTACACAATAAGAAGCCCGTGGGAGCAGTACCCGGCCCGCAGCCCGCAATCAGGTGCTTTAATGGGTAATCTGCTGGAACAACTGAAACAGCGCGGCGTATACCGGGCAACGGCTGTGTACGCGGTCACGGCCTGGTTGTTGATCCAGATTGCCGACGTGGTTCTGCCAACGTTTCAGGCGCCTTTATGGTTGAATCAGGCTGTCATCCTCGTCCTGCTGCTGGGCTTCCCCCTGGTCATCTTGTTGGCATGGACTTTCGACATGTCTCTCGGGGGGATACGGATAACGGAAGCCCCGCAGCAGCATGAAGCAATCCGTTTTCGCAAGCGTGATTATGCCTTTGCGTTTTCAGTCCTCCTGCTGGCGACCCTGGTCATTTCCCAGCAGGTGTATTTACTGACTCAGGGCGAAGAGCCCGTCAACGCTGAGTTCTCACAGAACAACGCCGGGAGCACGGCTCCAGTGCCCGCCACCACGGCGCCACTGGCGGAAATCTTTCGACTGGTGGAACAGGGTGATAACTTCCAGGCGTTCTTCAGGGCCAATGAACTTGTCAGCCGCCAACCTGACAATGAGGCACTGGCCGAATTGTGGGACGACTTTTCCACTCCGGCCACTGTGCTCACTGAGCCAGCGGGTATGAAGGTATGGTTCAAGGAGTACGCCAAACCGGCGTCAGAATGGCATTTCCTGGGCGAGACTCCGATTGAGAATGTTCGACTGCCTGACGGGTATTTGCGATTGAAAGTGCAGCAGGGTGACAGCAATCCCGTTGAACTGCTGGCTTCGAATCCCTTTCCGCTTTTTGGGAACTATGCGCTTAGGCCGGGTTTCGGTCCATTCCCCGTGCATATCAGATCGCCGGATTTTCCGCAGGATATGGTCTTTATCCCCAGTGGCACACTTCCCAATGGCATCCAGGGATTTGAGAGGGAGCAGGTCCATCTGGAGGACTTTCTGATAGATCGCTATGAGGTCAGTAACCGGCAATTCAAGGAATTTGTGGATCAGGGCGGCTACCAGAATCCTGATTACTGGCTGGGACTTGAGTTCGTTGACAACGGTCAGATCCTGGAGTTTCAACAGGCAGTGGCCCGGTTCGTGGACTCCACCGGGCGACCGGGGCCAGCCAGCTGGGAACTGGGTGACTACCCGGCAGGACAGGAAAACTTCCCGGTAACAGGAGTCAGCTGGTATGAAGCCGAAGCCTATGCCCGCTTTCGCGGTAAAGTGCTTCCCACGGTCTATCATTGGGCCAGGGCGGCTTATTACGGCTTTTTCTCAGGTCCCATCATCCCCCAGAGCAATTTTTCTGGCGTGCCGCTGCCGGTCGACGATGCCCGTTCAGCAAGCCCCATAGGGGCTTACAACATGCCGGGCAATGCCCGCGAGTGGGTCTGGAACAGCGAGGGTTCCAACCGCTGGGCCATGGGCGGCTCCTGGGCGGATGAATTTGAATACATGGCGAACCTGTCTTACAACCTGCCGCCCATGGTTCGAGACCAAAGCACGGGCTTTCGCCTGGCGCGTTATCTGGATGAAAACTCCGTCGACGCCGAGTTGCTGGATGATCCGAGCTTCTTTATCGAGGATTTCAGCAACAAGCAGCCGGTTTCTGACGACGTTTACACTGTATTTGTCAATCAGTTCAGTTATAGCAGTGAAAATCTCGCACCAATCGTGGAGTCAAGTGACGACGGCCATCCTGACTGGCGTGTCGAAACAGTCACGTTGGATGCCGATTACGCTGAAGAACGTTTTGCTGTGTATCTTTTCACGCCCAGGACCGCGGTGGGTCCCTTCGACGCGGTCATCTACGCCGGAGGCTCCAACACCTTCAGCGGATCCGCACAGAGTCCTGCGGCGTCGTCCATATCCAGATTTGATTTCATTCTTAATTCCGGGCGTGCCTTTGTTGTTCCGGTCTATTCGGGGTCCTTTGAACGGTACGATGGACTGAACGAGTCGCCTGAAAACGAACAGGTGATTTATCGCCAGCGCCTGTATCGCTGGCGCTCCGACCTGGGGAGGACGCTGGATTATCTTGAGACCAGGGGCGATATCAACAACGAGTCTGTTGCGTTCCTGGGCATCAGCTATGGCGCCTCCGCCATGACGCCTTTGCTGGCACTGGAACAACGGCTCAAGGTTGCCGTATTGATCATAGGTGGCTTCACCTTCAGGGACTTCCCGGAGATTGCCGATCCGCTGAATTATGTGGGGCATATTGTGCAGCCGGTGTTAATGCTCAACGGCAGATACGATCCCGTATTTCCAGTTGAAACGCGCCAGCTGCCATTCTTCGACAAGCTTGGCACTCCTGCTTCGGAAAAGCGCCATGTGTTGTTTGATACGGCTCACAGGCCACCCCCCAGAGGACCCCTGGTGAGGGAGACAATTGACTGGCTGGACCGGTATCAGTGAAGGCAGGTTATGGTAATAAATCAGAAATTCCTTAAATTCAGAGTTAGCAGTGGAGATGTTGAAAATCTACCCTCCGCGGCGAATATGTCGGTTGTTGATGGAACCACTGGTTGAAAAAATGAAAACAAGAATACAGCATCGCCTGCGCCTTACGTGCGGTTGGCTCGCACTGGTCCTGCCGGCCGCTCCGGGCTTGCAGGCTTCGGAATTCCAGACCACGGTATCGCTTACCTCAAACTATTTCTGGCGCGGTTACTCGAAGTCGGATGATCGTTGGTCGGGGCAGTTCAACCTGGACTATTCAGGGATAACCGGGGATTCCGGTTTTTTCCTCGGCAGCTGGGTTTCCAGTATCGATTTCGGTGATGGGGCAGGGGATTCGAATTCCGATGCCGAGGCAATTCTCTACGGCGGCTGGAGTCAACTGCTCGTGGAGGATGTGTTTTTCGATCTGCAGCTTTCACATTACCTTTTCAACGATGACCTGTTCGGCGGCAATGCCGCCTACAGTGAGCTCTACGCTTTCCTTCAC
Organism: uncultured Gammaproteobacteria bacterium; assembly: GCA_942492445.1. Lineage (GTDB taxonomy): Bacteria > Pseudomonadota > Gammaproteobacteria > Pseudomonadales > Pseudohongiellaceae > NORP240. The sequence continues at coordinate 98,666 of CALOEW010000066.1, forward strand.
TACAGGGACCTGGTGACAGCGGAGGTTTCCTACGCGCCCGATGCCTATGGGCTCGGTTCTTCGACAACGAACAGTCAGGTCACCGCCAGGTATCCGGTGCACGCCTACGTTGACCTGTCAGCCGGGCTGGGCTACTTCGCCGCCAGTGAGGCTTTCGGCTACGACTATACCTACTGGAACACGGGTGTTACCTTGAGAGCCGGCAGGCTTTCTGTCGACATCCGCCATTTCGGTGCCCGGGAGGGTAACGACGATGGGAATCGCGCACCGTACTCCTCCTACTCCAGGTACAGGGCACCGGCGCTGCCCTTCAATGGATCGACAACGGTAGTCACCCTGACGGCCGGCTTCTAGAGACCTCTGAACGGCTGCTTGAATGCTCTGCTTCCTTCTCAGAGGTTTTTTCGACGTGTGGTCCAGTTTTCCGGGTGACGCCGCAGATCCGGAAATGCAGTTGAACCTTGTACTTACTGGCGGGCATTCAATTCCGGGTTAACAAGATTGTCCAATGAATGAGTATGATCCGGTAGACAGGGACGACGCCGAGCACCGGGAAGTGGAGCTTCTCCGCCATATCATGGCCGGCGACCAGGAGGCCCTGGAGGAATTGTATTTCCTCTATTACCCGAAATTGAGCCGGTTTCTGTTACGGGTTCTCGGCGCGTCCGGACATCAGGTCCTTCCGGCGCTGATCAACGAGGTGATGTTTATAGTATGGAGCAAGGCCGGTTCCTACAATCACACCAGCAGAGTATCAACCTGGATATTCGGAATCGCCCTGCGGATTGCCAAAAAGCACCGTTCCTCACAACGAAGTTACGAAGTCAGGCAACTTCACCTGGTGGAGGAAGAGGCGGTTGCCGCTGAACCCTGGGAATCCAGGCTGGAAGAATCGGAGCTGCTGCGCAAAGCGATAGACAGGTTGTCCGAAGAGCAGAAAGCGGTGATCGAGCTCACGTATTTCAATGGGCTTCACTACAGTGAAATTGCCGAAATAGTGGATTGTCCCGAAAATACGGTAAAGACACGTATGTATCATGCACGACGCAAACTCCGTGATCTGCTCCGGGATTTGGAATAAAGTGATTGGGAAAACTGGAGCCTATCGTCATGGCAATTGATCGCGATACACAATGCCAGACCTCCGAGCACGAGGAACTGATCCGGCTGATGCCCTGGTACGTGAACGGCTCGCTGTCAGAGGCTGAGTGTCGCCGGGTTCGGGATCATCTTTACTCCTGCGTCGTCTGCCGTGGCGAACTGAATTTCCAAAAGGACGTTGCCAGGGTCGTCAACCGGGAGGATGTCGACCAGGAAGCGGTAAGCCACCATTTCTCTGAGTTGCGACAACAGATCAACCAGACCGGACACGGATCCACGGCACACCCGGCCGGTTCCAGGGGGGCTTTCCCGGTTGCGGGCTGGTTCGATCACAGAAGGTTTTCCCGCGTCCCGGTTGCAGCGGCGGCCGCCGCAGTGATGGTAGTGGGTCTGGGAGTGTCCCTGTTCCTGCTGCCGGAGGGCCGCGTTGCTGACCCTGCCTCCGGAGACTACCAGACTCTCAGCTCGCCGGCTGCAGTCCCGGCCCGAGTGGCTGACGAACTGTTTATCGCGTTCCAGCAGGGGACGCCGGATTCATCGATGGCGGAACTGCTTCTCCAATACGGCATGGAACCTGTGTCCAGGTCAGCGGATCAAAGGCTGTGGCGGGTTCGCCTTGCCGACACTGAACGAAGCGATGGAAGCCTGCAGGCAGTGATTACCAGCTTGAGGTCCGATGACAAAGTGCTGTTCGTGGATCGGGTGATTTCGGGAGACTGACGGGCATGGACGGGACAGTGCACAGATCGAGTGTCATTTCAGTCGTTTTGTTCTGCCTGGTTCTCGTCGCGGGTGTGGCCACGGGTGCCGAACGCTTTTCTCCACGCCCCCCCAACCCCCTGTTTCCCGAGAGTATCGAGGATGCCAACAGGGTCATTCTGGTGCTTCATCGGGGCCGGCCCGGACCTGAAATAGCCTCGGGTTCACGCATGAACATGTACCGCTCCAGGGGATATAACCGGGATGCCACCTGGAACAGGCGTGTCGCCCGGGCCATTGCAGAGCGTCACGGATTGAGCTATCTGACCGACTGGTGGATGTCGGAAATAGAAGTCAACTGTGCCGTGTTGCGGATCCAGGAGGGGGACTCGGTGGATGAAGTGATCGCCAGGTTGCGGGAAGATCCCGAGGTCGTCACTGCCCATCGTCTGACTGTATTTTCCACATTGACTTCGCAACCCGACGATCCGTATTTCGAATTACAGGCTGCGGCCCGCTATTTTGACCTGCCAACCCTGCATGCACACTCGACTGGCCAGGACATCCGTATCGCTGTCGTGGACACTGGCATTGAAACCCGGCATCACGATCTGGATGGCCAGGTGACGCGGAGGAAAAATTTCGTCAGAGAAGTTTCACCGGGGTATTCGACCGACATGCACGGGACGGCAGTAGCCGGCGTTATTGCTGCGCATGCCAATAACGGGGCCGGAATCGCGGGCATGGCGCCAGGCGCCAGGCTGCTCGGGTTGAAAGCCTGCTGGCCGCTGGTGGAGGGAGAACTTGAAGCGATCTGCAACAGCTTCACACTGGCGCTTGCCATCAATCAGGCCATGGTCTACGGAGTCGATATAATAAACCTCAGCCTGACCGGCCCGCCTGACGATATCGTCAGAATGCTGATCGATGAAGCGCTGGACTCCGGAATTGTGGTTATTGCCGCCACCCGCAGAAATGACACGTCCGCCTCGAGGTCATTTCCGGCGTCCATTCCCGGCGTAATCGCCGTGACGGGCACTGGATTCGACAGCCCACGCGTGGCCGGTCAGCCGGTCTATGCACCCAGTCAGAATATTCTCACCACGCTGCCCGGCGACAGCTACAACTTCGTCTCGGGAACCTCCCTTGGCGCCGCCCACGTTACGGGTTACGTTGCCTTGTTGCTGCAGCAGAATCCGGAACTCAGAGCTACCGAGATTCACCACCGCCTGATCGAATACAACAACTGGAATATCGGCCAGTACTCCGATTCCCCGGGCGCTGAAGAACCAGGTGTTTTACCGCCGGTCCGTTAGGGAACCTCTGATCAAGTCACACAACGCTCTGGCCTTCAGACAAGTCTGCTGGCGAGGCGCATTGCCGCCGGCATGCGTCGGCCAGTCAAGGCGGTGCAACGAAGCCAGCGGGCTCATCGGCCCGCTGTTCACTGCTGTCCCGCCTTCCCAACCGTTGACTCCGGCAGTTTCCGATTATCACGTTGAACCATTGTCAGCTGGTCCGACATTCACTCGACGAAAACAGGGAAAGAAATATGAATACGGGAGAGAAACACAAGGGAGAGAAACACAAGGGAGAGAAACACAAGGGAGAGAAACACAAGGGAGAGAAACACAAGGGAAAGATGGTAACCGCCGCGTGCGGTCAGCAAGGTTGTTCGGTCCGGCATACCTGTCGTTGGCTACTGACACTGTAAAGTCGAAGTTGGCGGATGGCCCCACGCCGACAGGTGTTGCCAGGCCGAACAGCCGGGTGCTGATTGCCGGCAGGGTGGATTGGGCCAGTGAAGCCAGGTGGCTGTTTCCGGGATTCCCGGACTGGTTGTTCACATTTGTGGCTTCGGCAAGGTCGCCCGGCAGGGAAACAAATAAAAATATTGTCAAACTTACAGCAAGGAGAATTGAGATGAAAACCCCATTGCGAGCAGCTGCTGCCATCGCCGGCATTCTGGTCTTTCATCCTAACGTAGACGCCGCATTTCATCTTTGGGAGATCAATGAGGTATTCAGCAATTCCGACGGAACTATCCAATACCTCGAGCTTGCAACCACGTCCCCCGATGAACAGCTGCTGTCGGGGCATACGATAGTCAGTTCCGGAGCCGGCGTCCCGACGCTGGAATTCATTTTCGAGGGTGATCTGACGGGCAGTACCGCTGACCGGAATCTGTTGCTGGCGACCGAACGCTTCGCGTTACTGACCGGTGTCGAGCCTGATTACGTGATACCAGCCGGGTTTATAGCTACCAGAGAAGGAACTCTCAATTTCGGGGAAGGGGTCGACGTGCTCAGCTATACAGCCGGACAGTTTCCAGTCAATGGGGCACAGTCTTTGAACGGAGAGGGCCAGCCACAGGTTCCAACGCCCACCCGCTTTGATGGCACCATGGCAACACTGCCGGAGCAGGTACTGCCCTACGCCAGTGTCGACCTGGCTGCGAACCAGCTGGAGATTCCGGTGCTGGATGCCCCCGGTCTGGGTGTGTTTTCCCTGACTATGGGAATCGACTTCGAGACTCTGGAGTTCGAGCCCGTAAGCTTTTTCCAGTACCACCAGGACATTCTTCCCGGGAACCTGCCTGCGACCTTCGATGGCACTCTCAATATTCCCAGCCTGGTGTTTCTGTCCGACAGCTTTCAGGTCAGTCTGTCCATAGTGCAGGACCCGCCGCTGGTTTTTGGTGAGTTACAGGTCCTGGATGTTACGCCGGTACCCGCGGACCCGATGCCGGAACCGGAGCCGGATCCCCTCGAAGAAAGTATTGCACGGGGCGAGAGTGTCTATGCCATGCGTTGCGCGGGCTGCCATGGAGCCAATGGCACCGGAGGGTTCCAGGGGCCCAGTCTGTCCTCCGCCAGTTCCTGGCCGTTTGAGCAACTCAGGTCGTTTATCAATGCCTCCATGCCATTCGGAAACCCCGGTGGCTGTACTGACAATGGCAACTCTACCTGCGCCACCGATGCGGCTAACTTTATTATAGATCGGTTCTGAACCGTTGCTGTCAGAAGGAACTGCACATGATCGGGCAGATTACATCAGGTACAGCAAGGGCAGCCCTGGCGATGGCTCTGGCACTCGCCACCAGTCTCGTCTATGCCCAGTCTGTCATCAATACGGCTGAAACCTTCAGCCTCGATGATCCAGAAGGCTGGGCAATGGCACACACCCTGTCGGCGGCCCTGAACCTTGGTTCGCCGCCTGTGGCCGGACTGGCAGCCGGGGAACTGGGTTTTTCCGCAGAGCTGGGATCCATCCCTCGCCTGAGCCGTTCGGAACAGCGCGTAGGGTTCGGTGGGTTCAAGTTCGAGGACATGAACAAGTCGCCGGTGTTCGGGCGCGGGCGATTGCACGTCGGACTGCCCCTGGATTTCAATCTGGAGCTGTCCTGGACTCCGCCTGTTGAAATCAATGGTGGCAAGCCCGACGGTATCTATGGTCTGGCACTGCAACGCCATCTGCTTCGTGGCAGGAACTGGAACGCGGCGTGGCGGTTGTTCACGGTGCAGGGAAAAGCGCAGGGAGACATTACCTGCAGCCGTGACGTCGCTTCTCATCCACCGGCTTCCCCGGGAAATCCATTTGGTTGTCTCGAGCCCTCTGACGACCGGATCGAACTGGATCATGAAGGTCTGGAATTTGCGACTTCGAGATTGTCCGATGACGGTCGGTGGCAGCCATTTGCTGCCCTGGCGGTGACGAAAATTCATCCCCGGGTGAGTGTCCGGGCACGCCTCATTGATTCTATCGACCGCTCCCGCCTGCGCACCGACGGAACCCTGCAGACGGTTACCCTGGGCACGCTGTACCACCTGTCCCCAAACTGGAGCGGGCAGGTCGCCATTTCCTACACACCGCTGCAGGTCCGGCGTCCGCCCGACTATTCGCTGCGGGATCAGGACTACTGGAGCGTCCGCCTGGGGTTACGCTGGAGTCCGGGCTGGTCTGTGTTCCAATGAGTCTGCCCAAGGAGCCTGTCATGTTGCTACGCCCGCGCATCATGCGAAGTTTGAAATACTCCGTCCTGCTGTTGCTGACCTTGTTGGCCGCAGAGCAGGCCGGCAGTGCTGAGTACTACGAGGTGACTGACTCCCAGTCGCCGGATTCCTTTTTCCTGATCGCCACGGATACATCAGGGCTGCTGGGTTTTGTCGGTCATCGGCATGCGATTCTGGCCGGCGAATGGCAGGCTGAGCTGCTGCTTGACCCGGAAGATCTGGCCGCTTCCTCGATCAATGTCACAGTTCAGTCCGACTCGCTGGTTCTGGACAGTGAGCGAGCCTACCGGCTGGCGGAATTCGAAAAAGCGATCCCGCCGGAAAAAGACCGGCTGGCAACCATGGCGCGAATTCTCGGTCCCGAAGTGTTGAATGTTTCCCGGAATCCGGTGGTTGAGTTCAAATCCGGGTCGATCGAAGTGTTGTCTATCGAGGGCGGGGGAGCCACGAGGATGTCGGTTTCAGGCACGCTGCAGTTGCGCGGCGACGTGCTGCCGCCAGTGCCGTTGGAAGTGGCGGTGACGATGGTGACCCTGCCTGATCGGCATATCTTCACCGGTTCGGCGGATTTTTTGCAGTCAGACTACGGTATTCGACCATTTTCCCTGGCCGGAGTGGTAAACGTGCGGGATCAGATTCGACTCGTCTGGCATCTCGAAGTGGAGCGGAATCCGCGCTGATCGGGCCGGGCGGCATGGCCCGGGTGGTCCGAGCGCTGCGGTATTGGCGCTGAGGAATCCGGCCTCAAAGCGATACACCGGCTTCAGCGATGCTCATCACTTCCTGACAGGGCTCTGTCTTCTCCGCCTGAATCCGTTATACTTCGCGACTGTCATTGGGGAGTAGCCGCCCGCGTCCGCAGCGGGGTTTTCGTCAACACACTTGGCCTGAGGGCCGTGGCGTAAACAGCTTTTCTGCCTGGCAAGACCTTTGACTGTACCGCCTTCACCGTGGCCGGAGGGGTGGTATGGTCACTGGTATTCCTGTCCGGCCATCGGAGCGCTACCCTTGGAACCTTTCCTGATCTCCACCGGCATTGTTGCCGTGGCTGAAATCGGCGACAAAACCCAGCTGCTGGCCTTTCTTCTGGCAACCCGGTTTCGCAAACCACTCCCCATAATTCTCGGAATCTTTATCGCCACCGTCGCCAACCATGGCCTGGCCGGTGGGCTCGGTGTCTGGGCGGCCTCCCAGGTTTCAATGGACACGTTGCGCTGGGTGCTCGGGCTGTCATTCCTCGTGATGGCTGCATGGGTGCTACTGCCAGACAAAATTGACGAGGATCCGGTACGCTTGGCCAGCCTTGGGATTTTCGGCACCACGCTGATAGCGTTTTTTATCGCGGAGATGGGTGATAAAACCCAGGTTGCCACTGCCATGCTGGTTGCCAATTACAACGCTTTTTTTGCCGTGATCCTGGGCACCACAATGGGGATGATGCTTGCCAACGTGCCGGTAGTCTGCCTCGGCGAAGGCGTCGCAAACCGTATCCCGGTCGCGATAGTGAGAAAGGTCGCCGCGGCTGTTTTCCTGTTGCTCGGCCTGCTCACCCTTCTCGGGTCGGGCTGAGATGCTGCCAGCTCAACCGGCATTCAGCCACCTGATAAACCGTGCCGTGGCAGGCGGGGGCAGGGTTCCGTCAAAGGTCAGCGGCAAGTTTCCGCTGCGGTAAATTGCCTCGAACTCGCTCGTAAGACTGTCGCCGCTAACACAGGGCGAGGCCAGTTCCTTGAGGCGGCTTTCAAACTCACCGATCAGAACCTGCGCCCGACGGCGGCTGTAGTTCCAGCCCCGCCAGTCGTCCTGCTCGGTGCTGAAGACAGCTCCTGTGGAGTACCAACGGGAGAACATCTGGATTGCGGCGACACAAAGCCGGGGCGACGGCATCCGCTTATCGAAGTCCCCGATCAGGGCAGGAACGGCATCGGGTCCCAGATCAAGCAGATAGGAAATGTCCAGATCGAGAAGTCGGTTGTTGGCGCGTTCTGTGTTGGTGCGGGCAACCACTGCTGCTGGATTCGATACGGCCAGCACAAAGACTGCAATGACTCCACTGACGGTCATCCCGGCGGCAAAAGCCCTGGTCTGGCCCCTTAGCAGTGTCGTGGCGAACAGCAGCAGTCCGACGGCTAACCATGCCATGACGGCGAGGGCGGCCAGGCGGTCAATCGTCAATCCGAATGCATCGGTATAGAGCAACAGACGCTGCAGCGCGGAGACTTGGATGACCAGCACGCAGCCCAGTAAAACTGATGCAAGGGGACGGAAAACCCGCTGATTGCAACCTGACCCTGACACCAGAATCAGCAGCCAGAGTGTGAGTCCCGCTACTGCCAGCAATTCAAAAAATCCGCGCCGGGCGTACTGCGCAAGGGTCAGGCCACTGGCGGCTTCGATGGTTTCACGCCCTCCAAACAGATATCCGAGCTGCAGAAACACGAATACCAGGAACAGCACCGCCAGCAAGCCCATCAATACGGCAGTATCCTCCGTTCCCAGTTGCAGCACTCGCCAGCGGGAGGGGGTTGCCAGGACCCTGTTGCCGGTGATGCTGGCCAGCAACCCGGTCGACAACCAGCCAAATAACACCGTAAGTACAAGGTGTTGAACTGTGCGTTCCGAAAAAATGTCCATCAGGCCACTGAAAAGCTTCGAAAAACCGGCGTCTGCCGATGAAAAAAGGCCGGAGAAAACAAGCAGTAGTGGCAGTGCCAGCAGCGCTCCTCTCAGCAGTGACCACGACCTTGGGCTATTGAAGCCCGCTCCCAGATCAATGGCCGACAGGAGGGGAATGGCTCCGGTAACACTTTGCCAGGGCACAAGGACCAGGGCGCGCAGGTGCTCGGTGAGTGTGGATTCCTGCAGTGACCGCCTGCCAAGCAACAGAAGAAACATGGCCATGGCAACCAGCATCACCAGCAACAGGCCGAGGACAACTATCGGTGTGGAGCGTAACAGGATCAGCCCTGCTGCGGTGACTGCAGTCAACGGCCAGGCTATCAGCAGCCGGGGGTCCACCTCCGTAAAGAAGCTTGTGAGTCCTGCCAGCGACAGGGAAAATAACAGGGTCCAGAGGAAGAAGCCGAGGCCCGAAGGTCCGATGAAGCCGAACAGCTGATCGGCAAGGAAGCCAAGTCCCGTTCCCAGCGACAGCACGGCAATCGGCAGGTGGTCCGCCATCCCGGTTCTGACTTTTTCAAATTCAATGGTCATGTTGCTTACCTCTTAACCCTGATTTTCTGCCCGATGAATACTGCGTTTGTTAATTGTAAAGTACTTTACATTGCAAAGTATGCTAGTAAAAAATTTTGCCCTCAGGAGTCCTTGACCGAATTGATCAAGGCCTCCATGTGCCCGATGTATTCTTTAAGTGCCCTTCGGCCGGCAGCAGAAAGCGTGTAGCGGGTGCGTGGAGTACGGCCTTGGAAATCTTTTTTGCAGTGGATATAACCTGCTTCCTCGAGCTTGCGCGCATGGGCGCTGAGATTGCCGTCGGAAATCTCCAACAGCGATTTGATATCGTTGAAACTCAGGTACTTGTTGGCGGCCAGGGCACTGACAATGCCCAGGCGGCTCTTCTCGTGAATCAGCCGGTCAAGTGCGGCACCGTGCCGGGTGCTGGCAAGTGTCGGGCTTGAAGCGTTCTGCTGCTTTTCGCTGTGCCTGTCGCTTGGTCGCGCCTTAACCGCCATGGTCCCTCCAGATCAACAGGCCGAACAGAATATGCAGTCCTCCCATTCCCAGGCCCAGCATCAGATCCCCCGGCAGAGCGAAAAGAAGTACCGCTGAGCCCAGAGCCAGAAACGATACACCCATCAATGGAATTATCGGGACCGAGTACGCCCCGGCGGCGATAACTGCCGCCCCGTAAAGGCTCAGCCAGATTCCCGGAAGCCAGGCTGTGGCCTCCCGCAGGGTAAGAAACAGAGTTAAAACGGCGCCAACCAACATGGGTGGCAGGAACGCCAGCAACAGCCTCTTACCGGTGGTTGACCAGAGTGATTGCCCCTGCTTGCATGCTTTGTCAACCGTGAAGGAAAAGGCCAGCAGTGCGCCCACCACCAGTTCCACCATCCACACCTGCAGCCATTGCGCAGCACCCGGTTGTCTGGCAGCAGCCCAGGAAGCGGCCAGTGCCGACACACCGGCAAGGACATACCCCTTGCCGGATACGCCGGTAAAGGACGCGGAACCTTCCATCAACTCCCGAATGTACTGCAGGTTCTGTTCGGCACGTTCATGCAGCGCGGTCGTGTTACCAACGCCATTGCCCGATTTGTTTCGAAGCTTTTCCATGAGAGCTGAGGTTGGTGTTTTGTTAAAAGTTTGTCAAGTACTTTGCATTAAAAAGCAGTTGGGCATCGAAACCGGCGATTACACCACGCTCATGACCCGGATCATGTCGGTTCCGCCGGCATCGGGCCGGGTACCATGAGTGACTACCACGGTATCGCCGGACTCCAGATAGCCCAGTTGCCTGGCCAGCTCGCAACCAAACCGGGTGCGTTCGTCGTCACCGGATTCCTGATCAGTGCACAGGAGCGGCAGTACCCCCCAGTTCATCGCCAGACGTCTGGCAACCGACTCCCTGCCGGTCACCGCGATAATGGCACATTCCGGACGATGTTTCGAAATCAGCCGGGCCGTGTATCCAGAGTCGGTCAGGGTCACGATGGCGGTGGCCTGCAACTGCTCCGCCAGGCGCGCCGCCGACTGGCCTACTGCCTCGGCAACCCTGTCGACGGCGTTCATCCGGATCGTCTGCAGGAAGCCGAATTCACGCAGCGATGCCTCTGCCCGCAGTGCAATTGCCGCCATGGTGCCGACTGACTGGACCGGGTATTTCCCCACCGCGGTTTCGCCAGACAGCATCACTGCCGAAGTGCCGTCGAGAATGGCGTTGGCTACGTCGCTGGCCTCTGCCCGGGTCGGCTTGGGGCTGGATTCCATTGACGCCAGCATCTGGGTGGCGGTGATTACCGGTTTACCGTTCCTCACCGTATCGCGGATGAGCCGTTTCTGAGTTCCGGGCACTTCGGCAAGGGGCAGCTCCACACCGAGATCGCCTCTTGCCACCATAATGCCGTCGGCTGCGGCAATAATGTCTTCGGAGTTTTCCACGCCTGCCCGATTCTCGATCTTGGCGATGATGGGGATGTCGCTGCCGTGTTGTCCGAGCAACTCACGGATGTGTTCAACTTCCGGTCCGGACTGGACAAAGGAGGCCGCAAGATAGTCCACCTGATGGTCGACTGCGAACCGGACTTCACGCTCCAGCCGGGCGCGGAATTCGGGACTGATTGCGCTGATGGACAGTGAGATGCCGGGAAGATTTACTCCTTTTCTGTCGCCAAGGGTGCCACCGTACACCACCTGACAATGGATCACCGATGGCGTGCTGGACAGGACTTTGAGTTCGATGGCTGCGTCGTCCAGCAGAATGGCATCACCGACAGTGACCTCGGCCGGCAGCTTCCTGTAGCTGATGGACACCCCGTCCCTGTTACCAGGCCGCTGGCCGGTGAACAGGGAGAAAGTCTCACCGGCCACCAGCGCTACCGGGCCGTTCTCCAGCATCCCGGTGCGAACTTCGATGCCACGCGTATCCGCCAGTATGGCCACATGGCGCTGGGCCAGCAGGGCTGCTTCGCGGACGGCCCTGACAAGTTTGCCGTGCCCGCTGAAATCGCCATGGGACAGGTTGAGTCGCACTACATTCATCCCGGCGTGGATCATGGAAAGCAGGGTATTCACGTCGGCACAGGCTGGTCCCGCGGTGGCGATAATCTTGGTCTTACGCAGTGATCCTGGCTGTGGCATTGGTGCTGCTCCCGATGGGTTATGCGCAGTATAACCGCCCGACCGGGTCAAAGGCGTGGCTCCGGGTGATCGAAGTGTGGCTACCCAGGACCTGCGCAAACGTTCAACGAGTTCTTTTTTATGTGGATTCCGGTTAAAATCCCGATTTAGATCCGGGTCGTAAAGTTCAGTGCAGGACAGTTTCCCCTACCCCGTCAAACGTATCGGTATCATCGGTGGCGGCCAGCTTGGCCGGCTGATGGTCATGGCCGCTCACAAGCTCGGATGTGCGGTCACCGTTCTGGATCCCCAACGCAACTCGCCTGCCGGCCAGCTTGCCGGTCATGAAATCGTAGGTAATTTCGACGACGCCAATCGCATGCGGGAACTGGTGGAGTCCTGCGAGGTTACCACCTACGACATCGAATCGATCGATACCGAGCCGCTGATTGAACTGGTTGACCAGGGCCACGTGATCCTTCCGGATCCGCACCTGCTGGCGCTGATCCAGGATAAATTGAAGCAGAAGCAGCGCTATACGGAAGCAGGTATTCCGACGGCTGAGTTTGTCCCCATGGATCGGCCCGCTGCGGCAGCTTTTCGGCGATTCGGTTATCCGCTGGTACAGAAGGTGCGCCGTGGTGGCTACGACGGTCGCGGTGTGCTGGTACTTGAGAGCGAAACCGACTTCGACCGGCACCTGAAGTCACCAAGTCTGCTGGAGCGGCGTATCGATACCGCCAGGGAGCTGGCAGTGATGGTGGTCCGGGCAATCGATGGAGAGATCCGCTGCTATCCGGTGGTGGAGATGGTATTCAAGCCCGAGCAGAATATTCTCGACCAACTGCTGGTGCCGGCGCGCATCGACGACGTTCTGGCTCAGCAGGCCCGGCAACTGGCCATAGACACGGTCAGGGCACTGGACGGGGTGGGTATTTTCGGTGTCGAGTTTTTCCTGGACCGGCAGGGGCGGTTGCTGGTCAATGAAGTGGCCCCGCGAACCCACAATTCCGGGCACTACACCATCGAGGCGTGTGTGACCGATCAGTTTGAACAGCATTTACGTGCCATAGTGGGATTGCCACTGGGTTCAACCGAGCTATTGAGCCCGGCGGTCATGCTGAACCTGCTTGGGGAACCCGGATTTGCAGGGCGGCCGCTGGTACAGGGGCTTGGCCGGGCGCTGGCCATCGACGGAGTCTCTGTGCACCTGTACGGCAAAGCCGAAACCCGGCCTTACCGCAAAATGGGGCATGTCACCGTTCTTGATTCTGACCTCGACCGGGCGCGGGACAAAGCCAGGCAGGTCAGTAGCGTGCTGCGAATTGAAGGCGAGGATCGATTATGAATGAAATCAGGATCGGCATCATCATGGGAAGCGACTCGGACCTGCCTGTCATGCAGGCCGCCGCCGATGTTCTCGATGAGCTTGAAATCGATTACGAGATGACCATCGTATCGGCGCACCGTACGCCCAGGCGCCTTTACGACTATGCCCAGGCTGCCGAACAGCGTGGCCTCCGGGTGATTATCGCCGGCGCCGGCGGCGCTGCGCATCTGCCGGGTATGGTGGCGTCGCTTTGTCCGCTGCCGGTGATCGGTGTGCCGGTCCGGACCGCCAGCCTGGGCGGGGAGGACTCGCTGCTCTCTATCGTACAGATGCCGCCCGGCGTCCCGGTCGCCACGGTGGCAATCGATGGAGCCCGCAACGCAGGGATTCTGGCGGCACAGATGCTGGGCACCGGCGATCAGGAGATTCGCGCACGGATCAACCGGTTCAAGGGCGACCTGGAAGCGAAGGTCCAGGAAAAAATCGCCATAATGGAGGCCGGGAAGAACTGAACCCTCCCGGCTCCCGGTGCCGAACGGAATTACCTTGACGGCCTGGTCTGCTCAGAAAGCGTAACGCAGGGCAAAACCGAAGATGTCGGAATCCCCGTATTCATCGAATGAAAATTCGACGCTGATCCGCTCGGTCGCCCTGTAGCCTATACCCAGGCTGCCACCCGCATACCACTCGTCGTCGTTGACGATGGCCCGACCTATGACCTCGCCGTCCACGATTACCGGTTCACGGCCGTCGATGTCGAAACGGGAGAAGCTCGGCGCCAGAAAGAAATACAGTCCGGAGTCTCCCTGCCATTGAAAGCGCACATGGAATCCCATTCCCAGGTCGGTTTCCACCCTGACCCTCGCAGGACCGGGGCTGGTCACGTCAACGATGTCGTCATCGGCATCCAGATACAGGCTCATCCCGGGAATGATGGTCAGATCGGGCAGGGTGGTTTCGAACTCATAGCCGACACTGAAGCCGATGATGTCCGGAGACACCTCAATCCCATCGATGTCGGCCGTCAGGTCAAAATAGCCGATGCCGCCGATCCATTGCGCCGCCGCCAGATTGGATATCGACAGCAGGCCAAAAGCCAGAAACAGTCTTTTCAACATACGCATTCGCTCCTTTAACTTTTTCGGTTGACCTGGCTCACCTTGGCCCGGCTGGAGTACGGTTGCCTTCTTCGACCTCCCGACCCCCGTTTTCAGGGTTATCCTGAGGGATATATCGGTCTCTGCGGTTCAGGCATGAATAATCCGGACATCAGCAGGCCGGTGAAGAGGGATCCCTAACTCATGTGCCAGCAGATGGTACACTCTAACCAAAGCCTCCTGGCGCCAGCCTGAACCGATCCGAGAGAAGCACGTTCCATGAGTGATTCCGTTTCCAGAACCTTTGCCGAGCAGGTTGAGCTGAAGTATCAGTTGTACAACGGGCTGTTCCTGACACTGCCTCTCGACGCAGTCGAACAGACAGGACTGTTGTTGCCGCTGCTGGAAGTAGCCTGTGACGAAGGCCTGCGGGCAGGCAAAGACCCCGCTGCTATCATCGAGGAATTTTTCGACACTCACAAACCCGACTTCAATGAAAAGGACAGGGCCGGGTTTCTGTTCAAGGTCATCCAGTATGTTGAGCGCCAGGTGGTCCTGGTGGACGCCCTGGAGGACGCCGCATACCATGAGATTCATCAGCTTGACAGCCACAACGTGCTGCAACGGATTCTGGACCGCGTGGAGGTCGAGGACGAGGAGAAGCGGTTTGCGGAAATACTGATCAAGTTCGGAGTGCGGGTGATTCTGACCGCCCACCCTACCCAGTTTTATACTGGCCAGGTACTGGCGATCATCAATGATCTGAGTCGCGCAATCGCGCAGGGTGAACTTTCCAGTGTCAGGGAGTTGCTGCTGCAGCTGGGCAACACGCCATTTTACCGGAAGGACAAGCCCTCACCCTACGACGAGGCCGTGCTGCTTACCTGGTACCTGGGTAATATCTTTTATCCGGTCATGGGTAAGCTGGTGGACCGCCTGGCGGACCGTCACGCCAGGGTTGTCCTGGATAACCCGCGCATCATGACCGTTGGATTCTGGCCTGGAGGGGACCGCGACGGCAATCCCTTCGTGACCGTGGACATTACACGCCGGGTGGCGGCCAAGCTGCGCTACGCGGTTGCCTCCTGCTACCACCAGGACATTCGTGAATTGAAACGACGGCTGACCTTCTCGGGGATCTACGAAGCTCTGGAAGCCGTGGAAAAGAAGCTTCACGCGGAACTGTCGGAAACAGCGCCGGATTATCAGCTCACCGAGCCTGAGTTGATTGCCGCACTCGACCGGATCGAGAAAACACTGACCGAGAACAAGCAGGGGCTCTACGCCGACAGGCTCAGTTCGTTCCGGCGTAAGGTGAAGTTGTTCGGCTTCCACTTTGCCAGCCTGGATATTCGCCAGTCCAGCGAAGTCATCGCCCGTACCATGCACGAGCTTGCCAACCTGCACGACGGCCTGGCCGGCGTCGATAATGACAGTGTCGATGAGGCGGCCAGGCTTGAGCAACTGTTTCTATTGTCGGGAACAGTGGCCATCGAAACCATCGATGAACCGGTGTTGAAGGATACGTTGAAGTCTTTCCAGGTCATTCAGGATATACAGCAGGCCAATGGGGAGCGGGGCTGCCATCGCTACATCATCAGCCACTGTCGCGGGCCGGTGGATATGGCACGGGCTATGCCCTGTTCAGGCTGTGCGGCTGGAAGGAGCAGCCTCTGACCGTCGATATCGTGCCGCTGTTCGAAACTATCAAGGACCTGGCGATGCCGGTGAATCCATGCAGTGCATCTATGCCAACCCGGTTTACCGGGAGCACCTGCTCAGCGCCGCGGAATCAGCGCAGACCGTAATGCTGGGCTTTTCTGACGGCACCAAGGACGGCGGTTACCTGATGGCTAACTGGGCTATTTACCGGGCCAAGGAGGACCTTACCCGGTGTCGGCGGGAACTGGTATCGAAGTACAGTTTTCGACGGTCGTGGCGGACCACCCGGCACGGGGCGGTGGCAACACCTATCTTTTTTATGCCGGCCTGGGCAAGAAGATCGAGAGCAACCAGATTCAGATGACCGTGCAGGGCCAGACCATCAGCTCCCACTACGGTATCGAGGAGGCGGCGCAACACAATCTGCAGCTAGTTGACGCTGCAGGGCTGGAAAACAATCTCTATGACCGCCCCGAGCGGGAGCTGAATGACAAGCAGCGCGACCTGATCAAACCTGGCCCAGCGCAGCTACGAAAAATACCAGGCGTTCAAGGAACATGAGCTGTTCCTGCCCTATCTGGAGGAAATGAGCACCCTTGAAATATTACAATCTGGCCAACATCGGCAGCCGCCCGGTCCAACGGGGAGACAACGACCGGGAACTGCTCTGGATTTGCGCGCCATTCCGTTCGTGGGCGCCTGGGCACAGATTGAAACAGAACGTACCCGGCTATTTTGGTCTCGGCAGCGCCCTGAAGGATGCGAGGAGAAGGAGGGTGCCCTGGAAGGCTGTAAGGCGCTGTACCACGGCTCGGGTGTTTTTCCGTGCACTGATTTCCAACGCCATGCAGAACCTGGCCAAAGTCCAATTTCGAATTGACCCGCTACATGGAGCTCGATTCCAGGTTTGGGGACTTCTGGCGCATGATTTACCAAGAGTACCTGCTCACCAGGGAAATGGTGTTGAAGGTGGCGGAACAGGAGATCCTGCTGGAGGACAATCCCAGGGCCCGATTGAGCATCAAGTTGCGCGAAAACGTGGTTCTGCCACTTTTGGTGATTCAACAGGCGGCCCTGATGCGTTGTCACCGACTGCGCCGGGAAGGTCGCGAGGAAGAGCTGGAACTGCATGAAAAAATGATCGTCAGATCGTTGTATGGCAATATCAATGCATCGCGAAATTCAGCGTGAGGAGCCTCGGCCACGATGCCCGACATCGAGTTCAGTAAAGACGAGAAGCAGCAACTGGTGGAAAAGATCCGCGATTATTTCGAAATGGAGCTGAACCAGGAGCTTGGCCAGTTCGAGGCGGAGTTCCTGCTGGATTTCCTGAGCCGGGAACTGGGGCCGTACTTTTACAATCGCGGCCTCTATGATGCCCAGGCGGTGATGCAGAGTCGAATCGACGCGGTCATGGAAGCCATTTATGAAATTGAGAAACCCTGCTGAAATTCGGAGCTGTTGTATTTCCCTGCGAATCCGGACTGCCAGTTGAACGATGGAGACTGAAGCTCCTGCCGGATACGTGGCGGCAACGGCCCGTCATGCCAACGAACCGGGGCACAACCGGGTCCGGTTTCACCGCTATCGGGGCAGCCTTCTTCCGCCCGCACCATTGTTATCAGCGACTGATCGTTGTAAATTTCCACTACCCTGCACCTCGTTCAGAAGCGTTCCAGCCCGGCTGCGATCTACCGGCCAATTCACTGCGGTGGCGGGAAGCTGCATGAATCACAAGAAGGATCGGGCACTTCCCGGCCATTCGA